>NZ_CACVCG010000090.1 GCF_902729435.1 Magnetospirillum sp. UT-4
GGGCTAGCTTCGCAGCGAACAGTGCGTCTGGCAATGGGGTTCCAGCCTTTTGAACACGGCCAATTTGTATTAACATTCTGAAAATCAAGAGGCGGAACGCCCTCCATCCGGGAAATTGCGGATTGCACGGGAGTAGAAACAATGAACAAAGCCATCTTCAGGGTATTGGTTGTGTTGGCGGTATAGGTGGGATCGGCTGGCGTCGCGGCTGCGGCCGATGCGCCGATGACCATCAAGGGGGCGACGACTGTCGACGCCGATGGAGTCGTCAAGCTGATCGAGGCCAACGCCAACCTTGTCATCCTGGATAATCGCAAGGAGGGCGACTACGCCGCCGGCCACATCGAGGGAGCCGTGCGCCTGATCGACACCGACATCACCGGTCCTGACGTTCTGGCCAAGCACATCGCGGCCAAGACCAACCCCGCTCTGTTCTACTGCAACGGGGTCAAGTGCGGCCGTGCCGCCGCTGCGGCGGGCAAGGCGATCGAATACGGCTACAGCAAGGTCTACTACTATGCACTCGGCATGGACGAGTGGAAGGCCAAGGGCCTGCCGCTGGTCGGCAAGTAGAGGCAGGCGGGGCTGACGGTATTCGGGCGGGGAGGCGGTAATGAACGCACGCAAGCGCAGGCGTACGCTGATGACCATTCTCATCGTTGCGGGGCTCGTGGTGGTGGCGGCCAGCATCGGTGTGGTAACGTTCGTCACCGGGCGTTACGAATCCCTGGTTTTCCTCTTCCAGGACCGTCAGTCCCAACTGCTTCTCGACAATCTGGCCGGCGACCTGATATGGCGGCGCCACGCCGCCATGGCCGCTGCGGCGGTGTCGGAGGTCGCCCAGGAAGGTGGGGTGCGCCAGGCGTTGAGCGCGCGCGAGCAGGTGTCCGAGACGATCGCCGATGCTGAACGGCGGGATGTCTTTTCCGAGGGGCGGGTGCATTTCATCGGCCTGACCATGGCGGCACCCGACTTGACGATCCTGGGCGAGAAGTGGGCGGGCGACCGCACACCGCTTCCCGACGATCTGATGGCGGCACTCAAGGCCCGTCAGGGACCGGACCGCCTGCGCATCCTGCATCATGTCTGGCTCGACAACGGGCAGGCGCGGCTCAGCGTAATCGCGCCCGTGGGCGGCCTGCGCCTGCTGGGATACGCCATTCTGCACGTCGATCCCCTGGTCGCCCTGGCCGATCTTGACACCCGCCTTGGAATGCAGGTGGCCATCGCCGACCTGGGGGGGGCTCGTCCGGCCAGGAAGCTCGCCAACTTCACCATTCCCGAAGGTGCAAGCACGCACGCGCTGTCCCTGACCCTGAAGGACAAGGACGGCCGTCCACTGGCCGCAATCCATGCGGTTCAGGACGTCGACCATCTGTCCGCTGAACTGAGATGGACCCGGGTGCTGTCCTACGTCCTCCTGCTGGCGGTCATGGCGGTGGTGGGAGGGGCGACCCTGACCGCGATCCATCTGCTCCTGCGGACGGTGGAGCAGCGCGAGGACGCGGTCAGTCTTGAACTGGAGCAGGCCCGGCAGGCCGAAGAGGGCGCCAGGGCCGAGCGGTTGCACCTTGAGGAGGAAGGTCGGATCGCGCGGAAGCGGGAAATGGCGGAACTGGCCGATCGCCTGGAAGCCCGGGTGCGGGCGACCATGGGCACCATTTCGCAGACGGTGGAGCAACTGCTGGGGGCTGCCGACCAGATGAGCGGCAACGCCGAAAGCACCATGGCTCAGACCGCATCGGTGACGTCCGCGACGGAAGAGGCGTCCAGCAACGTCGAAACAGCGTCGGCGGCCAGCACCGAGCTGAACGCCTCGATCCAGGAAATATCGAGACAGGTCAACGCCTCGGCCGACATCGCCCGCGAGGCTTTCGGCGAAGCCGAAGCCGCCAACGGCAAGATCCAGGGCCTGGCCACCGCCGCCCAGCGCATCGGCGAGGTCGTCAGCCTGATCAACTCCATCGCCAGCCAGACCAACCTGCTGGCGCTCAACGCCACCATCGAAGCGGCCAGGGCCGGTGATGCCGGCAAGGGATTCGCCGTGGTGGCCCACGAGGTCAAGAACCTCGCCGGCCAGACCGCCCGCGCCACCGAAGAGATTTCGACGCAGGTCAACGCGATCCAGGACGAGACCCGCCAGGCCGTATCCGTCATTCGTGCCATCACCGGCACGATCGGGCGGATCAACGAACTGTCCGTCGCGGTGGCCGGTGCGGTGGAGGAGCAGGGCGCCGCTACCGCCGAGATCGCCCGCAACGTCGAACATGCGGCGCATAGCGCTGGTGAGGTCGCCACGGCCATCGGCGGCGTCGCCCGCGTGGCGATGGAGACGAGCGAAACCGTCCGCGGTGTGATCGGTGCCGCCGGCCGCTTGCGGGAGGACAGCGGCAAGCTGGAAGCCGAGTTCCAGGACTTCCTGCGCGAACTGCGCGCCGGCTGATCGGGGCGAAGACATCATCGTCCAGATGCGGTGAGCGTGTTGCCCGCAGCCCGCTCCCAATGACCTTGCGTCGGGCGCGGGCTCGTCGCTTGTCGGCGGCCGCCGTCCTTGCCCGGTGCACGGCCTTTGTCGGCTGCACCCCCGTACGCCCCTCTCCCCCCTTTTCATCCCGCCTTCCCCTTCCGACATAGACAGTCGGGCAGTCGCACCTATGGCCTCGGTGCGGCTGGACCGGGGACCCGCTGGCGCATCATGATACGCCTCATGGGCGCAACAATGGTGATTAACCGAAAAGCGGTTAACCGTCATTATTGCGTTGCAATACAAGCGTTTTCGAATTTGATAAGTCTTGCAAAAAAGGGTAGGGCGGTTTACCTATCTTGGAAACCGTCCTCAAACGACCCCAGGGAGGAGTCATGGCGACCGCACCCAAGCGCAAGGGCAAGGCCACCGAGCCCGGCCGCGATCAGCTGGTCCGCTGGTACCGCGACATGCTGCTGATCCGCCGGTTCGAGGAGAAGGCCGGCCAGCTTTACGGCATGGGCCTGATCGGCGGCTTCTGCCACCTCTATATCGGCCAGGAGGCGGTGGTGGTCGGCATGCAGGCGGCGGCCGGGGCGACCGATTCGGTCATCACCTCGTACCGCGACCACGGCCAGATGCTGGCCTGCGGCATGGACGCCAAGGGCGTGATGGCCGAGCTCACGGGGCGCATCGGCGGCTATTCCAAGGGCAAGGGCGGCTCGATGCACATGTTCAGCCGCGACAAGCGCTTCTACGGCGGCCACGGCATCGTCGGCGCCCAGGTGCCCATCGGCACCGGGCTGGGCTTCGCCCACAAATATTCCAAGGACGGCGGCGTCTGTCACTGCTACCTGGGCGACGGCGCGCTCAACCAGGGCCAGGTGTACGAGAGCTTCAACATGGCGGCGCTGTGGAAGCTGCCCGTGGTCTACGTGATCGAGAACAACAAGTACGCCATGGGCACCTCGACCCAGCGCCACGCCGCCGGCACCGAGCTGTTCATGCGCGGCCAGGCCTACGGCATTCCCGGCGAGGCGGTGGACGGCATGAGCGTGCCGGCGGTGTTCGAGGCGGCATCGCGCGCCCTGGAGCACGCCCGCTCGGGCGACGGCCCCTACATCCTGGAGATGAAGACCTACCGCTACCGCGGCCACTCCATGTCCGACCCGGCCAAGTACCGGACCAAGGAGGAGGTCAGCAAGATGCGCGAGCAGCACGACCCCATCGACACCCTGAAGGCCAGGCTGCTGGACACCGGCGCCATCGACGAGGCCGGCCTCAAGGAGATCGACCGCGAGGTCAAGGCCATCGTCACCGAGGCCGCCGAATTCTCGCAATCCAGTCCCGAGCCGGATCCGTCCGAGCTGTGGACCGACGTTCTGATCGACGCCTGAGGGGGGAGGACGACATGGCAATCGAAGTGTTGATGCCGGCGCTGTCGCCGACCATGACCGAGGGCAAGCTGGCCCGCTGGCTGAAGGCCGAGGGCGACGCGGTCAAGTCCGGCGAGGTGCTGGCCGAGATCGAGACCGACAAGGCGACCATGGAGATGGAGGCGGTCGAGGAAGGCCGCCTCGGCAAGATCCTGGTCCAGGGCGGCACCGACGGGGTGGCGGTGAACACCCCCATCGCCATTCTGCTGGAGGAGGGCGAGGACAACTCGGCCCTGTCGAAGGTGATGGAGAACGCCGGTCCCGCCACCGTGCCGGTCAACCATGCCGAGCCCAAGGTGGCGGCGCCCATGGCCGCCGCCATCCACAAGCCGGCCGCCGACGAGAAGGTCTACGACAAGACCGTGCGCCAGACCGTGCGCGAGGCGCTGCGCGACGCCATGTCCGAGGAGATGCGCGCCGATCCGGCGGTGTTCCTGCTGGGCGAGGAGGTCGGCCAGTACCAGGGCGCCTACAAGATCAGCCAGGGCATGCTGGACGAGTTCGGCCCCGAGCGGGTGATCGACACCCCGATCACCGAGATGGGCTTCGCCGGCCTGGCGGTGGGCGCCGCCTTTTCCGGCCTGAAGCCCATCGTCGAGTTCATGACCATGAACTTCTCCATGCAGGCCATCGACCACGTCATCAACTCGGCGGCCAAGACCCTGTACATGTCGGGCGGTCAGCAGCCGTGTTCCATCGTCTTCCGCGGTCCCAACGGGGCGGCGGCGCGGGTGGGCGCCCAGCACAGCCAGGACTTCGCCTCGTGGTACGCCCATTGCCCGGGCCTCAAGGTGGTCGCCCCCTATTCGGCGGCCGACGCCAAGGGCCTGATGAAGGCGGCCATCCGCGATCCCAACCCGGTGGTGGTGCTTGAGAACGAGATCCTCTACGGCCAGACCTTCGACGTCCCCGACGACCCGGACTTCGTCGTCCCCATCGGCAAGGCCAAGATCGAGCGCGACGGCACCCACGTCACCATCGTCAGCTATTCGCGCATGGTCGGCGTGGCGCTGGAGGCGGCGACCCTGCTGGCCTCGGAAGGCATCGAGGCCGAGGTGGTCAATCTTCGCTCCATCCGCCCGCTCGACGTCGAGACCATCGCCGCCTCGGTGCGGAAGACCAACCGCGTGGTCAGCGTCGAGGAAGGCTGGGCCTTCGCCGGCATCGGCTCGGAAATCGCCGCGGTGATGATGGAGCATTGCTTCGACTGGCTGGATGCCCCGCCGGTGCGGGTGTGCGGCGCCGACGTGCCCATGCCCTATGCCGCCAACCTGGAGCGGATGTACCTGCCCACCGCGCAGACGGTGGCCGATGCCGTCCGCAAGGTCTGCTACGCCAAGTAAGGGGAGAGCGCCATGCCCATCGAGATCCTGATGCCCGCGCTCTCGCCGACCATGAGCGAAGGCACCCTGGCCCGCTGGCTGAAGAAGGAAGGCGACGCGGTCAAGTCCGGCGACGTCATCGCCGAGATCGAGACCGACAAGGCCACCATGGAATTCGAGGCGGTGGACGAGGGCACCATCGGCAAGATCCTGGTCCCCGGCGGCACCGCCGGCGTCAAGGTCAACCAGCCCATCGCCGTCCTGCTGGAAGAGGGCGAGAGCGCGGCAACCATTACCTCTCCTCGCCCCGCGCCAGCGGGGGGAGGTCGGGAGGGGGACATGGCGCCGCCTGCTCCCGTGCCTGCCGCCCATGCCCCCACCCCAACCCCGCCCCGCGAGAGGGCCGGCGACCGCCTGTTCGCCAGCCCGCTGGCCCGCCGCCTGGCCGCCCAGGCCGGGCTCGACCTCAAGCTGGTGACCGGTTCCGGCCCGCACGGGCGCATCGTCAAGGCCGACATCGAGGCGGCGGTGAAGGGCGGGGTCAAGGCGGCTCCGGTCGCCGCTCCGGTCGCCGCTCCGGCGCCCGCGCCGGTCGCCGCGCCGGTGGACAACCCGTTCGGCCCGGCCTACGAGGAGATCCCCAATTCCAACGTGCGCAAGGTCATCGCCCGGCGCCTGACCGAGGCCAAATCGACCATCCCGCATTTCTACCTGACCATCGATTGCCGCATCGACGAGCTGCTGCGCATCCGGTCCGAGCTGAACGGGCGGTCTGACAGCTATAAGCTCTCGGTCAACGACTTCGTGGTCCGCGCCGTCGCCCTGGCGCTGAGGAAGGTGCCGGCCGCCAACGCCTCGTGGGGCGAGGAGGCGATCCGCCGCTACACCGACGTGGACATCTCGGTGGCGGTGGCCACGCCCAACGGCCTCATCACCCCCATCGTGCGCAAGGCCGACGGCAAGGGTCTGGGCGCCATTTCCAGCGAGATGAAGGAGCTGGCGGCCAAGGCCCGCGACGGCAAGCTGAAGCCCGAGGAGTTCCAGGGCGGCGGCTTCACCGTCTCCAACCTGGGTATGTACGGCATCCGCGAATTCGCCGCCATCATCAACCCGCCCCAGGGCTGCATCCTGGCGGTGGGGGCGGGCGAGCAGCGCCCGGTGGTGAAGGACGGCGCCCTGGCCGTCGCCACCGTCATGACCTGCACCCTGTCGGTGGACCACCGGGTGGTGGACGGCGCCGTCGGCGCCGAATTCCTGGCCGCCTTCAGGAAGCTGGTGGAAGACCCGCTGTCGATGCTGCTGTGACCCATTTCCTTCGTCATGGCCGGGCTTGACCCGGCCATCCACGCCTCGGCGCCATGGACCCCCGGGTCACGCCCGGGGGTGACGAAACGGAAAAATGCTGTTGGTTCTGAGAGGATAAGATGGACAAGGATGAGACCGCCCGCGCCCTGTCGGGCATCCGCACCGGTTTCGAGGGGCTGAAACAGGCGCTGCGCGACGGCCGCATGAACTCAGCCGCCGCCCGCCTGTTCGGCGCCGCCGCGGCCTGGGGCGAGGACCTGAAGGACATCTACCGCGCCGAGGGCAAGGCAGAGCTGGCGGCGCGCGACCCGCTCACCCGCTTCTTCGTCACCCGCCTGCGCGGCATGCCCGAGCCGGCCGACATCCTGGGGGCGCCGCCCGAGGCGGTGTTCCTGATGGCCTTCACCGCGTTCCCCTATCTCGACGCCCTGGTGGACGAGCTGTCCCTGGGCGAGCACCTGGGCTTCGACGAGGACGGGGCGTGGGTCATGAAGCGCCTGGTCGCCGAGATGGACGAGGGCGGCATGCTGAAGGCCGCCGCCGACGACAAGGGCGGCTGGCGCTTCGACCTGATGCCGGTCTACGCCGCCAAGGCCGCCGCGCTGGAGCAGTTCGTGGCCGAGGAGTTCCATGGCGATTTCGACGCCTTCCTGTGGCGCTACGTCGCCGACCACGACCTGGCCTTCGACCTCGACCAGGCGTGGCGGCCCATCGCCCGCGCCGCCTGATCCGTTGCCGACCATGAGCTTCGTGGAGAAAAGGGACATGCCCGAGAACAGCTTCGACCTGGTGGTCATCGGCGGCGGACCCGGCGGCTATGTGGCGGCCATCCGCGCCGCCCAGCTGGGCCTCAGGACCGCGGTGGTGGAACGCGAGCATCTCGGCGGCATCTGCCTCAACTGGGGCTGCATCCCGACCAAGGCGCTGCTGCGCTCGGCCGACGTCTACCGCACCATGCTGCACGCCGCGTCCTACGGCCTGTCGGCGGGCCAGCCGGGCTACGACCTCGCCGCCATCGTCAAGCGCTCGCGCGGGGTTTCGGCCCAGCTCAATGCCGGCGTCAAGGGCCTGCTGAAGAAGAACAAGGTCGCCGTGTTCGACGGCCACGGCAAGCTGGCAGGGAAAGGCAAGGTGGTGGTCGAGGGCAAGGACGGGGCGCAGCTCTCGGCCAAGCACATCATCCTCGCCACCGGCGCGCGGGCCCGGGTGCTGCCGGGGCTGGAGCCCGACGGCAAGTTCGTCTGGACCTACAGGGAGGCGCTGGTTCCCGACACAGTGCCGAAGCGGCTGCTGGTCATCGGCTCGGGCGCCATCGGCATCGAATTCGCCAGTTTCTTCAACGCGCTGGGGTCGGCCGTCACGGTGGTCGAGGTGATGGACCGGGTGCTTCCCGTCGAGGACGAGGAGATCAGCGCCCATGCCCAGAAGCAGTTCGAGAAGCAGGGCATGCGCATCCTCACCGGCGCCACCGTCAAGGGGCTGAAGAAATCGGCCACCGAGGTGGCGGTGCAGGTGGAGACCGGCGGCAAGATCGAGGACATCGTGGTCGATCGCGTCATCTCGGCGGTGGGCATCGTCGCCAATTCCGAGAATCTGGGCCTGGAAGGCACCAAGGTGGTGCTGGAGAAGGGCCACGTGGTGACCGATCAGTGGTGCGCCACCGGCGAGCCGGGAGTCTACGCCATCGGCGATTTGACGGCGCCGCCGTGGCTGGCGCACAAGGCCAGCCACGAAGGGGTGATCTGCGTCGAGAAGATCGCCGGCCTCAAGGACGTCCACCCGCTGGACATCCGCAAGATCCCCGGCTGCACCTACTGCCATCCCCAGGTGGCCAGCGTCGGCCTGACCGAGAAGAAGGCGGTGGAGAAGGGCTATCAGGTCAAGGTCGGCCGCTTCCCCTTCATCGGCAACGGCAAGGCCATCGCGCTGGGTGAGGCCGAGGGCCTGATCAAGACGGTGTTCGACGCCAAGACCGGCGAGCTGCTGGGCGCCCACATGATCGGCGCCGAGGTCACCGAGATGATCCAGGGCTACACCATCGCCAAGACCCTGGAGACCACCGAGGCCGAGCTGATGCACACCGTCTTCCCCCATCCGACCCTGTCGGAAATGATGCACGAATCGGTGCTGGCGGCCTGGGGGCGGGCGATCCATTTCTAGGGTTTTCACCACGCACACGTCTTCGTCATGGCCGGGCTTGACCCACTTCTGTCCGGTTTAATTTTCGGAACGCCTTTCGAAGCCCTTGGTGACGGCTGCGTCCAGGGTGACGCTGGCCGCAGTAGACATAATTTCCCTCGCCCGCCAGCGGGAGAGGGAGGGGCCCGTCGCGACAGCGACGGGAGGGAGAGGGCGCGCACCGCCAGGTGCGCTTCGCGACAGCGAAAGCGGCTGTCTCTCCAGGTCTTGGGCGCGTGGACACGCGCCGCCCTCACCCCGGCTCGCTGACGCTCGCCCCCTCTCCCGCAGGCGGGCGAGGGGGCCCTTAACAGCCGAAAATTAAACCGGACAGCCGTGGGGCGAGCCCGGCCATGACGAGTTAGGAGTGGTTCGGACTTGACGCATGGCGACCTACCTGGCCTTCGCCCGCGGATGGGCCTTGTCGTAGACGCCCTTCAGGCGGGCGGCATCGACCTTGGTGTAGCGCTGGGTGGTGGACAGCGAGGCGTGGCCCAGCAATTCCTGGATGGTGCGCAGATCGCCGCCGCCGGCCAGCAGGTGGGTGGCGAAGGAATGCCTGAGCGCGTGCGGGGTGGCGGTGTCGGGCAGGCNAGAATTAAACCGGACAGCCGTGGGCTTGACCCGGCCATCCACGGACCGGCGCCATGGACCCCCGGGTCAAGCCCGGGGGTGACGGTCCTGGAAGATGTCACGGTTTTCCTTGACCCGCCATCCGCCCTGGCCGATATCCAATCCATGACCGACGCTCCCGTCATCCGCCATCCCGAGAAGGCCCGCAAGCCCGACAATCCGTCGCCGCGCAAGCCCGACTGGATCCGGGTCAAGGCGCCCACCTCGGCCGAGGCCGCCGAGGTGCGGCGGCTGATGCGGGACAAGAACCTGCACACGGTGTGCGAGGAGGCGGCCTGCCCCAATATCGGCGAGTGCTGGAAGCACAAGCACGCCACCTTCATGATCCTGGGCGACACCTGCACCCGGGCCTGCGCCTTCTGCAACGTCAAGACCGGCAACCCCAAGGGCACGGTGGATCTGGCCGAGCCCGAGCACCTGGCCGACAGCGTGAACTCCATGGGCCTGCGGCACGTGGTCATCACCTCGGTCGACCGCGACGATCTGGCCGATGGCGGCGCCTTCCAGTTCGTCGCCTGCATCCAGCGCATCCGCGCCCTGGGAACCGGCTGCACAATTGAGGTGTTGACCCCCGATTTCCGCGACAAGGCGGGCGCGGTCGAGGCGGTGGCGGCGGCCCGGCCCGACGTCTTCAACCACAACCTCGAGACCGTGCCGCGGCTCTATCCCGCCATCCGCCCGGGGGCGCGCTATTTCGAATCGCTGCGCCTGCTGCAGAAGGCCAAGGAGCTGGAGCCCGAGATCTTCACCAAGTCCGGCATCATGGTCGGCCTGGGCGAGACGCGGGCGGAAGTGCTGCAGGTGATGGACGACATGCGCTCGGCCGGCATCGACTTCATCACCATCGGCCAGTACCTGCAGCCGACCCTGAAGCACGTGGCGGTGGATCGCTTCGTCACCCCCGACGAGTTCGCCGACTACGCCGCCATGGCCAAGGCCAAGGGCTTCCTGATGGTGGCGGCGACGCCGCTGACCCGCTCGTCGCACCACGCCGACCGCGATTTCGAGGAATTGCGGAAGGCCCGCGCCGCCCTGCGGGCGGCCGAGTGACATGCCCACCCACGCCGAACAGCGCCCGCTGCCCTTCACCCCAGACCAGCTGTTCGCGCTGGTCGCCGACGTCGAGAAATACCCGGACTTCCTGCCCTGGTGCGTCGCCGCCCGTATCCGCAAGCGCGACGGCGACGTCTTCTTCGCCGACCTGGTGATCGGCTTCAAGCTGGTGCGCGAGCGCTACACCTCGAAGGTGGTGCTGAACCGCGCCGCCATGCGCATCGACGTCACCTATACCGAGGGGCCGTTCCACCACCTCAACAACCACTGGGTCTTCACCCCCACCGCCGACGGCGGCACGGTGATCGACTTCTTCGTGGATTTCGAGTTCCGCTCCAAGCTGCTGCAGAAGCTGATCGGCGCCCTGTTCGGCGAGGCGGTGCGCCTGATGGTGGCGTCGTTCGAGAAGCGCGCCCGCGAACTCTACGGCCCGGACGGAAGGGCGGCGGTGGTCCTTTAGGAGCCGTCATCCCCGCGAAGGCGGGGATCCAGGAGGTGCACCGACAGCCTGTCCGTGACCCCTGGGTTCCCGCCTGCGCGGGAACGACGGATTTCCCCGCCACGCCACCGCCGCCAGCCCCACCGTCACCATCCACAGCGCCACGCTGCCCGAGGGCATGTTGGACAGCACCGATTGCTCGGTGACGCCCTTCAGCAGGGTGTAGAGCAGCAGGATGTCGCGCACCGGGCTGGGGGCGGCCAGGAACACCTTGAGCTGGGTGGCGAAGGCCGCCGCCAGCAGGCCCAGCCCGACCAGCCCGACATACAGCGCCGCCTGCAGATAGAGGTCGTGGGCATGGGTGATGCGCCAGCGGGTGAAGCCGCGGAACAGCTCGATGCCGGCGGCGTGGCCGTGGCCGAGCAGGGGTGATTCGCCGATGCGTCCCAGCACGTAGGGCCAGATCTCCAGCCGTCCCGACAGGCTGAGGATCTCGCTGGACGAGCCCGACCGCGACACCAGCTCCAGCAGGTCGCCGGGCAGCAGGGCGGCGAAGCCCGACAGGGATTCCGCCGCCAGCACCGCTCCGGTCAGCATCACCAGGGTGGGCAGCAGCAGCAGCCAGCCGCCGCGGCGGTAGGCGACGTACAGCGCCACCGCCGCCAGCATGGCCACCGGGGCGACCCGCGACTGGGTCAGCAGCACCGCCGCCGCCCCCGCCAGCGCCAGCACGACCAGCCCGATGCGGACCGAGGCGGCGCGCACCCGTCCGGCCAAAGCGAGCACGGCGAAAGTGAACAGCACGGCGATCTCGGCCATGGGGATGGGATGGTCGGTCAGGCCGCGCAGGCGGTCGGGATCGCCGGTGCTGCCCGGGCTGGACGGGGCGAGGCCATAGGCGAACGGCGCCATCGCCAGCGACGGCAGCACGATCAGGCCGCAGCCCAGGGCCACCGCCTGCAGCAGCCGGGTCTCGTCCAGCACCTCGGCGGCGGCCAGGCCGAACAGGAACAGCCAGCCGAAGGCCACCGCCGATTGCAGGGTGTAGAGGGGCGTCGGCGACCATGCCGCCGAGGCTCCCAGCAACCCGATGAAGGCCAGCGTCAGCACCGCCGGCGGCCGCTTCCACACGCCGTCGCCGGCTCCCAGCCGCAGCAGCCCGGCCAGCCCGCACCCCGCCCATACCGCCGCCTTCAGCAGCACCTGCCAGTCCACCGACTTGTCGGCCCAGGGCCGCGCCCGGAAGCTGGCATCGGTGACGAAGATCAGCAGCGCCAGGGCCAGCATCCAGGCCCAGGGGCGGCCGCGCAGCAGCCCGGCCAGCAGCGGCGCCGACCACATCAGCGCCACCGGCACCAGCGGCAGCGCCGCCCAGGCGGCACTTCCATCCGACGCTGCGGCGATCATCAGCGAGACCGCGAAGGCGGCGACGGCGACCAGGGCGGCGGCGATCACCGCCGGCCGGGGCGCGGGGGCTTGGGCATCCATGGCTTCTCCCGGAGCAACAGGCAGAGGGACCCTAGGCCAGAGGCGACGATCCCGGCGGTGATGCCGGCCATGGCGCCGCCCAGGCCCCAGGTGGGCACCAGGGCAAGGCTGAGACCGATGCCGACCGCCGCCGAGCCGACCCGGCCGAAGAACAGCAGGTCGGGCCGGCGCAGCAGCACCATGGCGGTCTCCAGCGGATAGACGAAGACCACCGCCACATGGACGGCGGCGAACCACAGCAGCACCGGGGTGGGGTCGCCGTAGCGGGCGCCGTAGACCAGCGGCACCAGGGTGTCGCCGAACGCCACCAGCACCACCAGGTAGGGCAGGGTCATGGCGGCCATGGCGGCGGTGGTGTGGGCCAGCGCCCGGGCCAGCCCGGCCGGGCCGCCGGCGGCCAGCGCACGGGCGGCGCGGGGCTTGTCGAAATTGTCGATGGCGGTGGCGGCGGTGGACAGCGGCTGGGTGAAGTTGCGCATGGCCTGGAACAGCGCCACCGGCGCCGGCCCGGCCAGGCTGCCCAGGATCAGCGGCGGCAGGTGGCCGTAGCCGTTATAGGCCAGGTTGCTGGCCACCGACCAGCCGATGAAATGGGCGAGCCGCCTGAGGAACGGGGCGAAGGCGGGCGTCCGCGCCGGTTCCGGCAGGGCGGGGGCGAGGATGACGCAGAGCAGGGCGGCGCCGGCGTTGGCGCAGGTCATGCCGGCCATTGCGGCGCCGATATGGCCGCTCGCCACCGCCCAGCCGACTCCGCCGACCATGCCGCCGCCATAGAGCGCCGCCGCCGCCACCGCGGCGCCGAAGCGCTCCTGCTGGATCAGCCAGCGGCGGCGGAACTCGTAGACGAAGGCGGGCGGCACGAACATCGCCGCCGTGAACAGGGCGGCCGACATCCATGCCGGCGCCCCCACCGCCGGCACGATCGCCGCGGCCAGGCCCAGCGCCGCCGCCGCCAGGATGGTGGTCAGCGCATTGAGCCGGCGCCAGGCCGGCGCCTCGGCGGCCAGCATTGCGGGGTCGGCGGTGTGGACGACGAACGGCACCACCACCGCCGAGCGGTGCAGGTTCAGCACGAAATGCAGGCTCAGCCAGGCGAAGGAGAAGGCGCCGAAGGTGCGGGGGTCGAAGTGGCGGGCCAGCAGCAGCAGGGCGACGAAGTTGGCGGCCGAGATGATGCCCTGCTCGAGCAGCGACAGGGTGCGCACGCGGTCCGCCGCCAGCCGCAGCAGCAGGCCGGAAGCGCGAAACCAGAATCCGCTTTTGCGGCGTGTCATGCCCTCGGCACCGGCGCCACCAGGAAGCGCAGCATGGTCGCCACCTTCCACCCCCGCACCCGCAGCATGGCGCGCGCCGCCCGGCGCCGCTGGGTCCAGCCGGACAGGGCCGGGGAGGCCAGGATCTGGCTCAGCTTGATCAGCGGCGGCGAGGCCATGGCGGCGGTGTAGATGGCCCAGCGCAGGCGGAACAGCGGCTGCTCCGCCATCAGGTTGCGCGAATGCCAGCAGGTGCGTTCGGCCTTCTTGCGCAGATCGGCCATGGTCCGCCGCGCCGGGTGGCGCACCTTGACCTCGGGACAGAAGACGATGCGGTAGCCCAGGCGGGTGGCGCGCCGGCCCCAGTCGAGGTCCTCGGGCAGGGTGCCGTCGCGGAACGGCCCCACCACCTGGAACACCCGCCGGCTGACCATGATGTTGGCGCCGGTGGCGAAGTGCTTGCGCTCGGCGTAGCGGCGCGCCTCGAAGCCGAACACCTTGTCGAACAGTTCGGCATCGGTGGGGGCGGCCTCGTCGGCGGCGAACACGTCGATGGCGCCGGCGACCACGTCGATGCCGGGCTCGGCCAGTCGCTTCACCCCGTTCAGCAGCCAGTCCGGGTGCGGCCGGCAGTCGGAATCGGTGAAGGCCAGGATGGTACCGGCGGTGTCGTCGACGCCGTGGTTGCGGGCACTGCCGCAGCCGCGGCGGTGCTCGGTCAGCACCCTGGCCCGGGCGGGTGCGAGCACCGATTGCTCCACCGGGCGGCTCGAGCCGTTGTCGACCACGGTGACCGAGAAGCGGTCGGCGGGATAGCTCTGCGCCGCCAGGTCGGCCAGGCACAGGGCCAGGCGATGATGGTCGTCCAGGTGGGGGACGACCACGTCGACGAAGGGTAGGTCCATGCTCAACTCCCGCACATGGTCTGGCCGCACGTTGTCAGGGCCGGTCGTCCGCCAGCCCTTCCGTGGTTTCCTCCCCGGCGCGGCGGGTCAGGGCGCGATACGCCGCCAGCAGCCGGGGCACCTGGTGGTTCCAGCCCAGCTCGCGTTCCATGCGGGCGCGCCCCAGTTCGCCCAGCCGGTGCCGCATGTCGGGATCGTCCAGCAGCAGCGCGATCTTGGCGGCGAGATCGCGGGAATCGTTGCCCTGGGCGTAGAGGGCGGCGTCGCCGGCCGAGCTGCGTCCCTCGGCCAGGTCGAACATCACCACCGGCTTGCCCAGCGCCATGTATTCCAGGACCTTGTTCATGGTGCAGGTGTGGTTGAAGTCGTTGGCCGGATCGGGCGAGACGCAGACGTCGGCGGCGGCCAGGGTGGGCACCAGCACGTCGTCGTCGGCCCAGCCGGTGAAGGTGACGGCATGGGCGACGCCCAGCTTCTCCGCCATGCGTTTCAGGCCCTCCAGCAGCGGCCCGTCTCCCATCAGCACCGCGTGGACGTCGCCGCGGCCCTGTTCGGCCACCAGGATGCGCATGGCCTCCAGCACGTATTCGACGCCGTCCTGGCTGTTCATCACCCCGACATAGGCCAGCAGGTGGCGCGCCCCCCGGCGGATCGCCGGATCGGGCACGGCGGCGGCGGCCGGGGCGTTCAGGCGGCTCTGGTCGGGAGCGCTGCGCACCACGAACACCCGTTCCGGGTCCATGCCGCCGCGCAGGATGGCGATCTGGCGGAAGCTCTCGTTGGTGGCGATGGAGACGTCGGCGGTGGCGAAGGTCAGGCGCTCCAGCAGCAGCAGCAGCCGGTGGCCGGGGCCGCGGCGGCCGAACTTGGCGACATAGAGCTCGGGCGACAGGTCGTGGTGGTCGAAGACGAAGCGTTTGCCCAGCAGCAGCTTGAAGAATGCGCCGACCAGGAACACCGTCTCGGGCGGGTTGCAGGCGTGGATGACGTCGAAGCCGCGGGCGAACAGCACCCGCCAGGCCAGGGCGAACTCCCAGGCCAGGGCGACGGCGTATTCGAGGGCGTATCCGGCCAGGCCGCCGCCACTGGTCGGCAGCGGGTGGCGCCAGACGTGGATGCCCTCGATCTCGGCGTGGCCGCGCGGGAAGACGTCGGTGGCCGGGCAGATCACCGACACCTCCCAGCCGGCCGCCCTGAGGGCCAGGGCCTCCTGCCAGACCCGGCGGTCACGGGGGACGGGCAGGTTCTCGACGATCATCAGCACCTTTCCGGGGGTGGACGCGTTCGCTCCCATGCGGGTCTCGCTTGTTGATGTTTCGGGGGAAGGCGTCAGTTGCCGTAGTACTCGGAACTGCGGAAACAGAAGTCGACGTAGTCGGAATATTGCCGCTGGCGGTCGAGATCGACCTTGGTCAGCACCACGCCGCCGATGATGATGTCGAAGGCGCGCAGATGCTCGATGCCGGCCTCGACGGCGCGCCTGGGCGTCTTGTCCCACTCGACCACGTAGAGCGCCATGCCGCAGCGTCCGGTCAGCAGCGCGGCATCCGAGGCGACCATGGTCGGCGGGGTATCGACCAGCACCCAGTCGTAGCGCGCGGCCAGGGTCTTCAGGGCCGCGGCCACCGCCGGGTCCTCCAGCACCCGCTGCGGCTCGGCGGTGTGGCCGCCGGCGGCGATGAAGTCGAGGCCCGAGCGCGGGTCGTGACGCACCACCTCCTCCAGCGAGGCCTGCTGGCGGGCGAAATCGGACAGGCCGGGCACCTCGTAGGCGTCGAGCTGGCGGGCCACCGAGGGGCGGCGCAGGTCGCAATCGACCAGCAGCACCCGCTTCTCGGACAGGGCCAGCGAACGCCCCAGGCTGACTGCGAAGGCGGTCTTGCCCTCGCCCGGTACCGACGAAGTCACCATCACCGGCCCGGCGCCCTCGCCGCGGGCGTTGGTGATGGCGATCTGGGCCGAGCGCACCGCCTCGGCATAGACCGATTCGGGGCGGTCCACCAGGTAGTCGCCGGGGCGCACCTTGGGCGTCGCCGCGCCGGTGTCGGGCAGGATGCCCAGGGTGGCGAGGCCCAGCGCCTCGCGCACCTGGCGGGTCGACAGGAAGCCGGCGCGGAAGCGTTCCAGCAGGAAGGCCAGCGACACCGCCAGGCCGAAACTGCCGGTGAAGGCCACCCCCAGGAACAGCAGCGGCTTGGGGTGCGAGGGCCGCGACGGCGCCGTGGCGCGCGAGGCGATGCGGGCGTCCGAGTCCAGGATTTCGGCGCGGTTGGTGAGCTCGGCGTAGCGGCCGAGGAAGCTTTCCAGCATCAGGTTCTTGGCCTCGATCACCTTCTCGCGCTGACCGACTTCGCTGGTCGCCGCGTCCGAGGCGGCCGAGCGGCCCGAGATGCGGTCCAGGCGCCGGCGCAGCACGTCCTCGCGCGCCTTGGCCTGGGCGGCGCGGTTGGCGATGCGCTCGATCTGGGCCGACATTTCGCGGTCGATCTCGGCGCGCAGGGTGGCGAGCTGGCCCTGCATCGCCGCCATGGCCGGGCTGTCCTCGCGGTAGCCCACCGACAGCTCGGCGACCCGGCCCAGGATCTTGGCCTCCTCGCGCCGCATTTCCTGCAGGAACGGCGAGTCCTCGGCGAAGGTCAGCGAGGCGGCGGAGCCGCCGCCCTTCTGCCAGCGCCTTGCCTGGGCCAATGAGGCCTCGGCCTCGGCCCGCTCGCGCTCGGCCATGGCCAGTTCGGTGGTCAGCGCCACCATCTGCTGGCCGGCCACCACGCCCTGCTCGCGCAGCTCGGCCGGCGCCAGCTTGTGCTTGCGCCGCAACGCCACGGCGTCCGCGGCTTCGCGGGTGAGATCGCCCTGCAGGCGATCGATCTGGCCGGTGATCCAGTCGGTGGCGATGCGCATGTCGGCCAGCCGGGCCTCGCGCTGCGAGCGGATGTAGAGGTCGGCATAGGCGTTGGCGATCAGCGCCGCCTTGCCCGCCTCGCGCGAGCCGAAGCTGATCCGGATGGCGAAGGAATCGGCGTCGCTTTTCACCTCCAGGCGCTTGGCGACGGCTTCCACCGCCGCCACCCGGTCGTCGCCCGGGGCATCGACCAGCGTGTCCTTCAGGTCGCGCCACCAGCCGGCCACCGGCTCGGGCAGCACCGACGGCTCGAGGCGGCGGTTGAACTCGGGATCGCGGTCCAGCGCCAGCGCCTCCACCACGCTTTCCGTCATCGCCCGCGAGCGCAGGATGTCGATCTCGGTCGACACCACCGCGGCGGCCAGGGGCGGCGCCGTCACGTTCGGCTTGGAGGTCAGCAACTGGGCGCTGGTGCTGGTGCGGGTGTTGAGCGCCACCAGCGCCTCGGCGGTGTAGCGCGGCTCGACCACGGCCAGGGCCAGCGCCGCCAGCCCGGTGGCGCCCCCGACCAATGCGGCGATCAGGGCCTTGCGCTGCCACAGCACCGCCAGGGGCTGGTCGGGACCGCGGGGATCGTTAGGATCGGCGGCCATGTTCGGCTGCTCCCGAAGCTGTTGAGACGGTCGTCCAAGGAATGGCCCGGCAAGTCATCGTCCGGTCGGCCTACATATCGGCGCTTCCCATGGCCTTCGGCAAAGCGGCAAAGGGCTGGAGGGCCTGACCCTCCGGGTGGCCCCTATGGCTTTTCGAGCATCCGTCCGAGACGGGCCATGGACTGTCTGGCGAAGGCGGTGGCGCGGTGCACGATCTGCTGGCGGCGCTTGATCGGCCAGCCGGTGCGGTGGGTCGCCGTCTCGGGCTTGACCGGATGCCACAGCATTCCCGGCTCCGGCCCCGGCAGGGCGCGGATGGGACGGAACACGAAGGTGCCCGGCGACAGGGTGTTGTCGGCCGGGGTGGAGCGGTAGAAGCGCCCCAGATTGGCCGGGCGCACGAATTCGCCCTCGCCGCCGATGTCCTCGATGCCAAGGCCGGCATCCAGCAGGATGCGCGGCACGATGCCCTCGTAGAAGCCGTCCCAGCCCTGGCGGTAGGCGGCGTCGAGGGCCAGGTAGCCGGACCGCGACAGCCGGTAGAACGGCATGAAGGCGCGCACGAAGCGGGACAGGTCGGCGGGCGGGCCCTCGGGCGTGCTGACGCTCGGCCAGTTGGGCCAGGCCGGGTTGACGGCGTGGCGGTGCAGGCTGGTGGCCAGCAGCGCCGCCTGACTGTCGGCGAAATGGTCGAACAGCTCGCTCCAGCGCCCGGTGAACTCGACGTCGTACTCCACCACCCACACCCGGTCGAATTCGGTGTAGGCGCGGAAGAAGGGGAAGACGAACAGCTCGATGTCCTTGTCGCGGATGCGCCGCCCCTTGGTCGGATAGCCGAGGCCGCGCAGGGATTCGGCGGTGAACGAGAAGACCTTGAGGTCGCGCGGCCGGCGGTAGGACGGATTGACGTCGTCGCTGGCGTTCAGCAGCACGAAGACCGGCCGCGATCCGGACTCGGCGACCAGGCGCCGGTAGCGGGCGACGATGACGTCGTCGATGAAATGGGTCATCAGCAGAACGGCTTCGCGATTTCCCGCCATGGTCACCCCTCCAGGCATTCCGGTCTAGGCCTGGGCATAGGTGGGCGGGAAGGGGGGGCGGCGCCACGCATCCGGACGGGTGTCGCCGTTTGGGCAGGGCCGACGCGGCCTCACCCGAAAGATTTCTTAAAGTCTATTGCCGGTTCGTTTAACCAACGCCGTGCGCTCCATCCAGACGGGCTGGAGCAACGCATCGGTGAATGGTGGCACGGCCTAATCATGATGAATGCATTGGGAAAATAAGGCCCGGGGCACCCGTCGCAAAATCGGCTTAACACCTTGTTAGTACCTACTCCATCGGCTCTATCACTTTGCGGCAATGCGGTGGCACCCCGGACGAGGTAATACATCGTTAAGCCCGCTGCCACAGCCTGCCGGTCCCAACGCATTCACAGCGAAAAGGACCGGTCGCCCATGGCCCTCGATCAGACCACGCCCAGCCCGATCCGCCGCGCCCTTGCCTCGTGCCGCGGCGCCATCGCCGCCACCGCCGGCTTCAGCCTGTTCGGCAACCTGCTGCTGTTCGTCTCGCCGCTCTACATGCTGCAGGTCTACGACCGCGTGCTGTCCAGCCGCAGCGGCTCGACGCTGCTGATGCTGACCCTGATCGCCGGCTTCCTGCTGGCGGTGCTGGGGATCATCGAGGCGGTGCGCAGCCGCGTGCTGGTGCGGGCCGGCGCCCGCCTCGACCGGCTGCTCGCGTCCGCCACCTTCGCCGGGGTGTTCGAGACGGCGGTGAAGAAGCCGGGGGCGGGCGGCGGCCAGGTCCTGCGCGACCTCGACAGCGTGCGCGACTTCGCCACCGGCCCGGCCATCCTGGTGTTCTGCGACGCCCCCTGGGCGCCGCTGTTCATCGCCGTCGCCTTCCTGCTGCACCCGCTGCTGGGGCTGGTGACCCTGGTCGGCGCGGTGGCCATCTTCGCCCTGGCGGTGATCAACGAGGTGGTCACCCGCAAGGCGCTGAAGGATTCGGCGGCGGTGTCGTTCCAGGCCGGCGGCTTCGCCGAGGCCAGCTTGCGCAACGCCGAGGTGCTGCACGCCATGGGCATGATGCCGCAGATGGCCAAGCGCTGGCTGCTGCGCCACGATACCGCGCTGGCGCTGCAGGCCCGCGCCGCCGACCGTGCCGGCACCCTGCTGGCGGTGTCCAAGTTCGTGCGCCTGTTCCTGCAATCGGCGATCCTGGGCGTCGGCGCCTGGCTGGCGCTGGACGACGCCATCTCGGGCGGCGCCATCGTCGCCGCCTCCATCATCATGGGCCGCGCTTTGGCCCCCATCGAGATGGCGGTGGGTCACTGGAAGGGCTTCGTCGCCGCCCGCGGCGCCTTCGCCCGCCTGGGGGCCCTGCTGGCCGAGACCGATGCCGGCCCGGCCCGCCTGGCGCTGCCCCGGCCGAAGGGCGCGGTGGCGCTGGAGCGGGTGTTCGCGGTGCCGCCGGGCAGCCGCACCGCGGTGCTGAAGGGGGTGTCGTTCGCCATCGAGGCGGGCGAGGTGCTGGGCATCGTCGGCCCCTCGGCGGCCGGCAAGTCGACCCTGGCCCGGGTGATGGTCGGCGTGTGGCCGGCCGGTGCCGGCACCGTGCGGCTGGACGGCGCCGACCTCGCCACCCTGCCGCGCGACCAGGTCGGCCCGGCGCTGGGCTACCTGCCCCAGGACGTCGAGCTGTTCGACGGCACCGTGGCCGAGAACATCGCCCGCTTCGGCGACATCGACGCCGCCAAGGTGGTGGAAGCCGCCACCAAGGCCGGCGTGCACGAGGTCATCCTGTCGCTGTCCGACGGTTACGACACCCGGATCGGCGAAAGCGGCCGGGCGCTGTCGGGCGGCCAGCGCCAGCGCGTCGCCCTGGCCCGCGCCCTCTACGACGACCCCGCCTTGGTGGTGCTGGACGAGCCCAATTCCAACCTGGATACCGCCGGCGAGCAGGCGCTGGTCGAGGCGGTGGGCGGCTGCAAGGCGCGCGGCGCCACCACCATCGTGGTCACACACCGCCTCTCCATCCTCGCCACCGTCGACAAGATCCTGGTGCTCAACGCCGGCGAGGTCGAGCTGTTCGGCAGCCGCGACGAGGTGATGGCCCGCCTGGCCCGCCCCCAGGTGGTGGCCGCCCAGGCCGGCCCCAAGGCGGTCGCCGCCGCCGCCCATTCCTGACCGAGGAGCCAGATCCATGGATAGCCTTCGCTCGCTTCCCGCCCTGCCCGACCGTCTGACCATCATCGACCTGCCGGTTCCGCCCACCGACACCCGCGCCCCGGCCATGGTCGGGCTGGCGGTGATCGCGGTGGCCCTGGGCGGCTTCGGCCTGTGGGCCAGCCTCGCCCCGCTCGACAGCGCGGTGGTGACCCAGGGCATCGTCGCCGTCGAGTCCAAGCGCAAGCTGGTGCAGCACCGCGAGGGCGGCATCGTCGGCCAGCTGCTGGTGCGCGAGGGTGACCGGGTCGCCGCCGGCGCTCCGCTGGTGCGTCTCACCGACGCCACCGCCCAGACCCAGATGCAGACCCTGGCGGCCCAGCTCGACGCCCGCCGGGCCGAACGCGCCCGCCTGGCCGCCGAGCGCGACGGCAAGTCCACAATCGCCTTTCCGCCCGAACTGACCGCCCGCCAATCCGACCCGGCGGTGGCCGAGCTGCTGGCCCGCGAGCAGGACCGCTTCGCGCAGCGCGCCCTGTCGCGTGAGGGCCAGCGCGACATCCTGCAATCCCGTATCGGCCAGCTGGAATCCACCCGCCGCGGCCGCACCATGCTGGAACAGTCCAAGCGCGAGCAGCTCGCCTTGCTGCAGCAGGAGATCGAGGGCCTGCGCCGGCTCGAGGCCAAGGGCTACTATCCCACCAACAAGCTGCGGGGGCAGGAGCGCGAGCTGGCCCGCATGCAGGGCGAGATGCTGTCCGACGGCGCCGGCGCCGAATCCACCGACCAGGAGGTGGCCGAGACCCGGCTGCAGATCCTGCAGGCCGACCAGAAGCTGCGCGAAGAGGTGGCCGCCGACCTGATCCGCACCGAGAACGAGATCGGTGAGCTGTCCGCCCGGCTGGCCGCCGCCACCGACGCCGTCGAGCGCCTGCAGGTGGTGGCCCCGGTCGACGGCATCGTCCAGAACATCAAGGTGGCCGGCCCCGGCGCCGTGCTGCCCCCCGGCGGCGAGCTGATGGAGGTGGTGCCGGGCGGCGACCGCCTGATCGTCGAGGCCCGGGTCAATTCCGGCGACATCGACCGCGTCCATGCCGGCCAGGCGGCGGAGCTGCGCTTCACCGCCTTCGGCTCGCGCACCACCCCGGTCATCGACGGCGAGGTGGCGGTGGTCGCCGCCGACGCCAGCACCGACGAGGCCACCCGCCAGCCCTATTACACCGCCCGCGTCGAGGTCGCGGAAGGCGAGGTCGCCCGCCTGCCGCGGGCCTTGCGGGCCGGCATGCCGGTCGAGGTGATGCTGGAAGGCGGCAGCAGCACCCCCCTTCAGTACTTCCTGAGACCCCTTACGGACAGCTTCGCGCGGGGGTTCCGCGAGAGGTAAAGTGTGGTCGCGGGACTGCGAATTTCCCGTCATCCCCGGGCTTGACCCGGGGGTCCACGCCTGCGGCGCCATGGATGGCCGGGTCAAGCCCGGCCATGACGGGAAATAACTCATCCCATCAAAGTTCCGCCACAATAAGACAAGCCCGCCAGAAATGGCGGGCTTTGCTTCATCTACCACCTTATGATTACCCACAATGAGCATATCAATTATTATAGCCGTTCAGATGCTGTTAACTGCAGTACTTCACACTCCGCTTCAGACGCAGAGTGAACCGTTTGCTCGTGGTGTCTGCACAACAGCAACTGAACACAGAGGAATATTCATGGCTTCCAACCCTCTCGCCTCTGCGGCGACGAATACCGACATGAAGTGGGCGTTCCCGACGCTCGACAATCCGACCATCATCGATCTGTCGAAGACCGGCAGTCAGAATTACTGGAAGTTCGCCGCCGACCAGGACGTCATCTTCATCGGCTCGACCAGCGCGCGCACGCTGGACAAGCTGCAGACCGACGGCGGCCGCAACATCGTGCTGTTGGGCGGCGAGTTCCAGCCCTCGGGCGATTCCAAGAGCGCCACCCTGCACTTCCTGAACCTGAACGGTTCGGTCCACGTCGAGGGCGTGCACATCGACAGCAAGAACGCCTCGCAGGACGGCATCGCCGTGGGCGGCGCGGCGGGCAAGCAGCCCAACGTCACCGTCCAGAACACGGTGATCGAGAACATCCACGGCACGCAGGGCGGCGTCCATGCCGACATCTTCCAGACCCACGGGTCGGTCGGCGACATGCGCTTCTACAACGTCACCGGCGACACCAGCTACCAGGGCTTCTTCATCGCGCCCCAGTACGATCCGCCGCACAAGTCGGCCGATTTCGAGAACGTCAACATCAGCTACAACGGCGGCTCGGGCTACACCTACCAGTACTGGTTCCTGGACGGCTCCAACCAGCAGCCCTATCCGGTCACCCTGAAGAACGTCTACGCCACCGAGCGCGACGGCCAGACCGCCGAAACGGGCAGCGTGTGGCCGAAGGCGGGCATGGGCGACATGAGCGCGGTGCGGGTGGGCAACCAGATCACCTGGCCGAAGATGCCCTATACCGGCGCCATCACGGTGGGCGAGCCGGCCAAGGATTTCGGCGACCTCTCCAAGGTCGGGCTGAACTTCAGCATCACCGCCGACGGGGTTCATAGCGGCACCATCGGCGACGGCACCACCACCTCGCCGCCGGGCGGCGGCACCGACCCCACGCCCGATCCGGCTCCCACCCCGACTCCCACGCCCAGCGCCGGCACCCCTGAATCGGGGGCGCCGACCAAGTGGATCGCCTCCACCAACGCCACCGCCAAGGTGACCGGTTCCGACGGCAACGACCAGATCGCCGGCGTCGAGGGCAAGGCCGACACCGGCGGCCTGGCCGGTGGCAGGGGCGACGACACCTACATCGTCGACCAGGCCGGCGACAGGGTGATCGAACTGGCCGGGCAGGGGGTGGATACTGTGGTGTCCTACGCCTCCAGCTACAAGCTGGCCGCCAATGTCGAGAACCTGACCCTGGCCGGCAGCGGTGCCCAGAACGGCACCGGCAACGACGCTGCCAACCTGATCAAGGGCAACGGCGCCGCCAATGTCCTCAATGGCGGCAACGGCGACGACCACCTTGTCGGCGGTGCCGGCAACGACACCCTGCAGGGCTGGAACGGCGCCGACATCATGGAAGGCGGCCTCGGCAACGACGTCTACATCGTCAGCCGCGCCACCGACAAGGTGGTGGAGCTGTCCGACCAGGGTGTGGACACCGTCAAGGCGGCGCAATCCTGGACCCTGGGGCAGTACCTGGAGAACCTGGAACTGTTCGGCGGCGCCAAGGCCAACGCCACCGGCAATGCCTGGGCCAACGTCATCAAGGGCAATTCCGCCGCCAACGTCATCGACGGCAAGGCCGGCAACGACGTTCTGACCGGCGGCGGCGGCAAGGACACCTTCGTCCTCAACGCCGCCGGCACCGGCACCGACACCATCAAGGACTTCCAGGTGGGCGTCGATACGCTGGACGTGCGCGGCCTGCTGAAGGCGGCGGGCAAGACCTCCACCGACGCGGTCAAGGATCACCTCATCGAGGTGGTGCAGACGGGCGCCAACGCCGAGATCGTCACCCACCTGCCCGGCCACGAGGGCACCAAGGTGGCGGTGATCGAGAACGCCGACGCCCACGCGGTGGCCCAGACCTCGGACCACTGGTCGTAATCAGAGCGTATACCCCCTCTCCCGGCCTTGCCGGGGGAGGGGGTTCCGTCGTTCCCGCCTGCGCGGGGACGACGGTGATTGCGCGCAATTGGCAAACACACCCCGGAGAACCGCCAGGGGAATAACCACAGAGACACAGAGACACGGAGGACTCATAGAGAAGGATGTTTTTTCTCTGTGCCTTCTTCGTGCCCTTCGTGTCTTCGTGGTGAACCCAATGTTTCACCGCCCATTGCGCTCCGCCAATCCGCCACAAACGTTTTTCTACACCACCATCTTGCGCACGGTGAACGCCTCGGCCATGCCCGAGGGGGCGTTGCAGCCCACCCCCCTCAGGCGCATCAGGCCGCGGAAGGTTTCCGGGTCGAACCAGGCCCGGGCGCGCTGGCTGGCAAAGCAGCGCATCAGGTTGGTGATCTTGGCCTCGGCATGGTCGCGGTCCAGCGGCACGAACAGGTTGGGGTTGCCGAGGTCGCCCTCGTATTTGGGGATCTCGTATTCCAGGATCAGATGGTCGCGGAAGGTGTTCCAGCTCAGTTCGGCCAGCAGGCGGTGGTCCTGGTGGTCGTCGTGGCGGCAATGGGTCAGCACCAGGGTCGGCCGGGCGAGGCGCTTGATGCGCTCGAAATCCTCCTTCACGGCGCCCCAGGCCTGGGGCAGGAAGCTCTCGCGGTAGGAATTGAACTCCATGCGCCGCTCGCCGGCCCGGGCCAGGAAGATTTCGGCCGCGGCGGCGGCCTCGTCGCGGCGGGTGGTCGAGCCGGTGAACACCACCCAGGTCACCTCGGCGCCGGGATTGGCCTCCAGCAGCCGCAGCACGGTGCCGCCGCAGCCGATCTCGATGTCGTCGCAATGGGCGCCCAGGCAGAGCAGCCTGAGCGGCCCGGAGGGAAGGGCGAGGGGCAGCATGGTCGTCACTCCCCGGCCGCCCTGAGCGGCGGCGCCGCCCGTTCCTCGCGGTACGAGGCCAGGGTGCGGGACAGGCCGGTGCGCAAGGGGATGCGGGCGGCGAAGCCGGTCAGGCGGTGCAGCTTGTCCAGGTCGGGGCAGCGCCGCTGCGGGTTGTCCACCAGATAGGCGCCCTCGGCGGCGGTTTCGAAGCGGACCTCCAGCGGCGGCTCGGCGGCGAGCTCGGCCATGGTGTGGGCGACCTCGGCGATGGTGACTTCCTCGACGTTGCCGACGTTGAACGCCTCGCCGTCGGCCTCGGGCATCATCAGCAGGGTCAGGCAGGCCTCGACGAAATCGGAGACGTAGCAGAACGAGCGGGTGGCGGCGCCATCGGAATAGAGCACCAGGGGACCGCCGGCCAGGGCGGCGCGCACCAGATCGGGGATGATGCGGCCGTCGTCCAGGCGCTGGCCGGGGCCGTAGACGTTGAACGGGCGGATCACCTTCACCGGCACCCGGTGCAGGCGGAAATAGGTGGCGCACAGGGTCTCGCCCAGCCGCTTGCTTTCGTCGTAGCAGGCGCGCGGCCCGGTGAAGCTGACATTGCCGCGGTAATCCTCGGGCGTCGGCACCACCAGCGGGTCGCCGTAGACCTCGGAGGACGAGAACGACAGCATGCCGTGGGCGCCGCCGCGCGCCAGTTCCAGCAGCGACCAGGTGCCCTGGACATTGGCGGCGATGGTGGCCAGCGGGTTGGCGCGGTAGAGCGAGGGCGAACCGATGGAGGCGCAGTGGATGATCCAGTCGGCGGCGGGCAGCTCGGACAGCGGCCGGGCGACGTCGGCGGCGATGCGCCGCAGCCACGGGCGGCCCTCCAGGTGGGCAAGGCGGGCGGGCGGCCCGACCAGGTAGTTGTCGAGCGCCACCACCCGCGCCTCGTGGCCGGGGTGGCGACGGTTGAAGGCGTCCAGCACGTCCATGAAGAAACCGCCGAGGAAGCCGGCGGCGCCGGTCACCAGTACGGTGCCGCCGGCCATGGGCTCGAGCAGGCGGCCGAGACTGTCGGCGACCTGGCGGGCGTCGTCGCGGATGATGTCGGTGATCATGCGTCCTCCTTGGGGATGGGGCAGGCGCCGGCACGGATCAGGCGAAGCTCGGCGGGCAGGGTCAGGCCGGCCATCACGCCGCGGCCGTCGGCAACCAGCGGCGTGCGCATGGCGGCCAGCAGGGATGGCCAGTCGAGACTGCGGTATTGCGGCCACGCGGTAGCGATCAGGGCGGCATCGGCGCCTTCCAGCGCCTCGCCCGCCGTCCCGGCGGTGTCGATGCCGCGGCCGGCGGCGGCGGCGCGGGCGGCCGGCAGCGGATCGTTGGCGATGGGGTGGGCGCCCAGGACGGCCAGCCGCTCGATGGCGGCCAGGGCCGGCGAGCAGCGCAGGTCGTCGGTGCCGGGCTTGAAGGTCAGCCCCAGCACCGCCACCCGCTTGCCGCCAAGGCCTCCGGCGGCGGCGGCGAGGCGGTCGACCAGGGCGGCGGGGCGCTCGGCATTGACCGCCAGCACCGCCTCGACCAGCGGCAGCGGCACGCCGATCCGCCGCCCGTAGGCCGCCAGGGCGGCCAGGTCCTTGGGGAAGCACGAGCCGCCGAAGCCCAGCCCGCCGGACAGGAACGCCACCGCCCCGGCCCGCCCGCCGCCCGGGCCGTCGAGCATGCGGTCCAGGTGCACCGCCGCCAGCACCCGCTCCTGGTCGGTGCCGGGAATGGCCTCGCACAGGGCGGCGATCTGGTTGGCATACGAAATCAGCGTCGCCTGCAGGGTGTTGGCGGCGTATTTCACCAACTCGGCCTCGGCCAGGGTGAGGCGCAGGATCGGGGCGCGGAAGGGGCGGTAGAGGGCGGCCATGATCTCGCCCGAGCGGTCGTCCCACTGGCCGACGACGATGCGGTCGGGCTCCAGGAAGTCGCGCACGGCGCTGCCCTGGCTGAGGAATTCCGGGTTCATGGCAAGGCCGAAGGCGGTGCCGGCGCGGCCGCCCGACTGGCGCTCCAGGTGGTCGCGGATGATGGTGGCGGTGGTGCCCGGTGGCACCGTGCTCTTCACCGCCACCACCGGGAAGCCGGTGCGCCCGCGCAGGGCGCGGCCGATGTCCGAAGCCGCCGCCTCCACCGCCGACAGGTCGATGCCGCCCGGCCCCGCCGGCGTGCCGACGGCGATCATCACCACCCGGGCCTCGGCGGCGGCGGCAAGGTCGGTGGTGGCGGCCAGGCGGCCGGTCCGGTGCGCCTCGGCGATCAGTTCGGGCAGCCCCTCCTCGTGAATGGGCGAGCGGCCGGCGGCCAGGGCTTCGATGCGGGCGCCATCACGGTCGATGCAGGTCACCCGGTGCCCGGCCGCCGCCAGGCAGGCGCCGGTCACCAGCCCGACATAGCCGGCCCCGACCACCGCCACGTTCATCGCTTCGTCATGGGGCATCGCTTCGTCATGGGGCATCGCTTCGTCATGGGGCATCGGCTCGTCATGGGGCATGGCCGGTCCTTCTTCGGGTTCGCGGACCATGGACCTTGCGCCCGGCCGCCATCGGCGTGGAAGACCGGCAGGCGGATAGTCGGGCCCGTCAAGCGGAGAGGGGGAGGCCCATCGGTGGCATCGCCGCTTGTCCGCTGCGATGTGGCGCCGTTGCGGGCCTAAATGCCTAGGCGGACCGGCAATCGGCCCCAGACGTTCCTCCACCCCGACGTTCCGCCACCCCCCGGATGAAAGGACCCAGGCCGTGAAGGATGCGGACCCTCGCGAGGACCTTGTCGCCCAGGCGCGGACCGGCTGCCGCTTCTGCGGCGGCCCGCTGCACGACGTGGTCGATCTCGGCATGTCACCGCTGTGTGAAAGCTTCCTGGCCGAGGAGCAGCTCGACCGCATGGAGCCCTTCTACCCGCTCAAGGTCAGGGTCTGCGGCGACTGCTTCCTGATGCAGCTGGGGCAGTACGTGGCCCCGGCCGACATCTTCGGCGAATACGCCTATTTCTCATCCTATTCCGACACCTATCTGGAGCACGCCCGCAGCTACGTCGAGGCGATGATCGCCCGGCTGGGCCTGAATGGCGCCTCGCGGGTGGTCGAGTTGGCCTCCAACGACGGCTACCTGCTGCGCCACTTCGTCGCCCGCGGCATCCCGGCGCTGGGCATCGAGCCGGCCGCCAACGTCGCCCGCGCCGCCCTCGCCCAGGGGGTGCCGACCCGGGTCGCCTTCTTCGGCGCCGAGCTGGGCGGGCAACTGGAACCGGCCGACCTGGTGATCGCCAACAACGTGCTGGCCCAGGTGCCCGACCTCAACGACTTCGTCGCCGGCATGCGCCGGCTGCTGAAGCCGCACGGGGTGGCGACGGTGGAGTTCCCGCATCTGTTGACGCTGATCGCCGGCAACCAGTACGACACGATCTACCACGAGCATTTCTCGTACTTCTCGCTCGGCACCGCCCGGCGCATCTTCGCCGCCCACGGCCTGGCCGTCTTCGACGTCGAGGCGATCTGGACCCATGGCGGCTCGCTCCGGCTGTACCTCGCCGCCGATGGCCGCCCGGTGCAGCCTTGCGTCGCCGAAACCGTGGCCAAGGAGGCCGAGGCCGGCCTCGACCGCCTGGCCGGCTTCGCCCATTTCGCCGAGCAGGTGCGCCAGGCGCGCTGGAACCTGCTGGACTTCCTGATCCGCGCCAAGTGGTACGGCAAGTCAATCGCCGCCTACGGCGCGCCGGGCAAGGGCAACACCCTGCTGAATTATTGCGGCATCCGCGGCGACATCCTGGACTACGCGGTCGACCGCAATCCCTACAAGCACGGCAAGTACACCCCGGGCACCCACATTCCCATCCATCCGCCCGAGCGCCTGAGCCAGACCCGGCCCGATTACGTGCTGGTGCTGCCGTGGAACCTCCGGCACGAGATCATGGACGCCCACGCCTATATCCGCGACTGGGGCGGGCGGTTCGTGGTTCCCATTCCCGACGTCGCCGTCTTTCCCTGAACACGAGGTGCGCCATGAAGGTCGTCCTGTTCTGCGGCGGTTTGGGCATGCGCATGCGCGACTGGTCCCAGACCCTGCCCAAGCCGATGGCGAGCCTGCGCAACCGGCCGCTGATCTGGCACGTGATGCGCTGGTACGCCCATTGGGGGCACACCGACTTCATCCTTTGCCTCGGCCATCGCGGCGAGGCCATCAAGGAATACTTCCTGGGCTATTCCGAGGCGCTGTCAAACGACTTCGTGCTGTCCGACGGCGGCCGGCGGGTCGATCTGCTGGCCGAGGACATCCGCGACTGGCGCATCACCTTCGTCGATACCGGGATGGGCGCCAATATCGGCCAGCGGCTGAAGGCGGTGGAGCCGTTCCTGGAGGGGGAGCAGACCTTCCTCGCCAATTATTCCGACGGCCTCACCGACGTCGCCCTGCCCGATCTGATCGAGCGCCACCGCGCCACCCGCGCCGTCGCCACCTTCCTGGCGGTGCGGCCCAGCCAGTCCTTCCACGTGGCGCGCATGGGCGAGGACGGCACCGTCGCCGGCATCGACGACGTGCGCGAGACCGACATGTGGATCAACGGCGGCTACTTCGTGCTCGACCGCGCCATCTTCCAGGCCATGGGCGAGGGCGAGGAACTGGTGCTGGAGCCGTTCCAGCGCCTGATCGCCGCCGGCCGCCTGGCCGCCTTCCGCTATGAGGGGTTCTGGCGCGCCGTCGACACCTTCAAGGACCTGTCCGAGATGGAGACGCTGGTGGCCCGCGGACCGGGTCCGTGGGAGAGCTGGCGGCGGCCGGCCTTGCGCCGCTCACCCGGATTGGCGGCGGAATGATCGGGAACCCGGCGCCGCCTCCGGGTGTTGCGCAGCCCAGACGGTGGGAGTGTGCACTTATGTCGATTCGCGTTCTGGACACCAGGGAGACCTATCGGCTGATCACCGATGGCGCCGGGCACTTTGCCGTGGTCGAGGTCCGCTGCAACCATGTCTATTCGCTGTGCGGGCATGCCCGCGCCGGGGCGCCCGACAGCGAGCAGGGCATGGCCGAGGTCGCCGCCGCCAGCGGCTGGTCGAGCGAGGCGGCGGCGCGGCGCTGCTTCGACGCCGCCGTGCGCGGCGAGGAGTACTTCAAGCAGATGCTGTGGTGAGCAGCCAGTCGTCCAGCAGTACCCGCGCCAGGGTGCCGGCGCGCGGCAGGAACAGGCCGGAGCCGGTTTCCCTGTGCCTGTCGTCGAAGCGGGCACGGATGTCTTCGCGGCTGAACCAGGCGGCGTCCTCGATCTCGTCGGGGTCCGCCTCGAGGGTGCCGCCCACGGCGCGGCCGGTGAAGCCGATCATCAGCGACGACGGGAACGGCCAGGGCTGGCTGGCGACGTAGGCGATTTCCGCGACCGCGATGCCGGTCTCCTCCAGCACCTCGCGCGCCACCGCCTCCTCCAGGCTTTCGCCCGGTTCGACGAAGCCGGCCAGCACCGACCACATGCCGGCCGGCCAGGCATGCTGGCGGTGCAGCAGCACCCGGCCGGCGCCGTCGTCGATGCGCATGATCACCGCCGGATCGGTGCGCGGATAGCTTTGGGCGGCGCAGCGCTCGTCCTGGCACACCCGCAGGAAGCCGCCGTCGCGGGATTCGGTGGGGGCGCCGCAGACGGGGCAGAAGCGGGCGCGGCGATGCCAGGCCAGCAGCGCGCGGCCATAGGCCAGCAGCCCGCCCTCGGCGTGGGGCAGGGCGGGGCCGTGCAGGCGCAACGGCAGCCATTGCCCCTCCAGCCCGAGGGCCGGGGGCGAGCGGTCGGGTTCGGCGGCGGCGATGTCGGCGACGAAGACCGGGTGGCCGCCCCAAAGCCCGAGAAAGGCGGTGGTCTCGGCCAGCTCCATGGCCAGCGCCGCCGCCTGGCCCGAGAGCACAACGCCGCGGTCGCCGGCAATGAGCGACAGTTCCTGCCACAAGGGAACCACCAGCCGCTCGGGCGAGGCGGCAAGGGCGGCCAGCGCCCCGGGGTCGCGGCGCAGCCGGTGGGCGCGGTCGATGGGAACGGCCGAATAGAGGATGTTCGTCATCCTCGAACCATGGCATGGTGTCCGTGTGCGCCTCAAGCCCGTTGCGCTTTGCCGCAGGGTGGGGAAAATGGGGGCGCAGGGGGACAAATGGAACAACGCCGCTCGATCCTGGACGCCATTCTCGACAACATCGGTGACGCCGTCGTGCTGACCGATGGCGAGGGCAGGGTCGTGCGCGTCAACCGCGCCTTCGAGGACCTGACCGGCCACAGCGGCGCCGCGCTGGTGGACGCCGCGGCCGGCAACGCGCTGGAGATGGCCGAGGGCCTGGCGCGGGTGGTTCGCGCCACCGGGGCGGGCCGCTGGGTCGGCACCCTGCGCTGCGCCGGCGGCGGCGACTGCGCCGTCGAGCTCCGGATTTCCGCCGTCGATGACATGGGCGGAGTGGCGGCCGGCTACCTGGGCATCGTGCGCTCAGCCGAGGGACTCCCGCCCGAACCCGAGGCATCGCGCTTCGGCCACGACACCCTGACCGGCCTGCCCAACCGCGACATCTTCGTCGATCGCGTCGAGCAGGCGCTGCTGCTGGCCCACCGCGCCAGGCAGTCGGTCGCCCTGCTGATGATGGGGCTGGACCGCTTCAGCCTGATCAACGACGCGCTCGGCCATTCCGCCGGCGACAGCCTGCTGGTCGAGGTGTCGCGGCGCCTGCGCAAATGCATCCGCGAGACCGACACCGCGGTGCGCCTGGACGGCGACCGCTTCGCCCTGGTGATGTCCATCGCCGACGTGGACGACAGCGTCATCGTCGCCGAGAAGGTGCTGAACGCCATCAAGGAGCCCTTCGCCGTGGACGGGCAGGAGGTGGTGGTCACCTTCTCCATCGGCATCGCCCTTTATCCCGAGGACGCGCCCGACGTCGAGAGCCTGGGCAAGGCGGCCGAGAACGCCCTGCACTTCGCCAAGACCTCGGGGCGCAACCAGTATCAGTTCTTCTCGAAGGACATGAACCAGAAGGCCAAGGTCCGCCTCGACCTCGAGGCGCGCATGCGCCGCGCCCTGGCCAACCAGGAATTCATCGTCTTCTACCAGCCCAAGGTGTCGGCCGAGGACGAGCGCCTGGTCGGGGCCGAAGCGCTGGTGCGCTGGATGGATCCCGATCGCGGCATGGTCTCGCCCGGCGAATTCATCCCGGTGGCCGAGGAGACCGGCCTGATCGAGCCCATCGGCGAATGGGTGCTGCGCCGCTCGTGCGAGCAGATGCAGGGCTGGTACGAGGCGGGGTTGAAACCGGTGCGGGTGTCGGTCAACGTCTCGGCCCGGCAGTTCCGCTCGCGCACCCTGCTCGACATCGTCAAGGGCGTGCTGACCGAAACCGGCCTCGATCCCCGCTGGCTGGAGCTGGAAATCACCGAAAGCATGCTGATGAACGACGTCGAGGGGGTGGTGCGCAAGATGGCCGCCATCCGCGAACTGGGCATCGGCCTGTCCATCGACGATTTCGGTACCGGCTATTCGTCGCTCAGCTATCTCGGGCGCTTCCCCATCACCACCCTGAAGATCGACCGCGCCTTCATCGCCGACGTCGATACCAACCCCAAGACCGCCGAGATCGCCCGGGCCATCATCGGCCTGTCGCGGGGTCTCAACCTGGAAGTGGTGGCCGAGGGCGCCGAGGTGGTCGGCCACGTGAACTTCCTGCGCAGCCACGGCTGCCACACCGTGCAGGGCTTCTACTACTCCAAGCCCCTGCCGCCCGAGCAGTTCGAACAGAAGCTGCGCGAGGGCAAGGTGAGCCGGCCGGGCTGAGGTCGGCGCTCCCGCCACCAACCTCAAGGCGCCCCGCGTCATTCCGCCCCTTCCCCTCGTCGTCATGGCCGGGCTTGACCCACTTCTGTCCGGTCTAATTTTCGGAGAGCCTTCGGGAGCCCTTGGTTTCGGCCGCGTCCAGGGTGATGTTGGCGGAAGCGGACAGATTACCCTCGCCCGCCTGCGGGAGAGGGAGGGACCCGTCGCGCCAGCGACGGGAGGGAGAGGGCGCGCGCCGTCAGGTGCGCTTCGCGACAGCGAAAGCGCTGGTTTCTCCAGGTCTTGGGCGCGTGGACACGCGCCGCCCTCACCCCGGCTCGCTGACGCTCGCCCCCCTCTCCCGCAGGCGGGCGAGGGGGCATGGGCCAGCCGAAAATTAAACCGGACAGAAGTGGGCTTGACCCGGCGATTCACGTGGGTCCGCCCGCACGCTTTATGAAACAATGAGTTAGGCCGCGCCACCTGAATGCCCCTTCGTTCACCGGGGGCTTGTTGACCAAAATCAAGTAAGCCCCTTCGAGATAGGTTCACTCTACCCGCATGGATAGCCCTTCGGGGACGCATATCCAGTGCGAGGCAGAGCCATGAGTCGCAGTATCAGCCGCCGTGCCTTTCTGGGCCGGACGCCCGACACGCAGCCGCCGCCCTCCGACGGGGCGCGGGTGGCGACGCTGTCCGGCGGCTGTCTGGCCGCCGCCGGGACCACCTGCATGGCCTGCGCCGACCCCTGCGAGCCCCGCGCCCTGCGCCTGCGCCCCCTGCCGGGCGGCCGCGCCCTGCCGCTCATCGACGCCGTTCTCTGCACCGGCTGCGGCGACTGCCTCGCGGTCTGCCCGGTCGGCGCCCTTTCCCTTGAACCCGCCAGCCAGGAGACCCTTGCATGCGCGTGAACGCCTTCATCGCCCGCGAGCACGCCGAGCCGCCGGTCCGGCCGGTCAACATCTGCGGCGTGCTGGTCCACGCCCGTCCCGAAAAGCTGGATCAGGTGAAGCCCGAAATCCTGGCCCTGCCCGGCTGCGAGATCCACGCCGGCGCCGAGGACGGCCGCCTGGTGGTGGTGGTCGAGGATGCCGAAGGCGAACTGGCCAGCACCACCATCAATCGCATCAACGACATTCCGGGCGTGCTCTCGGTCGCCCTCGTCTACCACCATTTCGACACGGATCTTGAAGGGGAGTGCGTTCCATGAGCCTCAACAGGCGCGACTTCATCAAGGCCAACGCCGCCGCCGCCACCGCCGCCGCCGCCGGCCTGGCGGTTCCCGCCGTGGCGCAGCCGGCCAAGGCCAACATCCGCTGGGACAAGGGCGTCTGCCGTTTCTGCGGCACCGGCTGCGGCGTACTGGTGGGCGTCCAGGACGGCCGCGTGGTCGCCACCCAGGGTGATCCCGACGCGCCGGTCAACCGGGGCCTCAACTGCATCAAGGGCTACTTCCTGTCCAAGATCATGTACGGCCAGGACCGCCTGACCCAGCCCCTGCTGAGGACGAAGAACGGCAAGTTCGACAAGAACGGCGAGTTCACGCCCATCAGCTGGGACCAGGCCTTCGACATCATGGCCGAGAAGTGGAAGGAGCAGCTGAAGAAGCCCGACGGCGTCACCCGCGTCGGCATGTTCGGCTCCGGCCAGTGGACCATCTGGGAAGGCTATGCGGCGGTGAAGCTGTACAAGGCCGGCTTCCGCTCCAACAACATCGACCCCAATGCGCGCCACTGCATGGCCTCGGCGGTGACCGGCTTCATGCGCACCTTCGGCATCGACGAGCCGATGGGCTGCTACGACGACCTCGAGCATGCCGACGCCTTCGTGCTGTGGGGCTCGAACATGGCCGAGATGCACCCGATCCTGTGGTCGCGCCTGACCGACCGGCGCCTGACCCATGACGGCTGCAAGGTGGCGGTGCTGTCGACCTACGAGCACAAGTCGTTCGACCTGGCCGACATCCCCATGGTGTTCAAGCCGCAGACTGACCTCGCCATCCTGAACTTCATCTGCAACTACATCATCCAGACCGGCGCGGTGAACAAGGCGTTCATCGACAAGGCGGTGAACTTCAAGAAGGGCGTGACCGACATCGGCTTCGGCCTGCGGCCCAACAACCCGCTGGAGCAGGCGGCCGGCAACAACGGCTACGGCGAGGGCAAGGGCGACCCCAACAAGGTCGATCCCTTCACCTTCGACGAGTTCAAGGCCTTCGTTTCCGAATACACCGTCGAGAAGGTGTCCAAGCTGTCGGGCGTGCCCGAGGACAAGCTGATCGCCCTGGCCAAGCTGTACGCCGATCCCAAGGTCAAGGTGGTGTCCTACTGGACCATGGGCTTCAACCAGCACACCCGCGGCACGTGGGTCAACAACATGATCTACAACGTGCACCTGCTGGTGGGGAAGATCTCCGAGCCCGGCAACGGCCCGTTCTCGCTGACCGGCCAGCCTTCGGCCTGCGGCACCGCCCGCGAGGTCGGCACCTTCGCCCACCGCCTGCCGGCCGACATGGTGGTGATGAACGAAGGCCACCGCAAAATGACCGAGGAATTGTGGAAGCTGCCCGCCGGCACCCTCAATCCCAAGCCCGGCTATCACGCCGTGCTGCAGCACCGCATGCTCAAGGACGGCAAGCTCAACGCCTATTGGGTGCAGTGCACCAACAACATGCAGACCGCCCCCAACATGAACGAGGAGGGCTATCCGGGCTACCGCAACCCCGAGGCCTTCGTGGTGGTGTCCGATCCCTATCCCACCGTCACCGCGCTGTCCGGCGACCTGATCCTGCCCACCGCCATGTGGATGGAGAAGGAGGGCGCCTACGGCAATGCCGAGCGGCGCACCCAGTTCTGGCGCCAGCAGGTCAAGGGTCCGGGCGAGGCGAAGTCCGACGTCTGGCAGGTGATGGAATTCTCGAAGCGCTTCAAGGTCGAGGAGGTGTGGCCCGAGGACCTGCTCGCCAAGAAGCCCGAATACCGCGGCAAGACCCTCTACGACATCCTGTTCGCCAACGGCGTGGTCAACAAGTACCCGCTGTCCGAGCTGCAGGCCGGGTTCGAGAACGACGAGAGCAAGCACTTCGGCTATTACGTCCAGAAGGGCCTGTTCGAGGAATACGCAGCCTTCGGCCGCGGCCACGCCCACGATCTCGCTTCGTTCGAGACCTACCACAAGTCGCGAGGCCTGCGCTGGCCGGTGGTCGATGGCAAGGAGACGCTGTGGCGTTTCCGCGAGGGCTACGACCCCTACGTCAAGGCCGGCGAGGGCGTGAAGTTCTACGGCAAGCCCGACGGCAAGGCGTGGATCATCGCACTGCCCTACCAGGACCCGCCGGAGAAGCCCGACGCCGACTATGATCTGTGGCTGTGCACCGGCCGCGTGCTGGAGCACTGGCACTCGGGCTCCATGACCCGGCGCGTGCCCGAGTTGCACAAGGCGGTGCCCAACGCGGTCTGCTTCATGCATCCCAACGACGCCAAGAAGCGCAATCTGCGCAACGGCGACATCGTGAAGATCAAGAGCCGTCGCGGCGAGATCGCCACCCGTGTCGACACCCGCGGCCGCAACCGGCCGCCCGAGGGCCTGGTGTTCGTGCCGTTCTTCGACGAATCCATCCTGGTCAACAAGCTGACCCTGGACGCCACCTGCCCGATTTCCAAGGAGACCGACTTCAAGAAGTGCGCCGTCAAGGTCGAGAAGGCGTAGGGCCATGTTTGGCCGCCGGCCCTCTCCCACCCCGGCCCTCCCTCTCCCGCAAGCGGGCGAGGAAGGGAGGGGCGCGCGCCCCTCGCCCGCTTGCGGGAGAGGGGAGGGGGGAGAGGGCTGTCGCCATGAGGTGAGGCCATGAACCGCCGCGGCTTCCTTGCCGGCGCCTGCGGGGCCGGCGCCCTGGCGCTGCTGCTGGCCCCCGCCGCCAGCCGCCGGGCGGAAGCGGTGGCGCTGCGGCCGCCGGGGGCCATCGCCGACGACACGTTCCTGGGGGCCTGCGTGCGCTGCGGCCTGTGCGCGCGCGATTGTCCCTACGACACCCTGAAGCTGGCGCCGGCCGGTGCCGGCCGGCCCATGGGCACACCCTATTTCAACGCCCGCGCCGTGCCGTGCGAGATGTGCGAGGACATCCCCTGCGTCCTCGCCTGTCCGACCGGCGCGCTGGACAAGGGCCTCACCGACATCAACCAGGCCCGCATGGGCACCGCCGTGCTGGTCGGGCACGAGACCTGCCTCAACTATCTCGGCCTGCGCTGCGACGTGTGCTACCGCGTGTGCCCGCTGATCGACCAGGCCATCACCCTGGAGCGCCACCACAACGAGCGCACCGGCAAGCACGCCGTCTTCATTCCCACCGTCCATACCGACAAGTGCACCGGCTGCGGCAAGTGCGAGAAGGCCTGCGTGCTCGAGGAATCGGCCATCCGGGTGCTGCCCCTGGCGCTGGCGGTGGGCGAGCTGGGCGCCCATTACCGCCTCGGCTGGGAAGAGAAGCGGAAGGCCGGCAAGGCGCTGATCGACGACATCATCGACCTGCCCGACCGCATGCCCGATGCGCCGGCGCCCGAGCGCCTGCCCGGCGGCGGCTTCAAGGAGTTCAAGCCATGAGCGCGCTGTCGGACCTGCGTCCCGGCCGCGCCAAGGCCGCCGAGCAGGGGTGGTTCGCCGCCCATAAATGGCTGCTCGCCCGCCGCCTCGCCCAGGCCGGGTTCCTGGCGCTGTTCCTCACCGGCCCGCTGGCCGGGTTCTGGATCGCCAAGGGCACCCTGGCCGCCAGCCTGACCCTGGGGGTGCTGCCGCTGACCGATCCGATGATGGTGCTGCAGGCGCTGCTGACCGGACACGTCATGGCGGTTTCGGGCCTGGTCGGCGCCGCCATCGTGCTGGCCGCCTATGCGGTGCTGGGCGGGCGCACCTATTGTTCCTGGGTCTGCCCCATCAATCCGGTGGCCGACCTTGCCGCCTGGGCCCGCGCCCGCCTCGGGCTGAAGGAGGGCGCCGGCCTCGACCGCCGCCTGCGCTACGCCCTGCTGGCCGGAGCCCTGGTCGCCTCGGCCGCCACCGGCACCATCGCCTGGGAATTCGTCAATCCCGTCACCATGCTGCATCGCGGCCTGGTCACCGGCGGCCTGCTGGGGGCCGGCGCCGCCGGCTCGGTGGCGCTGGCGGTGCTGCTGTTCGACCTTGGCGTCGCCAATCGCGGCTGGTGCGGGCATCTGTGCCCGGTGGGCGCCTTCTACGGCCTGATCGGCGCCAGGAGCGTGGTGCGCATCTCGGCCGTCAACCGCGCCGCCTGCGACAATTGCATGGACTGCTTCGCCGTCTGCCCGGAACGCCAGGTCATCGCGCCGGCCCTGCGCGGCCGCGACAAGGGCGTCGGTCCGGTGATCCTGTCGGCCGATTGCAGCAATTGCGGCCGCTGCATCGACGTGTGCGGCAAGGACGTTTTCCGCTTTTCCACCCGCTTCGCCAACCGGCCGGACCCGGCCGAGCCGGCGGAGGGGAAACCCAAGATCGCGCGGGCGGGATGATGCCCGGCGCCACCCAACGGAATCCTGGAAGGGGAGTGACCGCTGTGAAGACCAAGATCGTGGCCATCGCCGTCGCCCTGGGCCTTGCCCTGGGCCTGAATGCAGGCATCGACCCGGCCGGCGCGGCCGAGGTCAAGGGCCTGCGTGAAACCGCCGTCAACGCCCCCGACAAGGCGCCCGACGTCTACAAGGTGCAGGACGGCGTCAAGCACGAACGCGCCTATCGCCAGCAGCCGCCGCTGGTGCCGCACGCCACCGAGAAATACGAGATCGACCTCAAGGTCAATCAGTGCCTGCGCTGCCACGAATGGCCCTATTCGGACCAGGAGAAGGCGCCGAAGATCTCGGACCTGCACTACATCGACCGCAACGGCGTGCGCCAGGACACCGTCAACGGCAACCGCTACTTCTGCACCCAGTGCCATGTGTCCCAGGTGGACGCCAAGCCGCTGGTCGAGAACCGCTTCAAGCCCGCCGTCAGCGGCCGCTAGGGCGAAAGGATCACGGCCATGAAGATCGACACTGACGGCAAAGCCGCCAAGCCATCGCTGCTGGGCCAGGCCTGGTCCCTGCTGAAGCGCCCCACCGGACGGTGGTCCCTGGGAGCCATCCTGCTGGTCGGCTTCTCCTCGGGCATCCTGTTCTGGGGCGGCTTCAACTGGGCGATGGAACTGACCAACACCGAGGCCTTCTGCCTGTCCTGCCATGAGATGGAGCAGAACGTCTATCGCGAGTACCGCGGCACCATCCACGACCAGAACCGCTCGGGCGTGCGCGCCACCTGCCCCGACTGCCACGTGCCGAAGCCCTGGGTGCACAAGATCGCGCGCAAGATCCAGGCCTCCAACGAGGTGCTGCACAAGGTGCTGGGCTCCATCGACACCCGCGAGAAGTTCGAGGCCAAGCGCCTGCAGCTGGCCAAGAACGTGTGGACCACCATGAAGGAGACGGATTCGCGCGAATGCCGCAACTGCCACACCTTCTCGGCCTTCGACCTGTCGCGCCAGCAGAAGCGCGCCCAGGTCCGCCACGACGAGGCCATCGAGGAAGGCAAGACCTGCATCGACTGCCACAAGGGCGTCGCCCACAAGCTCCCCGACGGCGCCTTCAATGCCGAGCGCGAGCTGAACGAAACGTGGAACGCGATCCACAAGAAGTGAGGTAGGGACAGCAGAAACCCCTCCCCGTCACGGGGAGGGCCGTTGGGACTTTGTGTGCTTGCGGGAAGCCCCGTATCAGGCATAGCGCCGGATGCGGGGCTTTTCATTCGCCGAAGATGTTTTCCGTCATGGCCGGGCTTGACCCACTTCTGTCCGGTTTATTTTTCGGAGAGCCTTCGGGAGCCCTTGGTGTCGGCCGCGTCCAGGGTGATGTTGGCGGAAGCGGACAGATTACCCTCGCCCGCCTGCGGGAGAGGGAGGGACCCGTCGCGCCAGCGACGGGAGGGAGAGGGCGCGCGCCGTCAGGTGCGCTTCGCGACAGCGAAAACCTCTGCGTTTTCAGGTCTTGGGCGCGTGGACACGCGCCGCCCTCACCCCGGCTCGCTGACGCTCGCCCCCCTCTCCCGCAGGCGGGCGAGGGGGCATGGGCCAGCCGAGAATTAAACCGGACAGAAGTGGGTCAAGCCCGGCCATGACGAAACACACTTAGTCCCAACCCCTCCCCGTCAGGGGGAGGGGTTTTTTCGTTTGACCTCCTACTCCGCCGCGTCCTTGCCGGCGGGCGGGACCGCGTCGGGCAGGCCGGCGAAGCGGCGCAGCATGGCGAAGCGGCGGCGGATGCCTTCCTCGGCGGTGCCGACCAGGTCCTTGAAGCGGTTGGGATTGGCCCGCTCGACCATGGTGAAGCGGGATTCGCCCTTGAGGAAGTCGTAGAGGTCGGTGCTGGGGTCCTGGCTGTCCAGGGTCAGCGCCGGCTCGCCGCTGGCCAGCTTGCGCGGGTCCCAGCGATAGAGCGGCCAGTAGCCCGACTGCACCGCCAGCTTCTGCTGCTCCAGCCCGTCGGCCATGTCGTAGCCGTGGGCGATGCAGTGGGAATAGGCGACGATCAGTGACACGCCCGGCCACGCCACCGCGTCCATGATGGCGCGCTGGGTCTGGGTGTCCTTCGAGCCGAAGGCGACGTTGGCGACATAGACGTCGCCGTAGGCCATGGCCATCATGCCCAGATCCTTCTTGGGCAGGCTCTTGCCGGCGGTGGCGAACTTGGCGGTGGCGGCCAGCGGGGTGGCCTTGGATTGCTGCCCGCCGGTGTTGGAATAGACCTCGGTGTCCATCACCAGGATGTTGACGTTCTTGCCCGAGGCGAAGACGTGGTCGAGGCCGCTATAGCCGATGTCGTAGGCCCAGCCGTCGCCGCCGACGATCCACACCACCTTTTCCACCAGGTAATCGGCGACCTGCTCGAGCCGGCGGGCGCGGGCATCGTCGATGTGCTTCAACAGCCCCATCAGCTCGGCGACGCGGGCGCGCTGGGCGGCGATCTGGGAATCGTCGTCCTGGGGCGAATGCAGCAGCTCGTTGACCAGGCGCTCAGGCAGCTTGCCGGCCGCCGCCAGGGCCATCAGCGACAGCTTGGCCAGGTCCTTGTGGCGGTCGATGGCGAGGCGGAAGCCGAAGCCGAACTCGGCATTGTCCTCGAACAGCGAGTTGGACCAGGCCGGGCCGCGGCCCTCGCAGTTCTGGGCGTAGGGGGTGGTCGGCAGGTTGCCGCCGAAGATGGAGGAACAGCCGGTGGCGTTGGCGATCATCAGGCGGTCGCCGTACAGCTGCGACAGCAGCTTGATGTAGGGGGTCTCGCCGCAGCCCAGGCAGGCGCCCGAGAATTCGAACAGCGGCTGCAGGAACTGGGCGGTCTTGACCGTCGGCTTGGGCAGCTTGGTGCGGTCGGCCTCGGGCAGCTTGGTGAAGAAGTCCCAGTTGACGATCTCCTCGTCCAGGAGGGGCAGCTTCTCCTCCATGCGCAGGGCCAGGCGCGACGGGTCCTTCTTGTCCTTGCCCGGGCAGACGCGGACGCAGAGGTTGCAGCCGGTGCAATCCTCGGGCGCCACCTGCAGCAGGTAGTCGGCACCCTTGAACTCGTTGCCCTTGTAGGCCATGCGCTTCAGCGCCGCCGGGGCGGCGGCCATGTCGGCGGGCTCGGCCACCTTGGCTCGGATGGCGGCGTGCGGGCAGACCAGGGCGCACTTGTTGCACTGGATGCACAAGCTGGGCTCCCACACCGGCAGCTCGTCGGCGATGTTGCGCCGCTCGAAGCGGGCGGTGCCGGTGGGCCAGGTGCCGTCCGGCGGGAAGGCCGAGACCGGCAGCAGGTCGCCCTTGCCGGCCAGCATCAGGGCGGTGACGCGCTGGACGAATTCGGGCGCCTCGGCCGGGACGATGGGCGGCTTGACGCGGATGGCGTCGGCCAGGCGCGGGTAGTCCACCTTCTCCAGGTGGGCCAGGGTCATGTCGACCGCCTGGAAGTTCTGGGCGACGATCTTCTCGGACTTGCGGCCGTAGGTCTTCTCGATGGCCTTCTTGATCTCGGCGACGGCCTCGTCGCGCGGCAGCACCCCCGACAGCGCGAAGAAGCAGGTCTGCATGATGGTGTTGATGCGCTGACCCATGCCGGCGGCCTGGGCGACCTTGCGGGCGTCGATGGTGTAGAGCTGGATGTCCTTGGCCAGGATCTCTTCCTGGACGTCGCGGGTCAGGTGGGCCCACAGCTCGTCCTTGGAATAGGGCGAGTTGAGCAGCACGGTGGCGCCGCGGGCGGCGTATTCCAGCACGTCGATCTTGTCGAGGAAGACGAAGTGGTGACAGGCGACGAAGTCCGCCTCGCTTTCCGACAGCAGATAGGCGCTGCGGATGGGCTCGTGGCTGAAGCGCAGGTGCGAGATGGTGATGGCGCCCGACTTCTTGGAATCGTAGACGAAGTAGCCCTGGCCCTGCAGGCCGGCGCTCTCGGCGATGATCTTGATGGAGTTCTTGTTGGCGCCCACGGTGCCGTCGGCGCCCAGGCCGAAGAACACCGCGCGCTTGACGCCGTGGTTGGGCAGGCGGAACCAGCGATCGACGGCCAGCGAGGTGCCCGAGACGTCGTCGGTGATGCCGACGGTGAAGCGGCGCTTGGGCGTGGCCTTGGCCAGTTCGTCGAACACCGCCTTGACCATGGGCGGGTTGAATTCCTTGCTGGCCAGGCCGTAGCGGCCGCCGATCACCACCGGGTCGGCGGCGGTCGGGCGCAGCCCGGCGGCCTTGGCCTCCATCAGGGCGGACACCACGTCCAGATACAGCGGCTCGGCCACCGCGCCGCATTCCTTGGTGCGGTCGAGCACGGCGATGGCGCGCACGGTGGGCGGCAGGGCGGCGATGAAGGAATCGACCGAGAACGGGCGGTAGAGGCGGACCTTCAGCACGCCCACCTTCTCGCCCTCGCCGACCAGGTGGTGAACCACCTCGTGCACGGTCTCGGTGCCCGAGCCCATCAGGATCACCACCCGCTCGGCGTCGGGATGGCCGTGATAGTCGAACAGGCGGTAGCCGCGGCCGGTCAGCGCGGCGAAGCGGTCCATGGTCTCCTGCACCACCTGCGGGCAGCGCTGGTACCAGGGATTGCGCGCCTCCTGCATCTGGAAGAAGGTGTCGGGGTTCTGCGAGGTGCCGCGCAGGGTGGGATGGTCGGGCGACAGCGCCCGCTGGCGGTGGGCGCGAATCGAGTCCTCGTCCATCATGATGGCGAGGTCGGAATCGGTCATTTCCTCGATCTTGGCCACCTCGTGCGAGGTGCGGAAGCCGTCGAAGAAGTGCAGGAACGGCACCCGCGATTTCAGGGTCGCGGCGTGGGCGATGGCGGCCATGTCGTGGGCCTCCTGCACCGACGACGAGGCCAGCATGGCGAACCCGGTCTGGCGGCAGGCCATGACGTCGGAATGGTCACCGAAGATGGACAGGCCGTGGGTCGCCACCGTGCGCGCCGAAACGTGCATGGTGAAGGCGGTCAGCTCGCCGGCGATCTTGTACATGTTGGGGATCATCAGCAGCAGGCCCTGGCTGGCGGTGAAGGTGGTCGCCAGACCGCCCGCCTGCAGGGCGCCGTGGACGGCACCGGCGGCGCCGCCCTCGTGCTGCATCTCCGACACTTCCGGGATGATGCCCCAGATGTTGGTGCGGCCGTCGGCGGCCCACTGGTCGGCCAGCTCGCCCATGGTCGAGGACGGCGTGATGGGATAGATCGCCGCCACCTCCGACACCCGATACGCCACCGAGGCGCAGGCTTCGTTGCCGTCGACCGTGATGAGTTGCCGTTCAGCCATGTCCGTCCGTTCCATTGTCTGACGCCCGCCGGGGCCACTGGCCGACGGGCGGGCGGGTAGGGATATAGGTTAGCGGAGCATAATGTTCGCAAGTGCGAATACGCAAGTTCATTTTCCAAACCTGGGGACAATAAGAAATATTCGTGCGCGCGACTGAGACTCACTGGCAAAAATCGGCACGGCCTGGCGTCGGGATTTTTTGCATTCATCACAACAGGTGGTTGCCTTTTTCCCGAGGACCGGCGAAACTATGCAACCGGGGCTATATGACGGAAAGAGCCATGAGCGCAGAAGCCAGAAAGACCGGTCCCAAGGGAACCCGACGCCGCGCCAATCGCGGCCGGACCGCTTCGGGTCAGCCGAATCCCATCGACGTCCATGTCGGCGCCCGCGTGCGGCTGCGCCGCACCCTGCTCGGCATGAGCCAGGAAAAGCTGGGCGAGGCCTTGGGCCTGACCTTCCAGCAGGTGCAGAAGTACGAACGCGGTGCCAACCGCATCGGCTCCTCGCGCCTGTTCGACCTCGCCCGCGTCCTCGACGTGCCGATCAGCTTCTTCTTCGACGACATGCCCGACGAGGTGTCGGCGCTGTCGCCCCGCCTGATCTCCGGACTGGGCGAGGACCCGGCGCCGTTCGAGGCCGATCCCATGAGCAAGCGCGAGACCCTGGAGCTGGTCCGGGCGTACTACCGCATTTCCGATCCCAACGTCCGCCGGCGGGTGCTCGACCTCGCCCGCGCCCTCGGCCTGGCAGGGGAATGAGCCGGCCGCCGGTGAAGTGGAGTGTTTCTCATACCTTTTCTCCGTTGTGGCCGGACTAACCCGAAAGTACGGTAAAAGGCCTATCCCGCGCGCCGGACCCAACCGGCGGCGGCGCAACGGGGCCAAGGCGAAATGACGGGCAGCCCGGTCGGACGGTTCGAGGGCAGGCGCAGGTTGCGCGCACGCGGGCGCGTCCGGCCCGACTGGCCGGACGCCGGCGACCGGTTCCGCCGGCTGTTCGACCACTCGCCCGATCCCGCCTGGATCATTGCCGGCAACCGCTTCATCGACTGCAACGCGGCGGCGGTGGCGATGCTGGGCTACGGCGACAAGCGCGGCCTGCTGGAGACCCATCCGGGCGACCTGTCGCCGGCATTCCAGCCCGACGGCGAGGACTCGCGCACCAAGGCCGAACGGATGATCGCCACCGCCCGGCGCAACGGGCAGCACCGCTTCGAGTGGGTGCACACCCGGGCCGACGGCTCGTGCTTCGACGCCGAGGTGACCCTGTCCTCGCTCAGCCTGGACGGGCGCGAGGTGATCTATTGCGCCTGGCGCGACATCACCACCCGCAAGCGCGACGAGGAGCGGCTGCAACTGGCCCGCACGGTGTTCGACAATTCGTCGGAAGGCATCGTGGTCACCGATGCCGACGCCCTCATCCTTTCGGTCAATCCCGCCTTCACCGAGATCACCGGCTACTCCGCCGACGAAGCGGTGGGGCGGAAGCCCAGCATCCTGCGCTCGGACCACCACGAACCCGGGTTCTACGCCGACCTTTGGCGGACGCTGCTGGAGACCGGCCATTGGCAGGGCGAGGTGTGGAACCGGCGCAAGGATGGCAGCGTCTACGTGCAGTGGCAGACCATCACGGCGGTCAGGGACGCGACCGGCCGGGTCGCCAGCTACGTATCGGTCTTCACCGACATCACCAACATGCGGCGCAACGAGGACCGCATCCGCCATCTCGCCTATCATGACGCCCTGACCGGCCTGCCCAACCGTACCCTGCTGATGGACCGGCTGGAACACGGCATCGCCGTGGCCCGGCGCGAGGCCCATCGGCTGGCGGTGCTGTTCCTCGATCTCGACCGCTTCAAGGCGGTCAACGACAGTCTGGGCCACGACGCCGGCGACCGCCTGCTGCGCGAGGTGGCGGCGCGCATCGTCGCCTCCCTGCGCCGCACCGACACGGTGGCGCGCATGGGCGGCGACGAGTTCGTGGTGCTGCTCGAGCCGGCCGGTCCCGCCGACGACATCGCCCGCACCGCCGAGGCCGTCATCGCCGCCCTCGACCAGCCGGTGGATTTGGGGGTGGAGAGCGTGCGGGTGACCACCTCGGTCGGCATCGCCGTCTTTCCGGAAACCGCCGAGGATGCCGTCTCGCTGCTCAAGCAGGCCGACACCGCCATGTACGCGGCCAAGAAAGGGGGGCGCAACACCTACCGCTTCTTCGCCGCCGGCATGACCGAGAAGACCCTGGCCACCCTGCGCCTCGAGCGCGACCTGCGCGCCGCCATCCAGCGCGGCGAGTTCGAACTGCACTACCAGCCCAAGATCTGCTTCGAGGACCGCCGGCCGTGCGGCGCCGAGGCGCTGGTGCGCTGGCGCCGCGACGGCAACGATACGCTGATGTACCCGGCCGATTTCATCCCGCTGGCCGAGGAGACCGGGCTGGTGGTGGCCCTGGGCGACTGGGTGATCGAGGAAGCCTGCCGCCAGATCGCCGCCTGGCGCGCCGCCGGCCTGGGCGACATCCCGCTGGCGGTCAACGTCTCGGCCCGCCAGCTGTTCAGCCGCGACTTCGCGGTCCGGGTGATCGAGGCCACCCGGCGCCACGGCATCACCCCGGCCATGCTGCAGATCGAGATCACCGAAAGCGCGGTGATGGCCGATCCCGACGCGGCTTCCGCCATCCTTTCCGAGTTGCGGGCCTTGGGCGCCACCGTCGCCATCGACGATTTCGGCACCGGCTATTCCAGCCTGGCCTATCTCACCCGCCTGCCGGTGGACGTCATCAAGATCGACCGCTCGTTCGTCATCGGCCTCGCCGAGGGCGTCGAGAATGCCGAGATCGTCGCCTCCATCGTCGCCCTGGGCCGGGCGCTGGGCAAGATCGTGGTCGCCGAAGGTGTCGAGAACGACGAGGAGGTGCGCCTGCTCACCGCCGCCGAATGCCCCATCGGCCAGGGCTACCTGTTCGCCCGGCCGATGCCGGCGGCGGAGCTGACCCCCTGGCTGGCCGGCCGCAAGGACTGCCGCACCTGCGCCGATTACGACGTCCGCGGCTGCGGCGGCATGCGGCCGTGACCGGCATCGAGGTCGATGGCGAATTCATCGCCACCGATGCCGAAGGCTACCTGATCGATCGCGGCCGGTGGTCGGAAGCCTTCGCCCGCGCCCTCGCCGCCCGCGAGGGCGTGGCGCTCACCGACGAGCACTGGCAGGTCATCGCCTTCATCCGCGAGCATTTCCGGCGCAAGGGGCGCCAGACCACCATCCCGCAGATGGTCAAGCACTTCCGGGTCGCCTGGGGGCCCGAGAAGGGCACCGCCCGCTATCTCTACCATCTTTTCGAAACCGGCAACGGCCCCGACCGCCAGGGCTTCCGCCTGGCCGGGGTCGGGCGGCGCAAGGGCGAGGGGTGATCCCCCTCGCCCAGCGTCTTCCCCCTCAGGCCCGGGGGAGGGGCCGTTTGCCGTTTGTGGTCAGGCGGCCTTGCCCTCGATGACCTTGGGCGAGCGCTTGGTTTCGATGGCGATGGTGCGGGGCTTCATCTGCTCGGGCACCTCGCGCACCAGATCGACGTGCAGCAGGCCGTTGACCAGCGCGGCGCCGTCCACGCGGATGAAATCGGCCAGCTCGAACCGACGCTCGAAGGGACGGCCGGCGATGCCCCGGTGCAGGTACTGCACCTCGGCCTCGTCGCGGTGGGCCTTGCCGGTGATGATCAGGGTATGGTCGTGGGCGGTCACCTCGAGATCGGCATCGCCGAAGCCGGCCACCGCCATGGTGATGCGGTAGCGGTCCTCGCCCAGCTTCTCGATGTTGTAGGGCGGATAGGCCGCCGCCTGCTCATCCAGGCGGCTGGCGGCATCGAGCATGCGCGACAGATGCTCGAACCCGACGGTGGAGCGGAACAGGGGAGAGAGATCGAAGGTACGCATGTCCAGTTCTCCTTTGCGAAGCAACCAGAGGATCACGCGGTCCCGGAACGTGGCGGCCGCGCGCTATCGAGATAGGGGCGCCCGGGCCGCCGTCAAGAGGGCGTGCGGAGGGGCCATGGCGCTTCGGTCGCATTGAACCGGGCGGCGCCGAGCGCCACCTCCAGGGCGTCGATGGTGGCACGTTGCCGCGCGCGAGGAAGGCCCATGCCGCAGCCCCTGTACTTCCGCCGGACCTACGACGAGACCCTGACCCTGATGGTCGAGGCGAGGAACTACCTGGCCTTCGTCGAGCGCCGCGAAAGCGAGCGGCGCGGTGGTCTGGAACGCCTCCGGCTGTCGTGCGAGGCGATGCGGGTGACCTCGCGGCTGACCCAGGTGATGGCCTGGCTGCTGATGCAGCGCGCCGTCCACGAAGGCGAGATCGGAAGCGACGAGGCCTTGGCCGAACCCAACCGCCTGTCGGGGATCGAGGTCTGCCTGGACACCAGCGGGTTGGCCGACGAAGCGCTTCCCGGCGGCCTGCGCAGCCTGCTGGAGCGCAGCTTCAGCCTTTACCAGCGGGTGTCGCGGCTGGAACGCGACATGCTGGAGCGGCTGAACTGACGGGGGAGGGGGCGGTCAGGCGGCCGGCAGGGTCAGCCGGAAGGTCGATCCCCGGTCGGCCTCGCCTTCCACCCGGATGCTGCCGCCGTGCTGCTCGACGATCCGGCGGCAGGTGGCCAGACCGATGCCCGAGCCTTCCACATCGCGCCCATGCAGGCGCTGGAACAGCTCGAACACCCGCTCCGAGGCGCTTTCGGGAATTCCCACACCGTTGTCGGCGACCGCCAGCTCCCACCGCCCTTCGACGGACCCGGCGGAAATGGAAATGATCGGCAGGCGGTCGGGGGCGCGGTACTTGACGGCGTTGCCGATCAGGTTCTGGAACAGCCGCACCAGATCGGCGCGGTTGCCCATCACCCGGGGCAGCGGAGGCGCCACATCGACGCGGGCGCCGTTCTCCTCCAGACCGACCCGCAGGTTGACGCGCACCTCCTCCACCACCTCGTCCAGGCTCACCGGCGCGTGCGGCGGCTGGTCGCGGCCGATGCGGGCATAGTCCAGCAGCGCCGAGATCATGTCGTTCAGGCGCACCGCGCCGTTCTTGGCATAGCCCAGGAATTCCAGCCCTTCCTCGCTGAGGTGGTGGGATTCCCGGCGTTCCAGCAGGCCCAGATACGAGCTGATCATGCGCAGCGGCTCGCGCAGATCGTGCGAGGCGGCATAGGCGAAATGTTCGAGGTCGGCGTTGGAGCGGGCGAGGTCGCGGGTCCGCTGCTCCACCTGCTCCTCCAGGCCGAGATTGAGGGCGCGCAGGGCGCGGGTGCTCTCCAGCCGTTCGTCGTCCAGGGTCTTCAGCATGCGGTTGAAGGCGCCTTCGACCTCGGTCAGCTCGTTGCGGCCGGTCAATCCCAGGTCGAGGTGCTTGCTGCCCAGGGTGTCCAGATCGACGGCGCGAAGCGCCCCGGTCAGCCGCCCCAGCGGCCCGTCCAGCGTGCGTCGGAACACCCAGAAGAACAGCAGCACCAGCACCGCGCTCTTGATGAGGGCGGCGGCGACGATCATCTGGAAGCCGACGATCACCCGGTCGAGGACGATCTTGCCCGAGGCGGTGAAGCTGACCGTCGCCAGCTCGTTGTCTTGGCCGTCGAAGCTGTACCAGACCTTGAAGGTATGGGAGATGCCGCTGGCGAAGTGGGCGGCGTCCTGAAGCTGCAGGTCCTCGCCGCGCTGGGTGAGGATGGTCACCGAGGTGATGTTGGGCAGGCCCAGGATGCCCTTCTGGATGGCCAGGATCTGCTCGCGGTTCAGCTCCCACAGGGCGGTGGAGAGGGCGGGGCGGAAGGTGTTCTCGACGTCGCGAAGCTCGGACCGGATGACGGTGCGGGCATGGAAGTACTCGATCCCCATCTGCACCACGGTGATGGCCAGCGTGATGGCGAAATAGGTGGACAGCACCGATCGCAGAAGCTGCCACGACAGCGAATCGGTGCGGAACTTCATTGGTTGACCCACAGGTAACGGCCGACATACGACCGGTAGATTTCGTCGTAGCGGCCGCTGGCGCGAATCGCCGCCAGGCCCCGGTTGAAGGCGTCGCGGACGACGGGATCGACGAAGGCGCATTGATAGGGGGTGGGCGGGAACAGGGTCGACACCTGGATGTCCTCGCCCGCCGGCGCCCGGCCCTCGGCGATCAGCTTCTGGCGGTAGAAGTGGAAGATGCCGCTGTCCATCACCGCCACGTCGATGCGCCCGAGCAGCAGCATCAGCGTCTGGGTCTCCTGGTTGGCCAGTTCCTTGTAGGCCGTGTTGGCGGCCGCCATGGCGCCGAATTCGGGACCCAGGAAGACAGAGGCGTTCTGGAAGCCGACCACCGCCTTGTCCTTCAGGTCGGCGACCGTCGAGAGGACCAGACCGCGCCGCTTCAGCGAGAAGGCGGCGTTGTGGTACTGCATGAAGGGGTCGGAATAGCTGGCCGCCAGGCCTGAGCTTTCGCGGATGATGGCGGTTCCGTCCACCTTGCGCTCGGCGAACAGCTCGACGCCGCGGCCGATGGGGACGTAGACCGGCGTGATGCGGTAGCCGGCCGGGGCCAGCGCCGCGCGGACGATGTCGACGACAATGCCCTGCCCGTTCTCGAAGACGTAAGGTGGGGTGTATTGCGAGAAGATGATTTTCAATTCAGGTTTCTGTGGCTCACCGGCCGCCGCGCCCCAAATGAAGGCGCCCGTCAGCCATGCAAACACAACAAGAAAGACCGACTTCAAACCTGTCCCCGTCATCCGCCCGCGCCGAAACCGATGGAAACCTTAGCGGTATCGGGGAATGAGGTGAAGCGCCATGTCACCAATCCCTTCGGCCATGGCTCACTGCCAGCGTATCTCGTACAGCGGAATCGGCTGCTTGAATCCCTTCATCGGCTTGGCGCCGACGTCGCGGAACTGGTTGGCGGGCTTGCCAGAAGACTCCTTGACCCCGGCGGTGCAGAAGATCTGGTCGGTGCCGGTGGCGGCGCAGACCCGGGCGGCGAGCTGGACGGTCGAGCCGAACAAATCGTCCTCCTCCTGGATCGGCTCGCCGGCATTCAGGCCGATGCGCAGATGCAGTTCCTGATCGGGCTTGCGGGCATTGTGCTCGGCGACCTGGCGCTGCACCGTGATCATGGCGTCGATGGCGCCGCCGGCCGAGTAAAACGACGCCATGATGCCGTCGCCGGTATGCTTGACCTCGGTGCCGCCGTACTTCTGCAGCGCGGCGCGCACGATCAGGTTGTGGCGGCGCACGATCTCCTGGGCGGCGGCGTCGCCGCGGTCCTGGGTCATGTCGGTGGAGCCCACCATGTCGGTGAACAGCACCGTCATCAGCTGGGCCTTCTTCTCGTTCTTCTTGTTCCAGTTGGCGAAGACGTCGCGCAGGACCAGATGGGCGCCCATCTCGTCGCCCAGCATCAGGTTGCTCATGGCCCCGCGCCCGGCGGTGACCGCCCCCAGATAGCGCGGCTCGCGCAGGTATTCCGGCAGCTTGTCGTAGAAGCTGCGGGCCAGCTCGCCCGACACTCCCAGCGTCTCGAGCGCGTTGGCGATCAGCTTGGCCTTGGCCGAGCTGCCCAGCTTGCGGAACTCGCAAAGGGATTCCACCGCGCCGGCAAGGTAGAGGTGCAGCGCGAACTTGTTGTAGGCGTCCATGGCAATGCCGGCACCCTTGGCGAAGTCGACGGCGCCGTCGAGGAAGCGCATCACCGTGGGAACCTCGCCCTCGGCGGTGGCCGGACCGGCGGCTTCCGCCGCGGCGGACGCGGTGGCCAAGACCTCCAGTGCCGGCGGAGGCGGCTCGGAATCCGTGTCGTCCGGGAAGGCCGGCAGATCATCGAGCAACGGCAGCGAGTCGCCGTCGTCCGACGCTGCGCGGCGGGTCCGCCGCGGCGGTGGCGGTGCTGCCGCACGCCGGCCCCAGCCGAGATCGGGATCGGCGGCAGGGGCGGTGCGGGCGGTGGCGGCGCCCTGGCGGGGCAGGAATTTCATGCCCAGCGGCACCGCCGTCATCAGGAAGGTCAGCGCGAAGACCGCGAACAGCATCTGGTTGTAGCCGTCCGGGGAGACCCGGATGGGAAAGCCCATTTTCCACGCCAGCACGATGAACTCGGGTGTGACCTTGATGGCCACGATGGCCACGGTGAGGGCCAGAGCGGTGATGCCGGTCAGGCGCACCATCACCTGGCGGGCTTGGGCGACCTCGAGCGGATTCCGGTGGGGCTTGGGCGGCGGGCGGGCGGGTGCCTTGCGCGCCGGCGCCGGCGCCGGCGGGCTGGCCGCCTTTCCCGCCGGCTTGGCGGCCGCGGCGCCTCCGCCGCCTGCACGGGCTCCCTCCGGTGCCGCGGAGCGGGCCGCAGCGGCGCGGGGCGCCTCGCCGGCCTTCATGCCGGTGATGTAGACTTCGGCCTCGTCGAAGGCGTTGGTGTCGGTGTAATAGGTCTCGCGGACCACCTTGACCTTGATGCGGAGCTGGTGCTCCAGCTCCTTGGCCTCGTTGACGGCGGTTTCACGTTCGGAACGGGGGAAGCGGGCGTGCAGCATCCAGCCGCGGCCCTCGAGGACGTAGACCTCGTAGTGGACGATGATCATGGCGTCCGCCCGTCCATTTCCCGGCCCCCCCATCGGCCGATCAAAACAAGGTTGCTGTAACGCCTTCGATCCGCCAAGTCCATCGGAAAGCGGCAAAACGCCGCGGGCGGAAAGCGGCAAAAAGGCCGCGCGTCCGAGGACGGCGGCCTGATGCGGAAGGTCGGCGTTGGGCGGCCTGGCGGCCGCCGGCCCTTAGGCCTTGATGCCGAAGCTGGCGAAGCGCTTGTTGAACTTGGCGATCTGGCCACCGGTATCGACCATGCGGTGCACGCCGGTCCAGGCCGGGTGCGACTTGGGGTCGATGTCCAGGCGCAGAGTGTCGCCGGCCTTGCCCATGGTCGAGCGGGTCGTGAACTCGCTGCCGTCCGTCATGACCACGTTGATCTCGTGGTAATCGGGATGAATGTCGTTCTTCATGGCCTACAGCTCCGCAAATCGAAGGGGGCCTTATACAGAAAAGCCCGCCCCCGCGCAAGCGCCCGTTTCACGGATTTTTCGGCCTTTCAGGAGTGGCCGGGAACCGGCGGAATCGCCCCCAGCGTGACCCGCACCGCGGCCAGCAGGTCGTCGCGGCCGAACGGCTTGGGCAGCACGTTGGTGACGCCACCCAGTTCACGCCGGCGCAAGGGGTCGCCGCCGGGCACCGCCAGCAGGCGGGTGGGCAGGCGCGCCGCCTCTTCCTCGGCATCGGCGATGACCAGATCGGCGGGGTGGCGGGCGAAGGCGCTTTCGGCGGCGCAGCCATCGGCGGCGAGATCGACCTCGTAGCCGGCACCGACCAGCATGCTGCGCATGGTCAGACGCGCATGGGGCTCAGGATCGATGACGAGGATTCGAATCATGGCGGAAACCTCCCCTGGACCATACATTCTTCATTATTTTGGACCAGTATCGCCGCATTCATGCGCCTGTCGCAATTCCCCTTTGGGGTGGGAAAAGGGTTCGAAAGACGTAGGCCGCTTGGCGGCGGCGGCGGGCTTGGGTAGGATCGCCCGGTCAGATTGAAGGAACCCGCCATGAGCCTGGACGACAGCCGTTTCAACACCCTTGCCGACGATTTGATCGAGGGGCTGGCCGACGCCATCGACGAGGCGCTGGGCGACCGGCTGGACGCCGACCTGCACGGCGCCGTGCTGACCATCACCATCAAGGGCGGCGGCCAGTACGTCGTCAACAAGAACGGCCCGATGAAACAGGTCTGGCTGTCCTCGCCGGTCAGCGGGGCCTGGCACTTCGACTACGCCGACGGCGACTGGATCTCGACGCGGGCGCCGAAGGTGACCCTCGACTCCGTCCTGGCCGGCGAGCTGGAGGCGACGTTCGGGGTGCGGGTGGAGTTCTGAGGCCGCCTGCCGACGGCGCGGGAAGGCCCGGGGGTGGGGCAGGGGGCTTGCCCGCTCCCTTCCTCCTCGGCTAAACCATCCCCATCATGATGCTCACCCCCATCGACCATGCCGCCCTGGCTCCGCTGCTGCCCGCCTTCGCCGGCGCGCTGGACGGGGTGGCGGCCAAGGTGTTCGCCCGGGTCACCGCGCTGGTTCCCGACGGAGACCTGATGAGCCTGTCCACCGATGCCGGCCATCACGCCCAGGCGGTGGAGCTGTGCCGGTCTTTCGGCTTCGGCATCCTCGACGTCGATCCCAGGAGCCACTGGACCTGGGACGGCGAGAGCGTCGCCATCCGCATGGAGCCCAGCGTGCTGATCCACGAGGTGGCCCATTACCAGTGCGCCGCCCCCGACCGCCGGGCGGTGATCGATTTCGGCCTTGGCTGCGGCCCCGAAAGCGGTCGGCGGGACGAGGCCGACGCGGTGCAGAGCCTGTTCTGCCCCGAGCGCGACGTCGAGGAGGCGCTGTGCTCGCTGCTCGGCATCCTGTGGGAAGCGGAGCTGGGCCAGCCGGCCATCCTGGCCTTCCTGGAACAGAACTGGATGGAGGGCGGCGTCAGCCGCCACAACCTTGCCCATTTCAAGAAGATCGTGCGCTGGCTGCGCAAGATGGACCTGATCGACGACGACGGCCGGCCCACCCGCGCCCTGCGGACCGAGGGCGACCACACCTTCTTCCCGCGCTGGTTCGCCGAGTGAGCGGAATCCTGGTCATCGGAATCGGCCATCCCTACCGCGGCGATGACGGTGTCGGGCCGATGGTGGCGGAACGCCTGGCCGCTACGGGTGTCAACGCCGTCGCCCATCACGGCGAAGGCGCCGAGTTGATGGAGCTTTGGCAGGGTCTGGAGCGGGTGGTGGTGGTCGACGCCACGTCCGGCGGCGGCGCGCCGGGCACCGTCCGGGCCTGGGACGCGGTGGCGGAGAAACTGCCCGCCGCCCTGTTCCCCAAGGGCAGCCACCTGTTCGGGCTGGCCGAGGCGGTGGAGATGTCCCGGCTGCTGGGCCGGCTGCCGGGCGGGATGATGGTGTTGGGGGTGGAGGGGCGCCATTTCGCCATGGGCGCGCCGATGTCGCCCGAGGTAGCCGCCGCCGCCGAGAGACTGGTTGCCGGACTTTCGTCCGATAGCGAGGGGCTGTTTCTGCCGTAGCGTCTTCCCACAAGATATGGTAAGGCAGCGCGGTTCATCCTATCGTTGACAGGGACCACGCGCCCATGGCCGGTCATTCCCAATTCAAGAACATCATGCACCGCAAGGGTGCGCAGGACGCCAAGCGCGCCAAGGTGTTCACCAAACTGATCCGTGAACTGACGGTGGCCGCCAAGACCGGCCAGCCCGATCCCAACGCCAATCCCCGCCTGCGCGCGGCGATACAGGCGGCGCGCGCCGCCAACATGCCCAAGGACACGGTGGAGCGCGCCATCAAGCGCGGCGCCGGCGGCGAGGACGGCGCCAATTACGAGGAAGTGCGCTACGAGGGCTACGGCCCCGGCTCGGTGGCGATCATCGTCGAGGCGCTGACCGACAACCGCAACCGCACCGCCTCGGAGGTGCGTTCGGCCTTCTCGAAGAACGGCGGCGCGCTGGGCGAGAGCAATTCGGTGTCGTTCATGTTCGACCGCATCGCCGCCATCCATTATCCCGCCGGCGCGACCTCGGCCGAGGACATGTTCGAGGCGGCGCTGGAGGCCGGCGCCGACAACGTCGAATCCGGCGAGGACGGCCACGAGATCACCTGCGCCCCCGACGATCTGGGCGCGGTGCGCGATGCGCTGGAGTCCAAGTTCGGCACCCCGGAATACGCCCGCCTCGACTGGCGCCCCCAGACCAGCGTGCCGGTGGCCGACGAGGACACCGCCAGGACCCTGATGAAGCTGCTGGACGTGCTGGAGGACAACGACGACGTCCAGCGCGTCCAGGCCAATTTCGAGATTCCAGACGACGTGATGGAACGGCTGGCTTAGGTGCCAGCCCCCCCACCCCGGCCCTCCCCCGCAAGGGGGGAGGGGGGCTTGGAGGCGCCGCCGCGTCCCCCTCCCCCTTGATGGGGGAGGGTCGGGGTGGGGGTGATTCCGCGACGGTGCCGGAAGGCTGTGTGATGAGAGTTCTTGGCCTCGACCCAGGTTTGCGTACCACCGGCTGGGGCATCGTCGATGCCGAGGGCTCGTCGCTGCGCCATGTGGCCGACGGGGTGGTGAAGTCGGACGATTCGCTGTCCCTGGCCGAGCGGCTGGTGCAACTGCATCGCGGCATCCAGGCGGTGATCGCCGAGTGGCGCCCCGACCAGGCGGCGGTGGAGCAGACCTTCGTCAACAAGAACCCGGAAAGCACCCTGAAGCTGGGCCAGGCCCGGGGCGCGGTGATGCTGGCGCCGGCGCTGGCCGGGCTGGCGGTGGGGGAGTACAGCCCGGCCGCGGTCAAGCAGGCGGTGGTCGGCACCGGCCGGGCGGCCAAGGATCAGGTGGGGATGATGGTGCGCACGCTGCTGCCCGGCTGCCTGGTGAAAAGCCCCGACGCCGCCGACGCGTTGGGCGTCGCCATCTGCCACGCCCACCATCTGGGAACGAAGCGCCGGCTGGCGCGGGCGGTGGCGGGATGACCCAAGCACCGGGATTCCCCCCCACCCCAACCCTCCCCCACAAGGGGGGAGGGGGCTCTTTCCAACCTTCCCCCTCCCCCTTGATGGGGGAGGGTTGGGGTGGGGGTGATTCCGCGACGATGCCGACGAAGGCCCTGCCATGATAGCCAAACTGAAGGGCCTGATCGACACGCTGGGCGACGATTTCGCGGTGGTGGACGTGAACGGCGTCGGCTACCTGGTGTTCTGCTCGGGGCGCACCCTGGGGCGGCTGCAGCCGGGCGCGGCGGCGGCGCTGCACGTGGAGACCCATGTGCGCGAGGATCACATCCACCTCTACGGCTTCCTCGAGGCCGGCGAGCGCGACTGGTTCAACCTGCTGACCACGGTGCAGGGGGTGGGGGCCAAGGTGGCGCTGGCGATCCTGACGGTGGCGACGCCGGACCAGTTGCTGCAGACCATCGCCGCCCAGGACAAGGCCATCCTCACCCGTGCCTCGGGGGTCGGGCCGAAGCTGGCGGTGCGCATCCTCACCGAGCTCAAGGACAAGGCCGGGCGCATGGCGCTGGGCGCCTTCGCGCCGGCCTCCGGGCCGGTGGCCGCCGCCGGTGCGCCGGTGCCGGCGGGCGGCGCGCTGGAGGACGTGGTCTCGGCCCTGGTCAATCTGGGATACCGCCGGCTGGAGGCGTTCGAGGCGGCCGGGGTGGCGTCGCGCGAGCTGGGTGAGGGCGCCGATGTGGGCGCCCTGATCCGCCAGGCGCTGAAGGTGCTGGGCAAGGATCTGGCGCGATGACCCGGGTGGTCTCCCCCGAACAGGCGCCCGGCGAGGCCGAGACCCATCTGCGGCCGCAGACCCTGGGCGACTTCATCGGCCAGAAGGCGGTGCGCGAGAACCTGAAGATCTTCATCGAGGCGGCGCGGGCGCGCGGCGAGGCCCTCGACCACACCCTGTTCCACGGCCCGCCCGGCCTGGGCAAGACCACCCTGGCCCAGATCGTCGCCCGCGAGCTGGGGGTGGGCTTCCGCGCCACCTCGGGTCCGGTCATCGCGCGGGCCGGCGACCTGGCGGCGCTGCTGACCAACCTGGAGCCGCGCGACGTCCTGTTCATCGACGAGATCCACCGCCTCAATCCCGCCATAGAGGAAGTGCTCTATCCGGCCATGGAGGACTTCCAGCTCGACCTCATCATCGGCGAGGGGCCGGCGGCGCGCTCGGTGCGCATCGAGCTGCCGCCCTTCACGCTGGTCGGCGCCACCACCCGCTCGGGGCTGCTGACCACGCCCCTGCGGGAACGCTTCGGCATTCCCTGCCGCATGAACTTCTACACCCCCGACGAACTGGAACTGATCGTCCGCCGCGGCGCCCGCGTGCTCGGCTTCGACCTCACCGCCGAGGGCGCGGCCGAGGTGGCGCGGCGCTCGCGCGGCACGCCCCGGGTGGCCGGCCGGCTGCTGCGGCGGGTGCGCGACTTCGCGGCGGTGGCGGGCAAGAGTCCGGTGGACGCCCCGGTGGCCGATGCCGCCCTGACCCGGCTGGAGGTCGACCAACTCGGCCTCGACGCCATGGACCGCCGCTACCTCGCCTGCATCGCCGAGAATTACGGCGGCGGGCCGGTGGGCGTCGACACCCTGGCCGCCGCCCTGTCGGAAAGCCGCGACACCATCGAAGAGGTGATCGAGCCCTTCCTGCTGCAGCAGGGCATGATCCAGCGCACCCCCCGGGGGCGCATGCTGTCGGCTTCGGGGTTCAAGCACATCGGCCTCAACCCGCCCCGCGAGGTGCTGGTGCAGCTGGATCTGCTGGCGCGCGAGGAGGACGGGGAATGAGCGGATGGTGCAGGACTCCCTCCCCCCTCGTGGGGGAGGGTCGGGGTGGGGGGGGAACCCCCGGCTGCGTGCCGGGCGGCACCCCGACCCCGACCCTCCCCCATCAAGGGGGAGGGGGTAGAGTCCACAAACACCAGGTCCGCGTCTATTGGGAGGACACCGATGCCGGCGGCATCGTGTACCATTCCAACTACCTCAATTTCGCCGAGCGGGCGCGCACCGAGATGGTGCGCACCCTCGGCATCCGGCAATCCGATCTGGCCGCGGGCGGCAAGGGGCACGCCTTCGCCGTCCGGCATATGGGGGTGGACTTCCTGAAGCCCGCCCGCCTGGACGATCTGCTGGAGGTCGAGACGGCGGTGGTGGAGGTCGGGGGGGCCTCCATGGAACTGGCCCAGATCATCAGCCGACTTGACGACGGCGCCGTTTTGGTGCGTCTCCAGGTGCGGCTGGCGTATATCAGCCTGGCGGACGGGAAGCCTGCGCGCATTCCGCCCGGGCTGAAGGCTCCGATGCAGGCCCCGATGCAGGCAAAAGTGAACGAGACGAACGAAAGGCTTTAGTGTCATGGACTCTGTGCAAGCGGTGCAACTGGCGGGCTCGGTGGCCGAACACGACCTGTCGATGTGGGCCCTGTTCCTGCGGGCGGACATCATCGTCAAGGCGGTGATGGTGTCCCTGATCCTGGCCTCGTTCTGGTGCTGGGCGATCATCTTCGACAAGCTGATGCGCCTGCGTTCGCTGTGGCAGCGGGCCGAGCAGTTCGAGGAAAGCTTCTGGTCCGGCGGCTCGCTGGAAGAGCTTTACGACCGCATCGGCGCCCGCCCGCTCGATCCCATGTCGGCCATCTTCGTCGCCGCCATGCGCGAATGGCGGCGCTCGGCGGCCAAGGGCCTGTCGGACCGCGAGGCGACCCGGGTCAGCCTGCCGCAGCGCATCGACCGGGTGATGCACGTCACCCTGGGTCGCGAGATGGACATTCTGGAACGGAACCTGGGCGTTCTCGCCTCGGTCGGCTCGACGGCGCCGTTCATCGGCCTGTTCGGCACCGTCTGGGGCATCATGAACTCGTTCCAGTCCATCGCCGCCACCAAGAACACCAGCCTGGCGGTGGTCGCCCCGGGCATCGCCGAGGCGCTGTTCGCCACCGCTCTCGGGCTGGTCGCCGCCATTCCGGCGGTGATCGCCTACAACAAGGTCTCCAACGATCTCGACCGCTACGCCAAGCGGCTCGAGAACTTCTCGGGCGAGTTCGGCGCCATCCTGTCGCGCCAGCTCGAGGAGAAGGTCTGATGGGAGCCTCCGTCGGCCCGCGCAAGGGGACGGGGCGCCAGCGCCATCGGCCGGTGGCCGAGATCAACGTCACCCCCATGGTCGACGTCATGCTGGTGCTGCTGGTCATCTTCATGGTGACGGCGCCGCTGCTCACCGCCGGCGTCCAGGTCGATCTGCCCAAGACCGAGGCGGCGCCCATCAAGGGCGACGACCAGCCGCTGTCGGTGACCGTCGACGCCCATGGCGAGATCTGGATCCAGGAGACCAAGGTCACCCTCGACGAGCTGGTGCCGAAACTGCAGGCCATCACCGCCCAGAAGCCCGAGACCCGCATCTTCGTCCGCGGCGACAAGTCCATCGATTACGGCCGGGTGATGGAGGTGATGGGCACCCTGGGCGGCGCCGGCATCGCCAAGGTGGCGCTGGTCACCGAGATGAAGCAGGGCGAGACCAAGCCCGTCGCCGGCAAGGGGGCGCGCTAGCGCATCATCATGGAAATGCGGCGCGAAAGCTTCGTCTTCTCGGCAATCCTGCACCTCGTCGTGGCCCTGGTCGCGCTGTTCGGGCTGCCGCAATTCTTCCGCGATCCGCCGCCGGTCGAGACCCCCATCGTGGTCGATCTGGTGCCCATCGGCGCCAAGACCAACCCGCCGCCCAAGCAGGCCGAGGAGGTCCAGCCCGAGCCCGCCAAGCCCGAGCCCAAGCCCGAGCCGCCCAAGCCGGAACCGCCGCCACCACCCAAGCCGCCCGAGCCGACGCCGCCGCCGCCGCCCAAGCCGGAGCCGGCCCCGACGCCGAAACCCGAGCCCAAGCCTGAACCCAAGCCGGAACCCAAGCCGGAACCGAAGCCCGAGCCCAAGCCCAGCGCCGACCAGCTGCTCAAGGACCTGAAGCCGCCGCCGAAGCCCAAGCCGGCCGACGACGTGGATTCGCTGCTCAAGTCCATCGACAAGAGTAAGCCGAAGACCAATCCGCTGGACGATCTGCTGAAGACCGCCGAGAAGTCCAAGCCGGCGACCCAGGACCAGGGCACCAACCCGAAACCGCAGAGCGTCAAGGGGTCGAACCAGCACAACCCGCTGGAGCCGGTCTCGATGACCGAGATGGACCGCATCCGCGCCCATGTGGAGAAGTGCTGGACGCCCCCGGCCGGCGCCAAGGACGCCGACAAGATGGCCGTCGCCATCCGGGTGTTCGTGCTGCCCGATGGTGGCGTCGTCGATGCCCAGATCGTCGACAAGCCCATGTTCGCCGATTCGTTCTGGCAGGCGGCCGCCGACAGCGCGCGGCGCGCGGTGCGGACCTGCAGCCCGCTTCCCATTCCGGCGGACAAGTACGATTCACTGAAGAATGGCGGCCTGGTGCTGAATTTCGACCTCAGCAAGGCGATGAAGGGGCGATGATCGGCAAGACCGCGCTGATGGCGGCCGGGCTGCTCGGCCTCTTCGCCCTGCCGGCCTTGGGCCAGACCGGGATCGACCGCCTGCAGCTCTATCTCAGCCGGTGCTGGACGCCGCCGTCCAGTTCCCCCAAGACCGAATCCATCGAGGTACGGATCTTCACCGACCGCCAGGGCAACGTCCTCGACGCGGCGCCCAACCCGCCCCCCGGCGCCGATTCGGTGGTCCGCGCCCTGGGCAACGCCGCCGCCAATGCGGTGAGGAAATGCAGCCCGCTGCCCATGTCCCCGGAGTTGGCCGAGCAGGTCTCCGGCGGGCGCCTGGTGTTCCGCTTCGATCCCCGCCCGCTCCACCTTCGGGGGCAGTGAGAGCGCCCGGCACCCGGACACCAAACCATGCCTTGCCCTTGCCCCAATCGTCGTGTTTCCTTGCCGCCAATTGCTCGCCGACCGACAGGGTATGCCTCATGCTGATCCGACTTCGCGCTCTTGCCGCCACGCTGGCCTTCGCTTTCCTTGCCGCCGCCGCGCCGGCGCCGGCGGCCGCCGAAGTGCGCATCGACATCACCCGCGGCCACATGAAGCCGCTGCCCATCGCCGTCCCCGAATTCTTCGGCGCCGGGCCGCAGGAAGGCCAGCTGGGCCGCGACATCGCCCGCGTGGTGGCGGCCGACCTCGAGCGCTCGGGCCTGTTCAAGCCCATCGACAACCGCGCCTTCATCCAGAGCGTGGCGGCGCTGCAGGCCGGACCGCGCTTCCCCGACTGGAAGCAGATCAACGCCGAGGCGCTGGTCCAGGGCAAGGCCGAGATGGGGCCGGACGGCCGCATGCGGGTCGAGTTCCGGCTGTGGGACGTGTTCTCCGAGCAGCAGATGGCGGGGCAGGTCTTCACCGCGTCGCCGGCCGGCTGGCGCCGCGTCGCCCACCTGATCGCCGATGCCGTCTACAAGCGCATCACCGGCGAGGACGGCTATTTCGACACCCAGATCGTCTACATCTCCGAGACCGGGCCGAAGAACGACCGCAGGAAGCGCCTGGCGATCATGGACCAGGACGGCGAGAACCACCGCTTTCTCACCGATGGCGCCGACCTGGTGCTGACCCCGCGCTTCTCGCCGACCGCGCGCGAGATCACCTACATGTCGTATTTCCGCGGCACGCCGCGGGTCTACGTGCTCAACATCGACACCGCGCGGCGCGAGCTGCTGGGCGACTTCCCCGGCATGACCTTCGCGCCCCGGTTCTCGCCCGACGGCAACAGCGTGGTCATGAGCCTGGCCCAGGACGGCAATACCGAGCTCTATACCCTCAACCTGCTGAACCGGCAGAAGCGCCGCCTGACCAACCATCCGGCCATCGACACCTCGCCCAGCTATTCGCCCGACGGCGCGCGGATCGTCTTCAATTCCGACCGCGGCGGCGCCCAGCAGCTTTACGTCATGGACAGCAGCGGCGCCGGCGTGCAGCGCATCAGCTTCGGCGACGGCCGCTATGCGACTCCGGTATGGAGCCCGCGCGGCGACCTCATAGCATTCACCAAGATGAAGGGCGGCGAATTCTTCATCGGCGTGATGCGTCCCGACGGCTCCGACGAGCGCCTGCTGGCCCAGGGATTCCTCGTGGAAGGCCCGACCTGGGCGCCCAACGGCCGCGTGCTGGCGTTCTGGAAGGAAGGCCCGTCGGACGAACGCGGCCGGGGCATGACCGCCAAGCTCTATACCATCGACTTGACCGGTTTCAATGAACGTCAGGTGGTCACTCCTCTGGATGGCTCCGATCCTGCGTGGTCCCCCTTGATTCCCTAGAACCATCTTAGTATAGTCCGCGCCGAACAGGATTTTTTCCGATGGCAGGGGCATGGTTTGCCGCTGCCGTCGGAAAGTCGTATCGGTTGGTCATGTGAAAGATCGCGCCGGCCGTGAGTTCCCAAGGTTCAAATCCTCTTTCCTATCCCTGAGTTCCATTGAGGGGGAGTCCTCAAATATGAAACTGCGTTTCCTGAGCATCTTCGCCGCCGCCGCCCTGCTCGCGGCCTGTGAGTCGGCCCCCGAAGCCACCGGTGCCAAGGCCGGTGCCGGCGCCGCTCCGCCCGTCGCTGCCAAGCCCAGCATCGTTCCGGGCTCGGAGCAGGACTTCATCGCCAATGTCGGCGACCGCGTCTTCTTCGACTATGACAAGTCGGCGCTGCGCACCGACGCCAAGGCCACCCTGGACAAGCAGGTCGCCTGGCTGAAGAAGTACCCGACCTACAAGATGACCATCGAGGGTCACGCCGACGAGCGCGGCACCCGTGAGTACAACCTCGCCCTGGGCGAGCGTCGTGCCAATTCGGTCAAGGAGTACATGGTCGGTGCCGGCCTTCCCAAGGACCGTATCAAGACCATCTCCTACGGCAAGGAGCGTCCGGTCGCCCTCGGCTCGAACGAGGCCGCCTGGTCGCAGAACCGCCGTGGCGTGACCGTGCTGAGCAAGTAAGCTTCAGCCGTTCATCGACATGATGATGGGGCGCCCGCCCTTCCGAAGGTCCCACGACCCTCGGAATCGGCGGGCGCCTTATTTTTGCCGGTAAGCTCTTCCAAGGTGGTCCCGCCAATCCGGGACCCCTTCCCGTGTCCGACGAGGTCAATGCCGTGCGACGCATCCTGATCCCTTCCGTCCTGGCGACGCTCCTTGCCGCCGCCTCGCCTGCCTTTGTCCAGCCCGCCTTCGCCCAGTACGACTCCAACCGCGCCCTGTTCGACCGCATCGAGCGCCTCGAGCGCGATCTCCAGATGATGCAGGCGCAGTCGGCCCGCGGCGGCATGGTCATCACCTCGCCGTCGGCGGGTGGCGCGGTGGCGCCGCGCGCCGCCGACACGGCACCGCTGCCGAGCGGCATGGCCGCCCGCCTGGACGACCGCGTCGACCAGCTCGAGGAATTGGTGCGCCAGCTGACCGGCAAGCTGGAGGAGGCCAACTTCAAGGCCAACCAGGCGGTCAAGCAGATGGAACGGCTGCAGGCCGACATCGACCTGCGCTTCAAGGACCTGCAGGCGGCCCAGCCGGGTGGCGCCCAGCTCGCCATGCCGGCCACCGGAGCCACCACCCCGTCCAAGGGCGCCGAGACCCCCGGCGGCGCGCCCGGGCCGCAGACCCTGGGCACCATGCCCGAGAAGGACATGAAGAAGCTGCTGCCAACGGCCCAACCTGCCCCCGCCGTGGCGGCGCCCAAGACCCCGCAGGGCGTCTACGACGAGGCCTACGCCGCCGCCCAGCGCGGCGACTTCGCCTCGGCCGAGCGCGGCTTCCAGGAGTTCCTCGACAAGAGCCCCAAGCACGAGCTGGCCGGCAATGCCAGCTACTGGCTGGGCGACATCGCCTTCAACCGCAAGGATTACGGCGCCGCCGCCGGCACCTTCCTCGAGGCCTACAAGAAGTATCCCAAGCACGGCAAGGCGCCGGACATGATCTACAAGGCCGGCTCCGCCTTCGGCCTGATGGGGAAGAAGAAGGAGGCCTGCACCGCCTTCACCATCCTCTACCAGGACCACCCCAACATGCCCGACCGGGTCAAGCGCGCCGCCGCCGCGGAACGGCAGAAGTACGACTGCAAGTAGGCCGGTGTCCGCGCCGCTGACCTTGGCCGGCTTCGCCGCCCTGATGGCGCCGCTGGGGCCGTTCGGGGCGGCGCCGCGCCTGGGCGTCGCGGTCTCGGGCGGGGCCGACAGCATGGCCCTGGCGCTGCTCGCCGATGCCTGGGCGCGCCAGCGCGGAGGGGCGGTGCTGGCGCTTACCGTCGATCACCAGCTGCGGCCCGAGTCCACCGCCGAGGCGGCCCGCGTCGGGGCCTGGATGGCGGCCCGCGGCATCGCCCATCGCATCCTTCCCTGGACCGGGACCAAGCCCGAATCCGATCTGCAGGCGGCGGCCCGCGCCGCCCGCTACGGCCTGCTGGACGAGGCCTGCCGCCAGGCCGGCATCCTGCACTGCCTGCTCGCCCATCACCGCGAGGACCAGGCCGAGACCCTGCTGCTGCGCCTTGCCCGCGGGTCCGGCGTCGATGGGCTGGCGGCCATGGCGCCGGTGCGTGCCGGCCGCCACGTGGTCTGGTTGCGTCCGCTGCTGTCGGTGCCGCGGGCCGGTCTGGCGGCGAGCCTGCGGGCAACCGGGCAGGACTGGGTCGAGGACCCCTCCAACGCCGATCCCGCCTATGCCAGGGTGCGCCTGCGCGCGCTCGGCCCGGTTCTCGCCGCCGAGGGTCTGACTCCCGCCCGTCTCGCCGCCACCGCCGGGCGGCTCGCCCGTGCCCGCGCCACGCTCGATGCCGCCGTGGCGCGGGCGGTTCTCGATTTCGTCGCGGTGCATCCGGCCGGGTATGCGGTGCTGGCGGCGGGGGCATTCGGCCGGCTGGACGACGAAATCGGATTGCGGCTGCTGGCGCGGCTGCTCCAGGCCATGGGCGGCGACGCCTATGCGCCCCGCCTGGAGCGGCTGGAGGGCCTTCACGCCGCGCTGAAGGGCGGCCTGTCCGGCGCGCGCACCCTGGGTGGCTGCCGGCTGGCGCCGCTGGACGGGGGGCGGGTCCTGGTCTGCCGCGAGGCCGCCCGCATGGCCCCGCCGGTGGCGTTGGCGCCGGGGCAAGAGGCAGCCTGGGACGGCCGCTTCCGCCTCCGGCTGGCGGACCATGCCCCGGCCGGGCTGCGCCTGGGGGCGCTGGGCAGCCAGGGCTGGCGCCGGCTGCGGGCTGCTGGGTTTCGGGGGGGCGGGGCGCGGGGGCTGGCGGTCCTGCCCGCCGCCGTGCGTCCGACTTTGCCGGCCATCCATGACGGAGATGCTATTCTCGCCGTGCCCCACCTCGGCTATAACCGGGATGGCGGCGGCCTGCCGGTCCTGTCCTGGATCGAGGCTGCCACCCCCCGCCCATTGACGGTGGCCGGCGGTTGCCCCGGCGGTTGCCTTGTGTAGCGCCGTCACGGCATTATCTGTAGGAAACCCATTCGCTGCGACCGGCCCTGCCGGGGAATGACGCGGCTCGCCGAAGAAGGAAAGGCCTCACCTTGAACTTCAGCAAGAACCTGGCGCTGTGGATCATCATCGCGCTGCTGCTGGTGATGCTCTTCAACCTGTTCCAGACCTCCTCGCCGCAGCGCGGGCTGGGGCAGACCGCCTTCTCCGATTTCATCGGCGAGGTCGAGAAGGGCCAGGTGTCCGACGTCACCATCCAGGGCTACACGGTGACCGGCCATTACGCCGACGGCCGCCCGTTCTCCACCTACCTGCCGCCCGAGGCCAACGTGGTTCCCAAGCTGCGCGAGGCCGGGGTGCGGGTGACGGCGGTGCCGCCGGCCGACGACCAGCCGACCCTGTGGGGAGTGCTGGTGTCGTGGTTCCCCATGCTGCTGCTGATCGGCGTGTGGATCTTCTTCATGCGCCAGATGCAGTCGGGCGGCGGCAAGGCCATGGGCTTCGGCAAGAGCCGCGCCCGCCTGCTGACCGAGAAGACCGGCCGCGTCACCTTCGAGGACGTCGCCGGCATCGACGAGGCCAAGCAGGAGCTCGAGGAGATCGTCGAGTTCCTCAAGGACCCGCAGAAGTTCCAGCGCCTGGGCGGCAAGATCCCCAAGGGCTGCCTGCTGGTCGGCCCGCCCGGCACCGGCAAGACCTTGCTGGCCCGCGCCATCGCCGGCGAAGCCAACGTGCCCTTCTTCACCATCTCGGGCTCCGACTTCGTCGAGATGTTCGTCGGCGTCGGCGCGTCCCGCGTCCGCGACATGTTCGAGCAGGGCAAGAAGAACGCCCCCTGCATCATCTTCATCGACGAGATCGACGCGGTCGGCCGCCATCGCGGCGCCGGCCTGGGCGGCGGCAACGACGAGCGCGAGCAGACCCTGAACCAGCTGCTGGTCGAGATGGACGGCTTCGAATCCAACGAGGGCGTCATCCTCATCGCCGCCACCAACCGGCCCGACGTGCTCGACCCGGCGCTGCTGCGCCCCGGCCGCTTCGACCGCCAGGTGGTGGTGCCCAACCCCGACATCATGGGCCGCGAGAAGATCCTCAAGGTCCACATGCGCAAGGTGCCCCTGGCCCCCGACGTGGAACCCAAGATCATCGCCCGCGGCACCCCCGGCTTCTCGGGCGCCGACCTCGCCAACCTGGTCAACGAGGCGGCGCTGCTGGCCGCCCGCGCCGGCAAGCGGGTGGTCACCATGTTCGAGTTCGAGAACGCCAAGGACAAGGTGATGATGGGGGCCGAGCGGCGCTCCATGGTGATGACCGAGGCCGAGAAGGAGGCCACCGCCTACCACGAGGCCGGCCACGCCGTGGTCAACCTGCACATGCCCCATTCCGATCCGCTGCACAAGGTGACCATCATCCCGCGCGGCCGCGCCCTGGGCGTCACCATGTCGCTGCCGGAGCGGGACCGTCTCAGCTATTCCAAGAAGTTCTTCGAGGCCCGCATGGCGGTGTGCTTCGGCGGCCGCGTCGCCGAGCAGCTCATCTACGGCGAGGACCACCTGAATTCGGGCGCCTCCAACGACATCATGCAGGCCACCCAGATGGCCCGCAAGATGGTCACCGAGTTCGGCTTCTCCGACAAGCTGGGGCCGCTGCGCTACAACGAGAACCAGGAGGAGGTGTTCCTGGGCCACTCGGTGACGCAGCACAAGAACATGTCCGACGCCACCGCCAGCCTGATCGACGCCGAGGTCCGCCGCTTCGTCGAGGCCGGCGAGGCCAAGGCGCGCGAGATCCTGACCACCCATCGCGACGAGCTGGAAGCCATCGCCAAGGGACTGCTGGAATACGAGACCCTGTCGCGCGAGGACATCGAGGGCCTGCTGCGGGGCGAGCCGGTGGTGCGCGACGACGGCTATTCCAGCCGCCCCAAGGACCCGCCGCGGCGCTCCTCGGTGCCGACCTCGGGCCCCGCCGCCGGCAAGGAACAGCCGGGCGGCTTCGGCCCCGGGCCGGAACCGCAGCCGGGGCAGTAGGACCTCCCCCTGCTTATTTCCCCTCCCCTTGAGGGGGAGGGGTAGGGGAGGGGTGGAGTCGCACACGGCTCCGCCGACGCGGTTCACCCCCCACCCCAGCCCTCCCCCGCAAGGGGGGAGGGGGACTTGATGCAGATGCCTTCCACCCCCTCCGCCTTCCGCCGCTCGCCGGCGCTGCCCCAGGGCCGCGCCGCCGATGGCATCTTTCTTCTTCCCACCGGCATGGTCTCGGGCGAGGCGGCGGCGGCCGCCATCATCGGCGGCCATGGCTGGCCCATCGCCGACGGGCCGCTGGCCTTCACCTCGGCCGGCATCGTCTGGCGCGAGGGCGGCACCGCCTGGATCGCCCATGCTCCCTATGGCGAGATGGTGGAGTGGAGCGAGCGCGAGGGCGAGGACATGGCCCGCCATGTCGGCCGGCTGGTGCGCCGCATCGGCGCCGCCCGCGCCCCCTGGGGCGGGGTGGGGCTGGACCGCCCGCGGCTGATGGGCATCGTCAACGTCACCCCCGACAGCTTCTCGGACGGCGGCGAGGCGCTGGCGGTGGAGGATGCGGTGGCGCGCGGTCTGGCCATGGCGGCGGCGGGGGCGGACATCATCGACGTCGGCGGCGAATCCACCCGCCCCGGCGCCGCCCCGGTGCCGGTCGCCGAGGAACTGGCCCGGGTGCTGCCGGTGGTCGGTGCCCTGGCGGACAAGGGAATCGCCGTCTCCATCGACACCCGTCATGCCGAGGTGATGGGTGCGGCGGTGGCGGCGGGGGCGCGCATCATCAACGACGTCGGCGCCCTGCGCGGCGCCGGCGCGCTGGAGGCGGCGGCGGCCTCGGGCGCCGCCATCTGCCTGATGCACATGCAGGGCGAGCCGCGCACCATGCAGGCCGCCCCCGGTTACGCCTGCGCACCGCTGGAGGTCTACCAATTCCTCGCCGGGCGGGTGGCGGCGTGCGAGGCCGCCGGCATCGGCCGCGACCGCATCGCCGTCGATCCCGGCATCGGCTTCGGCAAGACCGCTACCCACAATGCCCAGGCGCTGGCCACCCTGGCGCTGCTGCACGGCCTGGGCTGCGCCGTGCTGCTGGGCGCCAGCCGCAAGAGCTTCGTCGCCCATCTCAGCCGGGGCGAGGGGCCGAGGGAGCGCCTGCCCGGCACCCTCGCCGCCCACCTCGCCGGCCTCGATGCCGGAGCGCAGGTCCTGCGCGTCCACGACGTGGCGGAAACCGCCCAGGCGGTGGCGGTGTGGCGGGGGATGCGGGCGGCGGGCTGAGCCCACTGGCCTGATCCCGCCGGGCGCGCTAAGGTCGTTGCAGGGATTAGGGAGGACTCGCCGCTGACGCTGCCGCGCATCTTCGTATCGGTCGCCTGCTACCGCGACACCGAATGCCCGCCGACCCTGGCCGACATGGTCGCCAAGGCCGCCCATCCGGAGCGGGTGGTCGCCGGAATCCTGTGGCAGGTGGTGCCCGACGAGGACGAGGATTGCGTCGCCGTTCCCGCCGGCCTCAAAGCCAACATCCGCGGCATCCGGGTCCACGCCAACGAGAGCCAGGGGGCCTGCTGGGCGCGCCACCGCATCCAGGCCGAGCTGTTCGACGGCGAGGATTATTTCCTCCAGATCGACAGCCATTCCCGCTTCGCCCCCGGCTGGGACGACATGCTGATCGCCATGCTGGGGCGCTGCCCGTCGCCGCGCCCGGTGCTGTCCACCTATCCGGTCGGCTATGTTCCGCCCGACACCTTGCGCGATCCCTTCATCCCGGTGCTGGTGGCCAACCGCTTCAACGAGGCCGGCATCCTGCTGCTGAAAAGCCGCGCCATTCCGCTGCAGGTGCGGCCCGAGCGGCCGCTTCCCACCGCCTTCATCGGCGCCAATTGCCTGTTCGGGCCGGGGACCATGGTGGCCGACGTGCCCTACGACCCGCATCTGTATTTCCACGGCGAGGAGATCAGCCTGGCGGTGCGGCTGTGGACCTCGGGCTACGACCTGTTCTCGCCCGACGACATCGCGCTCTATCACGACTACTCGCCCGATCGCGGCCGGCCGCGGCACTGGAGCGACAACCGCGACTGGGGGAGCACCAACCGCCGCTCCTTCGCCCGCGCCCGCCACATCCTGGCCGGCGAGCCGGCGCCGCCCGAGGCGCTGGTGGACATCGACCGCCACGGGCTGGGCTCGGCGCGCAGCCTCGCCGAGTACGAGGCCTTCGCCGACGTGGACTTCGTCCGCCGCAGCTTCGGGCCGCGCGCCGAGGAGGGCAAGTTCCCGCCGGCCGGTCCGCCCTCCGCGCTGGCCCGCACCTTCACCGGCATCTACCGGGGCAACCAGTGGCAGAACTCCGAGACCCGCAGCGGCCCGGGCTCGACCCGTCTGGTCACGCAGGGCATGGCCGGCCGGCTGGCGGCGCTGTGGCAGGAGATGGGCATCCGCACCCTGGTGGATGCCGGCTGCGGCGACCTCAACTGGATGGAGGCGATTTCCGATCGTCTCGACCTGTATCTCGGCGCCGACATCGTCGCGCCGCTGATCGAGCGGAACCGGCAGATGTTCGGCCACCGCGCCAACCACCTGTTCACCGTCGCCGACATCACCCGCGACCGCCTGCCGGCCGCCGACGCCGTGCTGTGCCGCCACGTTCTCACCCACCTCGACGACGCGCTGGTGGGCCAGGCGCTGGACCTGCTGCGGGCCGGCGGCAGCCGCGTCCTGATCGCCACCACCTACGGCAAGGGGGACAATCGCCCGGTGGTCAATGGCGGCTGGCGGCCCCTCGACCTGTCGGCGCCGCTGTTCGGCCTGGGCCCGCCCGATTGCACCATGGTCGATGGCGGCGGACCCGAGGACTGCCGGCTGGGGGTGTGGAGGCTGCGCCCGTGAGGCGTTTTCTCGCCGGCCTGCTGCTCCTGCTGTCCGGCCTGGCGCCCGCCGACGCCGAGACCCTGCGCTATTGCGGCTTCCAGGCGGTCTGCCGGGAGATGGAGGCGTGGAAGGGCGAGCGGGTGACGGTGCTGACACCGCCCGGCCAGACCTATGATGGGGCGGTGATGGGCCGGCTGGTGGCCGATTACGACCGCGCCTGGGCGGCCTATGAGCGCCTGGTCGGCGCCGCGCCGGGCCCGCGCGCCTGCTGCACCATCGACGGCCGCGCCAGCGTCGCCCAGTCGCCCGACGAGGACAGGGTGGCGGCGGCGCGCGGCCATATGGGCGGCCAGGGCATCGAGCTGTACCGCGACCATTTCCCCCGCATCTACCGGGAATTCGCCGCCAGCGGCCGCCACGACCACATCGTCATCCACGAGATGGGGCGGAACTTCTGGCTGTGGCGGCCGCAGCTGGGCGCGGTCAAGGCCTTCGAGGTCGGCTTCGCCGTCGCCAACAAGTTCCTGGTGATGGAGCGGGCCGGCCTGGAGGGGGCGCCGTTCCGCGACATGAGTTTCCGCCAGCTGCGGGCCTCGCTGGACGAGACCTGGGCGCTGTACCGTTCCACTCCCGGCCTGGACTGGAAGGGTGCCCTGCTGGAGAGCCGGCTGCCGCCCCATCCCCGGGGCTGGGGCGCCAACGACCTCGCCGCCGCCCTCTGGTGGCGCACCTTCGAGCGCCTGGGCGAGTCCGGCTACCCCCGCTTCTTCGCCGCCCTGTCGGCCCGGCCCAAGGCCGCGACAGCGGACGAGGCGGTGGCCAATTTCGTGGCGGCCGGGCGGGCGGCCGGGGCCGACCTCTCCGAACTCTTCCTTACCGGACAAGCCCGCTGACGCCGGTCCGGCCGAGGAGGCAAGGCGGATCAGTTGGTGCGTTGGTCAGCGACGTTATGCTTGTCCGTCAACAGCCCCGCCGGCGACGGATGGTTCTGGTTGCTTTCCTTGAGCGGAATGAAGCTGCGCCCAACGGCCGGCTGGGGTCGGGGTTCCAGACTGCCCGGCTTCAGGATGGTCTGGTAATCGGCGGAAAGATTTTCAATGTGGTCGCCAAGCCGTCGGACCACGCGGTCGGCGACCCGCTCGGCAATGGCTTCAACGGCGTGTTCGGAAAAAGGGGGGGAATCACCGGTGTCGTCCCGGGGAGCCCGCTCCATCCTGGCCCTTCGGCTTCGGAATGACCTGAAGCGCAGAGCAACCACCAGGACGGCGAACACCACCAACCCGATCATGGCTCCGCCCAGGATCAGCGCGTCGATGGCGGAAAGGGTGGCCTGGGCGCTCAACTCACCTATCTCTCAGGGCGAACGGAATCAGGGTGTGCAGCACAAGATATTCCAAGAACTGCGCTGCCGCAAGGAGTCCGAAAAAAAGCGTCGCAGAGGTGAACAGGTGGGCAACCAACCCATGTTCGGCGAACCTGAAGGCCAGGTACACGGTGACGAGGATGGCAAAGATATTGAGGGCGAGCGAATAGACCACGCCGTCGGCATGGCCCTCGCTATCGTACACGGCCAAGGTGGTCAGGCCGTAGGCGGTCAGGACGATGGCGAACAGGATGGATATCCAGGGGGCCTCGGACCAAAGGCGCATGATCTCTGGGGTGGTGGCCAGGGAAAAGACGGCACCGGCATAGGCACCAACCAGGGTGGTGACCGCGCGGCGCCAATATCCCCATGGTTCATTCGTCATGTGGCTCGAATCTCTTGCTGTCGAAGCAGTAGATGACGAAATCGTCCTCGTCGTCGAGAATGCCGAGACTGATGTCGAGCTTCTCGGCGAAATAAGGGCTTCCGGAGCCGTGTTGCGGATCCTTCAACGGCGTCGCGAAAACTTCGATGACGATGGCCGGGTCGGCTTCGTTCGGCAGCTTCCGGTTCTTCAGCCCCCGTTTCCAACGGACGATGTCCCCGGGCTTGAAGGAGTGGGTCTTGTTGAATGAACTGAACCTCTGGCGAAGTTTGTCAGCTGAACTCATGGGGGTGCCGCCATCCCTGTGGGTGTAACGCCGAAAATATCCATCGAAAGGAACGCGGTGTCAATAAGCGGCCCCTGTCGCACCAGCCGGGCCGGTGCCGCCGCCGCGAACAGCACGGCGACCGCGTTGACGAAGGGTGACGGCGGCCAGCAGGAAATGGTCGTGGGCTGGACTCAGGTGTAGCATCCTGGCCTTACCTGCGCTGCCGCCGCGCCGCGCCGCTTTCTGTTTCTTTCGCCATGGTGGCCAGGCCGGGACATGACGCGCAAGCTGCTCGACACCGCGCATCTCGAGGTATTCCACCGCCCCGGCCCGGGCGGCCCCTTGCTGGTCACCTTCAACGAACTGGGCATGATTGCCGACGGCACCCGGTTCTGGGGCCAGGCGGTATGCGACCGCCTGAACCTGGATGCGGTCGGCATCGTCTCCCGCCGGCCCAACTGGTTTCCCGTCGCCGACATGGCCCAGGCGGTGGCGGCGTTGGCCCCGATCCTGGCCCGCCACCACGACATCATCACCTACGGCCACAGCCAGGGCGGCTACGGCGCCGTCAAATACGCCGCCGCGCTGCGGGCCACCCGGGTGGCCGCCTTCTGCCCGCAATGGTCCATCGAGCCGGCGCTGCTGGGGAACGCCGACCGCCGCTTCGCCGCCTATCATCACGTCGATCTGCATGCCGGCATGGCGGTGGAGGGCGGCGACTGCCCGGTGCCGGCGGCGGTGGTGTTCGATCCCTCGACGGCCGAGGACCGATGGCATCACGACCGCCTCGCCGAACGGGTGCCGGTGATCTCGGTGCCGGTCCATCACAGCGGCCATGCGGCGGTGCGGCTGGTGGCCGGGGCCGAGCCGTTCGGGCGTTTCCTGGATCTGCTGCTGGGCGGCGGCGACCTGCGGGCGTTCTTCCACGGACTGCGCAAGGCCAGCCCGCTGGTCCGCGCCACCATCCTGTTGCGCCGGGCCGGCCAATTGGAGGCCCGCGGCCGGGGCGACGCGGCGCAGGCGGCGGCCGAGGCGGCGGCGCAAGCGGCGCCCGACCAGTTCGAGACGGCCGAAGCGGCGCTTCAGGTGATGCGCCGCCTGGGGCGGCACGACGCCGCCCTGGGCCGGGCCGAGGCCCTGGTGGCGCGCTGGCCCGACAGCCACCTCGCCTGGATGCACCTGGCCCAGGTCCGCCAGGACCGCCAGGATTGGGCCGGGGCCGAGGCGGCGCTGGCCCGCGCCATCGCCCTGCGCCCCGAGATATCCGGCCTGCACCTTCGGCTGAGCATCCTTCTCGAACGCACCGGCCGGGACGCGGCGGCCCTGGCGGCGGCGCGCCACGCGGTGGAGCTGAACCCGGCGATCGCCCACAATCATGTCCGTCTGGCCGAGTGCCTGCTGCAGGCCGGGCGGACGGACGAGGCCTTGGCCGCCATGGATCGCGCGCTGGCGCTGGCCCCGGACGACCAGGGACTGGTGCGCTGGCGCGACCGGGTCCGGCGGGGGTGACGGGGGGGTATTCCGGCTACCGCATCAGCCCGGCCAGAGGCGCCGCCGAGACCGCGCTGGGGGGCTGGAAGGGGTTGCCCTGGATCAGGACGATGGCGGCGGTGGGGGCGGCCGCGGCGGCGAACAGGGCGACCGCCAGCAGCTCGGCCTTGGGCTGGTCCACATAGACCATGGCGATGGAGATCATGGTGAGCAGGCCGAGGAAGGCCATGCCCAGCCATTTCAGCGGATTGACGTGGGTCTGGCTGAGCGCGATGCGCTGCTCGCGGGCGTCCCTGACCTCCACCGCCCGCTGCAGCATCTGCTGGTGCACCGCCGGGGCCAGGCCGGCCGCCAAATCGGGCCGCGAGAGGGTGGCCAGCAGCTCGGCGGTCATCTCGGCGGTGGCGGCGCTGCTGGCGCGGCGGGCCAGCAGCGGCCATTCCTCGTCCACCGCGCTGGCGGCGTAGCGCTTCACCGCCGCCGCCACCGCGTCGCGCTGCGGCTCGGGCAGGTGCTGGGACAGGGCCAGGATGCTGCGCAGGTTGCCGGCCTCGTGGAAGGTGGCGGTGACGGCGCGGTCGTGGGCGTTCCAGGTGTCGTTGGCGAGGAAGGCCAGGGTCAGCGCGAACAGCACGCCGACCACGTTGACGAAGGGCGGCGAGACGCCGCGGAAGGCGCTGATGGCCGCGGCGTGGCGCGAGCGGTAGGCCAGCCACAGCAGGAAGGCGGCGGCCCCCAGGGTGCCGAACAAGGCGATGGCGGCCAGCAGGAAATGGTCGTGGGTCTGGATCAGCTGGGGCATCTGGGGCATCCGTCCGGAGGGGGGCGCGGCCGGCCGAAATCCCTTCCCTTGGGCGGCCAAGTCGCGCTAATCAGTCATCCTTCCGCAATAGTGGGCAAGACAGGGAATGACGCGCAAGCTGTTCGGCACCGACGGCATCCGGGGCACCGCCAACCTCGACCCCATGACCGCCGAGACCGCCCTGAAGCTGGGCATGGCGGCGGGCCGCCATTTCACCCGCGGCCAGCATCGCCACATGGTGGTGATCGGCAAGGATACCCGCCTCTCGGGCTACCTGATCGAGCCGGCCCTGACCGCCGGCTTCGTCGCCGTTGGCATGGACGTGATGCTGGTGGGGCCGCTGCCCACGCCGGCGGTGGCCATGCTGACCCGCTCGCTCCGGGCCGATCTCGGGGTGATGATCTCGGCCTCGCACAATCCCTATCAGGATAACGGCATCAAGCTGTTCGGCCCCGATGGCTTCAAGCTGTCGGACGAGGACGAGCTGGACATCGAGGCCAAGATGTTCAACGGCCTCGATGCCTACCGGGTCGGCTCGGACCATCTCGGCCGGGCCAAGCGCCTGGACGACGCGGTCGGGCGCTACATCGAATACGCCAAGAGCAGTTTCCCGCGCGGGCGCCGCCTCGACGGCCTCAAGATCGTGGTCGATTGCGCCAACGGCGCCGCCTACAAGGTCGCCCCCACCGTGCTGTGGGAACTGGGCGCCGAGGTGGTGCCGGTGGCGATCACCCCCGACGGCTTCAACATCAACAAGGATTGCGGCTCGCTGCACACCCAGACCATGCAGACCCAGGTGGTGGCCCACGGCGCCCATCTTGGGCTGGCCCTGGACGGCGACGCCGACCGGGTGGTCCTGTGCGACGAGAAGGGCCGCATCATCGACGGCGACCAGCTGATGGCGCTGATCGGCGCGTCGTGGCACCGGGCCGGGCAGTTGAAGGGCGGCGGCATCGTCGCCACCGTCATGTCCAACATGGGCCTCGAGAAGTTCCTGGGCGGCCACGGCCTGGCCCTGCACCGCGCCGCCGTGGGCGATCGCTACGTGCTGGAACGCATGCGCAAGGACGGATTCAACATCGGCGGCGAGCAGTCGGGCCATATCATCCTGTCCGACCATTCCACCACCGGCGACGGCCTGGTGGCGGCGCTGCAGGTGCTGTCGGCGCTGGTGGAATCGGGCAAGCCGGCCTCGGAGGTGCTGCACCTGTTCGATCCCTTCCCGCAGGTTCTGAAGAACGTCCGCGTCGCCGGCCAGCCCTCGGCGGTGCTGGAGCAGGCCTCGGTGGTGGACGCCATCAAGGCCGGCGAGGGCCGCCTGGACGGCTCCGGCCGGGTGCTGATCAGGAAGTCGGGCACCGAGCCGCTGATCCGGGTGATGGCCGAGGGCGAGGACAAGGCGGCGGTCACCGCGGTGGTCGATGACATCGTCGCCGCCATCGAGGCGGCGGCTTAAGCGAAGCGACAGGCGGTCGATCAACGACCGCCAGTTCCGCAACCGATGCCAGAAGGGAGCCCCCCATGAACGGTCGCGTCCTCATCGTCGCCGGGTCGGATTCGGGGGGCGGGGCCGGCATCCAGGCCGACATCAAGACGGTCTCGGCGCTGGGCGCCTACGGCTCCACCGCCATCACCGCGCTGACCGCCCAGAACACAAGGGGCGTGTTCGGCGTGCACGAGGTGCCGCCGGCCTTCGTGGCGCAGCAGATGAAGCTGGTGCTCGAGGATATCGGCGCCGATTGCATCAAGACCGGCATGCTGGCCGGCGTGCCCATCATCGAGGCGGTGGCCGGGGCGCTGCAGGCCCATGCACCGGGCATAAAGCTGGTGGTCGATCCGGTGATGGTGGCCAAGGGCGGGGCGCCCTTGCTGGCCGACGACGCCGCCACCGCGCTGATCCATCTGTTGGTCCGGCGCGCCGCGCTGATCACCCCCAACATCCCCGAGGCCGAGGTGCTGCTGGGCCGGCGCATTCCCGATCTGGCGGCCATGGAGGCGGCGGCGGTGGAGCTGCTGGCGCTGGGGCCGAGCGCGGTGCTGCTGAAGGGCGGCCACATGGAGGGCGAGGTGCTGGTCGATCTGCTGGCGACGGCGGCGGGCGTCACCGCCTTCACCGGGCGGCGCATCGCCAGTTCCTCCACCCACGGCACCGGCTGCACCCTGGCCTCGGCGGTGGCGGCCGGGCTGGCGCAGGGAATGGCCCTGGCCGATGCGGTGGACCGGGCGCGGGCCTATGTCCGCAAGGCCATCGAGACGGCGCCGGGCCTGGGGAGCGGCCACGGACCGCTCAACCACCTGCACACGGTAAGCGCGTTTCCCTAGACTGGAATCCCTCAAAAACACCGCGCTTGCCAGCCACCGGCACCCTGTTACACTCCGCGCCGGGCCACGGCCCCCCAACGGGCCGCGTCCCTTCTGTGAGGGAGGGTTTCTCGTATGACTGAGCTTCCGCGGCCGGCCTCCAAGCCCGCCAACCCCAATTTCTCCTCGGGTCCCTGCGCCAAGCGTCCGGGCTGGACGGTCCAGGCCCTGGCCGGCACGCCGGTGGGCCGCTCCCACCGCGCCAAGATCGGCAAGGCCAGGCTGGAGGAGGTGATCACCCGCACCCGCGCGGTGCTGGGCATCCCCGACGATTACCGCATCGGCATCGTGCCGGCCTCGGATACCGGCGCCGTCGAGATGGCGCTGTGGTCGCTGCTGGGCGAGCGCGGCGTCGATATGATGGCCTGGGAAAGCTTCGGCGAGGGCTGGGTCACCGACGTCACCAAGCAGCTCAAGCTGGCTGACGTCCGCGTCTTCCGGGCGCCCTACGGCGAACTGCCCGACCTCGCCCAGGTCGATTGCGACCGCGACGTGGTGTTCACCTGGAACGGCACCACCGGCGGCGCCCGAATCCCCAACGGCGACTGGATCAAGCCCGACCGCAAGGGCCTGACCATCTGCGACGCCACCAGCGCGGTGTTCGCCATGGCCATGCCGTGGGACAAGCTGGACGTGGTCACCTGGTCCTGGCAGAAGGTGCTGGGCGGCGAGGGCGGCCACGGCATGCTGGTGCTCAGCCCCCGCGCGGTCGAGCGCCTGACCACCTACAAGCCGGCCTGGCCGCTGCCCAAGATCTTCCGCCTGACCTCGGGCGGCAAGCTGGCCGAAGGCATCTTCAAGGGCGAGACCATCAACACGCCGTCGATGATCGCCGTCGAGGACCAGATCGACGCCCTGAAATGGGCCGAGCAGGTGGGCGGCCTCAAGGCCCTGATCGCCCGCTCGGAGGCCAACCTGGCGGCGGTGCAGGCCTGGCTGGACCAATCCGACTGGGCCGAGAACCTGGCCAAGGATGCCAAGGTGCGGTCGTGCACCTCCATCTGCCTGGCCATCAAGGCGCCGTTCTTCGCCAAGCTGTCCGACGACGACAAGGCGGCCGCCGCCAAGAAGATCGTCTCGCTGCTCGACAAGGAAGGCGTCGCCTACGACATCGGCGCCTACCGCGACGCCCCGCCCGGCCTGCGCATCTGGGGCGGCGCCACCGTCGAGACCGCCGACATCCAGGCGCTGCTGCCCTGGCTCGACTGGGCCTTCGCCCAGGTCAAGGCGGAGTTCGAGCCGAAGGTTCAATAAGCGGCACCGGCCCTCTCCCCCAGCCCCTCTCCCGCAAGCGGGCGAGGGGAGCAGCCCCCTCCCTCGCCCGCCTGCGGGAGAGGGAGGGCGGGGGAGGGAGAGGGCGGCGGCCCGCACACGTTCCGGGAAGGAAGAGTCCATGCCCAAGGTTCTCATCAGCGATAAACTGAGCCCCGCCGCCGTCCAGATCTTCAAGGATCGCGGCATCGAGACCGACGTCAAGGTCGGCCTCACGCCCGACGAGCTGAAGGCCGTCATCGGCGATTACGACGGCCTCGCCATCCGCTCCAACACCAAGGTCACCGCCGAGGTCCTGGCCGTCGCCGGCAACCTCAAGGTGGTCGGCCGCGCCGGCATCGGCGTCGACAACGTCGATGTTCCGGCCGCCACGGCGCGCGGCATCGTGGTGATGAACACCCCCTTCGGCAATTCGGTCACCACCGCCGAACACGCCATCGCCATGATGTTCGCCCTGGCCCGCGACATTCCCCAGGCCAATGCCTCGACCCATGCCGGCAAGTGGGAGAAGTCCAAGTTCATGGGCGTCGAGCTGACCGGCAAGACCCTGGGCATCATCGGCTGCGGCAATATCGGCGCCATCGTCGCCGACCGCGCCCTGGGCCTGAAGATGAAGGTGCTGGGCTACGATCCCTTCCTGTCGGCCGAACGCGCCCAGGACCTGTCCATCGAGAAGGTGGACCTGGACGGCCTGTTCGCGCGCTCCGACTTCATCACCCTGCACACCCCGCTGACCGAGGCGACCCGCAACATCATCGACGCCAAGGCCATCGCCAAGATGAAGAAGGGCGTGCGCATCATCAACTGCGCCCGCGGCGGCCTGGTGGTCGAGGAGGACCTCAAGGTGGCGCTGGAAGCCGGCCAGGTCGGCGGCGCCGCCCTGGACGTGTTCAAGGTCGAGCCGGCCAAGGAGAACGGCCTGTTCGGCATGGACAAGGTGGTGTGCACCCCGCATCTCGGCGCCTCGACCTCGGAGGCGCAGGAGAACGTGGCGCTGCAGGTGGCCGAGCAGATGGCCGACTACCTGCTCACCGGTGCCGTCACCAATGCCCTGAACATGCCGTCGGTGTCGGCCGAGGACGCGCCCAAGCTGCGGCCCTACATGCAGCTGGCCGGCCAGCTGGGCTCGTTCGCCGGGCAGCTCACCGAGCACGCCATCAAGGAAGTGCGCATCGAGTACGAGGGCCACGTCGCCACCCTGAACACCAAGCCGCTCTCCGCCATCATCCTGGAAGGGCTGCTGAAGCCCATGAACGAGGCGGTCAACATGGTCAACGCGCCGGTGCTGGCCAAGGAGCGCAACATCGACGTCTCCGAGGTCAAGAACGAGCGCGAGGGCGACTACCACACCCTGGTCCGCGTCACCGTGGTCACCGAGGCCCGCACCCGCTCGGTGGGCGGCACCCTGTTCGGCGGCCACAAGCCCCGGGTGGTCGAGATCAAGGGCATCCCCATCGAGGCCGAGCTGGGGCCGCACGTCCTTTACGTCACCAACCAGGACAAGCCCGGCTTCATCGGCGCCCTGGGGACGGCGCTGGGCAAGCACGGCGTCAACATCGCCACCTTCCACCTGGGCCGCTCCGAGGCCGGCGGCGACGCCATCCTGCTGACCCAGGTCGACCAGCCGCTGACCGACGCCATCATCGCCGAGGTCAAGGCCCTGCCGCACGTGGTCCAGGCCAAGGCGCTGACGTTCTGACCATGGTACCGCAAGACTCCCCCTCCCCCGCCTGCGGGGGAGGGAGGGGCCCGGCGGTCAGGCCGGGAGGGTGAGGGCCTGGGCGCCAGCCGCGAAGGCGGACGCAAGCCCTCTTCCGCTCGGCTTTGCCTCGCACCCTCTCCCGCAGGCGGGCGAGGGTTGGCGGCGGCGATTTCCGTTTGCCGTGAACGGGCAAACGCGATAAACCGGGCTGCCCTACGCCACAGGAAGCCGACGCCCTTCCCATGACCGATTCCGCCAACCGGGCGTTGCTGCCCGCCGGCCTGCGCGACATCCTGCCTCTTGACGCCGAGCACGAGGCGCAGGTGGTCGGCCGCGTCATGGGCTTTTTCGCCGCCCGCGGCTACGAGCGGGTGAAGCCGCCGCTGATCGAGTTCGAGGACACCCTGCTGGACGGCGCCGGCGCCGCCACCGCGTCCCAGTGCTTCCGCGTCATGGACCCCATGAGCCAGCGCATGATGGGGGTGCGCGCCGACATGACGCCGCAGGTGGCGCGCATCGCCGTCACCCGCCTGGCCGGGGCGCCGCGCCCGCTTCGCCTGTGCTATGCCGGCCAGGTGCTGCGGGTGAAGGGCAGCCAGCTGCGGCCCGAGCGCCAGTTCGGTCAGGCCGGCATCGAGCTGTTCGGCAGCGATTCCGCCGCCGCCGATGCCGAGGTGGCGGTGCTGGCGGCCGAGGCGCTGCGCGCCCTGGGCGTGCCCGGCGTCTCCATCGACCTGTCGCTGCCGACCCTGGTGCCGGCGCTGCTGGCCGGGCTCGACCTCGATGCCGGCGAGGCGTTGCGGGGCGGCCTCGACCACAAGGACGCCGCCGCCGTCGCCGCCTCGGGCGGCACCGCCGCGCCGCTGCTGTCGGCGCTGCTGGCCTCGGTGGGGCCGGCCGAGCGGGCGCTGGGCATCCTCGCCGGCCTCGACCTGCCCGCCGCCGCCGCCGCCGAGCGCGACCGCCTGGCCGAGGTGGTGGCGCTGATCCAGGCCGCCGCGCCCGAGGTGACGCTGACCATCGACCCGGTGGAAAACCGCGGCTTCGAATATCATGCCGGCATCGGCTTCACCCTGTTCGCCCGCAACCTGTCGGGCGAGCTGGGCCGTGGCGGGCGCTACCTGGCCGGCGGCGCCGAGGCGGCCACCGGCGCCACCCTGTTCCTCGACAGCGTGCTGGCGGCGGCACCATTGCCGGAGATGCCGCGCCGGCTGTTCCTGCCGTCCGGCACCCCGGAGGGGACGGCCCGCGCCGTGCGCGCCGACGGCTGGATCACGGTGCCGGGGCTGGAGGCGGCCGCCGACCCGGCGGCCGAGGCCAAACGTTTGAACTGCCGCCACTATTGGGCGGAATCCGGCGTCAAGTCGGTGGAATAGGGAAGGGGCTTTCAAGATGGCGAATGTGGCAGTGGTGGGCGCCCAGTGGGGCGACGAGGGCAAGGGCAAGGTGGTGGACTGGCTGTCCGAGCGCGCCGACGTGGTGGTGCGCTTCCAGGGCGGCCACAATGCCGGCCATACGCTGGTGATCAACGGCGTCACCTACAAGCTGTCGCTGCTGCCCTCGGGCGTGGTGCGCGGCAAGCTCAGCATCATCGGCAACGGCGTGGTGGTCGATCCCTGGGCGCTGCTGGACGAGATCGAGCGCATCAAGGGCCAGGGCGTCACCATCACCCCCAACGAGCTGAAGATCGCCGAGAACGCCTGCCTGATCCTGCCCTGCCACGGCCATCTCGACCGCGCCCGCGAGGAAGCCTCGGGGGCGGCCAAGATCGGCACCACCGGCCGCGGCATCGGCCCGGCCTACGAGGACCGGGTCGGCCGGCGCGCCATCCGCGTCTGCGACCTCGACGACGAGCGCATCCTCGAGCAGAAGGTCGACAAGCTGCTGGCCCACCACAACGCGCTGCTGACCGCACTGGGGGCGCCGCTGCTGGACGGCCAGCAGATGCTGCGCCAGATCAAGGAGATCGCGCCCAAGATCCTGCCCTTCGCCGACGTGGTGTGGCAGCGCCTGGACGAGATCCGCCACACCCGCAAGCGGGTGCTGTTCGAGGGCGCCCAGGGCGCCATGCTCGACATCGACCACGGCACCTATCCCTTCGTCACCTCGTCCAACACCGTGTCGGGCAATGCCGGCACCGGCTCGGGCGTCGGACCGGGCCAGGTCGGCTACGTGCTGGGCATCTGCAAGGCCTACACCACCCGCGTCGGCTCGGGGCCGTTCCCCACCGAGCTGGACAACGAGATCGGCCACCGGATCGGTGATCGCGGCCACGAATTCGGCACCGTCACCGGCCGCCGCCGCCGCTGCGGCTGGTTCGACGCGGTGCTGGTGCGCCAGGCGGTCAAGGTCGGCGGCATCGACGGCATCGCCCTGACCAAGCTGGACGTGCTGGACGGCTTCGACGAACTGAAGATCTGCACCGGCTACAAGGTGGACGGCAAGGTGCTGAGCCACCTGCCGTCGTCGCAGGCGGGCCAGGCCAAGGTGGAGCCCATCTACGAATCCATCTCGGGCTGGAGCGAGACCACCCGGGGGGCGCGCTCGTGGGTCGATCTGCCGGCCACCGCCATCAAGTACGTGCGCCGCATCGAGGAGCTGATCGAGGCGCCGGTGGCGCTGCTGTCGACCAGCCCGGAGCGGGAAGACACCATCCTGGTGCACGACCCCTTCGCGAAGTGATGTCCCTTAGCGCTTGAGCCCCGGCCCTCACCCCCGTACAAAGGGGGTGGGGCGGGGCAACGCCGCCCACGGCGTGGGATAGGAAACGGTCGCCAATGGCAGAAGCCGAGGATGCGAGGACCGAGACGCAGGCCGCCAAGACCGCCGGCCCACCCGGCGTGCTGCGCGATCGCTTCACCATTCGCTCCAACCAGCCGCTGCCCGACCTGTTCACGCCCAATGCCGAGGCCTATGTGGCCGAGGACAAGCGCGATCCCAACCGATCCCTCTATGCCCTGATCTGCCGCCCCGATTTGCCGCCGCGGGTCACCGTCATGCGGGCGCTGAAGGGCGTCCTCTCGCCCGGCATCGTCCAGCTGGTGGAATGGGGGGCGATGAACTGGGCGCCGGCCGGGCGCCAGTGCATGACGGTGGTCTACGAACGCCCCGCCGGCAAGCGGCTGATGGCCAACCTGCGCTCGGAATTCCGCCGCATCGACGAGTACGACATTCAGCGCAGGGTGGTGGAGCCGATGGTCTCGGCCATCAAGGAGCTGACCAGCCGCGGCATCACCCACCGGGCCATCCGCGCCACCAACCTGTTCTACATGGATGGCGCCGGCGAGCGGCTGGCCCTGGGCGACTGCGTCTCCACCCCTGCCGGCTTCGACCAGCCGCTGGTGTTCGAGACCATCGAATCGGGCATGGCCAATCCGGTGGCCCGCGGCTCGGGCACCTATTCCGACGATCTGTATTCGCTCGGGGTCATGCTCATCTTCCTGTTCCTGGGGCGCAACCCGGTCGCCCACCTGGACGACGAGGCCATCCTCAAGCAGAAGATCCAGCAGGGCTCGTACGGCACCCTGGTGGGCGACGAGCGCCTGCCGCTGGCGCTGATCGAACTGCTGCGCGGCCTGCTGTGCGACGACCCCGATCAGCGCTGGGACATCGAATCGCTCGATCTGTGGCTGTCGGGCCGCCGCCTGTCGCCGCTGCAGTCGCGCATGGAGAAGCGGGCGGCGCGCGGCTTCCCCTTCAACGGCAAGGAATACTTCAATTGCCGCGAGCTGGCCCAGGCCATGGCCAAGAACTGGGAGGCGGCGATCCCGCCGGTGCTCGAGGGCAAGCTGGAGCTGTGGCTGCGCCGCGCCGTCGAGGACAAGGAGCGCGCCCAGGTCATCGCCGACGTGGTGCGCATGGCGCTGACCGGCACCACCGACAAGAAGGTCGCCGCCGACCTGATGCTGTGCAAGGTGCTGATCCTGCTCGATCCGCCGGCGCCCATCCGCTACAAGGGCTTCAACGCCATGCCCGACGGCTTCGGCTCGGCGCTGGCGGCGGTGGTGGCGCAGAAGGCCGACAACCGGCTGCTGGTCGAGATCATCCTGCGCGCCGTGCCCAGCCTGTGGTTCGAGGCGCGCAAGGCCTACCTGCCCGACAACTCGCTGATGGAAGGCAACTTCAAGGAGTTGAAGGCCTATCTGGGGCAGACCGGCATGGGCTTCGGCCTCGAGCGGTGCCTTTACGAACTCAACGACGCGCTGCCGTGCCAGAGTTCGCTGCTGGGCGAAGATTACGTGGTCGAGCTGAAGGAGCTGCTGCCGGCGCTCAACGCCGCCGCGGCCAGGCGCTCGGACACCAAGCAGGTGCCGGTGGACCGCCACATCGCGGCGTTCATGGGGGCGCGTGCCCGCTCCGACATCGACCGCAACCTGCAGGGCCTCAGCGATCCCGAGCCGAGCAAGGCGCTGATGGCGCTGCTCAACCTTTATGCCGTGTTCCAGTACCGCCTGGGTCCCGAATCGCTGCCCAACCTGACCGCGTGGCTGGGCGCGCTGGCCCAGCCCATCGTCAATTCCTTCCACTCCCGCGACCGCCGCAAGGAGCTGGACAAGGAACTGCCCAAGATCATCCGCCGCGGCTCCATCGTCGAGATCTACAACCTTCTCGACAATGCCGAGGCCAAGGACAAGGACGTCAACGAGTTCGCCTGGGCGCAGGCGCAGTACCAGGCGGCCGAGGAGGAGATCAAGCGGGTAAAGACCGATTCCGAAGAGCGCGCCGACGAGGCCGAGCGGGTGGGCAAGCAGACCGCCGCCATGATCGGCATCCTGATCGCCTTCGTCACGACGACCTTCGTCGTCATCTCGAAGGTGTGGTGATCCATGGCGGCGAAGAAGAAATCGGCGGTGGCGCAGGCGCAGGCGGCGGCGAAGGCCAAGAAGGGCGGCGGCGTCGGCATGAACAAGGCCGCGGTGCTGATGATCCTGGCGGCCCTGGTGCCGTTCTCCCTGCCCACGGTGATCCTGCTGTTCTTCACCGGATTGCCCACCCTGGGCGCCTGGGCCAGCGAAAAGGGCCGTCACAAATACGCCTGGCTGTGCGTCGGCGGGCTGAACTTCGCCGGGGTGATCCCGTATTTGTTCACCCTGTGGTTCGGCGTCCACACCGTCGACGAGGCGCTGAACATGCTGTCCGACGCCGGCGTGCTGCTGTGGGCCTACGGCGCCTCGGGCTTCGGCTGGCTGCTCTACATGATCACCCCGCCGATGGTCGCCAGCTGGCTGTCCTTCACCACCGACCGCCGCGTCGCGTCGCTGAAATCGGCGCAGAAGAAGCTGGTCGAGGAATGGGGTGAAGAGGTGTCGCGCAAGGGCGGGTGATAGATCGGGGAACAACGCCCGGCTTCGGCTTGACCGTCGTCCCCGCGAAGGCGGGACCCCAGGGGGTGCACTGACAGCTTCTCCGAGATTCCTGGAGTGCCGCCTGCGCGGGAATAGCGGGGTGTCGAATGGACAGGGCCGCCGGCGACGTGCCGGCGGCCCCTTTCGTTTGCGCTGCGATCAGCCCTTGGCGACCAGGCGCGGCGGCGGGTAGACGCGGCGCACCCGGATGGCGGCGGTCTCGCGTCCGGCCAGACCCTCGCTCACCCCTTCGGCGGCCACCTGCAGCATGAAGGCGACGTCGTTGAGGCCGAGCCGGCCGGCCATCTTCGCCATCTCGATGCACTGCCCCTGCAGCGCCTTCATGCTCTTGCGTTCGATGCTCATGTCTTGTCCCCCTCTCGATCAGGCCAGGCCGTCGTCACGCACCAGCTGCAGGGCCGTCTTCAGAACATCGAGGACGGTCTCGGAATCGGCATCGGTGTGCGCGGCCGAGAAGAAGCAGCGGTGGGTGGCGTGGATGAAGATGCCCATGTTCAGGCAGTGCAGGTAGAAGGCGCCCTCGGCTTCCTTGCCGGCGTAGTCGAACTCGCCCAGCACGTGGGAGCCGAAGAAGATCTGCCACATGGAGCCGGCCGCCATGATGCGGGCCGGGAAGCCGTGGGTCTCGGCATAGGCGTTGAAGCCGTCCCGGACATGGGCGGTGAGGCGGTCCACATGGGTGTAGACCTCGGGCCGCGCCTTGAGCTGGGTCAGCGCCGCCAGGCCGGCGGCGATGCTCATGGGGTTGCCCGAGAAGGTGCCGCCGAAGAAGATGCCGCCCGGCTTGGTGAAGTCGCCGAACGACGCCATCAGGCTGGCGCGGCCGGCGACCACCCCGATGGGCATGCCGCCGCCGGCGACCTTGCCGTAGGTGGACAGGTCGGCCGCCACGCCGTAGCGGCCCTGGGCGCCGCCATAGCCCAGGCGGAAGCCGGTCAGCACCTCGTCGAAGATCAGGATGATGCCCTTCTCGTCGCACAGGGCGCGCAGCGCATGCAGGAAGTCGCCGACCTCCGGGTCGGGACGCGAGCCCTGGATCGGCTCGACCAGCACCGCCGCCAGCTCGTCGGCATGGTCGGCGATGGCGGACAGCGCGTGCGGGCTGAGGTAGGGCAGCAGCAGCACATCGTCGGTCACTGCGGTGGGAATGCCGTTGCCCAGGGTGACCGGCTCGGAACGCTCGGCGGTGGAGCCGGGGCCGGCCCACACCAGGGCGGTGTCGTGGGCGCCGTGATAGCTGACGTCGAACAGGGCGACCTTGGTCTTGCCCGACAGCGCCCGGGCGGCGCGGATGGCGTACAGCGTGGCCTCGGTGCCGGTATTGGCCAGCACCACCCGTTCGTTGGTGGGCGAGGCGTCGCGGATCATGCGGGCATAGGCCAGTTGGTCCTCGCCGCGCAGGGAATAGTGCCAGCCCTTGTCGAGCTGGGCGCGCAGGGCCGCCTCCACCGCCGGCGGCCGATGGCCGAGGACGTGGACGCCGAAGCCCATGCAGGTGTCGAGGTAGCGGTTGCCGTCGATATCGACGAAGGTGGCACCGGTGTTCTCGGCGATGAAGAGGGGCGGCGGCGCCATGCCCGAAGCCGCCATGGCGCCGTTGATCACCTCGGAGCGGTCGCGGGCCATCTGCTGCGACGCCCGGGTGCGGGCGTTCAGCGCATCCTGCGCCTCTTCGAGGCGGCTGGACCGGCGGAGCTTAAGAGCGCTTTGAGCCATGGTTCGAAATTCCCTGTTCACGAGCCCCGTCGGGGCGGTTGGTGTCGTCGTTCAAGACCTCGCCGGCGGCCGCCAGGAACTGGGCGGTCCGCACGAATCCGCCGCGATGGGCCTGCTGGGTGAGGTAGTCGATGGCGTAGCGTAGGTCGGTCGCCTCCTGACGGCGGGCGAGCGCCGCGTTGCGCCTGGCCATCACGCGGCCTCGGCCAGGGGCGGCTGCCACAGCGCGAATTGCTGCACGATGGGCAGGCGGGTGACGAACTTGTCGCGCAGTGTCTGCACGATCTGGCCGTTGACCGGATAGCGGGCGACGATGGCGCGGGTGTTGCCCAGGGCGCAGACCGGGCCGTGCCACAGCGGCTTGGTCTCCAGCACCTTCTTCGCCAGGCGGGCGACGGCGATGTCCTCGACGGTCACCAGCTCCCGCACGCCATAGGTGAAGGCGCACTCGAACAGGGCGGCGAACAGGAAGCCAGTGGCGTGATCGATGCCGGCGCGGGTGGTGCCCTGGCCCGAAGGCTCGACCACGAAGCGGCTGATCTCCCAGATGTCCGGGGCGCGGGGCGGCTCGGCGCCGTCGAACAGGTGGCGGAAGACGGTGGAGGCCATGTAGGGCTGCTCGGTGGAGAGCAGGCGCCACGAGCCGATGACCCGGCCCGACGGCTCGCTCACCACCAGATAGGCGGTGTCGGGGCGGTCGAACTCGTCGCGCTCCTCCTCGCCGTTGATGCTGGGCACATCCCAGCCCAGGCGTTCGACGAAGACACGGTGACGCTGGCGGAACATCTCGCGCAGCAGATCCTGCTTGGCGTGCATGTTCTGGGCGGTGATGAGATCGACGATCATAGCCACTCCCCTCTGACCATTGGACAGGGGGGACTCTGGCCTCATAGGCCCTTGGTCCGGTATTCGTCGGAAAGGACAGGTGACGCCACACCTAGGCTGGCGCGGATATTGTATGCACTACCGGAAATGGTGAATTCAGCGCCTGCCGGCGCCACGGCGCAGGCGCCGCGGGACGGTTCAGGGCAGGATGATGCGGTTGAGCACGGCCTTGACGACGGCGTGGTGCTTGGAGAACGACCCCAGCTTGCGGGTCGCCGCGTCCAGATACAGCTTCACCGTGCGTTCCGAGATGTGGAGGATTTCCGCCACTTCCCAGGCGGTCTTGCCGCGGCTGGTCCAGACCAGGCATTCGCGTTCGCGCCGCGACAGCGCCGGCGGGGCGAGCTCCTCGTCGGGGGGCAGCAGCGAGGCGTACTTTTCATGGAAGTAGAGGCTGAAGATGTGCAGGTTGTGCTTGTACTCGGCCCAGGCCTTCACGAAGTCGGACTCGCGCTCCGAGAAGACCGAGAAGGTGGCGACGCCGAAGCCGTGCTCATGGATGGGGATCTCGGCCCCGGCCTTGAGCCCGAAGTCGCGCGCCTCGTTCAGCACCACCCGCTCGGGCGCGCCGGTGGGGCGTTGCGCGACGGTGTCCTGCCACAGGAACGGGGTCACCGAGCGCAACAGCCGTTCGACCACCGGGTCGATGTCGAGATAGCCCTGGTCGGCGTAGCGCTGCGACCATTCCGCCTGCCAGTCGCCGATATAGACCAGACTGCCGCGCCCCGGGCGGTACAAGTGGTAAGTGTAGCCGCCGAAGCCGCAATTCCGTACCGTTCGCACCGCCACATCCTCCACCGCGTCGGTGGTGGTGGCTGAATCCAGTTCGGAAAGAGGTGCCGACAGCAACATCGGGGGCGAAGCCTAGCGACGGAATCCTCAAGCTCTGATTGTTGTAACTCTTCCGAAGCCACATATGCAATGCGAACAACGTTTGATTTTTTCCGGAATCGCATTACAAAATCGCTTCAGGCCTCACAGGCTAAGGAGAAGAACGGCATGGCACGAAAGACCGGTTCCCGCGGACGGCTTCCCAACGGCGCCCCCAATCCCATCGATTCCCATGTCGGAGGGCGTGTGCGCCTGCGGCGGACCCTGCTGGGCATGACGCAGGAGCGCCTGGCAGCCCTGCTCGGCCTGACCTTCCAGCAGATCCAGAAGTACGAGCGCGGCGCCAACCGCATCGGCGCCAGCCGGCTGTTCGACCTGGCCCGCGTCCTCGACGTTCCGGTCGGCTATTTCTTCGAAGGCCTGGCCGAGGAGGCGATGGCTCTGTCGCCCGGTCTGCTGGCCAAGATGGCGCCGGCCGACGCCACCTTCCCCGACCAGGGCAAGGACGCCGCCCTGAAGCGCGAGACGCTCGAACTGGTGCGCAACTACTACCGGATCGGCGATCCCCGCCTGCGCAAGCAGATCATGGATCTGGCCCTGGCGCTGTCCGATCCCGCCGAGGCCAAGAGCGCCTAACAGGCTGCGGAGAACCGCTGTTTGCCACCCTCCGATCCGTCACCCCCGCGAAGGCGGCGGGCCATGTCGGGAAAATGGGCGGCCTGACCGCAATGCAGAGTGTGCTGAGGCATGGAGTCCCGCCGGCGCGGGAATGAGATGGGCGATTTTCCGCAGCCTGCCAGACCGGGACCACATCCCGGGAGGCTGCGGGAATGCCCCCATCCCCGAATACTATCTTCTGGATATATGAACTATACGTTCTGTATAGTGGCGCGAACGGCGCCCGAACGGATGGTTTAATGGCTGCCCGAGCGATCATTCCCCCGGCATCCGGCATTCACGGGCGCGATCCCTGCGAGCGCGAGCAGATCCAGGCCCCCGGCTGCATCCAGCCGCCGGCGGCGCTGCTGTGCCTCGACCCCGGCGACCTCTGCGTCCTTGCCGCCACCCCGAACCTGGCCGAAGTGCTGGGCGCGCCGACGCTTCCCGAGACCATTTCCGTCCGTCTGTCCAATGCCGTTGCCGATGGCTCGGCGCGGGCCGGTACCGAGTTCGTGGCCGAGGATGGCCGCCTCACCGTCTTCGCCCATGTCCAGGACAACGTCCTGCTGGTCGAGTTCGAGGCGCACCTGCCCGAGGATGCCCCCGATGCCGGCGGGTTCTTCGCCGTCAACGCCGCCTTGAGCGAGATGGGCCGTGCGGTGACCCTGGAATCCCTGTCGGACATTGCCGCCGGCGCCATCCAGTCGCTCACCGGGATGGAGCGGGTGCTCATCTACCGGTTCGATGGCGAGGGCCATGGCGAGGTCATCGCCGAGGCGCTGGCTCCCGGCTTCGACGAAAGCTTCCTGGGTTTCAGCTTTCCCGCCGCCGACATCCCGATCCAGGCCCGCACCCTCTATCTGACCAGCCCGGTCCGCTTCACCGCGCGGCGCGAATACGACCCGATCGCCATCGTGCCGGCGGATCATCCGGTCACCGGCAAGCCCTTCGACATCGGCCGCTGCCGCAGTCGCAGCCTGTCGCCGGTCCACCGTGCCTACCAGGAGAATCTGGGGGTGGATGGTGCCATGTCGCTGTCCATCGTCAATGACGGCAAGTTGTGGGGCCTGGTGGTCGGGCATCACCGCAAGCCCCACCGGGTGCCCATCCCGGCGCGCCAGCAGGCGATGGCGGTGGCCTCGGCGCTGTCCATGCGGCTGTCGGCGACCGAGACCGCCGAGGAGCGCGATGCCCGCGCCCGCCACGTGGTGATGCATGCCCGGTTGCTGGAGCAGATCGCCGGCGCCGACGATTTCGTCTCGCCGCTCATCGACGGCGACGTCCGCCTGACCGACCTGTTCTTCGCCTCCAGCGGCGCGGCGGTGGTCTACCGCCAGGGTGAGGGCACCGACGAGCATCTGGAGATTCGTACCGTGGGCGAAGCCCCCGACGCCGAATCGGTGCTGGTCCTGTCGCAGCTCTGCCGCGACCATCTCCACGACGGAGTGTTCGCCACCGACTGCGTTTCGCGGATCATGCCGGCCTTCTCGCGCTACGCCGCGGCGGCCGCCGGCATGCTGGCGATCACCATCGGCGAGAACGGACGGCACATGATCATCTGGTTCCGGCCCGAGACGGTGAGCACCAGGGTGTGGGGCGGCGCCAGCCCGGCCCAGGTCGAGGCCGAGAAGCGCCTGGGCAACTACTATCCCCGCCGCTCCTTCGCCCGCTGGGTCGAGGAGCGGCGCGGCCATTCGCGCGCCTGGCCGACATGGAAGATCGAGATCGCGCGATCCCTGCGCACCGCCCTGAACGACGTCATCCTGCGCCAGATGCGCACCATCCGCGCCCTCAATACCCGCCTGGCCGAGAGCGATCGCGCCAAGTCGCGCCTGTTGTCGCACATGAGCCACGAGCTTCGGACCCCGCTGAACGCCATCCTGGGGTTTTCGGAAATGCTGGACACCGGCATCTACGGCACCATTACCGACAGCCAGCAGACCAGCGTGCGCGCCATCACCGAAGCCGGCCGCCACCTGCTCAGCATGGTCAATGACATCCTCGATCTGTCCAAGGTCGAGGCCGGCCGCCTGGAATTGCACGAGCGCGAGATCGACCTGGCCGAAGTGGTGACCCGCATCGCCAACCTTCTGCGTGAGATGGCGGGCGAGCAGGGGCTTTCCATCGTCGTCCGGCTCGACCCCGCCATCGGGGCGGTGCTCGCCGACGAACGGCTGGTCAAGCAGATGCTGCTGAACCTGCTGTCCAACGGCATCAAGTTCACCCCCCGCGGCGGCACGCTGACGGTCTCCGCCGCCCCTGGCGACGACGGCGAGGTGGTGCTGCGGGTCGCCGATACCGGTCGCGGCATTCCGCGCGAAAAGCTGGCCCGGGTGCTGGAGCCGTTCCGCCAGGCCCACGACGAGGTCACCCTGGCCCATCCCGGCACCGGCCTGGGGCTGCCCATCGTCAAGGCGCTGATCGAGCTGCACGGCGGCACGCTCGAGATTGAAAGCACCGTGGGAGTGGGCACCACGGTAAGCCTGCGCTTCCCGGCGGAGCGGGCCGTGCCCTCGCAAGCGCCGCCATGAACGAGGCCGCCTGGCCCACCCTGCGCGACAGCACCCGTGCCGATCACGCCCTGGTGGAATCGCTGCCGCGCATGCGCCGGCTGTTCGCCGACGACTTTCGCGTCGATGAATTCCGCGACCTTCTGACGCGCATGCTTGCGCTGCATGCGCCGCTGGAGGCGGTGCTGGCCGTCGACCCCGGTGCCGCGGTCGGGTACCTGCCGCGGGTGCCGCTGCTGCAGGCCGGACTCGCCGCCCTCGGTGCCGATCCTGCGCTTGCCCGGCCAGCCGCCGTGCCGGAGCTGGGGAATGCGGCGTCGCGCTGGGGCGCGCTCTACGTCATCGAGGGTTCGATCCTCGGCGGCCAGTTGATCCACCGCCATATCTGCCGGCTGTTCCCCGATTTGCCGCCTGCCGCCGCCGCGTTCTACCTGCCTTACGGCGACGCGGCCGGCCCCCAGTGGCAGCGCGTCCGCTCCGCCCTGGACGCTGCGTTGGCATCGCCGGCGCAGTTGGACCGGGCGGTCACGGCGGCACGGGCGACCTTCGCCGCGTTCGTGGCGGTTCTGTCCGCCTGATGCATCGGGTGTACACCCCTATGCGAATTCTCCATGAACTTCCGGTTACGTCTCGGTTATGGTCTCGCCCCCCAGGAGGACGACCGTGACCAAGTCCCAGATCGAACTGCGCGCCTTTCCGCGCCTCTCTTGCAGCCGCCCCGCCCGACTTCTGTTCCCGGAACTGGAGGAGGAGGGCCAGGTGGTCGACGTGTCGGCCGGCGGCTGCAAATTCATGCCGTTCCAGCTGGAGACCCTGGCGGCCTGGAGAATGCCGCCGGGACTGCCGGTGCGGGTGCTGATCGGCGGGCAGGACGTCGCCGCCACCGTCGCCTGGGCAACCCCCAACTACAGCGCCATCGGCTGCCATTTCACCGAGACCATCGACCCGCACCGGCTTGCCGCCATGCTCGACGGCTGAGCTTCCGGTTCAGCGCGCTTCGTGGTGCCGCAGCGCTTCGCAGCCGGCCTCGGTCAGGCGCCAGGCGCCGTCGCGCCACGCCAGGAACCCCTTGCGGCACAGGTCGTGAGGGATGCCGGGAACCGGGGCGATGGTGAACGGCGCACGGCGCAAGACCTCGAGATGCTGGTCGGTCAGGGACATGGTCGGCCTCCTTCGGACCCCGGACAGCGGGGCCTCTGTCGGCCCGGAGAAGAATGCTGCATTGCGGCAAAAGCGCGGCCGGTGACGCCATCGGACCATACGAAGGTATGGTTCAGCCGGAATAGCTCGGACCCTGGCGCCTTATACCCATGCCCGCTGCGGGGAAGCCAATGCCCGCTGCGCTTTCGCCGCCCATCCGGGCCATACTTAGGTCAAGGGTTCGCATGCGGGAGATGGGTCATGAAGAGGTGCCACGTCTGCGGTCGCGGGATGGCCGACCATGCCGAGGGATGCCGCATTCTTGAATGCCTGCCCCGGTTCGAGCGGGTCTATCACCGCCTGGTCGCGGAACGGCGTTCAGTGTTTCTGCAGCACAAGCTTCTGGAATACCTGCCCGATCTCGCCCTCCCGCGGTCCTGACCCCGATCCGGACGGGGAGGAGCGCGGTCCTACACCGGAATCCGGAACCGCTCCAGGCCCAGCCCCTCGGTGTCGATGGCCGGCCGGTGGCCCGAGATCTGGTCGGCGAGCAGGCGGCCGGAGCCGCAGGCCATGGTCCAGCCCAGGGTGCCGTGGCCGGTGTTCAGCCACAGCCCGGGAACGCGGGTGCGGCCGATCAGCGGCACGCTGTCCGGGGTCACCGGGCGCAGGCCGGTCCACGGCTCGGCGTGGGCGAAGTCGCCGGCGGCGGGGAACAGGGCGCGGGCGCGATCCAGCACCAGCTTCCAGCGCTGCGCATTGAGGCTGGTGTCGTATCCGGTCATCTCGGCGGTGCCGGCGGCGCGCAGGCGGTCGCCCAGGCGCGAATAGACCATCTTGTGCTCGTCATCGGTGATCGAGACGTAAGGCGCGCCCTTGCGCCCGTCCACCGGGATGGTGACCGAGTAGCCCTTGGCCGGCACGATGGGCAGGCGCAGCCCGACCCGGGCGGCCAGCAGCGGGCTGTAGCTGCCCAGCGCCAGCACGGTGGCGTCGGCGTCGAGATCGCCGTGGTCGGTGGCCGCCCCGATCACCCGGCCGCAATCCTGGCGCAGGGCGGTCACCGTGACCCCGTAGCGGAAGTCGACGCCGCCGCGGCGCGCCGCCTCGTCGGCCAGCCGGTGGGTGAACAGATAGGCGTTGCCGCTTTCGTCGTCGGGGGTGTGGATGCCGCCCGCCAGCTGGCCGCCCACCGCTACCAGGGCCGGCTCGATGGCGACGCATTCGCTGGCCGACTTCTCCAGCCGCAGCAGGCCGTACTGGCGCATGGTCTCGGCCGTCTCGCAGGCCTGGTCGAACTCGCGGGCGTCGCGGTAGATGTGGAGGATGCCCAGCCGGCGCTGCTCGTAATCCAGGCCCAGCTCGGCCCGCAGCTCCTGCAGGCAGTGGCGGGAATAGATGGCGATCCGCAGGGTGCGCTCGGTGTTGACCTCGGCGCGGAAGGCCGTGCAGTTGGACAGGAAACGCAGGCCCCACAGCCACAGCGCGGGGTCGAAGCGGCGCCAGCGGAACAGCAGCGGCGCGTCGTCGCGGCCCAGCCATTTCAGCACTTTGGGCAGCACCGCCGGGTTGGCCCACGGCTCGGCATGGCAGGGCGAGACCTGGCCGCCATTGGCGAAGCTGGTCTCGAGCCCGGGGCCGTGCTGCCGCTCGACCACCGTGACCTCGTGACCGGCCCGGGACAGATACCAGGCGGCGGCGGTGCCGACGACACCGGCGCCGAGGACCAGCACCTTCACCGCGAAGCCTCCCTGGTACGTGAACGGAGTATGGTGGTAGCGCATGGCGGCGATGTCGGCAATCCCCGCAGGGGTGGGGCGCATGCAACGCAGGTTGCAATCGCCGCCGCCGGGCGTAGCCTTCGACCATGACCAGCGAGATTCTTTCCGTCGCCGAGATGTACCGCGCCGACGCCCAGGCCATGGCGGCGGGCATGGGCGGCGGGCGCCTGATGGAGGCGGCCGGCTGGGCGGTGGCGCGCGAGGTGCGGCGCCGCTTCGGACATTGCCGGGTGGCGATCCTGTGCGGGCCGGGCAACAATGGCGGCGACGGCTTCGTCGCGGCACGGCTGCTGGCGCGCGCCGGATACGCGGTGCGGCTCGCTTTGCTGGGCGACGTGCGCGCGCTGAAAGGCGACGCCGCGGCCATGGCGGCGCGCTGGGACGGTGCCGTGACGGCGCTGGCGCCCGAGGCCCTGGACGGCGCCGACATGGTGGTCGATGCCCTGTTCGGCGCCGGGCTGGCGCGGCCGCTGGACGGCGTGGCGCGCCGGGTGATCGAGGAGATCGGGCGCCGCCGCCTGCCGGTGGTGGCGGTGGATGTGCCCTCGGGTGTGGACGGCGATACCGGGGCGGTGCTGGGGGCGGCGCCGCAGGCGGTGGCCACAATCACCTTCTTCCGCAAGAAGCCGGGCCACGTGCTGCTGCCCGGCCGCCTGCTGTGCGGCGCGGTGGCCGTCGCCGACATCGGCATCCCGGAGGCGGTGCTGGCCGATATCGAGCCCTCGGTGCGCGAGAACGGTCCCGGCTGCTGGGGCGGGCAGTTTCCGTGGCCGCGGGCCGACGGGCACAAATACGACCGCGGCCATCTGGTGGTGGTCGGCGGCGCCGCCATGACCGGCGCCGCCCGGCTGGCGGCCCGCGCCGGGCGCCGCGTCGGCGCCGGACTGGTGACGGTGGCGGCGCCGGCGGCGGCGCTGGACGTTTACCGCGCCGGCGATCCCGGCACCATCGTCGCCGACCTGGACGAGGCCGCCGCGCTGCTGGCCGATCCCCGCCGCAACGCCTGGGTGCTGGGGCCGGGGGGCGGCGCCGGGCTCGACCGGCTGGTGCTCGAGGTGCTGAAGGCCGGCCGCGCCGCGGTGCTCGACGCCGACGCCCTGTCCGCCTTCGCCGCCCAGCCCGAGCGGCTGTTCCGCGCCTGCTCGGGACGGGTGGTCCTCACCCCCCACGACGGCGAGTTCACCCGCCTGTTCGGCAAGGTCGAGGGCAGCCGGCTGGAGCGCGCCCGCCACGGCGCCGCCCGCGCCGGCGCGGTGATGCTGCTGAAGGGACCCGACACGGTGATCGCCCATCCCGACGGCCGCGCCGTCATCAACGCCAACGCACCGCCATGGCTGGCCACCGCCGGTGCCGGCGACGTGCTGGCCGGCCTGGCCGGCGGCCTGATGGCGGCCGGCATGGACAGCTTCGACGCCGCCTGCGCCGCCGCCTGGATCCACGGCCAAGCCGCCACCGCCTTCGGCCCCGGCCTGATCGCCGAGGACCTGGCGGAGATGGTGCCGGCGGTGGTGGGGCGGCTGCGCACGCCGTAGCTGGCACCCCCGTTCCCCGCACCTATATCCAGAAAGGAGAATAGCGGGAGCGGACCCATGACCCAGGCCATTTCCGAGACCTTCATGACCCGCATCAAGGCGCTGGGGCGGCTGTGGCGGGATTTCTCGGGCGGGCGGGGGGACGGGCCGGTGTTCGCCCCCGATCTGCCCGACGATGACCTGGAGCGGCTGGCCGAGCAGATGCGGGCCTGCCTCGAGGTTCGCGGTGGCGAGGTGTCGGCGCGGGCGCGGGCGGCCGAGCTGGGGCGGGCCTATCTCGCCCTGTCGGCGGACGGCCGCCGGCGCTTCCTGTCGCTGATGGTGCACCGCTTCGGCCCCGACCGCACCGCCGTCGATGCCGCCCTGGCCCGTCTGGCCGAGGCCGGCGAGGGCGAGCGCGCCGCCGTCGAGCGGGCCTTGCGCACGGCGCTGGAGCCGCCGTGGCTGCGGCTGCTGACTCAGTTCAACGCCCTGCCCGAGGGCGTGAAGTTCCTGGTCGATCTGCGCGCCGAGCTGATGGCCATGGCCCGGGGCGATGCCGCCCTGGCGGCGCTGGAGGCCGATCTCAAGGGGCTGCTGGCCTCGTGGTTCGACGTCGGCTTCCTGGAGCTGCGCCGCATCACCTGGCGCTCGCCGGCCTGCGTGCTGGAAAAGATCATGGCCTACGAGGCGGTGCACGCCATCCAGGGCTGGGACGATCTCAAGAACCGTCTCGATTCCGACCGCCGCCTCTATGCCTTCTTCCATCCCCGCATGCCCGACGAGCCGCTGATCTTCGTCGAGGTGGCGCTGGTCAAGGGCATCGCCGGCAACGTCCACGACCTGCTCGACACCGCCGCCCCGGCCGGCGATCCCGAGGCTGCCGATACCGCCATCTTCTATTCCATCAACAACGCCCAGAAGGGCCTGGCCGGCATCAGCTTCGGCAATTTCCTGATCAAGCGGGTGGTCGAGGAACTGACCGCCGAATTCCCGCGCCTCGCCACCTTCGCCACCCTGTCGCCGATCCCGGGCTTCCGCGCCTGGCTGGAGGAGCGCCTGGCCCAGGGCGAGCCGGGCCTGCTGACCGCCGCCGAGCACCGGCAGCTCACCGCGATGTCCAACGGGCTGGGGGCCAAGGGCAGCCTCAAGGCGCTGCTGGCGGATGGCGGCTGGGGCGACGATGCCATGCTGGCCGAGGCGCTGTCCGCCCCGCTGACCCGCCTGGCGGCGCGCTACCTGGTGCTGGAGAAGAAGGGGGACGGCCGCGCCCTCGACCCCGTCGCCCATTTCCACCTGTCCAACGGCGCTCGCGTCGAGCGCCTGAACTGGCGAGCCGATGTCAGCACCAAAGGGCTGGCCCAGTCCTCGGGCCTGATGGTCAACTACCTCTACAATCCCGACGAGATCGAGGCCAACCACGAAGCCTATGCCGGCACCGGCAAGGTTGCTGTGTCGCCCGAGATCAAGGGTCTGGTCAGGGGGTGATGGTCGGGAAGTAGCCGGTGGACGGGTAATAGCCGGCGGCGCCGCCGCACTGGAAGGCGGCCACGCTGGGGGTCAGCACGCCGCAGCGCAACGGCGTCCACGACTGGCCGATCAGCCCCTTGACGCCCTGGCCGGAGCGGGCGCACTGGCGGGCGGCGATGGCGTAGACCTCGCCCGGCTCGGCGGTGACGCTGGAATAGCAGACGTAGCTGGTGGGTCCCTCGGCGCTGTCGGGGGCCAGCGGGCGCGGCGTGGTGGAGCAGCCGGCCAGCAGGGTGGCGCAGGCGACGGCGACGGCGATGCGGTTCATTGAATTTATATTCCCCTTCGAGCCAGGCTGTCTGAACCCGTACCCTTCCCGCGCCCGCTTGGCAAGAGCTTAGACCGGTGAAAGGCGCCGCATGGCGGCCGGCGCACCGGCCAGGAAGGCCGAGACGATGGCGCCGATCACCGGCTCGATGTCGTCGGGCATGGGTACCTGGTAGACCCAGCGGCGCACCCCGACATAGCCGATGGCGCCGTGCAGGCCGGCGACGAACTCGATCTCGGCGGGCGAGGGCGGGGCCTCGGGCAGTCCCGCCTCGTGGCGCAATTCGCGGGCCAAGGGCACCAGGATGTGCTCGCGCAGGAAATCCATGAAACGGTCGGCCAGGCGGCTGTCCTTCAGCCCGGCGAACATGAACAGCCGCACCCGCTCGAAGGTGAAGTTCATGCGGTTGTAATTGTGGTAGAGCGTGACGACCCGGTCTTCCAGCGGCCGCTCGCGGTCGGCCAGGGCAGCGTCCCAGGCCGGGTTCCAGCCATCGACGAAGGCATGGCGGTAGACCTGCTCGATCAGCGCGTCCTTGTCGGGGAAGTAGCGGTACAGCAGCGGCTGGGTGACGCCGATGCGCTCGGCCAGGACCCGGGTCTGGCCCTCGAACCCGACCTCGGCGAAGAAGCGGATGGCCTCGTCCAGGATCAGCCGTTCCCGTTCCTGGCGGGGCAGGCGGCGCTGGGCGGATCTGGGCTTCGCTTCAAGCACCATGGAAGCTCGTCTCGGTGCGGTCGCAGATGCCGGAATGGCATGTGCGGATTGTTAGCACGGTTCGCGCGTCGCTATCCAGCAGGTTCACGCCTGGAATATGCAGGTTTAGCACAGCCCCTCTTCCGTCAGGGTGGCGCGCGGAGGGGCGGCGCTCGACATGAAGCCGGGCGGTGGGCGGAGAGATCGATGCGGGCGAGATGGGCGGCGGCGGTGCTGACGGCAATGGTGCTGGCGGACCCGTGCCGTGCGGCGGCGGCGGACGCGGCCGACGGCGCCACCGTGCTGCCGCGCGAAATCCTGTTCGCGCCGCTGCTGGCCGATCCGCGCTGGCCCCATTACGCCGCCGCCCTGCAGGATTACGGCGGCCACGCCGGTCTGGGCACGGTCGGCCAGGCCACCATCGGCGATTCCTTCTCGTTCTACCAGGCGCCGGCGGCGGGCGGGCGCTGGGGCATCGGGCTGCAGGTGGGGGTGTTCGCCATCTTCGACCTGGAAGCCCCGTCCAAGGACCTGATCAACGCCGATTACTGGGTCGGGCTGCCGTTGGCCTGGCGCCGGGGGCCGTGGTCGGCGCTGGCGCGCCTCTATCACCAAAGCTCGCATCTCGGCGACGAATACCTGCTGCGCAGCCGCGACAACCAGCGCAACCGCATCAATCTCAGCTACGAGGCGGTGGACCTCAAGCTGTCGCGGGATTTCGCCGGCGGGGCGCTGCGCCTGTACGGCGGCGGCGGCGTGCTGTTCGACCAGGAGCCATCGGACATCCGCCGGGGCATGGCCCAGGCCGGCATCGAACTGCGCGGCCCGTGGAGCTTCGCCGACGGATTGCTGCGGCCGATCGCCGCCCTCGACCTGCAGGCCCTGGAGGAGACCGGGTGGGGGCGGGACGTCTCCGCCCGCCTGGGGGTGGAACTGGTGGGCAGCGGCGGCGAGAACTACACCCTGCAGCTCAGCCTGGACTATTACCGCGGCCGCAATCCCAACGGGCAGTTCTTCGTGGACAAGGCGGAGTACTGGGGCCTCGGCCTGCACGCCTATTTCTGAGTCACCCCAGCCACTTGGCGGCGACGCTGACGGCCATCAGCAGGATGGCGGTGCCGAAGGCGGCGCGTTGCAGGCGCAGGCGCATGGGCGCCCGGTTGTCGTTGGCCGGCGGCGGAATCCGTCGGGGCGGCGCCAGCAGGCGCCGCCCTTCGGGATGAACGGAAAGGCGGACCGGATCAGCCACGCTGCTCGAGAGGCTGCACCTTGCGCGGTGCGGCACCCACATAGAGCTGGCGGGGACGGCCGATCTTCTGGTCCGGATCGGTCAGCATCTCGTTCCACTGGGCGATCCAGCCGACGGTGCGGGCCAGCGCGAACAGGCTGGTGAACATCGAGGTCGGGATGCCCATGGCGCGGAAGATGATGCCCGAATAGAAATCGACGTTGGGGAACAGCTTGCGACTGACGAAATACTCGTCCTCCAGCGCGATGCGCTCCAGCTCCATGGCCAGCTTGAGCAGGGGCTCGTCGTGCACGCCCAGCTCGTCCAGCACCTCGTGGCAGGTGCGCTGCATGATCTTGGCGCGCGGGTCGTAGTTCTTGTAGACGCGGTGGCCGAAGCCCATCAGCCGGAACGGATCGTCCTTGTCCTTGGCCTTGGCGATGAATTCCGGGATGCGGTCGACCGAGCCGATCTCGTGCAGCATGGTCAGCACCGCCTCGTTGGCGCCGCCATGGGCGGGACCCCACAGCGAGGCGATGCCGGCGGCGATGCAGGCGAACGGGTTGGCGCCCGAGGACCCGGCCAGGCGCACCGTCGAGGTCGAGGCGTTCTGCTCATGGTCGGCGTGCAGGATGAGGATGCGGTCCATGGCCCGCGACAGCACCGGGCTGGGCTCGAACGCCTCGCACGGGGTGGCGAACATCAGGTGCAGGAAGTTCTCGGAATAGGAATAGCGGTTCTGCGGGTACATGAACGGCTGGCCCTGCGAGTACTTGTAGGTCCAGCCGGTGATGGTCGGCATCTTGGCGATCAGCCGGTAGCTGGCGATCATCCGCTGGTGCGGGTCGTTGATGTCGGTGGAATCGTGGTAGAACGCCGCCAGGGCGCCGACCACGCCGCACATCACCGCCATCGGGTGCGAGTCGCGGCGGAAGCCGCGGTAGAAGAACGAGACCTGCTCGTTCAGCATGGAATGGTGGCTGATGTCGCTCTCGAACTTGGCCTTCTCGGCGGCGTTGGGCAGCTCGCCCTTGAGGATCAGGTAGGCGACTTCCAGGAAGTTGCAGTTCTCGGCCAGGTCGTCGATGGCGTAGCCGCGATGCAGCAGCACGCCCTCGTCGCCGTCGATGTAGGTGATCGCCGACTTGCACGAGCCGGTCGAGGTATAGCCCGGGTCATAGGTGAAGACGTCCATGTCGCTGTAAAGCTTGCGGATATCCATCACCTTCGGACCCATGGTGCCCGAGTGCAGCGGCAGGTCGATCTGCTTGCCGTTGCTGTTGTTGATGAGCGTGACGCTTTCGCTGTTTGTCGTCATGTCTTCTACCCCGTGGTTCCACACTCAAGTGCGTTTGGTTGTTGACTGCAGGTCCGTCAGGTCGGCGTCGCGGCGTCGTCGACGCGGCCCAGGGTTTCTTCGCGCCCCAGTACCTCCATCACCTCGAAGATGGGGGGAGAGACCGACGATCCGGTCAGCGCCGCCCTGAGCGGCTGCGCGATCTTCCCCAGCTTCTGGCCGCGTGCCTCGGCGAACACGCGGGCCGCTTCCTCCAGTGCCGCCTTGGTCCACTCGCCGGCGGCGGCGGCGTTCAGGAACTCGGACAGCAGGGCGCGGGCCTCGTCGTCGGCCAGCGCCTTGGCCGCCTTGTCGTCCAGCGCCAGCGGCCGCCGGCGGGCGTAGAAGGCGGCCGAATCGGCCAGCTCGACCAGGGTCTTGGCGCGCTCCTTGAGGCCGCCCATGCCGGCCCGGATGCGGGCCTTGGCCAGGTCGTCGGCGGGATGGCCGATGCGGGCCTCGACCAGCGGCAGCACCAGCGCGGCGAGGCGGCCGTCCTCGGCCTGGCGCAGGTAATGGCCGTTCAGGTTGGCGAGCTTGACCATGTCGAAGCGGGCGGGCGAGCGGCCGACGCTGTCCAGGCCGAACCACTCGACCGCCTGTTTGGTGGAGATCACCTCGTCGTCGCCGTGGGACCAGCCCAGCCGCAGCAGGTAGTTGCGCATGGCCTCGGGCAGGAAGCCCATGTCGCGGTAGGCCTCGGCCCCCAGCGCGCCGTGGCGCTTGGACAGCTTGGCGCCGTCCGGGCCGTGGATCAGCGGGATATGGGCGAAGGCCGGCGGCTCCCAGCCGCACGCCTTGTACAGCTGGTACTGGCGGAAGGCGTTGGTCAGATGGTCGTCGCCGCGGATGATGTGCGTGATACCCATGTCGTGGTCGTCCACCACCACCGAAAGCATGTATGTGGGGGTGCCGTCGCCGCGAAGCAAAACCATGTCGTCCAGTTGCGCGTTGGCCACCTTGACCTCGCCCTGGACCAGGTCCTGGATGATGGTCTCGCCGTCCTGCGGCGCCCTCAGACGCACGACGAAGGGCTGCCCGGCGGGGGCCTCGGCCGGGTCGCGGTCGCGCCAGATGCCGGGATAGCGCATGGGCAGGCCCTTGGCCCGCTGCTCCTCGCGTACCTTGTCCAGCTCTTCCGGCGTGCACCAGCAGCGATAGGCCTTGCCCTCGGCGACCAGGCGATGGGCCATTTCGGCGTGGCGGTCCATGCGGGCGAACTGGAACACCGCCTCGCCGTCCCAGTCCAGGCCCAGCCATTTCAGGCCGTCGAAGATGGCATCCACCGCGTCCTGGGTCGAGCGGGCGCGGTCGGTATCCTCGATGCGCAGGTGGAACTTGCCACCGTGGTGGCGGGCGAACAGCCAGTTGAACAGCGCCGTGCGGGCGCCGCCAATGTGGAGGAAGCCGGTGGGGGATGGGGCGAAGCGGGTGACGACCGTCATGGCGGGGGCCAGAACCTCCGGTTCCTTTGGTGGCGGGCAGGCTCTGTCTAACATATTCTTTCAGCCGTGACAGCCCGGAGATGGTGCTGGATGGCGAAAACCCCGCCCGACCGGATAGGATATTCCCCGTACGAAAGGTTGGGCGCTGCCCTCGCCGCCGCCCTGGTCGCCGATCGGGACCGCTGGATGCTGTGGAGTCCGGTGCTGTTCGGCCTCGGCATCGCCGCCTATTTCGCCGCCCCCGCCGAGCCGCCGGGGTGGCTGGCGCTGCCGCCGCTGTTGCTTGCCCTGGGCGGCCTGTGGCTGGGCCGGCGGCGGCCGGCGGCGGTCGCGGCCTCCCTGGCCCTGGCGCTGTGCGCCGCCGGCTTCGCGGCGGTGCAGCTGCGGGCGGCGCTGGTGGCGGCGCCGGTGCTGGAGCGGCCCAGCGGCAAGGTGGCGGTCAGCGGCATCGTCGAGGAGGTGGAGCCGCTGGCCGGCGGCGGCCAGCGCGTCACCCTGAAGGACGCCGAGGTGGCGGTGGAGGGGGCGCGGCCCCACAGGGTCCGCCTGCGCCTGAAGGGCGACGAGCCGGTGCCCGTGGGGGCGCGCATCGCCGTCACCGCTCTGCTGACGCCGCCGCCGCAGCCGCAGATGCCGGGCGCCTTCGACTTCGCCCGCCATGCCTGGTTCCAGGGCCTGGGGGCGGTGGGCACGGCGCTGTCGCCGCCGGTGGTGATAGTCCCGGCGGCCGAGGGGCATTGGCTGAACGCGCTGCGTCACCGCATCACCCTGCGCATCCTGGCGGCGATCCCGGGATCGGCCGGGGCCGTCGCCGCCGCCCTGGTGACCGGCGAGACCGGCGCCATCCCGCGCGACGTGCTGGACGCCTATCGCGATTCCGGGCTGGCCCACATGCTGTCCATCTCGGGCCTGCACATGGGCATGGTGGCGGGGCTGGTGTTCTTCGTGGTGCGCGGCGGGCTGGCGCTGGTGCCGGCGGTGGCCCTGCGCCATCCCATCAAGAAATGGGCGGCGGCGGTGGCGCTGGCGGCGACCTTCCTCTACATGTTGCTGGCCGGGGCGCCGGTGCCGGCGCAGCGTTCGTTCCTGATGACCGGCATCGTGCTGCTGGCGGTTCTGCTGGACCGCTCGGCCATCTCCATGCGCATGGTGGCGTGGGCGGCACTGGCGGTGCTGGCGCTGGCCCCCGAGGCGCTGGTCGGTCCCAGCTTCCAGATGTCCTTCGCGGCGGTGGCCGCCCTGATCGCCGCCTTCGAGGTCGCCTCGCCGCGCCTGACGGCCTGGCGGATCGAGCATCCCCGCCTGTGGCAGCGGGCCGGCCTGTACCTGGCCGGGGTGGCCCTCAGCTCGCTGGTGGCGGGATCGGCCACCGCGGTGTACGGCGCCTACCATTTCAACCGCTTCGCCGTGTGGTCGCTGGCCGCCAATCTTGCGGCGGTGCCGCTGACCGGGTTCCTGGTGATGCCGTTCGTGCCGGTGGCCCTGCTGCTGATGCCGTTCGGGCTGGAATTCCTGGCGCTGGTGCCCATGGGCTGGGGCGTCGAGGCGGTCAACCGCCTGGCTGCCGCCATCGCCGCCTGGCCGGCGGCGGCGGTGGTGCTGCCGCCCATGCCGGCCTGGGGCCTGACGCTGTTCACCCTGGGCGGGCTGTGGCTGCTGCTGTGGCGGCGGCGCTGGCGCCACGGGGGCTGGGTGGCGATGGTGGCGGGGCTGGCGACGCTGGCGCTGCACCAGCCACCCGACGTAGTGGTGGACGGGCGCGGCTATGCCATGGCGGTGCGCACGGCCGATGGGGCGCTGCTGGTCAATCGCGGCGGCCGCATCCTCAAGGAGACCTGGGACCGCCGGGCCGGGCCGCTGGCCGCCGGGCGCTGGCCGAAGCGGGGCCGCAGCGAGGACGGAAGGCTGGCCTGCGACGAGGTGGGATGCCTTTACCGGGGCGAGGGGGCGGTGGTGGCGCTGGTGCAGGACGAGGCCGGCATCGCCGCCGGTTGCGCCGCCGCCGCCGTGGTGGTGTCGGCGGTGCCGTTGCGCGGCGCCTGCCGCGGCCCGGCGGTGGTGCCCAGGGTGGTCATCGACCGGTTCGACCTGTGGCGGCGCGGCGCCCATGCGCTCTGGCTGGAGGAGGGCGGCGCCCGCATCGAGACGGTGGCCGGCTGGCAGGGCGACCGCCCGTGGTCGCACCGTCCCCATCGCCGCCGCAAGCGGCCCGACCCCATGCCCATGCCCATTCCCGAGCCCGTGCCCGTGCCCGAGGAACCGCCGGCGGCGGAAGAGTAGTTGCCGTCAGTGCGGCGGCAGGCCTTCGGGGCGGGTGGCGCCGATGCCCTGCCACAGGGCCGCGACGCATTCGTCGTCGTCGGCGGCGTCGGGATTGCCACGCAGGAAGCTGCGCACCAGATAGTCCAGCTCGTCCGTATCGTCGGCCACGGCGCCGATTTCGCGTCCGCGCCAGTAGGCGCGATCCCTGAGCAGCATTCCCATGCCGTTCCTCCTTCCGGTTCGGTCGGACCTTGGTCGGAACGAGTGTATGTCACTCAGCCGAAATTGCGCTTTGCGAATTCGCAACTGCGAGACGCCGTCGGGCGCATGGCTTGCTCAGGCGCTGCGGATGTCCGAGACGAACAGATCGACCTGGGTTTCCAGGATATTCGAGTTGTTCGCCAGCGAACTGGCGGATTCGAGCACCTGGCGGGCGGCGTTGCCGGTTTCGTAGGCGGCGGCGGACACGCGGGCGATGGTGCCGGTGACCTCCTGGGTACCCATGGCGGCCTGCTGGACGTTGCGGGCGATCTCGGAGGTGGCGGCGCCCTGTTCCTCGACCGAGGCGGCGATGGAGCCGGAAATCTCGTTGATCTCGCCGATGGTCCGGGCGATGCCGGCGATGGCGCCGACGGCGTCGCGGGTGGCGCCCTGGACGGCGGCGATCTGCGCCCCGATCTCCTCGGTCGCCTTGGCGGTCTGGGTGGCCAGCGACTTGACCTCGTGGGCGACCACGGCGAAGCCCTTGCCCGCTTCGCCCGCCCGCGCCGCCTCGATGGTGGCGTTGAGCGCCAGCAGGTTGGTCTGCGAGGCGATGTCGTTGATGAGCTTGACCACCTGGCCGATTTTGGCGGCGGCTTCGGCCAGGCTCTGGACCATCTCGTTGGTGCGGTTGGCTTCGTCCATGGCCGACGAGGCGATGGCGGCCGACTGCGACACCTGGCGGCTGATCTCGGCGATGGAGGAGGACAGCTCCTCGGCCGCGGCGGCCACGGTCTGGATGTTGGTGGTGGCCTCCTCGGCGGCGGCGGCCACGGTGGTGGACTGGGCCGAAGTCTCCTCGGCATTGTCCGCCATGGTGCGGGCCGCGCTTTCCATCTGCGTCGCGGCGGCGGCGACCTCGCCCACCACGCCCTTGACGTTGCGCTCGAAGGTGTCGGCCTTGGCGCCCAGCTCGCGGGCGATGATGGCGGCGGTGTTGGTCTCGATGTAGGCCGAGGTGGCCAGATCCATGTCGAGGAACGCCGCCCTGTTCACCGCGGCGATGACCTTGGCCGCCATTTCGGGCTTCTTGCGGTAGTGCTGGATCGCCAGCTCGAACACGTCGTTCAGCACACAGCAATAGCCGGCGGTGTACCAGCGCGGCTCCAGCCCGATCCGCTGGTGGACCTTGCCGATCTCGGTGACGTTGGCGAAATAGGTGTCGTCGAACTTGCCGGCGAACACGCTGTCCATCCAGTGCTTCTTCTGCATGGCGCGGGCATGGGCGACGCGATCGGGCGAGCCGAACAGGGACGCCAGTTCGGCATTCTTCTGCACGTGGCCGTAGAAGGCGGTCAGCACCTGGTCGATGCGGGTCGCCAGGACCTCGCGGAAGTCGCGCAGCGTGCGGCAGGTCTCGTCGTCGATCTGAAGGAAAGACAGACGCCCCGAACGATCCAGATCCATGTGAGTCCCCCGACCCTGATTGACGATCAATCCATACGAGTTTCGCCGTCGCGCGGTCAAGAGAAGAAGGACATGCCTTTCCTTGACCCGATGAGGCTTGGTCTAAACTTTGGTCATAGCAAGGGTTATATCTCAGCCGGGGAATCAGGCAACCATATTCTTCGACGGGAATTGCGCCGATGTTTTTGCCTGCCGGGTTGGGCGAAAAACCCCGCGTAGAAGGCCTGTATCGGCGCCACCGACTGTGCTATAGACACCGTTTCCGGCGGGCCGGCCCCCAGGTTTTCGGGCTTCGGGGGCCGCGCACCTGCCCCTGCGGGCGTGGCGGAACTGGTAGACGCACCAGATTTAGGTTCTGGCGGCCTTCGGCCGTGGGGGTTCAAGTCCCTTCGCCCGCACCAGCTTCTTCCACCCGTCCGCAGGCGGGGCGGTGGCCGCCGGGGTTCCTCAACGATTTGATTCGATTGGCGAAAGACTGATGCAGGTAACCGAGACGAACACCGATGGCCTGAAGCGCGAGTACAAGGTCGTCGTCCCCGCGGGGCAGCTGGCCACGCGTACCGAGGACCGCCTGGCGGAGATCGCACGCACGGTCCGCATGCCGGGCTTCCGGCCGGGCAAGGTGCCGATGAAGATCGTGCGCCAGAAGTACGGCCCCTCGGTGGTGGGCGAAGTGCTGGAGCAGGCGGTCAATGACGGCGCCCAGTCGGCCATCGCCGAGCGCAACCTGCGCCCGGCGGCCCAGCCCAAGGTGGAGATCACCGCCTATGCCGAGGGCGCCGACCTGGAATTCACGGTGGCGCTCGAGGTTCTGCCCGACATCGCCCCCATGGATTTCGCCTCCATCACCCTGGAGCGCGAGAAGGCGGCGGCCCCCGAGGAGGAGGTCGACGACACCCTGGCCCGCCTGGCCGAGCGCCACGAATCGTCGGAGCCGGTCGGCCGCGCCGCCAAGGAAGGCGATATCGCGGTGATCGACTTCGTCGGCCGCCAGGACGGCATCGAGTTCCCCGGCGGTTCGGCCCAGGACTACCAGCTCAAGCTGGGTTCGGGCACCTTCATCCCCGGCTTCGAGGACCAGCTGGTCGGCAAGAGCGCGGGCGAGGAAGTCACCGTTTCCGTGACCTTCCCCGACGCCTACGGCAATGGCGAGCTGGCCGGCAAGCCGGCCGAGTTCTCGGTCACCGTCAAGGAGGTCCGCGCCGCCGCCCCGTCGGCGGTCGATGACGAACTGGCCAAGAAGGTCGGCCTGGACTCGCTGGAGGCGCTGAAGACCGCCATCCGCGACGAGATCGTCCGCGAGCTGAACGCCCTGGCCCGCATGAAGGTCAAGCGCAAGCTGCTGGACGCCCTGGCCGCCGGCCATGACTTCCCGGTCCCGGGCAGCATGGTGGAGCAGGAATTCGAGGCCATCTGGAAGCAGGTCGCCGCCGATCGCGAACAGGGGCGCATCGACCCCACCGACGAGGGCAAGGACGAGGAGACGGTGAAGGCCGACTACCGCGCCCTGGCCGAACGCCGGGTCCGCCTCGGCCTGCTGCTGGCCGATGTCGGCCGCGCCAACTCGGTCTCGGTGACCCAGGACGACCTCAACAAGGCCCTGATCGAGGAGGCGCGCCGCTATCCCGGCCAGGAGCACCTGGTGTTCCAGTACTACAAGGGCAACCCCGAGGCGCTCGACGCGCTGCGGGCGCCGATCTTCGAGGACAAGGTCATCGACTTCATCCTCGAACTGGCCCAGGTGACCGACAAGGAGGTCGCCGCCGCCGACCTGCGCACCGACCCGGACGAGGCGGAGGCCGAGGCCAAGCCGGCCAAGAAGGCCGCCGCCAAGAAGAAGGCGGCGGACAAGGCCGAGCCGGCCGACGAGGGCGAGGCCAAGCCGGCCAAGAAGCCGGCGGCCAAGAAGAAGGCCGACAAGGGCGAGTGATCGGGAGCGCCGGCCCCGCGACGGCGGGGCCGGCGGCCGCTTTGACATCGGGCGTGTTCGCGCCCATCTGATGCGAAAGCGCGGGCAGGCCGCCGGCGCCCAACGACAAGGACGAGCCATGCGCGAGAGAGACCCCATCGACCTCTACATGAACACCCTGGTGCCGATGGTGGTCGAGCAGACCAACCGGGGCGAGCGCGCTTACGACATCTATTCGCGCCTGCTGAAGGAACGCATCATCTTCCTCACCGGCCAGGTCTACGACGAGGTCGCCAGCCTGATCTGCGCCCAGCTGCTGTTCCTGGAATCCGAGAATCCGAAGAAGGACATCGCCTTCTATATCAACTCGCCGGGCGGCGTGGTGACCAGTGGTCTTTCGATCTACGACACCATGCAGTACATCCGTCCCGAGGTGTCCACCGTCTGCCTCGGCCAGGCCGCCTCCATGGGCTCGCTGCTGCTGACCGCCGGCGCCAAGGGCAAGCGCTACTCGCTGCCCAATGCGCGCATCATGGTGCACCAGCCCTCGGGCGGCTTCCAGGGCCAGGCCACCGATATCGAGATCCATGCCCGCGAAATCCTTGCGCTCAGGGCGCGGCTGAACAACATGTATGTCCAGCACACCGGCCAGCCGATCGAGGTCATCGAGCAGGCGATGGAGCGCGACAAGTTCATGAGCGCCACCGACGCCAAGGAATTCGGCCTGATCGACGAGGTGGTGAGCAGCCGTCCCGAGAAGTCCGACGACGGTTCGGGCGAGGGCTGATCCAACGTCCGGCGGCGGAGGGTGACCCCGCCGCCCGCCCGTTTCCTCAGCCGGCACGGCGCCCGCGCCGCGGGGCGTTTTTCGTTGTGCGGCGCGTGACGGTATGGCTAACATACCACCGGTCCGTCACCACGGCCGCTTTCCCGATGGAGTACCGATGAGCAAGTCCACCAGCGGCGATTCCAAGAACACCCTGTATTGCTCCTTCTGCGGAAAGAGCCAGCACGAGGTGCGCAAGCTGATCGCCGGGCCGACCGTCTTCATCTGCGATGAATGCGTCGAGCTGTGCATGGACATCATCCGCGAGGAGCACAAGACCCACCTGGTCCGCTCGCGCGATGGCGTGCCGACGCCCAAGGATATCCGGGCGGTCCTGGACGATTACGTGATCGGCCAGGATCACGCCAAGAAGGTGCTGTCGGTGGCGGTGCACAACCACTACAAGCGGCTGCAGCACGGCGGCAAGGCCGGCGAGATCGAGATCGCCAAGTCCAACATCCTGCTGGTCGGCCCCACCGGCTGCGGCAAGACGCTGCTGGCGCAGACCCTGGCGCGCATCCTCGACGTGCCCTTCACCATGGCCGACGCCACCACCTTGACCGAGGCCGGCTATGTCGGCGAGGACGTCGAGAACATCATCCTCAAGCTGCTGCAGGCTGCCGAGTACAACGTCGAGCGCGCCCAGCGCGGCATCGTCTATATCGACGAGGTCGACAAGATCAGCCGCAAGTCCGACAACCCCTCGATCACCCGCGACGTGTCGGGCGAGGGTGTGCAGCAGGCCCTGCTGAAGATCATGGAGGGCACCGTCGCCTCGGTGCCTCCCCAGGGCGGGCGCAAGCACCCGCAGCAGGAGTTCCTGCAGGTCGACACCACCAACATCCTGTTCATCTGCGGCGGCGCCTTCTCGGGGCTGGAGCGGATCATCGGCAATCGCGGCAACGGCACCTCCATCGGCTTCGGTGCCGAGGTGCGCGGCCCCGACGAGCGCCGCACCGGCGAAATCCTGCGCGAGGTCGAGCCCGAGGATCTGCTGAAGTTCGGCCTGATCCCCGAATTCGTCGGCCGCCTGCCGGTGATCGCCACCCTGGACGACCTCGACGTCGATGCCCTGGTGGAGATCCTGTCCCGGCCCAAGAACGCCCTGGTCAAGCAGTACCAGCGCCTGTTCGAGATGGAGGACACCCGCCTGGCGTTCCAGGACGAGGCGCTGAAATCCATCGCCGAGAAGGCCATCGCCCGCAAGACCGGCGCCCGCGGCCTGCGCTCGATCATGGAGGGCATCCTGCTCGACACCATGTTCGACCTGCCCGGCATGGACGGTGTCGAGGAAGTGGTGGTCAACAAGGAAGTGGTGGAGGGCCGTGCCCAGCCGCTTTACATCTATTCCGAACGGCGCGAAGACGTGGGCACCAGCGCCTGAGTCCCGGGTGGGGGAGGCCGGCTCCCCTTGACGGGATAGGCACTTCGGACCACTTAGGTCTGAAGGACAAAGGCATTACGACGGCTGCGCCCATCCGGGCCGCCGCTTGACCCAAGAGGTATCATGGTCGAAATCGCACGCGGCGACGTCTTCCCCGTTCTTCCCCTGCGCGACATCGTCGTGTTCCCTCACATGATCGTTCCCCTGTTCGTCGGCCGCGAGAAATCCGTCCGCGCCCTCGAGGACGTCATGCGCGAGGACAAGCAGATTCTGCTGGTGGCGCAGAAGAACGCGGCCCAGGACGATCCCACCACCGACGACATCTACACCGTCGGCACCGTCTCGACGGTGCTGCAACTGCTGAAGCTGCCGGACGGCACGGTGAAGGTTCTGGTCGAGGGCGGCAGCCGCGCCCGCATCAGCGGCTTCACCGACAACGAGACCTTCTTCCAGGCCTATGCCGACGTGCTCGACGAGCGCGAGGGCGAGACCCAGGAGCTGGAGGCGCTGTCGCGCTCGGTGGTCTCGCAGTTCGAGCAGTACATCAAGCTCAACAAGAAGATTCCGCCCGAGGTGCTGGTCTCGGTCAACCAGATCGAGGACCCGGGCAAGCTGGCCGACACCGTCGCCTCGCACCTGTCCCTGAAGATCGCCGAGAAGCAGGAGCTGCTGGAGACCGAAACCATCGCCGAGCGCCTCGAGCGGGTGTTCTCGTACATGGAGGGCGAGATCGGCGTCCTTCAGGTCGAGAAGAAGATCCGCAACCGGGTCAAGCGCCAGATGGAGAAGACCCAGCGCGAGTACTATCTGAACGAGCAGCTGAAGGCGATCCAGAAGGAACTGGGCGAGGCCGAGGACGGCAAGGACGAGGCCGCCGAGCTGGAAGAGCGCATCCGCAAGACCCGGCTGTCCAAGGAAGCGCGCGAGAAGGCCTTCGCCGAGCTGAAGAAGCTGAAGTCCATGAGCCCCATGTCGGCCGAGGCCACCGTGGTGCGCAACTATCTGGACTGGCTGCTGACCATTCCGTGGAAGAAGCGGACCCGGGTCAAGAAGGACGTCAAGCTGGCCGAGCGCATCCTCAACGCCCAGCATTACGGCCTCGAGAAGGTCAAGGAGCGCATCATCGAGTACCTGGCGGTGCAGACCCGCACCGAGAAGGTCAAGGGCCCGATCCTGTGCCTGGTCGGCCCGCCCGGCGTCGGCAAGACCTCGCTGGGCAAGTCCATGGCCGAGGCGACCGGGCGCAACTTCGTGCGCATCAGCCTTGGCGGCGTGCGCGACGAGGCCGAGGTGCGCGGCCACCGCCGCACCTATATCGGCTCCATGCCGGGCAAGATCGTCCAGGGCATGAAGAAGGCCAAGTCGTCCAACCCGCTGTTCCTGCTCGACGAAATCGACAAGCTGGGGTCCGACTGGCGCGGCGACCCGTCCTCGGCCCTGCTCGAGGTGCTCGATCCCGAGCAGAACTCGACCTTCAACGACCATTACCTCGAGGTCGATTACGACCTGTCCGACGTGATGTTCGTCACCACCGCCAACACCCTGCGCATGCCGCAGCCGCTGCTCGACCGCATGGAGGTGATCCGCCTGTCCGGCTACACCGAGGACGAGAAGGTGGAGATCGCCAAGCGCCACCTGCTCGACAAGGTGATCAAGGCGGCCGGGTTGCAGAAGACCGAGATCTCCATCGGCGACGACGCCATCCGTGATCTCTGCCGCTACTACACGCGCGAAGCCGGGGTGCGCAACCTCGAGCGCGAGTTGGCCAACATCTCGCGCAAGGTCACCACCGAGATCGTGTCGAAGGGCAAGAAGAAGGTGTCGGTGACCCCGCGCAACCTGGAAAAGTACGCCGGCGTCAAGCGCTACCGCTTCGGCGAGGCGGAGCTGGAGGACATGGTCGGCGCCGTCACCGGCCTGGCCTGGACCGAGGTGGGCGGCGAGCTGCTGACCATCGAGGCGGTCACCATGCCCGGCAAGGGCAGCTTCAGCCATACCGGCAAGCTGGGCGACGTGATGCAGGAATCCGTGCAGGCGGCGCGCTCCTATGTCCGCTCGCGCTCGGTCAGCTTAGGGATCAAGCCGACCGTGTTCGAGAAGAAGGACATCCACGTCCACGTTCCCGAAGGCGCCACCCCCAAGGACGGTCCGTCGGCGGGCATCGCCATGTGCACCGCCATCGTCTCGGCCATCACCGGCATCGCCGTGCGGCGCGAGGTGGCGATGACCGGCGAGGTCACCCTGCGCGGCCGCGTGCTGCCCATCGGCGGCCTCAAGGAGAAGCTGCTGGCGGCGCTGCGCGGCGGCCTCAAGACCGTTCTCATCCCCAAGGAGAACGAGAAGGACCTGGCCGAGATTCCGGATAACGTGAAGAAGGGGCTGGACATCATCCCCGTCGCCACGGTGGACGAGGTGTTGGCCCGCGCCCTGGTGCGCATGCCGGTGCCGATCGAATGGGAAGAGCCGGCCGAGGAGCCCGCTCCTGCCGCCGCCAAGGACGGCGGGGCGGTGGAGCCGGTCACCACCCACTGACTGACCGGTCGCGTCGCCGTCGCGACTCCCCGCCGGCCGGGCCGGCGGGGTGTGCGGTGCACACCCTGCGGCATTCCCTGCAATGGCAAGAAAATGGCGGATTCCCTGACCTTCGGCGGCATTGCCGATTGACCGGGGCTGCCCTCCGTTTTAGACTGCGCCCCGTCTATTTTCGCAGGGGACGCGGGTCCCCTCTACCAATGGGTCTAGCGAAGGGGGCTATCAGGTGAACAAGAACGATCTCGTGACGGCGGTTGCCAGCAGCACCGGCCTCACCAAGTCCGACGCCGCCAAAGCCATCGACGGCGTTTTCGATGCCATTTCCGGCGCGCTGAAGGGTGGCGACGAAGTCCGCCTGGTCGGCTTCGGCACCTTCTCGGTGGCCAGCCGCGCCGCCTCGGAAGGCCGCAATCCGCGCACCGGCGCGAAGATCACCATTCCGGCCTCCAAGCAGCCCAAGTTCAAGGCCGGCAAGGGCCTGAAGGATTCGGTGCAGTAGGGGGCGCCTTTACCGGTTGTGCGGCCGGCCGCGGAGGAGCGCTCCGCGGCCGGCCTTGCTTTTTTTGCCCCCCCCTGGTCGTCACCCTCGGGCTTGACCCATGGCTGTCCGGTTTAATTTTCGGCTGGCCCATGCCCCCTCGCCCGCCTGCGGGAGAGGGGGGCGAGCGTCAGCGAGCCGGGGTGAGGGCGGCGCGTGTCCACGCGCCCAAGACCTGAAAACGCAGAGGTTTTCGCTGTCGCGAAGCGCACCTGACGGCGCGCGCCCTCTCCCTCCCGTCGCTGGCGCGACGGGTCCCTCCCTCTCCCGCAGGCGGGCGAGGGTAATCTGTCCGCTTCCGCCAACATCACCCTGGACGCGGCCGACACCAAGGGCTCCCGAAGGCTCTCCGAAAAATAAACCGGACAGAAGTGGGCTTGACCCGAGGGTCCATGGTGTCCAGGGTGTGTTCGGCGGCCTGGATTGCCGGGTCAAGCCCGGCAATGACGGGGAAGGGGCCCGGGCGGTTAGCTCAGCGGTAGAGCATCTCGTTTACACCGAGAGGGTCGGGGGTTCGAACCCCTCACCGCCCACCAGTCCAGGCCGGGACGTCCCTCGGGGGCGGCTACCCTGTTGCGGTGCACACCCGTGCGGCCGGTGCGACGGGTGGGCGGCGCCTCCCCGTCCGGGGATGGGCGCTGCCTCCCGGAGTATGGCAAAAAGGCGGCGGGGCAGGGGGTGTCCGCTTGACAGCCCGGTGGCCCTGGATTACACCACGCCTACCCGCCCGGGTGGCTGTCAGGCTAGCCCTGTCGCGCCGGACGGCGGCGGAACGTTGGGCCGGTTGCTGCCGGAAGTTGCTTCTTGGGAAGCAATCGGGCTGGCGGCGGGCGGCTCTAGAGGCTAGTGTCTTGCAAGGAGGCCCTCTCCGGTCATTCGCCGTTCGGCACCGCTTTCAATCCGACAGGCCCGTTTCCATATTCCGTTGGAACTGGTGGCCTGCCGTTCGAGAAGCGAGCCGGACCCGAGCGCCGGGGATGCTCAAGGGCCCGATGCGAACGAAGGGCAGGGACGATGGAAGCTTGGCTGCTCGAATATCTGCCGATCCTGATCTTCCTGGGCATCGCCGTCGCCATATCCATGGTGATGATCGGCGCCTCGTGGCTGGTCGGGCGCCAGAAGCCGGACCCCGAGAAGAACGCGGCCTATGAATGCGGCTTCGACGCCTTCGGCGACGCCCGCTCCAAGTTCGAGGTGCGCTTCTATCTCGTCGCCATCCTGTTCATCATCTTCGACCTCGAGGTGGCGTTCCTGTTCCCGTGGGCGGTCAGCCTGGGCAAGATCGGCCTGTTCGGCTTCTGGTCGATGATGGTGTTCCTGGGTGTGCTCACCATCGGCTTCATCTACGAATGGCGAAAGGGAGCCTTGGAATGGGAGTGACCAACTCCGGACTGGTGACGCCGGCGGCGTCCTCGCCGCTGCCCCCTGGTCCCGCCCAGGATCAGGTCATGAAGCTGGTCGGCGACGAGATGGCGGACAAGGGCTTCGTGCTGGCCAGCGTCGACAAGCTGGTCAACTGGGCCCGCACCGGATCCATGTGGCCGATGACCTTCGGCCTGGCCTGCTGCGCCGTCGAGATGATCCACGCCGGCTGCTCGCGCTACGACCTCGACCGCTTCGGCGTGGTGTTCCGCCCCAGCCCGCGCCAGTCCGACGTGATGATCGTGGCCGGCACGCTGACCAACAAGATGGCCCCGGCGCTGCGGCGGGTCTACGACCAGATGGCCGAGCCGCGCTGGGTGATCTCCATGGGCTCGTGCGCCAATGGCGGCGGCTACTATCACTATTCCTACTCGGTGGTGCGCGGCTGCGACCGCGTCGTGCCGGTGGACGTCTACGTCCCCGGCTGCCCGCCGACCGCCGAGGCGCTTCTGTACGGCATTCTCCAGCTGCAGAAGAAGATCCGGCGGACCGGATCCATCCTGCGCTAGACATCAACCAGGGACGGCCACATCACCATGACGCAAGCGCTGAAGGACCTGGGCGACCATATCGCCGCCGCCCTGCCCAACGATGTGCTCGACACCGAGGTGAACCGGGTTGGCGAATTGTCCGTCACCGTGCGAACCGGCTCGGTGGTCCGGGTGCTGACCTTCCTGCGCGACGACGCCAACTGCCTGTTCAAGCAGCTGGTGGACGTCTGCGGCGTCGACTGGCCGGCGCGCGAGCAGCGCTTCGACGTGGTCTATCACCTGCTGTCGCTGAAGCATAACCAGCGGGTGCGGGTGAAGGTGGCCACCGACGAGGACGCACCGGTCCCCTCGGTGGTGGGCGTGTTCAGCTCGGCCGGCTGGTTCGAGCGCGAGGTGTGGGACATGTACGGCGTGGTCTTCTCGGACCACCCGGATCTGCGCCGCATCCTCACCGATTACGGCTTCGAGGGGCATCCCCTGCGCAAGGACTTCCCGCTCACCGGCTATGTCGAGCTGCGCTACGACGAGGAGCAGAAGCGCTGCGTCTACGAGCCGGTGAAGCTGACCCAGGATTACCGCAGCTTCGACTTCCTGTCGCCGTGGGAGGGCTCCGGCCCGCTGCCCGGCGACGAGAAGGCGGAAGGGAGAGGCTGACATGGCCGAAGCCAAGATCCAGAGCTACAACATCAATTTCGGCCCGCAGCATCCGGCCGCGCACGGCGTGCTGCGCCTGATCCTGGAGATGTCGGGCGAAAGCGTCGAGCGCGCCGATCCCCATATCGGCCTGCTCCACCGCGGCACCGAGAAGCTGATCGAGCACAAGGTCTACCAGCAGTCGATCCCCTATTTCGACCGCCTGGACTATGTCGGCACCATGAACCAGGAGCACGCCTTCGTGCTGGCGGCCGAGAAGCTGCTGGGCCTGGAGGTGCCGCTGCGCGGCCAGTACATCCGCGTGCTCTATTGCGAGATGGGGCGCATCCTCAACCACATCCTGAACGTCTGCTCCTTCGTCTTCGACGTCGGCGGCATGACGCCCATGCTGTGGGGCTTCGAGGAACGCGAGAAGCTGATGGAGTTCTACGAGCGCGCCAGCGGCGCCCGGCTCCACGCCAATTACTTCCGCATCGGCGGCGTCGCCTGGGACGTGCCCGCCGGCCTGCTGGAAGACATCGATGCCTGGTGCGACCAGTTCCCCAAGGTCATCGACGACATCGAGACCCTGGTCACCGAGAACCGCATCTTCAAGCAGCGCACCGTCGATATCGGCACGGTGTCGCCGGAGCAGGCGCTGGACTGGGGCTTCACCGGCCCCAACCTGCGTGCCTCGGGCATCGCCTGGGACCTGCGCAAGGCGCAGCCCTACGAGGTCTATGACCGCATGGACTTCGACATCCCGGTGGGCAAGCACGGCGATTGCTACGACCGCTACCTGATCCGCATCGTCGAGATGCGCGAGTCCGTCAAGATGATGAAGCAGTGTATCCGCGAGATGCCGGCCGGCGCGGTGCGCGCCGACGACCGCAAGGTGACGCCGCCGCCCAGGGCCGAGATGAAGCGCTCCATGGAGGCGCTGATCCATCACTTCAAGCTGTTCACCGAGGGCTTCCACGTGCCGGAAGGCGAGACCTATGCCGCGGTCGAGGCGCCCAAGGGCGAGTTCGCCGTCTACCTGGTCGCCGACGGCACCAACAAGCCCTACCGCTGCAAGATCCGGCCGCCGGGCTACGTCCACCTGCAGGCCCTGGACATGATGAGCAAGGGTCACATGCTGGCCGACGTGGTCGCCAACATCGGCTCCATCGACATCGTTTTCGGCGAGATCGACCGATGAGCAACGAAGACATGACCAATTTCGCCTTCACCCCCGAGAACCTGGACGCGGCCAGGAAGATCATCGCCCGCTATCCCTCGGGCCGGCAGCAGAGCGCGGTGATGCCGCTGCTCGATCTGGCCCAGCGCCAGGCCGGCTGGGTCGGTCTGCCGGTGATCGAATACATCGGCGAGATGCTGGAGATGGCCCCCATCCGGGTGCAGGAGGTGGTGACCTTCTACACCATGTACAACCAGCACCCGGTCGGCCAGTTCCACGTCCAGGTCTGCACCAACATCTGCTGCCTGCTCCGGGGCTGCGACGGCGTCGCCGAGGCGGCGCGCGAAAGCCTGGGCATCGGCTGGGGCGAGACCACCGAGGACGGCCGGTTCACCCTGTCCGAGGTGGAATGCCTGGGCGCCTGCGTCAACGCGCCGATGATGCAGATCAACGACGATTATTACGAGGACCTGACGCCCGAGACCGCCAAGGCGATCATCGAGGCGTTCAAGCAGGGCGAGACGCCGAAGCCCGGCCCACAGAACGGCCGCCAGTTCTCGGCCCCCGAGGGCGGCCCGACGACGCTGAAGGACCTCACCTTTGCCGGGGAGAAGGGCTGATGCTGCGCGACCAGGACAGGATCTTCACCAACCTCTACGGCCTGCATGACTGGGGCCTCAAGGGCGCGCAGGCGCGCGGCGACTGGGACGGCACCAAGGCCATCCTGGAACGGGGCCGCGACGCCATCGTCGAGGAGGTCAAGAACTCGGGCCTGCGCGGCCGCGGCGGCGCCGGCTTCTCGACCGGCATGAAGTGGTCGTTCATGCCCAAGACCGAAGGGGCGCGGCCGCACTACCTGGTGGTCAACGCCGACGAGGGCGAGCCCGGCACCTGCAAGGACCGCGAGATCATGCGGTTCGACCCGCACAAGCTGGTCGAGGGCTGCCTGATCGCCGGCTTCGCCGTCGGCGCCCATGCCGGCTACATCTACATCCGCGGCGAATTCTACCGCGAGGCCGAGCACCTGCAGGCGGCCATCGACCAGGCCTACGCGGCCGGGCTGATCGGCGCCAACGCCTGCGGCTCGGGCTGGGCCTTCGACCTTTACGTCCATCGCGGCATGGGCGCCTATATCTGCGGCGAGGAATCGGCGCTGATCGAAAGCCTGGAAGGCAAGAAGGGCCAGCCCCGCCTGAAGCCGCCGTTCCCGGCCGGCGTCGGCCTGTACGGCTGCCCGACCACGGTCAACAACGTGGAATCCATCGCGGTGGTGCCGACCATCATGCGCCGCGGCGCCTCGTGGTTCGCCGGCTTCGGCCGGCCGAAGAACTCGGGCACCAAGCTGTTCTGCATCTCGGGCCACGTCAACAAGCCGTGCAACGTGGAAGAGGAGATGAGCATCCCCTTGAAGGAGCTCATCGAGAAGCATGCCGGCGGCGTGCGCGGCGGCTGGAACAACCTGCTGGGGGTCATCCCCGGCGGCTGCTCGGTCCCGGTGCTGCCCAAGGAAACCTGCGACGACGTGCTGATGGATTTCGACGCCCTGCGCGACGTCCGCTCCGGCCTGGGCACGGCGGCGGTGATCGTCATGGACAAGTCCACCGACATCGTCCGCGCCATCACCCGCCTGTCGCGCTTCTACAAGCATGAATCCTGCGGCCAGTGCACCCCCTGCCGCGAGGGCACGGGCTGGATGTGGCGGCTGATGGAGCGCATCGACGCCGGCAATGCCAGGATCGACGAGATCGACCTGCTGGAGCAGGTCACCCGCCAGGTCGAGGGCCATACCATCTGCGCCCTGGCCGATGCCGCGGCGTGGCCGATCCAGGGCCTGATCCGCCATTTCCGGCCGCTGATGGAAGCCAAGATCCAGGCGCGTTCCCAGAGCGCGGCCTAGAGGAGCACCGAGACGACCATGCCGAAACTGACTATCGACGGACGCGAGATCGAGGTCGAGGCCGGGACGACCATCCTCCAGGCCGCCGAGCATCTGGGCATCGAGATCCCGCGCTTCTGCTACCACGAACGCCTGGCCATCGCCGGCAATTGCCGCATGTGCCTGGTCGAGGTCGAGAAGATGCCCAAGCCGGTGGCCTCGTGCGCCATGCCGGTGGGCGAGGGGATGGTGGTCCACACCAACAACGCCAACGTCCGCAAGGCGCGCCAGGGGGTGATGGAGTTCCTGCTCATCAACCACCCGCTGGATTGCCCCATCTGTGACCAGGGCGGCGAGTGCGACCTGCAGGATCAGGCCATGACCTATGGCGGCGATCGTGGCCGCTATCAGGAAGAGAAGCGCTCGGTCGAGGACAAGGATTACGGCCCGCTGATCCAGACCTGGATGACCCGCTGCATCCACTGCACCCGCTGCATCCGCTTCATCACCGAGGTCGCCGGCACCCCGGTGCTGGGCGGGCTGGGCCGCTCCGAGCACATGGAAGTGGGCCGCTACGTCGGCTCTGCGGTGTCGTCGGAGCTGTCGGGCAACCTCATCGACCTCTGCCCGGTGGGGGCGCTGACCAACAAGCCGGCGGCCTACACCTACCGGGCCTGGGAACTGAAGAAGACCGAATCGGTGGACGTCATGGACGCCCTGGGCTCGGCCATCCGCGTCGATGCCCGCGGCAACGAGGTGATCCGCGTCCTTCCCCGCGTCAACGACGACATCAACGAGGAATGGATCTCGGACCGCTCGCGCTTCGCCTGCGACGGCCTGAAGCGCCAGCGCCTCGACCGCTGCTTCGTGCGCAAGGAGGGCCGGCTGGTCCCCGCCTCGTGGGGCGAGGCCTTCGCCGCCATCGCCGACAACGTGAAGGGCATGGCCGGCACGAAGATCGCCGCCATCGCCGGCGACCAGGCCGATTGCGAGACCCTGTTCGCGGTCAAGGAGCTGATGGCGGCGCTGGGTTCGCCCAACCTGGATTGCCGCCAGGACGGCACCCGGCTGGACGCGTCGGTGCGCGCCTCCTACCTGTTCAATTCCACCATCGCCGGCATCGAGGATGCCGACGCGCTGCTGATCGTCGGGTCCAACCCGCGCATCGAGGCGCCGGTGCTGAACGCGCGGCTGCGCAAGCGCTGGCTGAAGGGCGGCTTCAAGGCGGCGGTGATCGGCCCCAAGGCCGACCTCCATTTCAAGCACGAGTGGCTGGGCGACAATGCTTCGGTGCTGGCCGATCTGGCCGCCGGCAAGCATCCGTTCCTGGAGGTCCTGAAGGGCGCCGATCGGCCGGCGATCATCGTCGGTCAGGGGGCCCTGGCGCGCGAGGACGGGGCCGTGCTGCTGGGCCTCGCACGCCAGGTCGCCGAAGCGGCCGGGTGCGTGAAGACGGGCTGGAACGGCTTCAACGTGCTGCATACCGCCGCCGCCCGGGTCGGCGGCCTCGACCTCGGCTTCGTGCCGCAGGCCGGCGGGCGTGACGTGGCCGGCATCCTGGCCGGCGCCCAGTCGGGCGAGATCGCCGCGGTGTTCCTGGTGGGCGCCGACGAGATCGACATGAAGGGCCTGGGCAACGCGTTCGTGGTCTATCTCGGCAGCCACGGCGATGCCGGGGCGCACCGCGCCGACGTGGTGCTGCCGGGCGCCGCCTATACCGAGAAGAACGCCACCTACGTCAACACCGAGGGCCGCGTCCAGCGCACCCGCCTGGCGGCGTTCCCGCCCGGCGAGGCGAAGGAGGATTGGCGGGTGATCCGGGCGCTGTCCGACGCGCTGGGCAAGCCGCTGGCCTTCGACACCCCGAAGCAGCTGCGCGAGCGCATGGCCGGCGCCCATCCGGTCTTCGCCGCCGAGGGCGTGGTCAAGCCGGCCGCCTGGGGCACTTTCGGCGCGTCTGGCAACGTCGCCGCGGCGCCGCTGGCCTCGACCATCGACAACTTCTATCAGACCGATCCCATCAGCCGCGCCTCCAAGACCATGGCGGAGTGCACGGCGGCGTTCGGGGCGGGCTGCGGCTGCAACGGCAAGAAGACGGGGACCCATGGTTGACATGGTAGACATGCTGGCGGGCCTGCTGCCCCCGGAACTCTGGCGTCTGGTCGTCATCGTCGCCCAGATCCTGATCATCGTCGTGCCGCTGCTGGTCGCCGTGGCGTACCTGACCTATGCCGAGCGCAAGGTGATCGGCGCCATGCAGCTGCGCAAGGGGCCCAACGTGGTTGGCCCGTTCGGCCTGCTGCAGCCCTTCGCCGACGGCGCCAAGCTGTTCCTGAAGGAGACGGTGCTGCCCACCGGTTCCAGCAAGGTGGTGTTCATCGTCGCGCCCATGCTGACCTTCTTCCTGTCCATGGTCGCCTGGGCGGTGATCCCGTTCGACGAGGGGTGGGTGGTGGCCGACATCAATGTCGGCATCCTCTATCTGTTCGCCATCTCCAGCCTGGGCGTGTACGGCATCATCATGTCGGGCTGGGCGTCCAATTCGAAATACGCCTTCCTGGGCGGCCTGCGGTCGGCGGCGCAGATGGTGTCCTACGAGGTGTCCATCGGCTTCGTGATGATCTCGGTGCTGCTGACCGTGGGGTCGCTGAACCTCTCGGACATCGTGCTGCGGCAGAAGGAGACCGTGTGGTTCATCATCCCGCACCTGCCGATGTTCTTCATCTTCCTGATCTCGGCCCTGGCCGAGACCAACCGCGCCCCCTTCGACCTTCCCGAGGCCGAATCCGAGCTGGTGGCCGGCTACAACGTCGAATATTCGGCGATGACCTTCGCGCTGTTCTTCCTGGGCGAATACGCCAACATGATCCTGATGAGCGCCACCACCACCATCCTGTTCCTGGGTGGCTGGCTGCCGCCCATCGACGTGGCGCCGTTCAACTGGATCCCCGGCGTGATCTGGTTCGCCCTCAAGATCTGCGCCGTGCTGTTCGTCTTCCTGTGGGTGCGCGCAACCTTCCCGCGCTACCGCTACGACCAGCTGATGCGCCTGGGCTGGAAGGTGTTCCTGCCGTTCTCGCTGTTCTGGCTGGTGGCCACGTCGGGGGTGCTGGTCGCCTTCGGCTTGCTGCCGGGCCAGGGCTAAGGAGGGATGGGTATGTCGTTTCTCGACCGCACCGCCAGGGCGTTCCTGCTGGCCGAGCTGTTCCAGGGGCTGGCGCTGACGTTCCGCTACATGTTCAAGCCGTCCGTCACCATCAACTATCCGCACGAGCGGGTGGCGCAGAGCCCGCGCTTCCGCGGCGAGCATTGCTTGCGCCGCTATCCCAACGGCGAAGAACGCTGCATCTCGTGCAAGCTGTGCGAGGCGGTGTGCCCGGCGCAGGCCATCACCATCGAAGGCGAGACCCGCGACGACGGCTCGCGCCGTGCCCGGCGCTACGACATCGACATGACCAAGTGCATCTATTGCGGCCTGTGCCAGGAGGCCTGCCCGGTGGATGCCATCGTCGAAGGCCCGAACCTGGAATTCGCCACCGAGACCCGGGCCGAGCTGATGTACAACAAGGCCAAGCTGCTGGCCAACGGCGACCGCTGGGAGGCCTCGCTGGCCGCCCGCATCGCCGCCGACGCGCCGTACCGGTGAACGGGGGGAATGGCATGATCGCCGCTCTGATCTTCTACATGTTCGCCGGCCTGGCGGTGGCGTCGGGGGTGATGGTCATCGCCTCGCGCAATCCGGTCCACTCGGTGCTGTTCCTGATCCTCACCTTCTTCAACGCCGCCGGGCTGTTCCTGCTGCTGGGGGCCGAGTTCCTCGCCATGGTCCTGGTGGTGGTCTATGTCGGCGCGGTGGCCGTGCTGTTCCTGTTCGTGGTGATGATGCTGGACATCAACTTCGTGAAGCTGAAGGAAGGCGTGCTGCAGTACCTGCCCACCGGCGCGGTGATCGGCCTGATCCTGCTGGTCGAACTGGCGGTGATGTTCGGCGGCTGGACCTTCGCCCCCGACGTCGAGGCGCTGGTGATGGCGCCGGCGCCCACCGCCGACCAGGTCAGCAACACCGACGCCCTGGGGCGGCTGCTCTACACCACCTACGCCTATCTGTTCCAGGCGTCGGGGGTGATCCTGCTGGTCGCCATGATCGGCACCATCATGCTGACGCTGCGCCGGCGCCCCGGCGTGCGCAAGCAGAAGATCGCCGACCAGATCGCGCGCACGGGCAAGGACAGCGTCGAGATCCGCAAGGTTCCCTCGGGGGGAGGCATCTGATGTTCGAGATCGGTCTCTCCCACTACCTGACGGTGGCGGCGATCCTGTTCACCCTGGGGGTGTTCGGCATCTTCCTGAACCGCAAGAACGTGATCATCATCATGATGAGCATCGAGCTGATGCTGCTGGCGGTGAACATCAACCTGGTGGCCTTCTCGTCGTACCTGAACGACCTGGTCGGCCAGGTCTTCGCCATGTTCATCCTGACCGTCGCCGCCGCCGAGGCGGCCATCGGCCTGGCCATCGTCGTCGTCTTCTTCCGCAACCGCGGCACCATCGCGGTCGAGGAAATCAGCCAGCTGAAGGGGTAATCCAGCGATGCTTTACGTCGCCGCAATCTTCCTGCCGCTGCTGGGCTCGATCGTCGCCGGCCTGTTCGGCCGCTTCATCGGCGACCGCGGGGCGCAAGTGGTCACCTGCCTGCTGCTGGGCATCTCCGCGGTCTGCGGGGCGGTCATCTTCAAGCAGGTGGCCATCGACCACAACACCGTGACCATCCCGCTGATGACCTGGATCCAGTCGGGCACCATGGATGTGGGCTGGGCGCTGAAGTTCGACACCCTGACCGCGGTGATGGTGGTGGTGGTGACCTGGGTGTCGTTCATGGTCCACGTCTATTCCGTGGGCTACATGAGCCACGACCCCTCGGTCCCGCGCTTCATGAGCTACCTGTCGCTGTTCACCTTCGCCATGCTGATGCTGGTGACCGCCGACAACCTGGTGCAGCTGTTCTTCGGTTGGGAGGGCGTGGGCGTCGCCTCGTACCTGCTGATCGGCTTCTGGTACGAGAAGCCGTCGGCCTCGGCCGCCGCCATCAAGGCGTTCATCGTCAACCGTGTCGGCGATTTCGGCTTCGCGCTGGGAATCTTCGGCATCTACTTCCTGTTCGACAGCGTCACCTTCGACGCCATCTTCGCCGCCGCGCCGGGCAAGGTGGGGGCCACCGTCAGCTTCTTCGGCATCGAGTGGGACGCGCTGACCATCTGCTGCCTGCTGCTGTTCGTCGGCGCCATGGGCAAGTCGGCCCAGCTCGGCCTGCACACCTGGCTGCCCGACGCCATGGAGGGCCCGACCCCGGTCTCGGCGCTGATCCACGCCGCCACCATGGTCACCGCCGGCGTCTTCATGGTCGCCCGCATGAGCCCGCTGTTCGAGTTCTCGGACACCGCGCTGATGGTGGTGACCCTGGTCGGCGCCGCCACCGCCTTCTTCGCCGCCACCGTCGGCTGCGTCCAGAACGACATCAAGCGGATCATCGCCTATTCCACCTGCTCGCAGCTGGGCTACATGTTCTTCGCCATCGGCGTCTCGGCCTATCAGGCGGCGATCTTCCACCTGATGACCCACGCCTTCTTCAAGGCGCTGCTGTTCCTGGGCGCCGGCTCGGTGATCCACGCCATGAGCGACGAGCAGGACATCCGCCGCATGGGCGGCATCTGGAAGCACGTCAAGGTGACCTGGGCGCTGATGTGGATCGGCAGCCTTGCGCTGGCCGGCATCCCGTTCTTCGCCGGCTACTATTCCAAGGACACCATCCTGGAGGCCGCCTTCGCCGCCCATTCCAACGTCGGCCTGCTGGCCTACGCGCTGGGCGTCGGCGCCGCCTTCCTGACCGCCTTCTATTCCTGGCGGCTGCTGATCCTGACCTTCCACGGCAAGCCGCGCGCCGACGAGCACGTCATGGCGCACGTCCATGAAAGCCCGGCGGTGATGATCCTGCCGCTGATGGTGCTGGCGGCCGGCGCGCTGTTCTCGGGCTGGCTCGGCTACGACATGTTCGTCGGCCACGACCAGCAGCAGTTCTGGGGGGCCTCGATCCTCAACATCGACGCCCACAAGACCATGGAGAACCTGCACCACATCCCCGGCTGGGTGGCGATCCTGCCCACCGTGGTGGCGGTGTCGGGCATCGTGCTGGCCTACATCCTGTATGCGGTGGCGCCGTCGATCCCGGCCATGCTGGCCCGCTCGTTCAACGGCGTGTACCTGTTCCTGCTGAACAAGTGGTACTTCGACGAGCTGTACGACTACCTGTTCGTCAAGCCGGCGTTCAAGCTGGGCCGCGGCTTCTGGCAGGGCGGCGACGGGGCGCTGATCGACGGTGTCGGGCCGGACGGCGTCGCCGCCGCCACCCGCGAGATCGCCCGCAAGGTGGGCCGGCTGCAATCCGGCTTCCTGTACCATTACGCCTTCGCCATGCTGATCGGGGTGGCGGCGTTCGTCACCTGGTACATGTTCAACGCGCGCTAACCCAACCCCCGGGGAAGACCATGACCGACTGGCCTTTGCTCTCGCTGACGACGTTCCTGCCGCTGGTGGGCGCGTTGTTCATCCTGGCGATCCGGGGCGAGCCCCAGGTGGTGGCGCGCAACGCCCGCAACGTGGCGCTGCTGACCTCCGTCGCCACCTTCATCGTGTCGCTGTTCGTGCTGGGCAATTTCGACGCCGCCTCGGCCGAGATGCAGCTCAAGGAAAGCACCACCTGGCTGCCCGGCACCAACATCGCCTACACCATGGGCGTGGACGGCATCTCGGTGTGGTTCGTGCTGCTGTCCACCTTCCTCACCCCCATCTGCATCCTGTCCTCCATCGGGGCGGTGGAGACCCGGGTCAAGGAATACATGGTTTCCTTCCTGGTGCTGGAAACCATGATGGTCGGCATGTTCTGCGCGCTGGACATGGTGCTGTTCTACGTCTTCTTCGAAGGCGTGCTGATCCCGATGTTCATCATCATCGGCGTGTGGGGCGGGGCGCGGCGGGTCTATGCCGCCTTCAAGTTCTTCCTCTACACCCTGGCCGGCTCGGTGCTGATGCTGATCGCGCTGCTGGCCATGTACTTCCAGGCCGACACCACCGACATCCCGACGCTGATGGCCCATTCGTTCCCGCAGGGCATGCAGCTGTGGCTGTGGCTGGCGTTCTTCGCCTCGTTCGCGGTCAAGGTTCCCATGTGGCCGGTGCACACCTGGCTGCCGGACGCCCACGTCGAGGCGCCCACCGCGGGTTCGGTGATCCTGGCCGGCGTGCTGCTGAAGATGGGCGCCTACGGCTTCCTGCGGTTCTCGGTGCCCATGTTCCCGTTCGCCAGCGAGTATTTCACGCCGCTGGTCTACACCCTGTCCATCGTGGCGGTGATCTACACCTCGCTGGTGGCCCTGGTGCAGGAGGACATGAAGAAGCTGATCGCCTATTCCTCGGTGGCGCATATGGGCTTCGTCACCATCGGCATCTTCTCCATGACGCCCCAGGGTGTGGAGGGCGCCATCTTCCAGATGCTGTCGCACGGCGTGGTGTCGGGGGCGTTGTTCCTGTGCGTCGGCGTCGTCTACGACCGCATGCACACCCGCGAGATCTCGCGCTACGGCGGCCTGGCCCAGCGCATGCCGAAATACGCGCTGGTGTTCATGATCATGACCATGGCCTCGGTCGGCCTGCCCGGCACCTCGGGCTTCGTCGGCGAGTTCCTGGTGCTGCTGGGGGTGTTCCAGGTCAACACCTGGGTGGCGCTGTTCGCCGCCACCGGCCTGGTGCTGGGCGCGGCCTACATGCTGTACCTGTACCGCCGCGTGGTGTTCGGCAAGATCACCCGCGACGACCTGAAGGCGATCCTGGACCTCTCGCCGCGTGAGGTGGCGATGTTCGCGCCGCTGATCGCCATCGTCATCTGGATGGGCGTCTATCCGCCCACCTTCCTTGATCCGATGCATGCCTCGGTGGCCAAGCTGATCGACAATTTCGAACTGGCGCGGGCGGCCGCCGACGGCCTTTCCGTGGCGGCGCGCTAAAGGGGGATGCGGACATGAGCGAGACCTTCGACCTGATCCCCGTCCTGCCCGAGCTGTTCCTGGTGCTGGCGGCCATGGCGCTGCTGATGGCCGGCGTGTTCCGCAAGGACGAGGGCTTCGGCTCCACCACCAGCCTGGCGATCATGGCCATGGTGGCGGCGGCGGTGCTGGTGTGGGCGGTGGGCGGCGACGAGCGCCAGACCACCTTCGGCGGCATGTTCGTGATGGATTCCTTCGCCGTCTTCGCCAAGCTGATGGTGCTGGTGGGCTCGGCCCTGACGGCGGCCATGAGCGTGTCGTTCCTGGAGCGCGAGAAGCTGGGCCGCTTCGAGTATCCCATCCTCATCCTGTTCGCCACCGTGGGCATGATGATGATGATCTCGGCCAACGACTTCATCGCCCTCTACCTGGGCCTCGAGCTGCAGTCCCTGTCGCTCTACGTGCTGGCCGCCTACAACCGCGACAGCGTGCGGGCGACCGAGGCGGGCCTCAAGTACTTCGTGCTGGGCTCGCTGGCCTCGGGCATGCTGCTCTACGGCGTCTCGCTGGTCTACGGCTTCTCGGGCTCGACCTCGTTCGAGGTGCTGCCGCGCATCTTCGGCGGCGACCATCCGGCGGCGCCCCATCTCGGCTTCATCGCCGGGCTGGTGTTCATCATCGCCGGCCTGGCCTTCAAGATCTCGGCGGTGCCGTTCCACATGTGGACCCCCGACGTCTACGAGGGGGCGCCGACCCCGGTCACCTCGTTCTTCGCGGTGGCGCCCAAGATCGCCGCGCTGGTGCTGTTCACCCGGGTGATGGTCGGGCCCTTCGGCGATCTGGTCGATCAGTGGCGCCAGGTCATCACCTTCATCGCCATCCTGTCCATGTTCGTCGGCGCCTTCGCCGCCATCGTGCAGACCAACATCAAGCGCCTGATGGCCTACAGCTCCATCGGCCATGTCGGCTTCGTGCTGGTCGGCCTGGCGGCGGGCACCGCCGACGGCGTCCAGGGCGTGCTGGTCTATCTCGCCATCTACCTGTTCATGAACGTCGGCACCTTCGCCGTCATCCTGTGCATGCGCTCCAAGGGCCGCATGGTCGAGGGCATCGACGACCTTGCCGGCCTGTCCCGCACCCATCCCCTGATGGCGCTGACCATGGCGGCGCTGATGTTCTCCATGGCCGGCATCCCGCCGCTGGCCGGTTTCTGGGGCAAGTTCTACGTGTTCAAGGCGGCGGTCGATGCCGGGCTGTTCACCCTGGCCATCATCGGCGTGCTGACCAGCGTGGTGAGCGCCTTCTACTATCTGCGCATCATCAAGATCATGTACTTCGACGAGGCCATCGAGCCGTTCGAACGGGTCTCCGGCCGCGCCATGGGCATGGTGATGGCGCTGTCGACCGCGGTGGTGCTGCTGTTCACCTTCTTGCCCGGGCCGCTGCTGACCAGCGCCAAGGCGGCCGCGTCGGTGCTGTTCCCGCAGTGATGCCCCCCCTTTTGCCGGCGCCGTTCAGCCTGGTCTGGCTGGACGGCATCGACAGCACCAACGACGAAGCGCGGCGGCGGGCACTTTCGGGTGCCGCCGCCGACTGCCTTGTGGTCGCCGCCGCCGAACAGAGCGCCGGCCGCGGCCGCCGCGGCCGGGTCTGGGTCAGCCCGCCGGGCAATCTCCACTGCTCCCTGGTGCTGGCCACCGGCGGCGATCTGGCCAAGGCGGCGCAGGCCGGCTTCGTTGCGGCAGTGGCGCTGGTCGATGCGCTGTCGGGGCTGCTGCCCGGCCGCGCCTTCGCCGCCAAGTGGCCCAACGACGTGCTGGCCGAGGGCCGCAAATGCGCCGGCATGCTGCTGGAGCCGGCGGGCGAGGGCTGGCTGGTGCTGGGCCTGGGCATCGACGTCGCCGCCGCGCCGCCGCCCGACGGTATGCTCTATCCGGCCACGGCGCTGGCCGATCTCGGCTATGGCGGCGACGCCGGCGACGTTCTGGCCGCCTTCTGCGCCGCCTTCGTCCCCCGCCTGGCGCAGTGGCGGGCGGAAGGATTCGCCCCCGTGCGCGATGCCTGGCTGGCCCGCGCCCGCGGTCTCGGGGCGGCGACGGTGGTGCGGCTGGAAGGCGAAACGCTGACCGGCGCGTTTGCCGGACTTGACGGCGACGGCGCTCTGCTTTTGGATCAGCCCGGCACCGGTGTCCGCCGCATCCTTGCCGGCGACGTCTTCTTTCCCCCGGTCTGACGCGAAAGGCTTTTCCCGCCATGCTGCTCGCCATCGACGCAGGCAACACCAACATCGTCTTCGCCGTGTTCGACGGCGACGAGGTCAAGGGCGAATGGCGCGCCTCGACCCAGACCGAGCGCACCGCCGACGAGCTGGGGGTGTGGCTGATGCAGCTGCTGACCACCGCCGGGCTGGGGCGCGAGCACATCTCGGCCGCCATCATCGCCAGCGTGGTGCCGGCCATGGTGTTCTCGCTGAAAACCCTGTGCCGGCGCTATTTCGGCTGTGAGCCCATCGTGGTCGGCGACGAGGGCGTGCAGCTGGGCATCGCCGTGCTGCTCGACCGGCCCGAGGAGGTGGGGGCGGACCGCCTGGTCAACGCGGTGGCGGCGCACAAGTTCTACACCGGGCCGATGATCGTCATCGATTTCGGCACCGCCACCACCTTCGACGTCATCGATGCCGAAGGCAATTATTGCGGCGGCGCCATCGCGCCCGGCATCAATCTGTCGCTGGAGGCGCTGCACATGGCCGCCGCCAAGCTGCCCCGGGTGGCCATCGGGCGACCCAAGCAGGTGATCGGCAAGGCCACCGTGCCGGCCATGAAGTCGGGCATCTTCTGGGGCTATGTCGGCCTGATCGAGGGGCTGGTCGGCCGCATCGAGGCCGAGTTCGGGGCGCCGATGACGGTGATCGCCACCGGCGGCCTGGCGCCGCTGTTCGCCGAGGCGACGCCGGTCATCCATCACCTGGACGACGACCTTACCCTACGCGGCCTGGTCGAGATCCAGCGCCGCAACGCCCGGCTGGAGTAGACGATGGCGCGCAAGAAGACCGGCGGCGCCGGCGAGCTGTTCTTCCTGCCCCTGGGCGGGTCGGGCGAGATCGGCACCAACCTCAACGTCTACGGCTATGACGGCAAGTGGATGATCGTCGATTGCGGCGTGTCGTTCGGCGACGAATCCATGCCGATGATCGACGTGGTGATGCCCGATCCGCAATGGATCGAGGACCGCCGCGACGACCTGGTCGGCATCGTCGTCACCCATGGCCACGAGGACCATGTGGGCGCCATCCACTATCTGTGGCAGCGGCTGCGCTGCCCGGTCTGGGCCAGCCCCTTCGCCGCCGCCATCCTGAAGAACAAGCTGCACGAGGTCGGGCTGCAGCGCCAGGTGCCGGTGACCGTGGTGAATCCGGGCTCGCGCTTTTCGGTCGGGCCATTCGACCTGGAATTCATCAGCCTCACCCATTCCATCCCCGAGCCCAACGCCCTGGCCATCCGCACCCCGGCGGGCACCGTGCTGCATACCGGCGACTGGAAGCTGGACCCCGATCCGCTGATCTCCGGCCCGGCCGATCTGGATTCGCTGCGCCGGGTCGGCAACGAGGGTGTGCTGGCCCTGGTGGGCGATTCCACCAACGTCTTCAGCCGCGGCCATTCCGGCTCCGAGGGCGAGGTGCGGGCCAACCTGATCGGTCTGCTGCAGCGCTTCACCGGCCGCGTCGCCGTCACCTGCTTCGCCACCAACGTGGCCCGCATGGAAAGCGTCGCCCTGGCCGCCGAGGCGGCGGAGCGATCGGTGGCGCTGGTGGGGCGCTCGCTGTGGCGGATCGAGAAGGCGGCGCGCGAGCTGGGCTATCTCAAGGGCATCCGCCCCTTTCTCACCGACCACGATTCGGCCTATGTGCCGGCCGACAAGGTGCTCTACATGTGCACCGGCAGCCAGGGCGAGCCGCGCGCCGCCCTGGCCCGCATCGCCGCCCAGGACCATCCCCACGTCAAGCTGGGGCCGGGCGACGCGGTGCTGTTCTCGTCCCGCGTCATCCCCGGCAACGAGAAGTCCATCTTCCGCCTGCAGAACGAGCTGGTGCGCCTGGGCGTCGAGCTGGTCACCGAGCGCGAGTGCCACATCCACGTCTCCGGCCATCCCGCCCGCGAGGAACTGCAGACCATGTACCAGCTGGTCCGCCCCCGCATCGCCATCCCGGTGCACGGCGAGGCCCGCCACGTGCGCGAGCATTGCGCCCTGGCGCGGGCCTGCGGCGTCGCCGAGACCCTGGCCATCGACAACGGCGCCATGGTGCGCCTGGCCCCCGGCCCGGTCGAGGTGGTCGATCACATCCCCACCGGCCGGCTGGCGGTGGACGGCCAGGCGCTGGAGGGCGGGCCGCGCCTGGTGCGCCTGGATTCCGAGCTGATCCGCGACCGCCGCCGCATGGTGTTCAACGGCTCGGCGGTATGCACCATGGCGGTGGACCGCAAGGGCCGCCTGCTCGGCGATCCCCAGGTGACGGCGCTGGGCCTGCTGGATTCCGAGCATTTCGCCGAGGAGCACGAGCTGGTGGTGGAAGCCGCCCGCGACGCCTTCGAAAACCTTCCGGCGGCCGCCCGCCTCGACGACGACACCGCCAAGGAAGCCATCCGCCGCGCCGTGCGCCGCCAGCTCAAGGAGATGCTGGGCCACAAGCCGATCACCACGGTGCATCTGGTCCGGGTGTAGGGTGCGGCAGCGGGTAGCCGGGTCGCATCGCCGGGCCTGATGAGACACGGGTGCCCAGCGTGAATTTCCGGCGCACAGCTCCGACGCCTCATTCGGGCCTCATCCTGCGGAGCCGCCGCAGGCGGCGTCTTGAAGGGCGAGGCCCGTCGCACGTTGTTCATGGCCCGCCCCATCCTTCGAGACGAGCGCTGAGGCGCTCTCCTCAGGATGAGGCTACGGATGCGGCAAGACCCGAACCGACGGCCCCTGAGGGCCCCGCCTACAGGATGCTCTGGCCAGTCTTGGCCCAGTCGGCGGTGAAGGCGGCCAGGCCCTTGTCGGTCAGCGGGTGGCCGTACATCTGCTTCAGCACCGAAGGCGGCATGGTCACCACATGGGCGCCCAGGCGGGCGGCGTCGGAGACGTGCATGGGGCTGCGCACCGAGGCGACCAGCACTTCCGTCGTCCATTCCGGGTACTGGGCATAGATTTCGACGATGTCCGAAATCAGCTGCATGCCGTCCTGGCCGATGTCGTCCAGGCGCCCGACGAAGGGCGAGACGAAGGCGGCACCGGCCTTGGCCGCCAGGATCGCCTGGTTGGCCGAGAAGCACAGGGTGACGTTGACCTTGGTGCCTTCGTCGGCCAGCACCTTGCAGGTCTTCAGCCCGTCCACCGTCAGCGGCACCTTGACCGCCACGTTGGGACGCAGCGCCCGCAGCTTGCGCCCCTCGGCCAGCATGGTTTCGAAATCGGTGGCGGCGACCTCGGCCGAGATGGGGCCGGGGACGATGTCGCAGATCTCGCAGATGACTTCCAGGATGTTGCGCCCCGACTTGGCAATCAGCGAGGGATTGGTGGTCACCCCGTCGACCAGGCCGGTCTCGGCCAGGGCGCGGATGTCGGCGACCTCGGCGGTGTCGATGAAGAATTTCATGGCTTGCACTCTCTTCGTTCGGGCGGGCTGTTCGTTCAGGCGGGCGACAGCCTACCCATGCGGGCGGCGCCGTCAAGGGCGCTTTCTACCGCCCCAGCGGTTCGTACCAGTCGCGGGGAAAGCCGGCCTCGGCGCGGGCGTCGTGGTTGAAGGGGGGCTTGAGGCCGCCGGGGAAGCGGTCCGCCATCAGCCGGTGGTATTCGGCCTTCCCGTCCAGTCCCCTCCGCTCGGCGAGGAAGCGGAACCAGCGGAGTCCGGCGGCGACGTGGCGGATTTCGTCGCGGTAGATCACCTCCAGCGCCGGCGGGGTAAGGTCGTCGCCGTTGCGGGTCAGCCGCTCGATGGTGGTGGGAGTGGTGTCCAGGCCGCGCGCCTCCAGCGTCATCGGCACCACCACCAGGCGGGCCATCAGGTCGTCGGCGGTCTTTTCCGCCGCCTGCCACAGCCCGTCATGGGCCGGCAGGTCGCCGTAGGCGGCGCCGAGGCGGTGCAGCAGGCCGGCCAGCATCTCGAAATGGATGGCCTCGTCCAGCGCCACCCGGACCCAGTCGTCCAGGAACGCGCCCGGCATCGCCTCGGCCGAGAAGCGGCAGACCATGTCCCAGGCGAGGTCGATGGCGTTGAGTTCGATATGGGCGAGGGCATGGATCAGCCCGATGCGCCCCTTCTCGCCGCCATAGGCGCGCTTGGGCATCTCGCGCGGGGCCAGCAGGACGGGGCGCTCGGGCCGCGCCGGGCGCGGGGGCGGCGCCTCGTTCCCCGGCGCCGCCAGCCGGCCCTCGGCCCGGTCGGCGGCGAAGGCGCGGGTCAGGCGGCATTTCTCGAAGGCGGCGGCGGTGCCCAGCACCGTCACCGCGGCCGCCGACAGGGTGGCGCTCACCCCAATGCGTGCAGTGCGTCCAGGACCTCGGCGACGTGGCCCGAGACCTTGACCTTGCGCCATTCGCGGACCAGCACGCCGGCCTCGTCGATGAGGAAGGTGGAGCGCTCGATGCCCATGTACTTGCGCCCGTACATGGACTTCTCCTTCCACACCCCGTAGGCCTCGCACAGGGCGCCATCGACGTCGGCGGCCAGCGGGAAGGGCAGGGTGTGCTTGGCGCGGAACTTGATGTGGCTGGTGACGGTGTCCTTGGACACGCCCAGCACCTCGGCCTTGTTCACCACGAGGCGCAGGTATTCGTCGCGGAACTGCCGCGCCTCGGAGGTGCAGCCCGAGGTATCGTCCTTCGGATAGAAATACAGCACCAGCCGCTTGCCGGCGTAGTCGGCAAGGCTGCGCGGGCCTTCGTCGGTCTCGACGGTGAAGCCGGGGGCGGGTTGGCCGATAGCGGGTTGGCCGAGAACGGCTGTCATGGGGCTGTCCTTGCGGGTTAGACCTGTCGGCCCGTTGTATAGAGGCGGAAACCGAATTGTAAAGTGAAGGTAACTTTAACCTTCCGGCCCGAGGCGGGCGCGCACCTGCCGCCCCGGCTCGCCGACCAGGCGTTCGAACACCTCCAGCGCGTCGCGGGCGCAGTCGTCCATGCGATCGACCATGGTCTTGAAGTCGGTCAGCCCGGCGGCGCGGACCAGGACGTCCTTGAGGCCGCGGGGGGCGGTGGCTTCGTCGAAGGCGCCGGCGATGGTCTGGCGCAGCACCAGCTGCACCGCCGACCACAGCCGCCACGCCGCCACCAGCGCGTCGAGGTCGCCGCCCGAGATGAGGCCGGCAGCGGCGGCTGCCGCCAGGGCGTCGCGGGTGTTGTGGGCCAGCACGGCGGGATGGTCGGCGCCGAAGCGCAATTGCAGCCACTGGGCGGTGAACTCGATGTCGACCAGGCCGCCGCGCCGGTGCTTGACCTCCCAGCGGCTGTCGGTCTTGTGCTCGCGCGCCATGCGCTCGCGCATCTCGGCGACGTCCAGCACCAGGCGCTCGGTGTCGCGCGGCCGGGTCAGGGTCTCGGTGATGACCGCTTCGACCCGGTCGGACAAGGCGGGGTCGCCGGCGACCACGCGGGCGCGGGTCAGCGCCATGTGCTCCCAGGTCCAGGCGGATTCGCGCTGATAGCGCTCGAACGAGGCGAAGCTGGTGGCGATGGGGCCGGAACTGCCCGAGGGCCGCAGCCGCATGTCGACCTCGTACAGCGTGCCCTCGGCGGTCTTGGCGGTCAGCGCGTTGACGATGCGCTGGGTCATGCGGGCGTACCAGGTGGCGGTGGCCAGCGGGCGGGCGCCGTCGGAGTCCTCGGCCCCCTCGGGGGCGTCGTAGATGAGGATGAGGTCGAGGTCCGAGGTGGCGGTCATCTCGCGTCCGCCCATCTTGCCCATGGCCAGGATGCACCATTCGCCGCCCGGCACGCGGCCGTGGATGCGGGCGAATTCGGCCTCGACGCGGGGCACCATGCGCGCCAGCACCGCGTCGGCGACGGCGGAATAGGCGGCGGCGGCGGCGTCCGGGGCCAGCATGGTCCGCAGCACCTGGACCCCGACCTGGAACTTGCGGTCGTTGGCCCAGCGCCGGCTGGTATCGAGGATCTCCTGGAAGTCGCCGGCCGCCTCCCTCAGCGCCCGGTCCAACTCGACGCCCAGCTCGTCGGCGGGCGGCGGCGGTTCCGAGAAGCTGGGCGAGAGCACGTTGTCGAGCAGCGAGGTGTGGCGCGCCAGGTGCTCGGCCAGCCGGGGGGCGTTGCCCATGATCTCGGCCACCAGGTCGAGCAGCGACGGGTTGGAATAGAACAGCGAGAACAGCGGTACCCCGGCCGGCAGGCGCGACAGGAAGTCGTCGAAGCGCATGAAGGCGTCGTCGGGGCTGGCGGTGCCGGCCATGGCCGACAGCAGCGCCGGGGTCAGCTCGGTCAGCAGCTCGCGCGCGCGGGTCGAGCGGGTGGCGCGGATGCGCCCGTGGTGCCAGCCGCGGATGGTCGAGCAGATGGATTCGGCGCTGGCGAAGCCCATCTCGCCGATGGTGCGCATCGTCTCGGGATCGTTCTCGCCGCCGGTGAACACTAGGTTGCCGTGCACGCCCAGGGCCGGGGCGTCCTCGAACAGGCCGCCGTAATGGCTCTCCACGATCTGCAGCCGGCGGGTCAGGGCCGCCGCGAATTCGTCGCTGCCGGCGAAGCCCATGAACACCGCCAGCTCGCCCAGGCGCTCGGGGGAATCGGGCAGGGTCTGGGTCTGCTTGTCGTCGATCATCTGCAGCCGGTGTTCCAGCCGGCGCAGGAACAGGTAGGCCTCGGTCAGCTGCTCGGCGGCGGCGGCATCGATGCGCCCCGAAGCGGCCAGCGCCGCCAGGGAATCGAGGGTGCGCGGAGAGCGCATGGCCGGATCGCGGCCGCCCCAGATCAGCTGCTGGGTCTGGGCGAAGAACTCGATCTCGCGGATGCCGCCGCGGCCCAGCTTGATGTTGTGGCCGGCCACCGCGATGGTGCGCCCGCCGCGATAGGCGTTGATCTGGCGCTTGATGGAATGGATGTCCTGGATGGCGGCGAAGTCCAGCGACTTGCGCCAGATGAACGGCCTGAGGAAGCGCAGGAAGGCGGCGCCGGCCTCGTCGTCGCCGGCCACCTGGCGCGCCTTGATCATGGCGGCCCGCTCCCAGTTCTGGCCGTAGCCCTCGTAATAGGCCTCGGCCGCCACCAGCGACACCGCCACCGGGGTGGCGCCGGGATCGGGGCGCAGGCGCAGGTCGGTGCGGAAGACGTAGCCGTCGGCGGTGCGCTCATCCAGGATCTTCACCAGGTCCTTGGTGAGCGAGATCATGCATTCCGGCAGCGAGCGCCGGCCGGTATAGGCCAGCCGTTCGTGGTCATAGAGCACGATCAGGTCGATGTCGCTGGAATAGTTCAGCTCGCCGGCGCCGAACTTGCCCATGCCCAGCACCACCAGACCCGAGCCGCGCTCGGGGTCGTCCGGATGGGGCAGGGCGAATTCGCCTTTCGCCGCCTCGCGCCGCAGCAGGAAGCGCACGCCGTGGCGGGTCGCCGCCTCGGCGAAGTCCGACAGCGCCGCCGTCACCCGCGCCAGGTCCCAGGCCCCGGCGATGTCGGCCAGCGCCGCCAGCAGCGCCACCCGGCGCTTGGCGATGCGAAGGGCGCGCATCAGCCGGGCCATGTCGGTCTCGGCCGCCACCTCGGCGGCCAGCTCGGCCAACAGGGCGGGAAAGGTCTCATCGGCACCGTCGTCGAGCAGGCGGCGCAGGAAGGCCGGCTCGCGCACCGCCGCCCGGGTCAGGAACGGGGAATTGCCGAAGATCGCCGCGAGCAGGCGGGCCGCCCTGGTATCGCCGGAAATCGCGCGCATGTATTGGGCGAGGCCGGCATCCTCCTCTTCGTCCGCGTGCTCCGACCATTGCTCGAAGCCGCGCGACGCGAGGGCGGCGTCGGCGATGCCCGGCAAGTCCTGTTCATCGAATGGAAACTTCACCTTGTGCATCCCCGGGCGTTGTGATTGCTTCACACTCGTCAAACCGGCCCTGCCGGTCAAGGTGGTCTTGGAGGCCCTACGCCAGTGGTTCACGGCGCCGTCCGCAGTTTGTTCCAGCTGATCGGTGTCTCGGTCGTCGGCCTGTTGATCGCCTTGCCCCTGCTCGCATGGCGGTTGTCCACCGGGCCGATCTCGCTCGACTTCCTGACGCCCTATATCGAGGAGGCGCTGACCGCCAGGGATGGCGCGGTTTCGGTGCGGCTCGACACCACCGTGCTGGCCATGGCCCCCGGCCAGCGCATGCTGGAAATCCGCGCCCTCGGGGTGAAGGCCTATGCCGGCGGCTCCGAGCAGGCGGTCGCCGAGGTGCCGGAAGTCGCCATGAACCTCAACGGCCGCGCGTTGATGACCGGCGTCCTGGCGCCCAGTTCGGTGACCCTGTACCGGCCGCGCCTGCGCCTGGTCCGCGGCGAGGATGGCGCCCTGCAACTGGGCATCGGCGACGCGGCCGGGCCGCATTCGTCGCACGACGTGGTGGCGCGCCTGATCGACGCGCTGGTGGGCGAGCCTGATCCGGCCCAGCCGGGGCGCCATCTGCAGCGCGCCGCGGTGGTCGATGCCGATCTGATGGTCGAGGACCTGCGCCTGGGCACCACCTGGCACGCCCCCGATGCCGACATCGAGGTCCGGCGGGTGGCGCACGGGCTGGCCGCCGATATCGGCATGGTGCTGGACCTCGCCGGCGAGGAGGGCTCGGTGGATGCCAGCGCCACCTTCGCCAAGGCCAGCGGCGTGGTCGAGGGCGAGGTGTGGCTGTCCGGCCTGCGTCCGGCCTCGCTGGCCCGCCTGGGCGGGGCGCTGACCCCGCTCGGCCTCATCGACATGCCGCTGGCCGGCGTGGCGCGGGTGCGGGGCACCATCGACGGCCATGTGGACGAAATCGCCTTCGACATGACCGGCGGCGCCGGATCGCTCGACCTCACCCAGCATCTCGGCATGCGCCGGGAGGTTACCAATGTGGCCCTGCGCGGCCGTGCCTACGAGGGCCTGAGGAAGGCGCAGCTGGACGAACTGGCCATTGATTTCGGCGGGCCGCGCCTGACCGTGTCGGGAAACGCCGACGGCCTGGGCGGCGATACCGCGGTCAAGGTCGAGGCGGCGCTGCACGAGGTGCCCTTCGACGAGCTGCCCAAACTGTGGCCGGCGGCGGCGGCGCCCAATCCGCGGGAATGGGTGGTGAAGAACATGTCGAAGGGGGTCGCCCGCGAGGCGCGGATGACCCTGTCGGCGCGGTCCGCCAACGGCACCTTCGACGATCTGGTCATCGGGCACCTGTCGGGCGAGCTGAAGGGCGACGGCGTCACCGTCGATTACCTCCACCCCATGCCGGTGGTGAAGAACGCCGCCGCCGTCGCCAGCTTCGACGCCGAGGCCCTGCGCATCAACGTCAAGGCCGGCGAGCTTTACGGCCTCAGGGTGAAGGAAGGCCTGATCGTGCTGTCGGGCCTCAGCGCCGCCGACCAGTTCGCCGACATCGACCTGACCGTCGGCGGCCCGGTGACCGACGCGCTGAGGCTGATCGACAACCCGCCGCTGCGCTATGCCAGCGCGCTGGGCATCGACCCCAAGACCGTGACCGGCGAGGCGGTCACCCGGCTGCGCCTGAAATTCCCGCTGCTGAAGGCGCTGCGGCTGGACGATCTGTCGGTCAAGGTGCAATCCTCGACCAAGGCGGTGTCGATCCCCAAGGTGGCGCTGGGGCTAGACCTCTCGGCCGCCGATCTCGACCTGGTGGTCGATGCCAAGGGCCTCGACGCCACCGGCCCGGTGGTGCTGGGCACCATTCCCGGCGAGCTGAGTTGGCGCGAGAACTTCGCCGTCAAGGGCGTGCCCTTCCGCTCCCGCTACGAGCTCAAGGCCGCCCGCGTCGACGAGGAGCAGCGCAAGAGCCTGGGCCTCGACGGCCCGCCCTTCGTCGCCCCCTTCATCTCCGGCACGGTGGCGGCGCAGGTGGTCGCCACCCTGCAGGGCGGCGGCAACGGCGACATCGAGGCCAAGATCGACCTGTCCCCGGCGGCCATGCAGCTGCCCGGCCTGGGCTGGCGCAAGGAGGACCGCACCACCGGCGGCGCCGAGGTTCTGGTCAAGCTGGTGAAGAACAGGATCGCCGCGGTGCCGCGCTTCGCCGTCACCGCCGGCGACCTGCAGACCCGCGGCGCGGTGGCCTTCGACGGCGACGGCAAGCCGCGCCGGGTGGACTTCGCCAAGCTGAGCTATGGCGGCCGCACCGACGTGGAAGGGGTCATGACGCTGCGCCCGGGCGGCGGCTTCGACATCAGCGCCAGGGGCGAGTCCTTCAACGCCGAGCCGCTGGTCTCGACCGGCGAGCAGACCCCGGCCGAGGCCGAGGCGGCGCGTCGGGCGCGGGCCGAGCGCAAGAAGGACGACCTGCCGCCCATGGCCATCACCGCCAATGTGCGCAATCTGTGGCTGTCCAAGCCGGGCCGCCTGGTCGATGCCTCTGTCGCCATGAGCCGCGACGCCACCGACTGGCGCAGCATGACCGTCAAGGGCACGCTGGACTCGGGCAAGCCGCTGGCGCTGGAGCTGCGCCCCGGCGGTCCCAACCGGCGCAATGTCAAGATCGCCTCGGACGATGCCGGCGGCGTGCTCCGGGCCTTCGACGCCTACGGCCACATGCGCGGCGGCAAGCTCGAGGTGGACGCCGCCTATGACGATTCCCGCGACGACCAGCCGCTGTCGGGCACCATCCGGGTGTCGGACTACCACATCGGCAACGCCCCGGCGCTGGCGCGGCTGCTGACCGTCGCCGCGCTGACCGGCATCGTCGACCTGATGCAGGGCGAGGGGGTGAGCTTCACCACCCTGGACGCCCCCTTCACCCTGTCCGAGGGGCTGCTGACGGTGAAGGACGCCCGCGCCTACGGCCCGGCCCTGGGCATCACCGCCAAGGGCCAGATCGACCTGGAAGCCTCGCGCCTGGCCCTGGAGGGCACGGTGGTGCCGGCCTATGCGCTGAACTCGGTGCTGGGCAACATTCCGGTGCTGGGCTGGCTGATCACCGGCGGCGAGAAGGGCGGCGGACTGCTGGCCTTCAACTTCTCCATGAAGGGGCCGTCATCGGAGCCGGACGTGGTGGTCAACCCCTTGAGCGTGCTGACCCCGGGTTTCCTCAGGAACCTGTTCGACATCTTCGACGACGGCAGCGAGACCGAGGCGCGCAAGAAGCGCCCCGGCCCGGCGCCGAAGCAGTAAAGGCACGTCCCCCTCCCCATGGAAGAGGCAGGGTGGGGGGCTGGTGCCTGAGCACGCGGATAGATCCCTGACACCTCATACCGGATACATGGCTGACACCGGCGAGGTTGCGGGTGCTTTGGGGCGGGGCGGGCGCGCCGGCCGAAAGCTGTGAAGTTTCATGGTCCTACGGTCGATGATACCGAGATCGATATCGGCGAAGCGGGCCAGCCAGTGGCCGTCTCCAATTTCCGTGATGCCGATCCAGCCGAGCTACGGCTGCGCGGGTCTTGGGCTTGCCAAGAGCCGAGGTTTATAGCGCGGCGGGTTGGATGGCAAAGGGGGAAACGCACGGGGCCGCGGCGGCAGAGTTCAAGAGCCGAAAGCAGCCCGGGCGGAGGCGCGGTGCCGCGTGCCATGCCTGTTTGGCAAGAAATGCTGGAATAATTGGTGGGCGTTCAACACGATCTTTGAGTTACCTGTAAGTCTGAGTTGTCTTGTGCATCGTTGATCGGACGGCACGCCGGCACGACATCCTGGGTCTAGAGTGCGATTCAGCTATCAGGTTGGTCAGCTATCAGGTTGGATCGCCTCGCGATTCAACCTGATAGCATCCGGCTTGTCTTATGAATTTCCGTGCCGACAGGCGAAAAAGGAACCGCTGGTCGCGCCTGCCCTTCGGACCGATTACCGGCCCTTCGCCTCCGGCTTGGTGTCTTCGGTTTCGACCTCGCTCTTGCGCACGGTCTCCTTGATGACCTCCTCGTGCTCGCTGGCGCTGCGGGTGATCTCGACCCGGCCGGTTTCGCGCGTCACCTTCTTCACGTCGGGAACCTCGCGGGTCTCGGTGAAATCCCGGGTTTGCTGCTTGAAGGCGGCGTTGGCCTCCTTTGCGCTCAGTGCGCGGTCGGACTGGTGCTTCTGGACATCGATCTTCTCTTCGCGCAACGTGACCCGTGCCTCCACGGGTTCTTCGCGGACCGTGGTGGAGACGCGCTTGCCGCCCTCGAGGACCTTGCGCTTGCCAACCGTCAGGGTTTCCTCGACCTGGCGGATGACTTCGGTGTCCTTCGAGACCTGTTTCGGACGGTCTTGCTTCGCCTTGTCGTCCGCCTGGAATTGGCGGGAAAGCTCGTCCACATCGAGCGCGCCGTTCGCGTTGAAGAGGTCCCTGACCTCGTCGACATGCTCGTCGTCGGTGTGGGCGCTCACCATGGCCTTGCCGTGGCGCACCGCCTCGGCATAGAGCCGCACGTTTTCCTGGCTCATGCCAAATCCGCCGAGATGGCCTTCCAGGTCCTCTTCGTCCTGGGCGATCAATTCAAGCTCGTCTTCGTTGATGCCCTTGCGCGCGAGCTGGCTGATCACCTGCCGGGCCTTCTCGGGATTGTCGTAAAGTCCGATGACATTGGTCATTGGCGTCCTTTCGGGTTGGGTTTCATTTCGGTGCGTTCCACCGAGACGCGGTTGTGCCGCAGGTCGATATCGGCCGCGAAGGTTTCCGAGCGCGTCCGGCGCGTGACCCGGACCTCCTCGATCAAGCGGAAGCGCCTCTCCACCACGGCCACCTCCTCGACCACGGAAAAAATGGTGGTGTCGCCCTCCTGGCGGGGGGCCAACGCGCCGTCGACCCAGCGCCCCACCGGCACTCGCTCCACCAAGACGTCCTGGATCTCCAGCGGCGTTTCCACGTGCTGCCGGGCGTGTTCCGTGGTTGTCGATACGCGCAGGGTTGCGGTGGGGACGGTTCTGGTGGAGAGGTGGACGGTTTCCTCGACCACCGGCTGCGAGGCCAGGATCTGCTTGTCTTCGGCCATGGTGAGCAATCTCGGTGGTATGCAGTTGTTAAGGCCAACGCCGGGCGCCGCCACGGGGGGCGGCACCCGGAATCGCTTCAGTGGCTGGCCTGGCCGCCCTCGCTTTTCACCTTCATGAACATGACCGCGGTTTCGCGCAGGTGTTCCGCCAGCCAGTTGGCCATGGCGCGTTCCTCGCTCAACGATTGTTGCAGCACCCGGATGGCGTCGACCTTGCCGGCGGCCTCGCCCAGCACCAGCAGGGATTCGTAGGTGGCGATCTCCAGGTTGGCCATGGCGTAGTTGGCGGCCGAGTTCTTCAGGATTTCGTCTTCGGCCGGCGCGTTCATCATGGCCGACAGGTTGCCGCCCAGGCTGCCGGCCATGTCCTTCATGGTCGAGGGCGATTCGCCCATGTCGTCCAGGATGGTCTCGATCCGCTGCAACTGGGCGTCCTTGTCCTTGAGGTGGAGGCTGAGGCGGTTCTTGACCGCCGGGTAGTTCTCCAGCCGATCGACCTGGCGTTCCAGCATCTCGCGGCAGTTCTTGTCCATGGCGTGGGCGTTGCGCAGGCCGTCGGCGAACAGCGGCAGGGCCTGGTCGGCGGCGATGGGAATCTGCGGGCTGTCCATGTGCAGGGGGGCGTCGGCCATGGCGATCTCCTTTCCGGTCAGTTCGAACAGCAATTCGCCCCGGCGCGCCGCCAGTCGACAGCCCAGGTCATAGAGGTCGAGGCCGGCGGCGCGCACCTCGGGGAACATCTTCTCCTCCTCGTCGGCGACGTGGTCCTCGATCACTTCCCGCAGTTCGGCCACAGAATCGTCGTCGCCGCCGCCGGACTTGACCAGCGCCTCGATATGGTCGATCAGCTGGCGGGCCTCGTCGTGCTCCGCCATGGAATGGTCGACGATGCCGTCGTCGCCGGTGGCCTGGCGGGCGGCGGGGTAGAAGATCTCCTCCTCGACCGTCATGTGGGCGCGCAGCGCCGTGCACAGGCGCCGCGCCACCTCGGCCTTTTCAACCGGGTCGGAGCAGTGCTGGTACCAGTCGAAGAAGGCGACGGCCTCGCGGTGGTCCTGGATCAGCAGCGAAACCGCCTCCGGCGCCACCTTCTTGCCGGCGGCGAGCATGGCGGCGAGCGAGATGGGCTCGCCCATGCCGCGATCTGCGATCAGGGGCATGGCGGCGTTCATGACGGGCCTCCCGCCGGGGGCTGCTGCAGGGTGGGGGAGGCACCGTGGGGGAAGCCGCCCGGCTCGTTGAACAGGCAGCGGGCGTATTCCGTCGATGCTCCCTTGCGCGCATCCGGCCGGCGCAGGCCGGGGACCGGGTGCTCGCCCTCGGTCTCCAGGCGGTACTCGTCGCCCTTGGCGGAAGCCGTCTCGGCGATGACCTGCTCGGTCGGGCAGCCGCCCTCGTTGACCCGGGCCTGATAGGCGTAATAGGCGTCGTCGACCGGCAGTTCCGCGATGTTGATGAATTGCGAGCCCTTGGCCGTCAGATCGACCTGGTCGGCCAGGATCTGGCGCACCCAGGCCTTGTTCTCCTGGAAGGTCATCACCCGGTCGATGGACTTGGGCAGGATCGCCTCGGGGTCGCGCTTCTCGATCTGGCGCATCATCTCGCAGGCGATGCGCAGATGCTCGATCTCCATGTTGAGGTGCAGCTCGTAGAGGGCGCGGACCTTGGGGTCGGGCTCGGTCTCCATGAAGGAGTAGTACAGCCAGCACTCGTTGTATTCGTGGAACAGCAGATTTTCGAGCCAGGTGCAGGTGGGGTCGAGGATGGATTCGTACTGGGTGACGTGCTGCTCCTCGATCAGGCCGATCTCCAGATAGGTGGCGCGGGCCAGCGGCTCGGTGAAGCGGTTGCCGATGGTCATGTAGAAGTTCATGGTCTGCTGTTCGGCGGCGGTGACGGTCATGGCGTTCAGCACCGATTGCGGATCGGCGGCCAGGCTGGTCATGGGGCGGCGGATCTCGTCGGCGGGGTCACGGTGCTCGAAGATGGTGGGGCGGCCCGGCATGATCTCGGTCAGGCCGTCCACCAGCCACTGGGCGTCCTTGCCCTGCAGCAGGCTGTAGAGGTTGGCGTAGCGGTAGAGGTGGTCGAAATCCTCGAGCAGGCCGAATTCGTACACCTGGCGCAGATAGGGGTCGGGCTCGTGCTGCGCCGCCCAGGCGGTGAGATCGACCGCCACCTGCTCGTAGCCGATGGTGACCTCCAGGGTGCTCTCGTCGCCCGGGATCAGCCAGTTGATCGCCTTCTGCTGCTGCGCCTCGACGCGGCGCACCGTCGCCAGGGCTTTCTTCACCTCGGGGTCGAGGGTGTTGCGGTTCATCTGGTGCGAGAACATCACCGCCTCGACCTCGATGCCGTTCATCACGATGCCGCGGCAGCGGCTGTAGGGGTGAACGTCCTGTTTGCGGTAGGGGGTGGTGTTCAGCTCGGACCAGTTGCGGATCTGGCGGTCGAGCGGAATGCCGCGTTCCTGCAAGGGATTGAATGCCATGGGGCGGGGCTCCGGATTGGAATGATGCCAAACCAACCCGGAGGGGCGCGGCGAGGTTCCGCACCCGGGCCGGGCATGGTGAATAGCCATGACGAGGGATTGCCCCAGAACCGCGGGCGCCGCGCCCTGTTTGCCGAGGACGGGAGGGCCCGCATGACCGCCGAAATGCTCGCAACCTTCGCCCTGCTGGCGGGGGTGATGGGGTTCCTGATCTGGGACCGGTTCCGCTACGACATCGTCGCCGGTACGGCGCTGGTGGTCGGCGTGGCCATCGGCGTGGTGCCGGTCAAGGAGGCGTTCACCGGGTTTTCCGACGACATCGTCATCCTGGTCGCCTCGGCCCTGGTCGTCAGCGCCGGCATCGAACGGTCCGGATTGGTGGACCTGCTGCTGGGACGCATTTCCGGCCGCCTGGACTCGGTGACCCGGCAGGTGGTGGTGCTCGGCAGCGCGGTCGCCATCCTGTCGGCGGTGATGAAGAACGTCGGGGCGCTGGCCATCTTCCTGCCGGTCGCCATCCAGCTCGCCCGTCGCCACGGCACCCCGCCGTCGCGGCTGCTGATGCCGCTGGCCTTCGCCTCGCTGCTGGGCGGCATCTGCACCCTGATCGGCACCAGCCCCAACATCATCGTTTCGCGCATGCGTGAAGAGATGCTGGGAACCCCCTTCGGGATGTTCTCGTTCACGCCGCTGGGGCTGGCGCTGACGGTGCTGGGAGTGGCCTTCCTGTCGGTGGGCTGGCGCCTGCTGCCCCGGGGCAGGGGCGGTGGCGCGGGCCAGCCGTTCATGGTCGACGACTATACCTCCGAGATGCTGCTGCCGACGGCGTCCCCCTTCGTCAACAAGACCGTCGAGGCGCTCGAGGAGGCGGGCGAGGGCGACGTCACCATCTGCGCGGTGATCCGCGACGGCGGCCGGCGCTATATCCCGGCCGGCCATTGGTGGCTGTTCGGCGGCGACGTGCTGGTGCTGCGCTGCGACGCAACCGCCCTCAAGCGCCTGGTGATGCGGGCCAAGCTCGAGGTTCCGGGCGCCACCGAGATTCCCCAGGCGGCCAGCGGCAACGAGGTGGCGGTGGCCGAAGCGGTGGTGACCGAGGGGTCGGCGCTGATCAACGCCACCGCCCGCGATCTTCGCCTGCGCGATCATTTCGGGCTCAATCTGGTGGCGCTGTCGCGGCGCGGCCGACCGGTGCGCCAGCGCATCCGCGACACCCGTATGCGCCGTGGCGACCTGTTGGTATTCCAGGGCCATGCCGAGGACATGCCGACGCTGCTGGGCGTTCTCGGCTGCCTGCCGCTGGCCGAGCGGCGCATCGATCTCGACCGCCCGGCCCATGCCTGGCGCGCGGTGGCGATCCTGGGCGTGGCCATCGCCCTGTCGACCAGCGGCGTCATTCCGGTGGCGGCCGCCTTCTTCGCGGCGGCGGTGGCCATGGTGGCCACCGGAGCGCTGAAGCTCACCGACGCCTACGACCGTGTCGAATGGCCGATCCTGGTACTGATCGGCTGCCTGATCCCCATCGGCGAGGCGCTGCAGCGGACCGGCGGCTCCGGCCTGATCGCCGCCGCCCTGGCGGATTCGGTCCAAGGGCTGCCGCCCCTGGGGGCGGTGGCGGCGATTCTGCTGGCGGCCATGGCGGTCACCCCTTTTCTCAACAACACCGCCACCGTGCTGGTGCTGGCCCCCATCGCCGCTTCGCTGGCCCGCCAGGTCGAGGCCAATCCCGATCCCTTCCTGATGGCGGTGGCGGTGGGGGCGGCGTGCGACTTCCTGACCCCGGTCGGGCACCAGTGCAACACCTTGGTGATGGGGCCGGGCGGTTACCGCTTCTCCGATTACTGGCATCTCGGCCTGCCGCTGTCGGTGATGGTGGCGGTGCTGGCACCGCCGCTCATCGTCCTGCTGTGGCCGCCGTGACGGAGGTTGCGCCGGTGCCCCGGCTTTGGCCATAATCGGCGCCGGCGGATGGGCGCCGGTTTAGGAATTTGCCATGACCAAGACCGAAGAGGGACTGGCCCGCTTCGCGTTGTTCGCCGGTCTCACGCCCGAAGACCTTGCCGCAATCGAGGCCCGCTGCACCTGGCATCGCTTCGAGGTCGGCGATCAGGTGTTCGATCGCGACAGCGACACCCTGGAAGTCTATTTCGTCGTCACCGGCGCCGTCCGCATCCTGACGCAGCGGGCGGATTGCGATATCGCGCTGGCCGATGTGGTGGCCGGCAATTATTTCGGCGAACTGGCCGCCATCGACGGCCTCCGGCGTTCGGCGCGGGTGGTGGTGACGCAGGCGGCGCGGCTCGCCTCGTTGCCTGGTCCCGCCTTCCTCGAGGTGATGCACGCCCATCCCGAGGTGGCGGTCAGGGTGCTCGAACGCCTGACCCGCATCGTCCGCGCCCTCGACCACCGGGTGGCCGAACTGGCCACCACCAGCGAGACCCAGCGCATCTGCGGCGAGCTGGTGCGCCTGGCCGAACCCGAGCAGGGCAAGCCCGACGCCTGGATCATCGCCGACCTGCCCAATCACAAGGAGCTTGCCGCCTGGGTCGGCACCACGCGCGAGACGGTGGCCCAGGCCATCGGCGAGCTGGCCCGCGACGGCGTGGTGCGCCGGCGCGGCATCGGCCTGGTGATCAGCGACTGGCCGCGCCTGCAGCTGATGGCGCGGGCATAAGCGGTTTTCCGGCTACAGCGGCCGCCGTCCCCCCCGGGGGCGGCGGCCTTTTTGATTCCGCGCAAAATTCGATGCAATTTTATGAAAGATACGCATAAAGAAAATCCAAACAACCAACAAAAAAAATCTGAAATAAAACATGCAACGCGTAAATAAAAATGCCACGCAGGCCACATTTTTTATTGATGCAAGTTCTGTGAAGAGGTATACCTGTTCTCGTGGATGGGGAGGGGATGCGAAGGCCGAAGGGCCGGCCCCGATCCCGGAAATGAACGAACAGCCCCAGGCGGGGCATCCGAGCAACAGGAGCTGACCATGACCTCGATCCGCACGCTGATCCGTGTTTTCGCCCGCAACGAACAGGGCGCCACCGCCATCGAATACGGCCTGATCGCCGCCTTCATCTCGCTGGCCCTGGTCGCCGGCGCCCAGGTGGCCGGTCCCGCGCTGAACCAGATGTTCACCGGCATCGGCACCGACCTCACCACCGCGCAGAGCGCCAACTGACACAATCCCGCCGGCCGGGTCGCCGCGTGACAAAGCGCTTCCCGGTCCGGCCGGGAGGCGCTTTCGCTTTTTGGGAAAGGGCATGGGCATGGCGGGGATGGCGGAAATCATCGGGCTCGCGGTGTTGGGGGCGGCTCTGGTGGATGCGGTGGTGTCGGATCTCCGGTGCCGCCGCATCCCCGACCGCGATCCGCTGCTGGCCGCGGCCGCCTTCGCCGGGCTCGCCGCCCTCGGCGCGCTGCCGCTGACCCATCTCGCCGCCGCCGCCGTGGTGCTGGCCGGCGGCTTCGTGCTGTTCGCCAAGGGCCTGTGGGGCGGCGGCGACGCCAAGCTGGCCGCCGCCCTGGGGCTGTTCGTCGGCTTCGCCGGCATGCCCCGCTTCCTGGTGGTGATGGCGCTGGCCGGCGGCATCCTGGCCGTGGTGGTGCTGGTGCTGCGCCGGCTTCCCGGCGGCGCGGCGCGCAGCGCGGAATTGCCCTACGGCGTCGCCATCGCCGCCGCCGGGGCGGACTGGATTGCCCGGGCGGGCATGTCGGGGCTGGCCGGCTGAGACGCCGGCATCGGGTGGGCGCCAGGCCATCGGCCGCGCCCGGGGGAGGGATGAGGGATGAAACCCGTCGTAATCGTTCTGATGGCCGTTGCCGTCGCCGCCGCGTCCGCGACCGCCTTCCTGGCCCAGCGCTGGGTTTCGACCCAGGCGGCGCGGCCGGTGGCGACCCAGGCGGCGCCCGTTGCCGAGGTGCTGGTGGTGGCCCGCGAGGTGGCGGCCGGCACCGCTTTGGCCGAGGCCGATCTGCGCTACGAGCCGTGGCCGGCCAATGCGGCCCAGCGCTTCGTCGCCCGCAAGCCGGGCGAGGACCCGCGGGCGCAGATGGTCGGCCTGGTCACCCGCCGCGCCCTGGCCGAGGGCGAGCCCTTCACCCAGGCCGCCGCCGCCAAGCCCGATGCCGGGCTGCTGGCCGGCCTGCTCGCCCCCGGCATGCGCGCGGTCTCGGTGGCCATCAGCAATGCCAGCGCGGTGTCGGGCTTCGTCGCCCCGGGCGACCGCGTCGATGTGGTGATGGCCGCCGATTTCCAGCGCGCCGACCAGGACTCGGTGGGCAAGGGCGGCCCCATCGTCCGCTTCGCCGCCGAGACGGTGCTGCGCGACGTCAAGGTGCTGGCCATCGACCAGCAGATCGCCCGCGGCAAGGACGGCGCCGCCATCCAGGGCAAGACCGCCACCATCGAGGTGTCGCCCAAGCAGGCGGAAGCCATGATCGCCGCCGGCATGATGGGGCAATTGTCCCTGGTGCTGCGGCCGCAGGCGCGGGAGGAGGAGGCGCCGGAAACCACCGCCATGGCCTCGTTCACTGCCGACATCGAGGCGTCGAAGGCCATGCGCGCCCTGAACGGCGAGCCCCGGACCAGCAACGGCGGCGGCGGCGTGCGCATCAACCGCGCCGGCACCGTCTCGACCGGGAGCTACTGAGATGATCCGCATCCGCTCCGCCCTTGCCGCCCTCGGCCTGTTCCTGGCCCAGCCCGGCTTCGCCGCCGAGCCGCCGCCGGCGGTCCCGGCCCCGCGTATCGCCGTCGCCGCCCAGCCGCTGGCGACGCCCGCCCGCGCCCCGTCGGACATCGCCCGTCTGGCCCTCAACAAGACCACCGAGATCCTGCTGCCGGCGCCGGTAAGGGACATCGTGGTCGGCAATCCCGATGTGGTCGATGCCCTGGTGCGCAGCCCGACCCAGGTGCTGCTGGCGGCGCGCGGGGTGGGGCAGACCGACGTCACCTTCTTCGACGCCACCGGCACGGTGATGCGCCGCATCGCCGTCGATGTCCATGTGGATGCCGAGGCCCTGAAAGCGGTGCTGGCCCAGGTGCTGCCGGACGAGACCCGCATCCGCGTCTCCGGGGTCGGCGACAGCATCTACCTCGCCGGCACGGTGAAGAGCGACGTCGCCGTCGTCAACGCCCGCTCGCTGGCGCGGCGCTTCGTCAAGGACGATGCCAACGTGGTCAACCTGCTGCGGGTCTCGGCCGAGCAGCAGGTGATGCTGCAGGTCAAGGTCGCCGAGATGCAGAAGACGGTGCTGAAGGAGCTGGGCGTCGGCCTGTCCGGTCCCATCGCCCGCATGGGCGACCAGGTCGCCAATATCGCCACCGCGTCAACCATCGGATTGACGCAGAGCGCCTCGCAGCTGTTCGGAACGGTCTCGGTCACCGGCATCAGTTCGCTGGTCGCCAGCCTGAGCGCGCTGGAGCGCCAGGGCCTCATCCGCACCCTGGTCGAGCCCAATCTGACCGCCGTGTCGGGCGAGACCGCCAATCTGCTGGCGGGCGGCGAGTTCCCCATTCCCGTGGCCGAGGACCTGGGCAAGATTTCAATAGAATTCAAGCAGTTCGGAGTTCTTCTTAACTTCACCCCGGTGGTTCTCGATCCCGGCCGCATCTCGCTCAAGATGCAGTCCGAGGTCAGCGCCATCGACAGCTCGCTGACGGTGACCCTGTCCAGCACCCAGATCCCCGGCCTGTCGGTGCGCCGCGCCTCGTCGACGGTGGAGATGCCATCGGGCGGCTCGATCATGATCGCCGGGCTGCTGCAGAACGACATCACCTCGACCCTGTCGGGCATGCCCGGGCTGATGGACGTGCCGGTGCTGGGCGCGCTGTTCAAGTCCACCTCGTTCCAGCGTAAGGAAACCGAGCTGGTGGTGATCGTCTCCGCCTATGTGGTGCAGCCGCTGGAGAAGCCCGGCCTGGCCCTGCCCACCGACGGCTTCGCGCCATCCTCGGACCTCGATCGCATCCTGCTCAACCGGCTGCAGGAGACCTACCTGTCGGGCCGCGCCGGCGCCGCCGTTGCGCCCGAGCTGCAGGGTCCGGTCGGCTACATCGTGCAATAGGAGCCCCCCATGCGCTCGTTCGCCATCCTTGCCGCCGTTGCCCTGCTCGCCGCCTGCGAAGCCGCGCCCCTGGCCGATTACGACCCGCACCAGCGCTTCCGCCCGACGGTGGAGAAGCGCCAGGCGGTGGCCGCGCTGAGCCCGTGGCGCGACGGCGCGCCGCTGTCGCCCGCCGACCGTGCGGTGATCGCCGATCTGGTGCGCGAGCACCTGCGCCGCGGCGCCGGGCCGGTGGCGGTGGCGGCGGCGGGGCCGTCGGACGAGGCGGCGCGCACCTTCGCCGGGGTGGTGACGGAGGCGCTGGACGAGGCCGGGGCGGATGCCGTCGCCGTCACATTCGCCACCGCCCCGGCCGTCGCCGCCGAGATCCGGGTGCCCATCTGGGTGGCGGTGGTGCCGGAATGCGGCGCCTGGCCCGAGGCGGTCAATCCCGACCGGCGCAACCAGAACACCGCCAATTTCGGCTGCGCCATCGCCCGCAACATCGGCCTGATGGTCTCCGACCCGGCCGATCTGGAGCGGGCGCGCGGCGCCACCGGGCGCTCCGGCGTGCGCTCGGCCGACGTGCTGACCAAGTACGGCGAGGGCAAGGCCACCGCCTCCAAGGCCGAGGAGGCCAAGCCCAGCGCCACCCTGTCCACCGTCGGCAGCAAATAGGGGAGGGGGCGATGATCTGCCGCGCCACCATCGACGCCTTCACCCTCACGCCGGCCTTCGCCGAGGCGGTGGCCCGGCTGGCCGCCGACAGCGCTTTCGCCATGGCCCGCATCCAGAGCTTCCCCGGCGGTCTGGCGGCGGCGGTGGCGGAGTACGGCGGGCGGTCCTCGCCCCAGGTGGTGATCGTCGAGGAGGACGACGACGATGCCGCGCTGTGCCGCCGCCTCGACCAGCTGGCCGAATTGTGCGAGCCCGGCACAAGGGTCATCGTGGTGGGGCAGCTCAACGACATCCGCCTCTACCGCACCCTGATGGCCAAGGGCGTCAGCGAATACCTGGTCGCCCCGGTCGCCGCCGCCCCGCTGGCCGAGGCGGTGGCTGCGCTGTTCGCCGACCCGGCCGCCGCCCCGCGCGGCAAGGTGATGGCGTTCTGGGGCGTGCGCGGCGGCGCCGGGGCCTCGACCCTGGCCCAGAACACCGCCCATGCCCTGGGCGGGGTGCTGGGCGAAGCCGCCCTCTACGTCGATCTCGACCTCGCCTTCGGCACCTCGCTGCTGGCCTTCAACATCGACCCGCGCCAGACCGTGGCCGACGCCCTGGCGGCGCCCGAGCGCATGGACCCGGTGCTGCTGGAACGCCTGATGGTGCCTTACGGCGAGCAACTGCGGGTGCTGGCGGCGGGCGCCGATCCGCGCCAGGCCGCCGCCGCCACCCTGGACGGCGTCGATCGCCTGCTGGAGCTGTGTTCGCGCATGGCGCCGGTGGTGGTGGTCGATCTGCCGCGGCTGTGGTGCGACTGGACCGGCCATGTCCTGGCCGGCGCCGACGAGGTGGTGGCGGTGGCGCAGGCCGACCTCGCCAGCCTGCGGGAGGCCAAGACCCTGCTGGACGGTCTGTCCGGCCGCCGTTCCGGGGCGGCGCCGAAGGTGGTCCTCAACAAGCTCGATTGCTACCGCAAGACCCAGCTGTCGCCCAAGGATTTCACCGAGACCCTGGGGGCCGAACCGGCCCTGGCGCTTCCCTTCGAGCCCCAGCTGTTCGGCGAGGCCGCCAATAACGGCCAGATGCTGGCCGAGGCGGCACGGGGGCACAAGGTGGTGGAGCAGGTGCGGGGCTTCGCCGAGCGGCTGTCGGGCCGTACCGTCCGCGAGACCGCGCCGCGCGGCAATCCGCTGCTGCGCCTGCTGGCGAGGTGAATGCCATGTTCGGACGCCGCGCCGCCTCCGCTCCCGTTCCTGCCCCGGCCGCCCAGCCGGCGGCGGTTCAGGCGGCCGCGCCGGCATCCGATCAGCGTCTGCCCGACCAGCGTCTCTCCGACATCAAGATCGCCATCTTCAACGACCTCATCAATTCGGTCGATCCCACCGAGCTGGGGCGCCTCGACGGCCATGCGGTGCGCGAGGAGATCTCGGACATCGTCGCCGAGATCATCTCCATGCGGAACCTCACGCTGTCGGCGGCCGAGCAGCAGGTGGTCATCGCCGACATCTGCAACGACGTGCTCGGCCTGGGGCCGCTGGAGCCGTTGATCGCCCGCGACGACATCGCCGACATCATGGTGAACGGGGCCGGCAAGGTCTACATCGAGACCAACGGGCGCATCGAGCTCACCGACATCCGCTTCCGCGACAACGCCCAGCTGATGAACATCTGCCAGCGCATCGTCTCGGCGGTGGGGCGCCGCGTGGACGAGGCCAGCCCCATCTGCGACGCCCGCCTCGCCGACGGCAGCCGCGTCAACGTCATCGTGCCGCCGCTGGCCCTGGACGGACCCACGCTCACCATCCGCAAGTTCAAGCGCGACAAGCTGACCCTGGACAAGCTGATCGGCTTCGGCACCATCTCGCCGGCCGGGGCCAAGCTGCTGGAGGTGGCGGCGGCCAGCCGCTGCAACATCCTGGTGTCGGGCGGCACCGGCTCGGGCAAGACCACCCTGCTGAACTGCCTGACCCTCTACATCGACGCCGGCGAGCGCATCGTCACCTGCGAGGACGCCGCCGAGCTGCAGTTGCAGCAGCCCCACGTGGTGCGCCTCGAGACCCGCCCGCCCAACCTGGAGGGAGTGGGGCAGGTGACCATGCGCGATCTGGTGCGCAACTGCCTGCGCATGCGCCCCGAGCGGATCATCGTCGGCGAGGTGCGCGGCCCCGAGGCCTTCGACCTGCTGCAGGCCATGAACACCGGCCATGACGGCTCCATGGGCACCATCCACGCCAACACCCCGCGCGACGCTCTGTCCCGCGTCGAGAACATGATCGCCATGGGCGGCTACAACCTGCCGGCCAAGGCGGTGCGCGAGCAGATCAGCTCGGCGGTGAACATCATCGTCCAGGCCTCGCGCCTGAGGGACGGCAGCCGCAAGATCACCCACGTCACCGAGGTGGTGGGGATGGAGGGCGACGTCATCACCCTGCAGGACCTGTTCGTCTACGACATCGAGGGCGAGGATGCCCAGGGACGCATCACCGGGCGCCACCGCGCCACCGGCATCCGCCCGGCGTTCTGGGACCGCGCCCGCTATTTCGGCCGTGAACGCGAGCTGGCGGAGGCCTTGAGCGACCATGTCTGACCTGCCCGTCCTGATCTTCGCCGTGGTGCTGACCCTGCTGTCGGCGCTGGGACTGTTCGCCTGGTGGCTGGCCGATGCGGTCAAGGGGCCGCGTGCCACCCTGCGCCGCCGCATCGCCCGCATCGGCGGCGTCAGGCCGGAGGCGCTGGACCCGTCGCGCGGGCCGTCGGTCAAGCGGCGCACGCTGCAGGCCCGCATCGATGCCGAGGGCAAGGGCGCCACCTGGGCCTTCCGGCTGCGCGAGCAGATGATGCAGGCCGGCATCCGCGCCGGCCTCTGGCACTATCTCGCCGTCAATGCCGCCCTGGCGGCGCTGGGGGCACTGTTCGCCTGGGCCGGGCACCTGCCGCCGCTGGCCATCCCGCTGGCGGCGCTGATCGTCGGCCTGGGGCTGCCCAAATTCGCCCTGTCGGTGCTGGCGGCCCGCCGCATCGGCCGCTTCACCGGCCAGTTCGCCGAAGCCCTGGACGTCATCGTCCGCGGCCTGCGCTCGGGCCTGCCCCTGGGCGAGTGCATCGCCATCATCGGCCGCGACATGCCGGCGCCGCTGGGCACCGAGTTCCGCCTGATGGCGGAAGGCCAGAAGCTGGGCCTGTCGCTGCAGGAGGCGCTGGAGCGCGCCGTCGAGCGCACCCCCACCGCCGATTTCAAGTATTTCGCCATCGTGCTGGCCATCCAGCAGCAGACCGGCGGCAACCTGGCCGAGACCCTGGCCAAGCTGGCCGAGGTGCTGCGGGCGCGGAAGCGCATGCGCGACAAGATCAAGGCCTATTCGTCGGAAGCCACCGCCTCGGCCGCCATCATCGGCTCGCTGCCGCTGGTGGTGGCCGGCATGCTGTTCCTGGTCGGGCGCGACTACGTGATGCTGCTGTTCACCACCGATACCGGCCAGTTCCTGGTCGCCATCGGGGTGGTGCTGATGCTGGCCGGGGCGCTGGTCATGCGCAGGATGATCAATTTCGACATGTGAGGGAAAGGGAGCCGGCCATGGCCGCCATGGAAATCCTCATCGTCACCGTGGCCACGCTGGCCGCCTTCGTCTCGGTGCTGGCCCTCGGCGTGCCGCTGGCGTCGCGCGACCAGTTGGCGGGGCGCCTCAAGGCGGTGGCGGAGCGGCGCCGCGAGCTGTCGGCCAGCCAGCGCGAGCGCCTGGGCGGCGGCCGCTTCCAGCCCCGGCGCCATGTCGGCCTGATGAAGGCGGTGATCGCCCGGCTCAACCTGCAGGAACTGCTGGAGGCCCGGGATCTGAAGCTGAAGCTGGCCCGCGCCGGCTACCGCGGCAACACCGCCGCCGTGACCTTCATCTTCTCCCGCGTCGCCCTGCCGGTGGTGCTGCTGGTGGCTGCGCTGCTCTATGTCTACTCCCCCGCCTTCGGCGACCGGCCCGCCACCACCCGGCTGATGGTGGCGCTGTCGGCCTTCATCGCCGGCAGCTACGTGCCGGCCCTGTGGCTGGCCAATCTGGTGCAGCGGCGCCGCCAGGCTCTGACCCGCGCCTTCCCCGAGGCCCTCGACCTGATGGTCATCTGCGTCGAGGCCGGCCAGTCGGTGGAAGGGGCGCTGATCCGCGTCACCGAGGAACTGGGCTCGTCCTCGCCGGCCCTGGCCGAGGAGATGGGGCTGGCGGCGGCCGAGCTGGCCTTCCTCGGCGACCGTCGGCTGGCCTGGGACAATCTGGCCGAGCGCACCGGGCTGCCGCTGTTCAAGTCGCTGGCCACGGCGCTGGTGCAGTCCGAGAAATACGGCACCCCGGTGAGCCAGGCCTTGCGCGTGCTGGCCCAGGAAACCCGGGAGTCGCGCATGGCCGCCGCCGAGAAGAAGGCGGCCGCCCTGCCGGCCAAGCTGACGGTGCCGATGATCACCTTCTTCCTGCCGGTGCTGTTCCTGGTCATCGCCGGTCCGGCGGTGATCCAGGTGATGCAGTTCCGGGCCGGCGGCTGACTCTCAACCTCCCCCCTTCTCCCCCTCCCCCCTTGCGGGGGAGGGCCGGGGTGGGGGGGAACCGCGTCGGCTGTGTCGCGGAACTCACCCCACCCCCAACCCCTCCCCATCAAGGGGAGGGGAGAAGACTCCCTCCCCCCTTGCGGGCGAAGCCCGCCTTTCAACAATGCGTGCTTCGCACGCGGGGGAGGGCCGGGGTGGGGGGGAACCGCGTCGGCGGTGTCGCGGAACTCACCCCGCCCCCAACCCCTCCCCATCAAGGGGAGGGGAGAAGGGGAGAAATGAAGGATTACCGTCCCTGACCCGCCGCCCATCGGTAGAAGGCGGCGTTGGCGCGGGTGGCTTCGGGCGGCAGGTCCCTGGCGGCGGCCCGTTCGGCAGCCACGGCGTCGCCCTTGAGCGCCAGCAGCAAAGCCAGGTTCTGGCGGATCTGGCTGCCGGCGCGGGGCTGGTCGTCGGCGCGGCGGAGGGTGGCGACGGCCTCGTCCAGCCGGCCCGCCATGGCCTGGGACAGGCCGAGATTGTTGAGAACCTGCGGATTGTCGGGCGACAGCTCCAGCGCCCTGGCATAGGCCGCCCGCGCCTCGTCATGGCGGGCGGCGGCGTCGAAGGCGACGCCCAGGGCGGAGTGCACCTCCCAGTCGGAGGGCGCCAGCGACCGCGCCTCCTCCAGGGTGCGGGTGGCCAGGCCGAGGCGGTCGGCGGCCAGCCAGGCCTTGCCCAGTTCCGCCACCAGCGCCGGGTCGCGCCCCACCCGATCCAGGACCGGCTGCACCAGGTCGGCGCCGGCCTGGGCCTCGCCGGCGTAGCGCAGCGCCCGCGCCAGGGATAGCGCCAGGGCCTTGTCCTGGGGATAGCGGGAATGAAGGGTGCGCCAGTGATGGGCGGCCCCCTTCCAGTCCTGATTGGCCTCGGCGGTGGCGGCGGCGGCGCGCAAGGACGGCTCCACCGCCTTGGCGACGGTATCGACGCCCGCGCCGTCGGGGGCGGGGGCACCGGCGCAGGCGGCCAGCGACAGCGCGAGCAGGGCGGCGGCGGGAAGATGCATAAAATGCGTCATGATTTTCGCCCATATTAAAAGTAAATAACGAACAAGCAAAACTTGCCTGCTCCCTATTATCTGCATTATGATGACTTTGTCCAATACTTCATTCGGGATGGGGAAGATGTCGAGACTGCAAGCCTTCGCCCTCGCGGCCGCCTTCGCCGCGCTGTCTCCGGCCGCCGCCGCCGACGCCCCCATCGAAGTCGGGGCGGGGCACGCCGCGCTGGTCACCCTGGCCAAGCCGGCCCGCTCGGTGGTGGTGGGCGACCCCACCGTGGCCGACGTGTCGGTGGAGGGGCCGAACCGCCTGGCGGTGTTCGGCAAGCGCCCCGGCGGCACCACCCTGACGGTGCTGGGCGGCGGCCGGGCGGTGCTGCTGGAGGCCCGGGTGGTGGTTCATCCCGGCGGCGCCGGCGCGGTCACCGTGACCTACGGGGCGGGCAAGGGCATCGATCCCGGGGGCAGGACCGTGGTCTACGCCTGCGGCAGCTCGTGCAGCCGCGCGGTGGAGGGCAAGGAGGCGGCGGCGCGATAGTCTATCCGGCCACCACCCGGTTGCGCCCTCCTTCCTTGGCCCGATAGAGCGCCTGGTCGGCCCGGGTCATCAGGTTGTCGAACGAATCGCCGGTGGTGTAGGTGGCAACGCCGATGCTGATGGTGAACCGCACCGTGGCGCCATCGGCGGTGGTGATGGACGAGTCGTCCTGGACGGCGAGGCGCAGCCGTTCGGCAATGGTCCTGGCGCCGTCCTGGCAGGTTTCCGGCAGCAGGATGGCGAATTCCTCGCCGCCCAGCCGCCCCACGATGTCCTGGTCGCGCACCGGGGCGACCATGTTCCGGGCCAGGGACTGGATGGCACGGTCGCCGGTGGCATGGCCCCAGGTATCGTTGATCGCCTTGAAGTGATCGATGTCGACCATCAGCACCGAAAGGGTGCTGCCGTACCGGGACGCCCGCTGGGTCTCGTGCACGCCGGCGCTGACGAAATGGCGGCGGTTGGAGACTCCGGTCAGGGCATCGGTGGTGGCGAGGCGGCGCATCTCTTCTCGTTGATGCAGCGCCGTCATGTGGGCGCGCAGGGCGAGCAGGGACAGGATCACCAGGGAGAAGTAGCCGGCGGACAACTGCCAGGCCCGCCGCCGCCATTCCGCCAGGCTGCCGCTCATGTCGAAGCCGACGATGATCACCATCGGGACGTCCTCGATCTTGCTGATCCCGTAGATGCGCTGGCGGCCGTCGAGGGGCGAGACGGCAATGAAGCCGGCACTGGAGCGGGTTTCGCCGAAGCTGGGTTGCCCGGCGGGCGACGGCGTCCGCTTGCCGATGGCCTCGGGAAGGTGCGGATTGCGGGCCAGCAGGATGCCGTCGCCGTCCACCACCGCAAGGACGTCGTCGGCACCGACGTCGAAGGTGCCGATCCAGTCGCGGGCGAAGCCGAGGTCGATGGCCGCCAGCGCGCCGCCAAGCAGTTGCCCGTCCGGCGACAGGCGGTGACGGGACGCCAGGACGACCGCCCGCTTGGACGCCGATTTCTCGGCCGGTACGTACTGAACGTGAAGCCTGTCCTCGATACGCTCCGGCCGCTCGACACAGACCTTCTGGTTGCTGCGAAAGCCGATGAGCCCGGGATCCGCCGCCGCCACGAAAACGCAGGTCTCGTCATAGATGGTGATCCCGACCACGCCGGGAACGGATTTCGTCTTCTCGGTGAGCCAGCCCGACAGGCCCAAGGCCTTGTCGGGATCGAGGCTGCCGGGACCCACCTTGTCGTTGATCCCCCGAAGAACGTAGTCGGCGGCAAGGATGTTGGAGCCGAACCACTGGCTCATGAACTGGCTTTTCTGGATCGCCAACTGCGTCCGGTCGGCGATGATCCGCTGCCGTCCGTCGGCGAGGTCGATGCCGAGCCAGAGGCCGAAGCCCAACAAGGTGATGAATATGAAGCCGTAGACGCCCAGCTCCCTGCCGCGCCGTCCCGTTGGCGGCGCCAAATCGAGCTGCGTCATCCGTACCCCCGTCCTGCCGTCCCGACCGGACCATAGCCGGCTTGCGAAGGGTGGAACACTGGCCGGAGGTTTGGCTTGTCCGGCCGATTGCCGCTACAGGCTGATTCTCAGCTGCGACAATTCGGTGGCGATGGCGCGGAAGCTGGCCTTCAGCTCGTCCTGGGTGGGCGAGTCGAAGTACTTGGACGGCGAGGACGCGCACGACCGGTAAAGCTCCTTGGTGGCGCTGTTGATCCCCGAGGTGAAGGTGATGGTGTAGACGATGATGCCCTTGGCCTTCATCGCCTGGCACACCGAGGTCATGCGCGAATTGATGGTGGCCTTGGCGGTGGTCAGGCTGGTGGTGCCCAGCCGCCCCAGCTCGTCCAGGCGGCCATAGCCGGTCTGGTCCGAATTGACCGCGGTATTGGGCTTGTTGGGTCCGGAATTGCTGGTCAGCTTGTAGAACTGGTTCTCGCCGTCGGTCATCAGGATCACCGCCTTGTCCCATTTCGGCGTGTTCCAGGCCAGGCCCTCGGTAAAGGGCGGCTCGGGCGACAGCACCCGCAGGCCCCAGGCCATGCCGATGTCGCTGAAGGTGCCGCCGCGGCTCCAGGCGCGCATGGCGGCGATGGCGGAATCCAGGGTGGCCTTGTCGCCGGTCAGCGGGGTGATGGGCGTCGGGCAGCCCAGATTGGGGCCGGTGCCGCCATTGCCGGTGGACGGGTCGGCCCGCACCGTCGATGCCGTGGTGGGATCGTAGCTGTTGTCGATGGCCGGCAGCCACTGATAGCGGGTCCAGGACCGGGTCGAGGCCGGGGTGTCGGCTACCGCGTCGGGCTGGGCGCGCTCGATGACGCAGCCCTTCCAGCCCAGGACATTATTGGGATCGACCACGTCGCTGCCGGCGATCAGGGATTCCGAGACCGCCCCGGGATTGACCGAGGCGGAATAGGGCACCAGCGCGATCCGCAACTTGGGATGCACGGCCTGGCCGCCGAACAGGATGTCGGTCAGCTCGGCCGCCGCCTCGCGCAGGGCGCCGATATTGTCGTTGCTGGTCATGGACCCGGTATTGTCCAGCACCATCGCCAGTTCCAGGCCGCGGATGGCGCGGATGACCTGGGACTGCTCGGCGATCTGCATGGTGTCGAAGCCGGCCAGCCCCATCAATGTGGTATCGACGGTGGCGGTGCCGGCGGCGGTGATGGTGTCGCCATTGACGGCGATCTGGATGCTGGAGGTGGTGGCCAGCCCCGACGGCTTGAAATTGGCGTCGAAGAACTTCTGCCCCAGCGCCTGCAATTCCGTATCGGTGCCGGTGGAGGACCCCACCGCCAGGGCGGCCGCGTCGAGAGCCTGCTGCAGGCGGCTTTTCACCGCATAGGCCCGCGCGGTGTCGACCGCCAGGCCGACCGCCAGCAGCACCGGCACCAGGGTGAGGGCGAAGATGGCGGCGACGCTGCCCTTGGAACAGGAAAGCAGGGATCGCATGGCGACCTCCCTAGCCGGAGAAGGGGATGACACGGGTGACGCGCGGGCGCGCCACCGCGGTCTCGCGGAAGGTCAGCGTGCCCAACAGGTCGTGCAGCAGCGGCGCGTGGGCATAGCGGAACGACACCGTCACCACGCTCTCGCCGGCCTTGCCCAGGCCGGTGACCTTGGACAGCGGCACCGGATCGGCGCCGGAACCCCAGCTGTAGCCCCATTGCGCCGTCGCCGTGCCGTTGGCGGCGAAGACCACGCTTTCGACCCGGATGCCCATGCTGGCGGTGGTGCTGGGCAGCGGGTCCATCACCCGCTGGGCGGCGGTGGCGATGGCGGCCAGGGTGGCGCCGCTGTGGCTGTCGGCCCGGGCGCTGAGGTCGGCCACCGTCTGTGCCGCCGACACCGCCTTGGAATAGGCCTGCACCGCCTGGAAGGTCTCGACCGCCCCCAGCAGGGCCGACACCATGGCCGGCAGCAGCAAGGCGTACTCCACCGCGACGGCGCCCCTGGTACAGCCGAGAAAACCAAGGCGCAGCCCGCCGCCCGGCGCCCGAGGGCTCGTGCAGCGCGGGCTCATTGGAACGGCTCCGTGCGCATGACCGCGGTCGAGATCAGCGGCACGACGTCGCCGCCGCCGCTGATGACCTCGCCCACCCAGGGGGTGACGAAGCGGTAGGGGTGGATGACCCGCACCGTCACCACCTCGTTGGCCGCGCCGGGGGCGAATTGCAGCCCCTGCGGCACCCCGGCGGCATCCAGGGTGACCGGCGGCAGGGTGATGGCGGCGAAGTCGGGGAAGGTGCGGACGTCGAAGTGGAAGCGGTCGCAGGCCAGGGTGGCCGGCAGATGCGGGCAGAACTCGGCGCGGAAGCGGGCCACCGCGTCGCCGGCGTTCTGCACCACGCCGGTGCGCACCTGGCGGGCGGCCTCGCGCGTTGCCGCCTCGAGCACCGCCGAAGTAAAGGCCATGATGCCGGTCTCGATCATGCCGAACAGCATCATGAACAGCGGCAGGGCGATCACCGCGAATTCCACTGCCGCCGCGCCGCGGCGGTCGCCGGAAAGACGCAAGAATGTGGCAAGGGTGCGCATGGCCTGTCGCCGATGAATACTTTAAGGACAGGCCATTATACGACGACGACCATGTCGCCGTGAAATAATTTATTTGTGCATCAAATAAAGCATAAGAAGAGGCGAATTCCGTTCGAATTTTATCTTTTTTGCGGATGTGGAATCAGCCGGTGAAGTTCGGCCAGCAGCGATTCCCGGTCCACCGCCCCCTTGGCCAGGATGCGCTGGGCCGAGCCGGCCAGGCGGGCGCGATCCTCGGCGGTGACGTCCTTGGCGGTCAGCACCACCACCGGCACCTCCCGTGCCTCGGGATTACGGCGCAGCGCGATCAGGAAGTCGAACCCGTCCATCTCCGGCATCATCAGGTCGAGCAGGACCAGATCGGGCAGGCGCTCGGCGACCCGGTCGAGGGCGAGGCGGCCGTTGGCGGCGGTATCGACGCTCCAGCCGTCGCCCACCAGCATCCGGGTCAGCATGTCGCGGTTGTTGGGGTCGTCCTCGACCACCAGGACGCGGCCGGCGGCGCCGGGCCTGAGCTGCCCCAGGATTGCGGCCAGGGCATTGCGGTCCACCGGCTTCGGGACGACGTGGGTGGCGCCCAACGCCACCGCCATTTCGGCATCGCCGGCCATGGAGACCATGATCACCGGGATGGCGGCCAGGTCGGGGTCGGCCTTCAGCGCGGTCAGGGTCTTCCAGCCGTCGATGCCGGGCATCAGCACGTCCAGGGTGATGGCGCCGGGCCGCAGTTCGCGCGCCATCCTGAGGCCGGATTCGCCGTCCTCGGCGGTGGCGACCCGGAAGCCGCTATCCCTGAGCATGCGCCCGATCAGGTCGCGGGCGGCGGGGTCGTCGTCGATCACCAGGATGAGCGCCGCCGCCGCCGTGGCGGTGGACGCGGCGGGCGCGACCGGAGGCGGGCTGTCCTTGACCACCCGCGCCGGCAGCCGGACGGTGAAGGCGGTCCCCTTGCCGGCCTCGCTCTCGGCCGTGATCGACCCGCCCATCATCTCGCAGAAGGCGCGGCTGATGGCCAGTCCGAGGCCGGTGCCGCCGTACTTGCGGGTGGTCGAGGCGTCGGCCTGGTTGAAGGGCTGGAACAGGCGCGCCATCTGCTCGGGCGAGATGCCGATGCCGGAATCGGAGACGGTGAAGACCACATGGTCGCCGTCGCGGCCGGCGACCAGCCGGATGGTTCCGTTCTCGGTGAACTTGGCGGCGTTGGACAGCAGGTTGAACAGGGTCTGGCGGACCTTGGTGAGGTCGGCCTCCATGGCGCCGATGTCGGCCGGGCACTCGACCTCCAGCCGGTTGGCCTTGGCATGGACCAGCGGATCGACGGTGGCGGCGACCTCGGCGATCATGGCCAGGACGTCGAAACCCTCGATGAACAGTTCGGTCTTGCCCGCCTCGATCTTGGACAAATCGAGGATGTCGTTGATCAGCGACAGCAGATGCCGGCCGGCGCCCCGGATCTTCTTCAGGTCCGGCACCAGGGCGGTCTCGCCCAGATCCTCCAACTCCTCCTCGACCATCTCGCTGTAGCCGATGATGGCGTTCAGCGGCGTGCGCAGTTCGTGGCTCATGTTGGCGAGGAAGCGGCTCTTGGCGATGTTGGCGGCCTCGGCCGCCTCGCGCGCCTGCTCCATCCATTCCGAGCGGCGCCGGGCCTGCGCCACCGTCGCCTCGAGCAGGCTGAGCGCGGTGCCGAGGCCGGCATAGCGGCCGTTCTCGGTGATGACGAAACCGTCCACCAGGGCGTTGACGTTCTCGCCCAGGATGCGGGCCGACAGCTCGTCGATGCTGTCGTCGGCATCGACCAGCAGCGGGGCGGGCTGCATGATCCGCTCGACGGGGCGGCGGGTGTAGAGATCCAGCATCACCGGCTTGGCCAGGATCGCCATGGAGGCGCTGCGGCTGACCAGCCCGAGGACCCGGGCCTCGGCGTCGGTGACCGCCACGCCCGGCCAGTCGGCATGGTCGGTGAGCATGCGGAAGACGTCGCCGCACAGGGAGTCGGCATCGACCGAGGGCTGGGCGATCACCAAGTCGCGGACCCGGACGTTCCAGTTTTCCGTCGGGGGTACTGCAGCCTCGGACACGTCGTCTCCACCCTGGATGGATACCCCTATTATGATTGTGATAATCTGGGGGGATCAAGTACTTGAACATTACAGAACGATGACAGCCGGAGGGCGGCGACATGGCGACCATATTGCTGGTCGAAGACAACGAGATGAACCGCGACATGCTGTCGCGCCGCCTCGAGCGCAAGGGCTACCGGGTGCTGTTGGCCGAGGACGGCCAGCAGGGGGTGGACATGGTCCGCGCCGAGCGCCCGGATCTGGTGCTGATGGACATGAGCCTGCCGGTGCTGAACGGTTGGGATGCCACCCGGGTGCTGAAGCAGGACGAGGCGACCCGCGCGGTTCCGGTGATCGCGCTGACCGCGCACGCCATGGCCGATGATCGCGAGAAGGCGCTGGCCGCCGGTTGCGACGACTACGACACCAAGCCCATCGAGTTTCCGCAGTTGCTGGAAAAGATCGAACGGCTGTTGCAGCCATGACCCGGCCGGCCGACGCCCCGCTGGCGCTGCCGTTCGCCCGCGTCGGCGAGATCGTCGGGCCGGCGGCGGCACGGCTGGTGACGCTGACCGACGATCTCGCCGCCGCCGGCGGCGTTGCCGAGACCGAGTGCATGGCCGTGGCCGCCCGCCAGTTGCAGGCCATGGCCGCCGACCCTGCCGCCGCCGGCTTCGATGCCGAAGGTTCGCCCGAGTCCGTCTGCTCGCGCCTTCGCCACGACCTGCGCTCGCCGCTGGTGGCGGTGAAGGGATTCGGCGAGCTGGTCCTGGAAATCGCCGAGGAGGAGGGCGACGGGGCGACCGGCGCGGCGGCGCACCACGTCCTCGACGCGGTGTCCGAGGTGCTGGTGGCCATCGAGCGGGCGCTGCCGCCGCAAGCGCCCGCCGCCGCGCGCGAGGGAGAGGCGCCGCCGGCCGGTCCGGTCGGGCGCATCCTGGTGGCCGACGACAGCGCCCAGAACCGCGACGTCCTGGTCCAGTACCTGACCCGCGAGGGCCATCAGGTGACGGCGGTGGCCGACGGGCTGGCCGCCTATGACGCGGTGACGGCGCAGCCCTTCGACCTGGTCCTGCTCGACATGATCATGCCCGGCATGAACGGCGACGAGGTGCTGAAGGCGATCAAGTCGTCGCCGGATTTGCGGGCGCTGCCGGTGATCATGGTGTCGGCCCTGGACGAATCCGACAACATCGCGCGCTGCATCGAGATCGGTGCCGAGGATTACCTGTCCAAGCCGTTCAACCGGGTGCTGCTGCGCGCCCGCATCGGCGCGTGCCTGGAGAAGAAGCGGCTGCGCCAGGTCGAGCTCGACTACCTGGCGGCGGTGGAGAAGGAGCTGAACGTCGCCCGCGACGTCCAGATGTCCATCCTGCCGCGCCAGTTCCCGCCCCATGTGGCGGCGGCCGGCGCCGGCGTGATGGTTCCGGCGCGCGAGGTCGGCGGCGATTTCTACGATTTCTTCAGGCTCGACGACGACCGCATCGGCATCGCCGTTGGCGACGTCTCGGGCAAGGGCGTGCCGGCCGCCGTCTACATGGCCATGGTGCGCACCCTGCTGCGCGCCACCGCCCTGTTCGGGCTGTCGCCGTCGCGCTGCCTGGAGCGCCTCAACGAGCAGCTCAGCGCCGACAACGAGCGCGGCATGTTCGTCTCGCTGTTCTACGGCATCCTGGACGTGGTCGCCGGCACCTTCACCTATGCCAATGCCGGCCATCTCTGGCCGCTGCTGATCCGGGCCGACGGCGCGACCGACTGGGTCAGGGGCGCCGACGATCTGCTGCTCGGCGTCATCTGGGGCGGCACCTATTCCGAGGCCGAACTGGCGCTGGCCTCCGGCGACACCGTCCTGGTCTACACCGACGGCGTCGTCGAGGCGGCCGCCCCGTCCGGCGAGGAATTCGGGCGCCATCGCCTGGCCGGGCTGGCCGGCGCCTGGGCCGGCGCCGAGCCGGCGGCCCTGCTCGAATCCATGCTGGCGGCGGTGCGGGGCTTCGAACAGGGCCAGCCCCACAGCGACGACCTGACCGGCGTTGCGATCCGCTTCCTCGGCCGCGTCCCGGGCCGGTCCGGGTTCGAGATGGAGATCGCCGCCGATCTGGTCGAGGTCGCCCGCCTGGTGGCGGCGCTGGATGCCTATCTGCACCGCCACGAGGTGCCGGTCGCCGCCGGCTACGCCCTGACCATGGCGGTCGAGGACTGCGTCGCCGCCATCGTGCGCCGGGCCGGCGGGCGGGGCGGCGCCCGGACCATCGCGGTGCACCTCGGGCTTGGGGCGGAGGGGATGCTCGCCGAAATCGTCGATGACGGCGCTTCGCCCGAACCCGAGGCCAAGGACGCTGCCGACGGGAGATTGCAGTTTGTCATGACGCTTGTCGCGCGGGCGGATTATGATCGGGTCGAGGGGCGCAACCGCCTGCGCCTGTTCAAGCCGCTGGGGTGAGGGGGAACGGATATGGAGCTGCAGATCGACCGCCAGGGTCGAATCGCCGTGGTGACGGTGGCCGGGCGGTTGTCGAGCGCGGTGGCCGATGCGTTCGACGAAAGCCTGCAGAGGGCGCTCGACGACGGCGCCGCCGAGGTGCTGGTGGACATGTCGCACCTCACCTTCATCGCCAGCACCGGCCTCAGGGCCCTCATCCTGGCCGCCAAGCGCCTCAACCCCGAGGGCGGCCGCGTCCACCTGTTCGGCATGGACGAGCCGGTCCGCGACGTCTTCCAGGTCAGCGGCCTGATGCGGGTCTTCCCCGTCTACGCCACCCGCGCCGAGGCCGAAGCGGCGCTGGGTTAATCCTGCGCCGTCCTAATCTTTCGCCGGCTTGGTCAGGTCGTATTCCACCTCGACGATGTCGCCGTCCACCGTGCGCACGGGGACGAAGCCCAGGTGCTCGACGAAGCGCAGCATGCGCGAATTGTCCTTCAGCACCTGGCCGACGATGGCGCCGGTGCCGCGGCTGCGGCAGTACTCGATCATCTTGGTCAGCAGGCGCTTGCCCAGGCCCGAGCCCTTGAGGTCCGAGCGCACCACCACGGCGAATTCGGCCTTCTCGTTGTCCGGGTCGGTCACCGTGCGGACCACGCCCAGGGTCTCGCGGCTGCCGTCGGGGTTGGTCAGCTCGCCGATGAAGGCCATCTCGCGGTCGTAGTCGATCTGGGTCAGGCGCGCCATCTCGGTGTGGGGCAGTTCGTGCACCAGGCCGAAGAAGCGGAAACGGATGTCCTCGGGCGTCAGCCTGGACACCAGGACGTGGTGGTTGGGCTCGTCCTCGGGGCGGATCGGGCGCAGCAGCACGTGGCGCCCGTCGTTCATGAGGAAGCATTCCTCCAGTTCGGCGGGGTAGGGGCGGATGGCCAGGCGCTCGGTGCCGGGCGCCACCGCGGCCACCTTGATGGAGGCGTCCAGCGCCAGCACGCCGCCGGAATCGCAGCGCAGCGGGTTGATGTCCAGCTCGACGATCTCGGGGAAGTCCACCACCATCTGCGACACCTGGATCAGCGCCGTGTGCAGCGCCTCCAGATTGGCCGGCGGGCGGCCGCGATAGCCGGCCAGCAGCCTCGAGACCTGGGTGCGCCGCACCAGCTCGGCGGCCAGGTTCATGTTGAGCGGCGGCAGCGCCACCGCGCGGTCGCCGATGATCTCGACCGCCACGCCGCCCTGGCCGAACAGGATGACCGGGCCGAAGATGGGATCGGTGGCGACGCCGACGATCAGCTCCTGGGTTCCGGGCTTGCGCACTGCCATGGGCTGCACGGTGAAGCCGTCGATGCGGGCCTCGGGGTAGGTGGCGGCGACCCGTTCCAGCATGGCGTTGGCGGCCTTCTCCACCTCGAAGGGGCCGTCCAGGTTCAGCACCACGCCGCCGACGTCGGATTTGTGGACGATGTCGTGGGACAGGATCTTCAGCGCCACCGGCCGGCCCAGCTCGCGGGCGATGCGGCTGGCCTCGGCCGGGGAATGGGCGATGCGGGTCTCGATGGTGGGGATGCCGTAGGCCGACAGCACCGCCTTGGCTTCCGGCTCGGTCAGCACGTCGTCGCCGCGGGTCAGGGCGTCCTTGAGGATGCGCCGCACATAGGCGACGTCGGGCACGAAATCGGCGGTGGCCGAGGCCGGCACCTCCATCAGCATGTCCTGGTTGCGGCGGTATTCCAGCAGATGCAGGAAGCCCTGCACCGCCGCCCGCGGCGTCTCGAAGGTGGGCACGGCGGCCTCGGCGAACAGGCGCCGGGCATGGGCGACCTTCTCCGAACCGACCCAGCAGGTCATGATGTTGGCGCGCGGGCGCTCCTTGAAGACCTTGATCACCGCCTCGGCCACCGAATCGGGATCGGAGATGGCGGTGGGGGCATACATCACCAGCACCGCGTCCACCGCCTTGCAGTCGAGCAGGATGGCCAGCGCCTTGGCGTAGCGCTCGCCATCGGCGTCGCCGACGATGTCGACCGGATTGCCGCGCGACCAGTTGGGCGGGCAGATGGCGGCCAGCTTTTCCAGCACCTCGGGCGGCAGCTCGGCCAGGGTGCCGCCGCCGTCGCTGAGGTCGTCGGCGGCGATGACGCCGATGCCGCCGCCATTGGTCAGCACCGCCAGCCGCTGGCCCTTCACCGGGCGCGAGCGGGCCAGGGTCTCGACCGCGCCGAAGATCTCGTCGATGTCCTGCACCCGCAGCATGCCGGCGCGGCGGATGGCGGCGTCGAACACCAGGTCCGAGCCGGCCAGGGCGCCGGTATGCGAACTGGCCGCCCGCGCCCCCTCGACCGAGCGGCCGGCCTTGATCACCAGCAGCGGCTTGTTGCGGGCGGCGGCGCGGGCCGCCGACATGAAGTTGCGACGCTCGTCGATGGCCTCGATGTACAGCAGGATGGCGCGGGTGAAGGGATCGCTGCCGAGATAGTCGAGAATGTCGCCGAAGCCCACATCCACCCCGTCGCCGGTGTGGATGAAGTGCGAGAAGCCGATGCCCTTGGTGCAGGCCCAGTCCAGCACCGCCGTGCACAGGGCGCCCGATTGCGACACGAAAGCCAGCTTGCCGCCCAGCGCGTTCTCCGGCGCGAAGCTGGCGTTGAGGCCGATGCCGGGGACCAGGATGCCCATGGAATTGGGACCCAGCAGGCGCATGCCGAAGCGCTTGGCCTCGGCCCGCACCGATTGCAGGATGGTCAGGCCGCTGTCGTCCTGGGCATGCTGCAGCGCCGGGGTCATGATGCAGGCCGCCCGGGCGCCCTTTTCGCCCAGCGCCCGCACATGGCCGGGAATGGTCGCCGCCGGGGTGCAGATGAGGGCGAGGTCGGGGGCCTGGGGCAGGCTGGCCACGTCCGGATAGGCCAGCACGCCGCCCACCGAGCGGTGCTCGGCGGTGACCGGCATGATGGGGCCGGCGAAGGCGCCTTGCAGCAGATTGCGCATGACCACCGATCCGGGCGCCCGGGCCTGGGTGGTCGCCCCCACCACGGCAATGGATTCGGGGCGGAACAGGGCCTTCAGATTGCGCACGCTCATGGTCTGGCCGATATGCCGTTCATCCTGGCGACGAACCTTATCCCCGACCATTGTGCGGTGCAATAACCGCGAACGTCATGCCCGGCATTCCGGGCTGTGCCGCCAATTCACTCAGGCACGAAAAGCTCGCCCTTCAGCATCGTCGAAACGGTTCGCACCGCCACCGCGGCGACCACCGCGCTGGCCAGGACCAGCGCCGCCAGGCCGATTCCGCTCCACACCGCGCTGGCGGCGCGGTGGCCGTGCTCGAGCGCGGCCAGGGCCATGGCATCCAGCGGAAAGGTGAAGGCCCACCACGACATGGCGAAGGGCAGCCTGAGGAAGCGCGGCGTGAGGGCCAGCAGCGCCAGGGTGGTGAACAGCGCGCCGTTGACCAGGACCAGGGCGAAGGGGTCCTCGGCGCCGGTCAGCGCGGTATAGGCGAGGTAGCCCACGGCCGGCGGCGGCACCAGGATGAACAGGGTCGGCACCAGGCGCGGCGGCAGGTCGTCGTGGAAGATCACCCGGTAGAGGATGATGGACAGGAACGGCAGCCAGAACATCATGCCGATGGAGAAGAAGAACCACGACACCTCGACCTGGCCGAGTCGGACCCCCAGCACCGGCACGATGATGTTGCCGACGATGGGGATGAACCAGGCCGGATTGGCGTGGGCGATGTCGTGCTTCTGGGCGATCCAGCGCGCCAGGATGCGCAAGGTCATCACCAGCTGCAGGATGGCGCCGGCCACCCACACGCCGTAGGCGACGGCGGGGAGGTGCGGCCACAGGCCGGTGGCCAGCAGCAGCATGCCGATGGCGATGGCGGAAAAGAAGGCGGACCGCACCGGATGGTTGAACTCGCCCATCACAGCGCTGGGATGGCGCATCAACTTCATCACATAAGCGATGGAAACGGCAATGAAAACAGCCGCCGATACGGCGACCAGGAAGTCGCCGGCGAGCTCGTGGCCGGCCTTGCGCCAGGCCAGCCCGAGGCCGGATACGCCCATCACCGTGGCAAAGATCGCCACCGGCATGTGGGCGAGGGGGGAGTGGAGGGCGGTCGACGCGGGAGCGGGCTGGTTCATGACGACTCCGGTCCAAATTATATTAGACAATGCTAATCGGCGACGGCCGCCGTCAAGTGATAATACCACCGTCGGGTCATGCGCCGATCGGGGAGGCGCATGACCAATTGGTGAAGGGTGGGGTACGATTGTTGTACGACCTAGGGGCAGGATGTATATTTCGCACCGCAACAAATGGCCCGTTGCCGCTGCCGACCAAGGAGACCACCATGGCCGAGATGATGGAAAACCGCACCTGGGACGAGATCAGGGTGGGGGACACGGCGACGCTGACGCGGAACTGCCGGATGGAGGACGTCGAGCTGTTCGGTGTCGCCACCGGCGACCTCAACCCGACCCATTACCAGGCCGAGCAGGCCCAGCAATTCGCCCATCATCGCAAGGTGGTCGCCCATTCCATGTGGGGCGGCTCGCTGGTGTCGGCGCTGCTGGGCAACGAGCTGCCCGGCCCGGGGACGGTCTACAAGAACCAGGATTTCGAGTTCCTGTGCCCGGTCGAGGTGGGCGACACCATCACCGTCACGGTGAAGGCCACTGATAAGGCGCCGCCCAACGAAATCACCTTCGACTGTCTGGCGGTGAACCAGAACGGCGACACGGTGTTTCGCGGCCTGGCGCGGGTCTACGCCCCGACGGTCAAGGTGGTGCAGCCGCGGATGGAGCTGCACGAGGTGTCCTTGCGCCGTCGTGCCCATGTGTTCGAGGACATCATCGCCCGCTGCGCGACCCTGGAGCCGATCTCGGTGGCGGTCTGCCATCCCTGCGACCAGGTCTCGCTGGAAGGACCCTACGAGGCGTACAAGCGCGGGCTGATCATCCCCATCCTGGTCGGCCCCGAGGCCAAGATCCGCAGCCTTGCCCAGGAACACGGCTTCGATCTCACCGGGCTGCGCATCATCGACACCCAGCACAGCCACGAATCGGCGGAAAAGGCGGTGCAGCTGTGCCGCTCCGGCGAGTGCGAGGCGCTGATGAAGGGCTCGCTCCACACCGACGAGATGATGCACGAGGTGGCCCGGCGCGACACCGGCCTGCGTACCGGGCGGCGCATCAGCCACGTCTTCGTGATGGACGTGCCGACCTATCCCAAGACGCTGCTGATCACCGACGCCGCCATCAACATCTATCCCACCCTGGAAGACAAGGTCGATATCTGCCAGAACGCCATCGACCTCGCCCATTGCCTGGGGGTTGCCGAGCCGCGGGTGGCCATCCTGTCAGCGGTCGAGACCGTCTATCCGAAGATCAACTCGACCATCGAGGCGGCGGCGCTGTGCAAGATGGCGGACCGCGGCCAGATCACCGGCGGGCTGCTGGACGGCCCGCTGGCCTTCGACAACGCCATCTCGGCCGAGGCGGCCCGGATCAAGAAGATCAAGTCGCCGGTGGCCGGCGATGCCGACATCCTGCTGGTGCCCGACCTCGAGGCCGGCAACATGCTGGCCAAGCAGCTCTCCTACCTGGCCGAAGCCGATGCCGCCGGCATCGTGCTGGGGGCCAGGGTGCCGGTGGTGCTGACCAGCCGTGCCGATTCGGCCAAGGCGCGCCTCGCCTCGTGCGCGGTCGCCGTGCTGTTCGCCCATGCCCGGCGCACCGCGCCCTCCAAGGCCGCGGCCGAGTAGGACGGGGAGAGCTTCCATGCGCGACGGCATTCTCGTCATCAACGCCGGTTCCTCGTCCATCAAGTTCTCGCTTTACGTGTCGGAGGCGGGGGACGGCATCACCTTGTCGAGCAAGGGTCAGGTGGAGGGCATCCACGTCGCCCCCCATTTCGAGGCCAAGGACCCCTCGGGCCGCAAGATCGAGGACAAGGTCTGGGACCACGGCGACCGGCTGTCGCACGAGGTGCTGCTGGAATTCCTGATCCGCTGGGTCGAGGAGCACCTGGACGGCGCCACCCTGCGCGCCGCCGGCCACCGGGTGGTCCACGGCGGCACCCGCTACGCCAAGCCCATGCTGGTGGCCGACGGGCTGCTCGACGAACTGGAGGCGCTGGTGCCGCTGGCGCCGCTGCACCAGCCCCACAACCTGGCGCCGATCCGGGCGCTGCAGGCGGTGCATCCCGGTCTGGCCCAGGTCGCCTGCTTCGACACCGCCTTCCACCGCACCAGCCCGCGGGTGGCGGAAATCTTCGGCCTGCCGCGCCAGCTCACCGCCGAGGGGGTGCGCCGCTACGGCTTCCACGGCCTGTCCTACGAATACGTCTCGGGCCGCCTGCGCGAGGTCGCGCCGGCGGTGGGGGCGGGCCGGGTGGTGATCGCCCATCTCGGCTCCGGCGCCTCCATGTGCGCGGTCAAGGACGGCAAGTCGGTGGCCTCGACCATGGGCTTCACCGCACTCGACGGGCTGATGATGGGGACCCGCACCGGCAACCTCGATCCCGGCGTGGTGCTCTACCTGATGCAGCAGAAGGGCATGAGCGGCAAGCAGATCGAGGATCTGCTCTACAAGCAGTCCGGCCTGCTCGGGGTTTCGGGCATCTCCAACGACATGCGGGTCCTGCTGGACAGCGATGATCCCCACGCCGCCGAGGCGGTGGAGCTGTTCGTCTATCGCATCGCCCGCGAACTGGGATCGCTGGCGGCAGCCCTGGGCGGACTCGACGCCCTGGTCTTCACCGCCGGCATCGGCGAGCGCTCGGCGGTGATCCGCGAGCGGGTCTGCGCCCTGGCGGAATGGCTGGGGGTGAAGCTGGACCCGCAGGCCAACCAGCGCAACGACCTCGCCATCGGTGCGGCGGATGCCCGCGTGCCGGTCTTCGTCGTTCCCACCGACGAGGAACTGATGATCGCCCGCCATACCCGGGAGGTGCTGGACCGCCAGCTCTAGCCTTGGCCCCATCCTTTCGGGGGAGGTAAATCTCAGGGGTGGTGGTTACCGTCGAATCGGGGCACATTGGAACGGTGCGAAACGAGGGCGAGGGTGGAGAGATGCGCAAGCTCCGGATGACCATCGGCAAGGCGACGCTCGACGCCGAGCTGTTCGACACCCCGACCGCCGAGGCGCTGCTTGCCGCGGCGCCGTTCGAGACCCGGGCCACCAAGTGGGAGGGCGAGGTCTACTTTACCGTTCCGGTGCGGGCCGAGCGCGAGGCCGAAGCCCGCGACGTCATCGAGCCGGGCGAGCTGGCCTTTCGCGTCGAAGGCGAAGTGGTGGTGATCGGCTTCGGCCCGACGCCGGCCTCGCAGGCCGGGGAAATCCGCCTGGCCATGCCGGCCAACGTCTGGGGCCGCACCGATTTCGACGTCAGCCGTCTCGACGCCGTCGAGCCCGGCGATCTGATCCGCATCGAACCGGCCCAGGAGGCCTAGGCCGGAGCTTAGGCCGGCCGGGCGGTTGACCGGTCGCCGCGCCTGCGTGTAGCGTCCCGTTCCGGATGGGGAATGAGGACGAGAGGATGACACCAGCCTTTCCGCGCCTGCTGATCTGTGCCGCCCTGGCGGGCCTGCTGCCCGCCTGCGCCATCGTCGATCTCGCCGCCCACGGCATGAAGGAATACGAAAAGTCGAAGGAGACGCGGACCGCCGAGCCCGCCGCCGCTCCGCCGCCGCGGGTGATTCCGGCCGCGGCGCCGGCCCGCGAGGCCATGCCCGAGCCCGTCCCGGCGGTGGTGCCGCCCCGCGAACCGGTGAGCGTCGAGCCCCTGCGGTGACAGCTAGAGCACACTGCGATTAGATCGCATCGTTCTCTAGCTTTGTTGGGATGCCCTCGCCGGGCGCAAACCTGCGGTTTGCTTGGCCGCCGCCGCAATGGCGGCAGGAGCAGGGTGATTCCTTCGGATATCCCCCTGCTCTAAACCAGGATCCGCTGGCCCTCGGTGCCGATGACGTCCGAGAACTGGACGCCACGCAATTCCTCGTCGCCGATCAGGTTGTGGCGCTTGTCCGGGCAGCGCTCGGCGGCGCGGTCGAGGTCGCCCAGCACCGTGTCGAGGCGGTCGAGCAATGCGACGACCTCGGTCGCCATCGCCTGATCCTCCATGCGGCCGGCGAAGCGGCGCATGTTCCAGGCGAACACCCGGCTCTGGGTCACGTGGTCGCGGAAGCTGCGCGGACGGCGCAGGAAGAGGCGCGGCGAGTTGCGGATGTTGCGGATGAACAGCTCGATCAGCGCCCGCAGGAAACGGTCGGTGCCGGCCAGCTTGCGGCGGAACACCGGAACCGGAACCCGGGACAGCAGCGCCTCGTCCACCGCCACCGCGCTGGCGCTGCGCCGGCCGCCATCGAGGACGGCCATTTCGCCGAAAATGCCGCCGGTGCCGACCTCGGCCACCTCGACCCGCTGGCCGTCCACATGCTGGAACAGCCGCACCGAGCCCTTGTGGACGATGTAGGCGGCGTCGCCCAGGTCGCCCTGGGCGAAGATCTGTTCGCCGGCGGCGAAGGTGAGACGCTCCAGCCGGGTCGAGCCGGCCGCCATGTAGTCGTCGAACGTGATCCCCAACTGGTCCGCCACCAACACCCCCGTCATCCATGCCGGCTGCGGCTTGCAGCTTCTTACAAACCGGCCGCCGACTCAACCCAAACAAACGTTGCAGCCGTGCTTCACGGCCACTGGTATGCTGGCGGCGGACCGGAGGTGGAGCGACATGGTCGACTGGAACGGGCTTGAGGCGCGGCTGGCGGCGGCATCGGGCGGCGATCACGGGCTCGACGCCGAATTGGCCGAGGCCTTCGCCCGGCCGCCGGCACCGTATACCGAAGCGGTCGAGCCCTGCCGCGACCTGGTCGCCGCGGCCCTGCCGGGCTGGAAGCTGCATGTGGGGTTCGGCGTCTCCGGGCTGTTCCCCTATGCCGCGTTGACCCGCGACGGCGTGCATCTGGACGCCGAGGCGCCGACCCTGCCGCTGGCCATCCTGCGCGCCGCGCTGCAGGCGATCAGGCGATGACCGCCAGGGCGAGGTCGAGGGCTTCGCGCACCGCCTGGGCGCGCACCGCGTCGCGGTCGCCGGCGAAGACGCGGCTGCGGTGAAGCGTGGGACCGCCGCGCCGGGCGGCGGCGAAGTGGACCAGGCCCACCGGCTTGTCCGCGCTGCCGCCGCCGGGGCCGGCGATGCCGGTCACCGCCACCGCCGCGTCGGCGGCCGACCGGGCCAGCGCACCCTCGGCCATGGCGACGGCGACCTCGGCGCTGACGGCGCCTTTCGTCCCGATCAACCCGGCCGGGACCCCCAGCATGTCGGTCTTGGCCTGGTTGGAATAGGTGACGAAGCCGCGTTCCACCACCGCCGAGGACCCGGCCACCGCGGTCAGGGCGCCGGCGATCAGGCCGCCGGTGCAGGATTCTGCGGTGGCCAACATCAGGCCGCGGGCGGCATAGGCGTCGAGGACACGCACGGCATCGGCTTGGATATGGGTCACGGCAGACTCCACCACAATGCGGCCAGCGCCATCAGCAGCGCCCCGTATAGCGCCGCCAGGGCGTCGTCAGCCATCACCCCCAGGCCTCCGGGAAGGGTGCGGTCGGCCCAACTGGCCGGCCATGGCTTCCAGATGTCGAGGACGCGGAAGACCGCGAAGCCCGCCAGATAGAGGACGGGATCGTCGGGAACCGCCGCCAGCACCAGGCACTGGCCCGCCACCTCGTCGACCACCACCTCCTTGGGGTCGTCGCGCCCGGTGCGCCTGACATACTCAGCCGAGGCGGCCCAGCCCAGCGCGAACAGGGCGGCGGCGGCGGCCAGCACGCCCGCCTGACCCGCCGTGCGGAAACATCCCCAGGCGATCGGCACCGCCGCCAGCGAGCCCCATGTTCCCGGCGCGAACGGCAACCGCCCGCAGCCGAACCATGTGGCGACGAGGCTGGCCGGGTGCCAGGCGGATAGTCGGATCGGGTGCAAACGGGACTCCGGCGTGACGACGTTGCGTGGGCGGACACTACCATCTGCGCCGCCCCTTGCAACCTTCCGAGGTGTGGACGCGGTCGCCGGCTCAAACGACATCTCCGGATGGCGACAACGACCAGTGACGGGAGGTGGCCCTGCGCAAGGCAACAGGCCGCGGCGGCAGGCTGGTGACCGCGCTCATGGCGGGATGGGGCGTGGTGGCGACCCTCGGCTGGCTGGGAAGTGGCGCGTCCGAGGCCGAGGCCTCGCCGTCCTGCGCCGGACTCCGGCGCGAACTGGACGATGTCAGGAGCGCGCTGACCCGCAGCGAAGCGCTGCTGAAGACCCTGGGCCAGAAGCTGCGCCGCGTCGCTTCGGGGCACATCCGGGCGGTGGAGACGGCGCTGGCCGGCACCGGCCTCGACATCGACCGCCTTGCCGGCGGGACGGCGCCGGGAGCGGCGGGCGGTCCCTTCATCGCCGACGGGTCGCTGCCGTCCGAAGTGCTGCGGTGGGAGCGCCTGCGCCGTTCGGTGCGCTCGCTGCCGGTGGCGGCACCGCTTGCCGATTACGAGATCGCTTCCGGCTTCGGCCACCGCATCGATCCCTTCAACCGCCGCCGCGCCCTGCACTCGGGCATCGACCTGATGGCACCGCTGAAGGCTCCGGTGCTGGCGACGGCGCCGGGGCGTGTGGTGTACGCCGGACGCAACGGCGGATACGGCCGCATGGTGGAGATCGAGCACGCGCCGGGCATCCGCACCCGCTATGCCCATCTGGCCACCATCCGGGTCCGCGTCGGCCAGCGGATCGCGGTGGGCAAGCCCATCGGCACCCTTGGCAGTTCCGGACGGTCCACCGCGCCGCACCTGCACTACGAAGTGGTAGTCGATGGACTGCCCCGCGATCCCGAACGCTTCATGGCGGCGGGACGGATGCTGGTCCGCCGGCGCTAATACCTTTCCACATTATGCACCTTCCTTGGCGTCGTTGGCGCACCACTGCCGGCATGGGAGAATTCTTCGCAGGTGCGACAGACGGTGACGATGATGGGCCAGGGGGTGTGGATGAACGACCGGATGGCAGGCCCGCCACGGTGAAGCTGCCCTTTCTTCCGTCCGTTCTGGCACGGTACGGCATCCTGCCCCGTCTGCTCGTGGGTGGAGCGCTGGTCGGCGTGCTGTTGTGGGCGGTGATGGATTTCCGCCATTCGGCGCGGATCGAAGCGATGGTCGATGCCGACCTGGAGGTGCAGATCGAGGACATGGCCCGGCGTGACCGCTTGGCGTTCGAGGCCGGCCTGGGCTCCCACTTCACCCTTGCCCGGCTGATTGGCGGCAGCCGGGCCGCCGCCCGTCATGTCGAGGCCGTGCTGAGGGCGGGGGAGGGCAGCCGGACGCTTCATGGCGAGCCGGCCTGGCTGCCGCCGTCCGCCGACCGGGGGGCGTTCCCGCCCATCGACTTCGTCGCGGTGATCGCTCCGGACTGGACGACGCATGAAGTGGTGGCGCTCTCCGGCGTCCCGACCCTGGATGACCTGTGGCGGCCCGACCGGCGGCAGTTGCGGACGGCGATGGACCATGCCCATCTGATGCGCCTGGACGGGGTGGTCCACATCGTCTCGGCGGCGTCGGCGGGCGAATCCGGCGGATTGCTGGTGCTCGGGTCGCGGCTGGATTCCCGATTCCTTTCCACCACCCACGGCCTGGGAGAAGGCGCCGACCACGTGGTCGCCGTCTCCGACGGCGCTGCCGGCCGGGTGCTGGCGAGCAGCGCTCCCGCACTGGTGGTCCCGGGGACGGAGATCGCGGAATTGGGGCGAGCCTGGCTGATCGCCGGCATGGAGTTCTTCGGCTACGGCTCGTCCGACGTCGTCGCCAGCTTCGCCACCCTGGTGCCGAAGGCGCTGATCCAGGGACGGGCGCTCCCCATCCTGTCGCTGGAGCGCAGCCAGCGCCTGGTTCTGGCGGGGGCTTTGGCGGTGCTTTTCCTGGCGGTGCTGGCGGTGTTCGCCCTGCGCCTGCGGCTGCTGACCAGGCAGGTGGCCGAGGTCACCCGCTCGGTGTTCGGCGTCAGTCCTCAGGTTGCTCCGGGCGACGAGCTCCACAGCCTGCTGGCCCAGGTCGAGGCGCTCACCGACGAGGTCGTGGGATCGCGCGATGCGCTGGCCCGCGAAGGGGCCGAACGCCTGCGCCTCGCCACCGAACAGATGAACACCCGGACCGAGATCGAGCGGCTGCGCCTGCTGCAGGCGGTGACCGACCTGATGGGCGTGGGGGTGATCCGCCTGACCGAAGAGGGGCCGGCGCCCGAGAACGCGGTGATGGCCGCCTTCGCCACCGAATGCGGCGGCCTCGACGCCTTTCTGCAGGCGAAGACGCGGGGACTGGACGAGGTGGCGCTACCCACCCGCGTCGGCGGAGAGCGCATCTTCGAGCTGCGGACCGGCAGTGCGGTCGATCCCGGCCTGCTGCTGGTCACCGACGTCACCGAACGGCGGCGCACCGAACGCGCCGTCGCCAGCTTCGCCCTGTTTCCGGCGCAGAATCCCTATCCGGTGCTGCGCATCGGCGTCGACGGGATGGTCCAGCACGCCAATCCCGCCAGCACCGCCCTGCTGGCGGAATGGGGCAGCGGAGTCGGACGCGTGGTTTCCGGCAAGTGGGTGGCGGCGGTGCGGGAGTGCTATGCCACCGGGCGCCGGACCGTGCGCGAACAACGGGTGGACCAACGGATGCTGTCGCTCACCCTGGTTCCCATCGGCGGGGCGCAGCACGTCAACGTCTACGGGGCCGACGTGACCGACCGGGTGGAGGCCGAGCGGGCGCTCGCCCATGCCAACGAGGTGCTGGAGCACCGCGTTCTCGAACGCACCCGCGCCTTGCTGCGCGCCAAGGAGGAGGCCGAGGTGGCCAGCCGGGCCAAGACCGAATTCCTGGCGGCGGTCAGTCACGAGCTGCGCACGCCATTGAACGCCATCATCGGCTTTTCCGAGGTCATGCACGGCGAGATGTTCGGGCCGATCGGCAATTCCCGCTATCGCGACTATGCGCAGGACATCGTGTCGTCCGGCCGCCATCTGCTGGAGGTCATCAACGACATCCTGGACATCGCCAAGATCGAGGCCGGGCAGATGAGCCTGCTGCTCGAGCCAGTGGTGATCGACGAGGTGGCGGCGTCCGCGATCCGGCTGGTGGAAAACCGCGCCCGCAGCGGTGGCCTCAAACTGTCCACATCGGTGGAACCCGGTCTCCCGGTCTTCACCGCCGACCGCCGCCGCCTGCTCCAGGTGCTGGTCAACCTGCTCGCCAATGCCGTCAAGTTCACGCCGGAAGGAGGCCGGGTGGCGGTGACGGTCCGCCGTGTCGGCGACAACCTGGAACTGGCGGTGATCGACAGCGGCATCGGCATGGACCCGTCGGATATCGCCACTGCGCTGGAGCCGTTCCGCCAGGTCGATGCCCGCCTGTCGCGCCGCTACGAGGGCACCGGGCTGGGGCTGCCGCTGGCGCGCTCGTTCACCGAGCTGCACGGGGGCAGATTGCGGGTGACCAGCGCCCGGGGCGAGGGCACCACGGTGGTTGTCGAACTGCCCATGGGCATCATCGGCGAGCCGCTGCCGCTCGTCGCGGCCGACTGATCAGCGGCGATTGGTCAACGATACCGTTCCTCGCGCCAGGGATCGCCGACGTCGTGATAGCCGCGCAGCTCCCAGTAGCCGGGACTGTCCTTGTCCATGACCGTGATCGCCCGCAGCCACTTGGCGCTCTTCCAGAAATAGAGCTGCGGGATCATCGCCCGCACCGGCCCGCCATGCTCGCGGCTCAGGGGCTCGCCCTGCCAGGTATGGGCCAACAGGGCGTCTTCGGCGGCGAACAGGTCCAGCGGCAGGTTGGTGCTGTAGCCGTCAAAGGATTTCAGCATGACGAAGGCCGCCTGCGGGCGGGGACGCACCAGGCCGAGCAGGTGGCGCACGGTCACCCCGGCCCAGCGATTGTCGTAGCGCGACCAGGTGGTGACGCAGTGGATGTCGGTGACCAGTTCGGTCTGCGGCTGGGCCATGAACGCGTCCCATGACCATTTCAGCGGCGCCTCGACGGCGCCGGCCACCGTCAGCGACCAATCGGCGGTGGAGAGGTCGGGGGTGATGCCCAGGTCGAGCACCGGCCAGTCGGACACCTCGCGCTGGCCCGGCGGCAGCCGCCGCCGCTTGGGATCGGGGGCGCCGGTGAGGCCTCGCCCCTGCCGCGCCCAGTCCTGCTTGGCGCCGATCAGCTTGTCCTTCAGGCGCCCGAGCAGCGGGACGTCGTCGTCATCCATGCGGGGTTCACCCCTTCTCGCGCATCAGCCGGGCCTTGTCCCGGCCCCACTCCCGCTCCTTGATCGCCGCCCGCTTGTCGTGGGCCTTGCGGCCCTTGGCCAGGCCCAGCAGCACCTTGGCGATGCCGCGCGGGCCGAAATGGATGTCCAGCGGCACCAGGGTCATGCCTTCCTTGGCGATGGCCCCCACCAGCTTGCGCAATTCGCGCCGGTGCAGCAGCAGCTTGCGCGGACGCCGGGTCTCGTGCGGGAACGGCATCTTGGACTGGTATTCAGGGATATAGGCGTTGTACAGCCACAATTCATCCCCGCTGGGTCCGGCATAGGCCTCGTTGATGTTGCCCTTGCCGGCGCGCAAACTCTTCACCTCGGTGCCGACCAGCATGATGCCGGCCTCGACGGTGTCGACGATGGTGTATTCGTGCCGCGCCTTGCGGTTCTGCGCTGCGATGTGCGCCGGCAGGGACATGGTCAGATGAGGCCGGCCGCCCTCATGGCGGTCTCGACCTTCTTCCTGCTGTCGGCGGAAATCTCGACCAGCGGCAGGCGCACCGTGGCGGCACCCTTGCCCAGCAGGCTGACGGCGTACTTCACCGGCGCCGGGCTGGTCTCGCAGAACATGGAATCGTGCAGCGGCGCCAGCCGGTCGCGGATGGCGAAGCAGGTCTCGAGGTCGCCCTTCATCCACGCGTCGTGCATCTGGCTGCACAGCTTCGGCGCCACGTTGGAGGTCACCGAGATGCAGCCCACCCCGCCCTGGGCGAGGAAGGCGGTGGCGGTGGCGTCCTCGCCCGAGAGCTGGCAGAACTTCGGCCCCAGCGCCGCGCGCATCTGGAGCGGGCGGGCGAGGTCGGCGGTGGCGTCCTTGACGCCGACGATGTTGGGCAGCCTGGCCAGCCGGGCGAAGGTGTCGACGGTGATGTTGACCACCGAACGGCCGGGGATGTTGTAGACGATGATCGGGATGTCGACGGCGGTGGCGATCGCCTCGTAATGGCGGAACAGGCCTTCCTGGGTCGGCTTGTTGTAATAGGGGGCGACCACCAGCGCGGCGTCGGCGCCGGCGTCCTTGGCGTGGCGGGTGAGGTAGATGGCCTCTTCCGTGGAATTGGAGCCGGTGCCGGCGATCACCGGGACCTTGCCCTTGGCCACCTCGACGCACAGCTCGATGACCCGGTTGTGTTCCTCGTGCGACAGGGTCGGGGATTCGCCGGTGGTGCCGCAGGGAACCACGCCGTGGCTGCCCTCGGCGATCTGCCAGGCGACGAAGTCCTGGAACGCCTTTTCGTCCACCCGGCCGTTGGCGAAGGGGGTGACGAGGGCGGTGATCGATCCCTTGAACATGGCGCTTTCCCAAAGAGGTGTGTGCTCGGAAACCCGGGACATTACAGCCTTGCCTGAAGCGGCACAAGCTTTTGCGCCGCGCGTGTC
>NZ_CACVCG010000091.1 GCF_902729435.1 Magnetospirillum sp. UT-4
CGCTCTAAAATGCCGTCACCGCTGTCGCAGTGTCAGTCCAAGGGGGTGCGCTGATGCGAATGAAGGGGTCGGCGTTTCTGGTGATTTCATGCCTGGCATTGCCCGCATTCGCCCGGGAGGAGCCGGATGTCTGCCCGGGGACCTTCCATTTCGGGCCCGAACACCCGGCTTGCCCGCCCCCGGCAACGCTGGCTTGGGTCGATTGCCCACATCGCTGGCCCTTGGATCCATCCAAGCGGTTGTTGTTTGCCCCCCTCTTTTACGAGTTCAGCTTCGACTGGCCGGACGTAGAACGTGACAATCTGGAGCGCCATCCCGAGGGCGCCCAGCTCTTCTGCGAGTACGGCAGCGACAGCGAGCGGCATTTGTACCGCCTCATCGTCGAGGTCCCCGGCCCCATTTCCCAATGGGGATGGCACAAGACGCCCGAGGGCGACGTGGTCGGCTGCCGCGTTCCCAAGGCTTTGGCCGCCAAGCCGCCGGTCACACACCTCATCGAGCCCATCACACGGAATGTCGCGTTGCTTGGGTTCCGCCTCGGCATGACCGCAGACCAGGTTCGACAACGCGCCGCCTCCGAAGGTTTTTCCACCCACGAAGCTGGTTCCGCCCGCCTGGCGTTGAGCCGGGCGTCCCAAAGATTGGAAATCGGTTTCGGCAAGACCGGCAGGGTGCGCGAAATCATCCAGGCATTGGGCGAAATGGGCCATTCGGACCAGGAAAAGGCGCTGGTGCTCCGGTTCGGGCTTGTACGTGACCTTTGGCCCCTGAAGCCGGATGAGCCCAAATATATGAATTGGCACAAGGTCGTGTGGGCATCACGGGACAGGACCGTCGCAGTGGAATACCATCCCGAGACCAAATTCGGTGACCCACCCGCGCTGCACCTCGTTGATCTGCGTCCGTAATCTGTACCATGAAATCCGTTTATCTCGGCCTTCTGCTCGGCGCACGGGCCTTTTCAAACGCACGGGCCGACACAGTCGTCGCAGCCTGTCCCATACAGTGGAAGTTCGGCAACCTCGCCCACCCGCTGCTGTACGGCCACGTGTCGGCGGGTTTCCAACATCTTGCTCCGGCAGAGGGTGACGAGCGGGAATGGCCCGGGGGTGGAATTGCGCGCTGGAGAAAATGGACTGACCCCATTTCCTGCCCGGCCACCGCATGTACCGCCAAGTCCAGCCTGCCATGGCAACACAGATGAACGCCGATAGGCTCAACCCGATGGAAGCGCCATCGCCCCAACGGGAGAAGCTGGGAGTGAGGGAATTGAGTGCAATGGCACCGTAATTCTGAAGTTAATTAGCTAATCCATGGAATAAAACGTTTAACGCTCTCAAAAATTACGCTCGCTATTAGGTTGATGGATGTGGCAGATGCTGCTGCGATAGCTAATGCATATAATGGATGCGATTTTATCCATTCATTAATTCGAAAATAAAGAGTCTTTTTGATGAGCCTTAGCTCTGCATCAATTGCAGGTAAAAAACCAGACCTAACTTGCATTGACTGTATTTTGCTCCTGCAGTTTCCGCATAGAGATGGGCGGTGCATAGAAAAAATAATGTCATACTTATTGGCGTTCATATCATATAGACATCCACGAATATCATCGTGGGGCCAAGTGTAGGCGTTATCCAGAGAGTGCCCGTCCGCCTCGTATATGGTTGCAAGTTCATATGTGTTCCGCAATATGAAGTTTTCAATGGTAAGGTTGGCTGATAGTACAATATCAGCCATTTCATATAAAGAAATGACGGCAATGTTACGAGATAGTGTGCGTATATAATAATTGCCCTCAAGTTTGGCGTTTATCAATGCAAGTGTAATATCGGATTGCTCGTCGTGTCGAACTATATTATTTAGCTGCACTTTTGTATATTCCCAGTTATTTCCCGCTGCATCTGGGAGGTGGTTGACTGAGGCGCCATGCCGAATCGTGAAGAGTTTGCTGGGCCATTTTTCAAGGCCCTGCATATTGACGGAGTGCTTCAGGCTTCCAAGTGGGACAATAGAAACTACGAGCTTGCGCATTTTTTATCTTGCCACTGACGGGAGTGTTTCGACCCTTTTGCCATAGCCGCAAGTGTAGTCAATAGGGAATTTTTTGAAAGGAGCGCCGAAAGTGCGCGTGTGCCAGGGCTGCTTAAGACGTCAATTCCCTATGGGCGCCCAAAGAGCCAGCCACGGTGTGACCGCCCCCCTTCCCCCCGCCGTGTTTCCGCGCTAAACCCTCGGGTCCCTGCCACCGATCCCGGGACCCCCGATGACCCTTCCTTCCATCGCCGCCCGTATCGCCGCCGAGCTCAACGTCCGTGAGGCGCAGGTGGCGGCGACCGTCGAGTTGTTGGATGGCGGCGCCACCGTGCCGTTCGTCGCGCGCTACCGCAAGGAGGCCACCGGCGGGCTGGACGATACCCAGCTGCGGACCCTGGAGGAGCGGCTGGGCTATCTGCGCGAGCTGGAGGAGCGCCGGACGGCGGTGCTCAAATCCATCGACGAGCAGGGCAAGCTGACGCCCGAATTGAAGCTCCTGGTCGAGGCCGCCGAGTCCAAGGCGCGGCTGGAGGACCTCTATCTTCCCTACAAGCAGAAGCGCCGCACCAAGGCGCAGATCGCCCGTGAACATGGCCTCGAGCCGCTGGCCGATGCCCTGCTGGCCGATCCCAATCTGGTGCCCGAGGCCGAGGCGGCCAGGTACCTGTCGGCCGAGGTGGCCGATGCCAAGGCCGCCCTCGACGGCGCCCGGCAGATCCTGATGGAGCGCTTCGCCGAGGATGCCGAACTGCTGGGCACCCTGCGCGACGAGCTGTGGAGCGGCGGCGTGCTGGTTTCCACCCTGGCCGAGGGGATGGCGGAGAAGGGGGCCAAGTTCTCGGATTACTTCGACTACCGCGAGCCCATCCGCGCCATCCCGTCGCATCGCGCGCTGGCGCTGTTCCGGGGGCGCAACGAGAATGTTCTGCATCTGAAACTCCTGACCCGGGAAGAGGCGGCGCTGCCCGAGGGCGAGGTTTTGCGCGGCCCGACGGCGGCCGAGCTGGCCATCGCCCATCGGTTCAGAGTGGCCGATCGCGGCCGGCCGGCGGATTCCTGGCTGGCCGACACCGTGCGCTGGGCCTGGCGGGTGAAGATTCACCTGCATCTGGAGTTGGAGCTGACCGGCCGCCTGCGCGAGGCCGCCGAGGAGGAGGCCATCACCGTCTTCGCCCGCAACCTGCGCGCCCTGATGCTGCAGGCGCCGGCCGGCATGCGCGCCACGTTGGGCCTCGATCCCGGCATCCGCACCGGGGTCAAGGTTGCCGCCATCGACCCCACCGGCAAGGTGGTGGAGACCGCCACCGTGTACCCGTTCCCGCCCAAGCAGGACGTCATGGGGGCGCTGCAGACCCTGGCGAGCATCAGCCGCCGCCATAACCTTGAGCTGGTGGCCATCGGCAACGGCACCGCCTCGCGCGAGACCGAGCGGCTGGTGGGCGAGCTGCTGGCCCGCCATCCCGATTTGAAGCTGCAGAAGGTGGTGGTGTCCGAGGCCGGCGCCTCGGTCTATTCCGCCTCGGCCCTGGCCGCCGAGGAATTCCCCGACCTCGACGTCTCGTTGCGCGGCGCCGTCTCCATCGGGCGGCGGCTGCAGGACCCGCTGGCCGAGCTGGTCAAGATCGACCCCAAATCCATCGGCGTCGGCCAGTACCAGCACGACGTCAACCAGACCCGCCTAGGCCGCTCCCTCGACGCGGTGGTGGAGGATTGCGTCAACGCCGTGGGGGTCGAGGTCAACACCGCCTCGGGCCCGCTGCTGGCCCGCGTCGCCGGCCTCAGCCCGACGGTGGCGGCCAACATCGTCGCCCATCGCGACGCCCACGGCCCCTTCGCCCGCCGCGCCCAGCTGAGGCAGGTGGAGCGGCTGGGGCCGAAGGCCTTCGAGCAGGCCGCCGGCTTCCTGCGCATCCAGGGCGGCTCGGACCCGCTGGATGCCTCGGGCGTCCACCCCGAGGCCTATCCGGTGGTGGAGCGCATCGTCGCCGCCACCGGCCGCAGCGTCGCCCAGCTGGTGGGCGACGGCGCCTTCCTGCGCAGCCTGGACGTGCGCCGCTTCACCGACGAGCGCTTCGGCGAGCCCACCGTGAAGGACATCCTGAAGGAACTGGAGAAGCCCGGCCGCGACCCCCGCCCGGAGTTCAAGACCGCCGCCTTCAAGGACGGGGTGGAGCGCATGGAGGACCTGCAACCCGGCATGGTGCTGGAAGGCGTGGTCACCAACGTCACCAATTTCGGCGCCTTCGTCGATGTCGGCGTGCACCAGGACGGCCTGGTCCACGTCTCGGCCCTGGCCGACCGCTTCGTCAAGGACCCGCACGAGGTGGTCAAGCCCGGCGACGTGGTGACGGTGAAGGTCATGGAAGTGGACTTGAAGCGCAAGCGCATCGGCCTCAGCATGCGCAAGGGCGAGGCCCCGCCGCCGCGCCGCGACCAGCCGGCGGCGGCCCCGGCGCCCAAGGCACCGAAGCAGGCTCCCGCCGCTCCGGCGGGGCAGGGGGCGCTGGCGGCGGCGTTCGCCAAGGCGAAGGGGAAGCGATGAAGCGTCTGCGCCATGTCCTTTGCGCCCTGATCCTGGCTTTGTCGCCCGGCGCCGCCTCGGCGCTGCCGGCCGGCTCGGGGGCCAGCGACCCGTCCATCGTCATCGGCATCGTGGCGACGCTGACCGGGCCGGGCGCCATCGGCGGCCAGGACCTGGTGGACGGCTTCAACCTCGGGCTCAAGCAGCTGGGCGGGCGCTTCGGCAATCAGGAGGTGCGGGTGGTGGTGGCCGACGATCGCGGCTCGCCCGACACCGCCCGCCAGCAGGTGCGCCGCCTGCTCGAGCGCGAGCGCCTGGACGTGGTGCTGACCGGGGTGTCGCTGCCGGCCATGGCGGCCATCGTCAAGCCGCTGGTTTCGGCCAGGCTGTTCGTGGTCGGCCTCGACCAGATGCCGACGGAGCTGGCGGGGGCGGAATGCAGCCCGTGGCTGTTCTCGGTAGCGCCGCAGGCCGATGGCGTGCACGAGGCCCTGGGCCAGCTGCTGGCGGCGGAGCGGGTGCGCCGGCTGGCGGTGGTCGGCCCCGACCGCCCGGGCACGACCGAGGCGGTGGCGGCGCTGAAGCGCACCTTTCCCGGCGAGGTGATTGCAGTGCTGAGGCCCAAGCCCGGCGCCACGCTGTTCTCCGCCGAGCTGGCCCATATCCGCGAGCAGGCGCCCGATGCCGTCTACAGCCTGCTGACCGGCGGGGTGGGCGGCGCCTTCGTGCGCGCCTACGCCGGATCGGGCCTGAAGGTGGAACGGCCGCTCTATGTGCCCTGGCAGGCGGTGGAACGGCCGCTGCTGGCGGCCATGGGCGATGCCGCCCTGGACGTGGTCAGCATCGCCGCCTGGAGCCCCGATTTCGACCTGCCGGCCAACCGCCGCCTGCTCGGCGATTTCGAATCCGAATTCGGCCGCCCCGCCACCAGCTGGGTTGCCCAGGGCTTCGACGCGGCGCTGCTGCTGGACGGGGCGCTGCGCGCCACCCACGGCCGCACCGGCGATGCCGAAACCCTGCGGACCGCCCTGCGCCGGGCCGAGTTCGCCTCGGTGCGCGGCGGCATGCGCTTCAACACCAACCACTTCCCGGTGGTGACGCTGGTGGCGCGCAAGGTGGTGAAGGATGCCAAGGGCCGGCTGACCCACGAGACCCGGACCACGGTGCTGAAGGACTGGCGCGACCGCCACGCCGCCGAATGCCCCATGCGCTGGGCCGAGGAACCGGCGGCCGCGGCGGCGCCGGTGAAGAAGCCCTGACCTCGCTCCCTCCCTCCCTCCCCCTTGTGGGGAGGGTTGGGGTGGGGGGAACCGCGTTGATGCTGGAATGTGCGGCTTCACCCCACCCCCAACCCCTCCCCATCAAGGGGAGGGGAGTGTTCACTCCGCCGCCCGCCGTTCCGCTCCCGATTCCAGGCGGCGCTCGGCCTCGACCATGTAGTCGCGGGTCAGCGGCAGCACGTCGCGGCGTTTGGCCATCTGCAGTTGGAACACCATCAGCGACAGGCGGCGGAAGCCCACCTCGGCGGCGGCCAGATAGGCCTCCCACATGCGGCAGAAGCGTTCGTCGTAGAGGTCGGCGGCCTGCGCCCGGTTGGCGAGGAAGCGCTCGCGCCAGGCCCGCAGGGTGTCGGCGTAGTGCAGGCGCTGGATTTCCAGGTCGGTGGCGAGCAGATCCGAACGTTCCACCGCGCGCAGCACCTGGCTGCAGGACGGGGTATAGCTGCCGGGGAAGATGTGCCGGCGCATCCACGGATGCGAGCCGCCGCGGTCGAATTCGCCGATGGAGTGGAGCAGGGCGATGCCGTCCTCGGCCAACACCTCGTGCACCTTGCGGAAGAAGGCGCGATAGTGGAGGCGCCCGACATGCTCGAACATGCCGACCGAGACGATGCGGTCGAAGCGCCCCGAAAGCTTGCGGTAGTCCATCAGCTCGAACCGCACCCGCCCGGCCAGGCCGGCCTCGGCGGCGCGCCGCCGCGCCACCCCAAGCTGCTCCTCGGACAGGGTGATGCCGACCACCTCGACCTCGGACATGCGGGCCAAGGCCAGCGCCAGGCTGCCCCAGCCCGAGCCGATGTCGAGCACCCGCTGCCCGTCGGCCAGCGCCAGCTTAGCGGCGATGTGGCGCTGCTTGGCCGCCTGCGCCGCCTCCAGCGACATGCCGGCCTCGGCGAAATAGGCGCAGGAATAGTTCAGATCGGAATCGAGGAACAGCCGGAAGAGATCCCCGCTGAGATCGTAGTGGCGCGACACCCGCCGGCGGGCCAGCTGGGCCGGATTGTAGTTCTCCCATAGCAGCGCGAGGGTGCCGGCGGCGCGGTAGAGGCGGTGCCACGGGCTGGACCCGCCTTCGGCCAGATTGAGGGCGCAGACGTCGAGCAGGTCGTAGATGCCGCCCTCCTCGACCACCAGGGTGCCCTCGGTGAAGGCCTCCAGCAGGTGGTAGTGGGGCGAGCGGGCGATGCGGCGGGCGGTCCCGGGATCGGTGACGCGCACCACCGCCCGCGGCGCAGAATGGTCGCCGTAGTCGCGGCTGCGCCCCTCGTGATCGACGACACGCAGCGACTGGCGCCGGATCAGGCGCGTGAACAACAGGTCGAGAGGGTCCATGGCACGTCCCCGTCAGGGTTTCCCGGGGACGAGATGGGGCGCGGCGGGCGGCGGATACAGCCGGCCAGAGGATAGGGGGGGGCAGGACGCACGAAGGGCGGCGGAAGGGGAACCCCCTCCGCCGCCCTGCGGCGAACGTCAAATACCGGAAGGCTAGACTTCCGCGTCGGCCTCGGCCTCGGCGGCGTCGTCGGCGCCGTCCTCGGCCGGCATGTCCTCGGCCGGGGCTTCCTCGGCGGCCTGCGCGGCGGCGGCGGCGCGTTCGGCCTCCTCCTGCGAGCGGGCGACGGTGATGTTCACGGTCACCGAGACTTCCGGATGCAGGGCGACGCGGATCGGATACGATCCCAGGCTCTTGATCGGGTTGTCCAGGTTGACCTGCTGGCGCTCGACGGTGAAGCCGGCGGCCTTGATGGCGTCGGCCAGATCGCGGCCGGAAACCGAGCCGTAGAGCTGCCCGCCTTCACCGGCCTGGCGGACCATCAGGACCTTGAGGCCGTCCATCTTGGCGGCGACCTTCTCGGCCTCCTCGCGGCGCTTCAGGTTGGCGGCCTCGAGCTGGGCGCGCTGCTTGTCGAAATAGGCCAGGTTCTCCTTGCTGGCGCGCAGAGCCTTCTTCTGGGGCAGCAGGAAGTTGCGGGCGAAGCCGGGCTTCACCTTCACCACCTCGCCCATCTGGCCGAGCTTCTCGATCCGTTCGAGCAGAATGACTTCCATCTTATCCCTCCATGCCGCCGCCGCTGTCCGGGCGGCGGAATCGCGTCGTCACGTATCTCGCCAGCCCCAGCCCGACGACGGCGAGTGCCGCCCATCCGAAGGCCAGGACCAGAATCGCATAGACCGCCGCGAGGATCAGCCTCGCATTGGCCCGGCCCGCCGTCCATCCGTGGATGGCGGCAAGGCCCAGGAAACCGAACGGCACCAGCGTCACCACGAAGACGCTCTGCGCCACATACCCGGCGTCGCCGCCGGCAAAGCTCACCATCCCGGCCGCGGCCGCCAGCACCGCCAGCCAGTCGGGCAGCCACAGCTGCCGATAGGCCGGGCTGGGCCGGCGGTTGCGCCCCAGACGCACCAGCAGCCCCTGGGCCGCCGCCGCGTTGATGACCGCCATGGCCAGCCACGACGACACCACCATGGCCGGGAACAGCGGCGTCCACCATTCCACCGCCTGGCGGCGCGCCTCGGCCGGCACGTCGGGGGCGAAGGCCTCCAGCATGCGGCCGACGGTGTCTGCGATCCAGCCCCGCACCCCTTCGGGATGGGATGGGACCAGGATCGCGCCGGCCACCACCAGCAAGGCTCCCAGGGCCGCCAGCCAGGCCAGAACCAGGCCCGGCGGGTACCATTCCCGCGACCCGTCCGCGGCTTCGCGCCACAGCAGGGCCCGGCTGCTCACCACCAGCGCCGGCAATCCCGCCACCACGGCGAAGGGAAGCAGCGAGGCGATGTCCGCCGCCGCCACCACCGCCGCCGCGCCGGCCGCCACCGCCGCGAAGGCCGCCGCCGATCCCAGGGCCAGCCCGGTCATCAGCAACGGCAGCGGCGCGACGTAGGACAGCAGGATTCCGGCCGCCAGGCCCTTGGCCAGGGACAGGAACAGGACCGCCGAAAGCAATCCCGCCGCCAGTGCCAGGCCGAGGTCCCGGACCACTGGAGCCTTACTTCACCACGTAAGGCAGCAGGCCGAGGAAGCGGGCGCGCTTGATGGCCTGGGCCAGTTCGCGCTGCTTCTTGGCCGACACCGCGGTGATGCGGCTGGGCACGATCTTGCCGCGCTCGGAAATGAAGCGGCTCAGCAGCTTGGTGTCCTTGTAGTCGATCTTCGGCGCGCCCTCACCCGTGAACGGGCAGGTCTTGCGGCGGCGGAAGAAGGGGCGGCGGGCGCCGCCCGAAGCGGCGCGCGGCCGCTCCGCGGTCTTGCCGTCGTTCATCATTCAACTCCCTCGGAACGGCGCGGACGGTCCTCGCGGGGACGGTCGTCGCGGGGGCGGTCTTCCCTGGGGCCACGGTCGCCGAAGCCGCGATCTTCGCGGCGGGGGCGGTCGTCACGGCTGTTCTTGGCCTGCATCATGGCCGACGGGCCTTCCTCGAGCTCGTCGACGCGGATGGTGAGGTAGCGCAGGACGTCCTCGCTGATGGACATCTGGCGCTCCATCTCCTTCACCGCGGCGGACGGCGAGTCGATGTTGAGCAGCACGTAATGGGCCTTGCGGTTCTTCTTCACCCGGTAGGCGATGTTGCGCAGGCCCCAGAATTCCTTCTTGGAGACCGTGCCGCCGCCCTGGGAGATCACTCCCGCCATCTCGTCGACCAGAGTCTCGACCTGCGGGGCCGAAACCTCCTGGCGCGCGAGGATCACGCATTCATACAAAGCCATTCAATCTTCCCTTCTGGCTTTTCTCTTCCCGCGACGGACGACGATTCGCCCGGCGGGCATAGCCACCCAACCAGGACAGGCGGGGCGGCAAGGGTTTTGGAAGCGCGGGACTATACACGAATCGGCAGGCGATGCAAGCCGAAGCGGGGGGCGAAGC
>NZ_CACVCG010000092.1 GCF_902729435.1 Magnetospirillum sp. UT-4
CCGCTGGCGCGGCCTCCTCAGGATGAGGCCCGAATGAGACGACGGTTCGGTCCGAGTTGACGTCCATCACGACAGGGGAGGGGGGCATGGCCGCATCACCCGAGGACCAGGCCGCCGCCGAGTTGGCGCGCGAGATGTTCGCGCCGCTGGGGGCCATCAGCATCCGCCGCATGTTCGGCGGGGGCGGCATCTATTGCGACGGGCTGTTCTTCGCGCTGATCGCCGACGGCGACATCTACCTGAAGGCCGATGCCGCCTTCGCCGCCCGTCTGACGGAAGAGGGCTCGCGCCAGTTCACCTGGACCAACCCCAAGACCGGCAAGGTCACCGCCATGGGCTATTGGCGCCTGCCCGAGGCAGCGGTGGACGATTTCGACGAGGCGGCGGCGCTGGGGCGGGAGGCGTTGAGGGTGGCAAGGGTGGCGGCGGCGGGGAAGCGGGGGCGAGGGTAGGGGGGTTACAGACCCGCCGCCTTCCTCAGCGCCTCGTTCATCCGCTTCTGCCAGCCCGGGCCGGTGGCGCGGTGACAGGGACGGCGGCCGCTTTCCCGCTTGAGGCCTGATCGGCCAACCACACTCTTCCATCCGTGGCCCGCGTCAGCGGGCATCCGAGCCATCCGTGTTCCCTTACCCCAACCCTTGCCGCGCTGGCGCGCAGCCCCCACCCCGACCCTCCCCCAGCTTCGCCGGGGGAGGGAGGCGTTGATTCCCGCCCCGACTCCCCTTATCCATGACGGCTCACCACCCTGGGGGAGCCCCACCATGACCGCCACCGCCAAGATCCTTCTCCTCGGTTCCGGCGAGCTGGGGCGGGAATTCGTCATTTCGGCCAAGCGGCTGGGCGCCCATGTGGTGGCCTGCGATTCTTATGCCGGCGCGCCGGCCATGCAGGTGGCGGACGAGGCCGAGGTGTTCTCCATGCTGGACGGCGCCGCTTTGGGGGCGGCCATCGAGAAGCACCGGCCCGACACCATCGTCCCCGAGGTCGAGGCCATCCGCACCGAGGTGCTGAAGGACTACGAGGACAAGGGCTTCACCGTGGTTCCCTCGGCGCGGGCCACCCTGATGACCATGAACCGCGACCGCATCCGCGAGGTGGCGGCGGCCGAGCTGGGCCTGCCGACCTCCACCTACCTCTATGCCGAGAGCCTGGAGGAGATGCGGGCGGCGGTGGCCAAGGTGGGCATCCCTTGCGTGGTCAAGCCGGTGATGTCGTCCTCGGGCAAGGGCCAGAGCACGGTGCGCGAACCGGACCAGGTGGATGCCGCCTGGGACTACGCGGTGGCCGGCATGCGCGGCGACCGCCGCCGCGTGATCGTCGAGGCCTTCATCGACTTCGACTACGAGATCACCCTGCTGACCATCCGCACCCGTGACGGCGTGGTGTTCTGCGATCCCATCGGCCACCGGCAGGAGCGCGGCGACTATCAGGAAAGCTGGCAGCCGACGCCCATGACCGCCCAGGCGGTGGCCGAGGCGCAACGCCAGGCCCGCGCGGTGGTGGACAATCTGGGCGGCTATGGCCTGTTCGGGGTGGAGTTCTTCGTCAAGGGCGACGCCGTCATCTTCTCGGAGCTGTCGCCGCGCCCGCACGATACCGGGATGGTCACCCTGGTGTCGCAGAACCTGACCGAGTTCGACCTGCACGCCCGCGCCATCCTGGGCCTGCCCATTCCCGTCATCACCCAGCTGGGGCCGGCCGCCTCGGCGGTGATCCTGGCCGACCGCGACGGTGACGATTTCGCGGTCGAAGGGCTGGCCGAGGCGCTCTCCCCGGACGCGCCGGGCATCGAGCTGGATGTGCGTATCTTCAACAAGCCGACCACAAGGCCCTATCGCCGCATGGGAGTGGCGCTGGCCCTGGCCCGCCACGGAAGTGTCGAAGACGCCCGCGCCGCCGCCCGTGCCGCCGCCGCCAAGGTTCGGTTGAATCATCCCAAGTAATGGCGCCCACTGGCGTGCGCCCCCATCCGGCCTAGGCGGGACGCCATATTTCCATCGCGCCTGGATTAAATATAGTCCGCTAATCTTTCCTTTCGGCGGACCCAAGTGTGGTGAACATTGATCCAGCCCGGCCCGGGCGCGGTGGGTCCCTGAAACTGCTTCTCGTGCTGGGGGCGGTGCTGCCGTTCGCCCTGCTGGCGCTGTACGCCGTCCAGAGCCATCGCGCCGCCATGGCGGCGGCGGCCGAGGAATCCGGCCGGCGCGCGGCGCTGGTGGCGGAATACACCGCGCGGGTGCTGGACGGCCATGGCCTGCTGATCGACCTGGTCGAGCAGCGGCTGACCGGGATGGCGCCGGGCGCGCTGTCGTCGGGGGTGCTGGACGGGCTGCTGAACCGGCATCGGCCGGTGCAGGGCCTGACCGTCGCCCTGGTGGTGATGAATCCCGCCGGATTGGTGGTGGCCAATACGCTGGACCCGCGCCTGCAGGGGCGCGATTTCGGAGACCGCGACTATTTCATCCGCGCCACGGGCAGCACCGGGACGGTGGTGGGCAAGCAGGTGGTCGGCCGGGTCACCAACGATTCGTTCTTCACCCTGTCGCGGCGGTATTCCGGCGGTGTCATCGTCGTCGCCATCTACGCCCGCGCCTTCGAGGAGATGTTCGGCGCGGTGGTCGGCGCCGATTCCGCGACCCGGGCGGTGGGGGTGTTCCGCGAGGACGGCAGCCAACTCGCCCGCCATCCCTCGCTGGCCAAGCCGCTCCGCCTGACCTCGGACGATCCGGGGCTGATGCAGCTCATCCCGCAGCAGGCCAGCGGCACCTATCGGATTCGCCCCAAGACCGGCGGCGGCGAGCGGCTGTACGCCTTCCAGAAGGTCGGCCTCTATCCGGTCTGGGTCACCTACGGCATCGAGATCGCTGCCATCCGGGCCGGCTGGTGGAAGGACGTCGCCGGGGCCGGGGTGCTGGCGCTGCTGTCCGCGCTGCTTCTGGCGGTGCTGGGGGCGCGGGCGCTGCGCAGCGACCGCCTGGCCCGGGTCCAGGAGGAAAGGCTGAAGCGCCTGGTCGCCGAACGCACCAACGAGGCCGAGCGCCGCGCCGCCGAGGCGGAACGGGCCCATCGGGCCAAATCGCTGTTCCTGGCCGCCGCCAGCCACGATTTGCGCCAGCCGATCCAGGGCCTGCGGCTGGCACTGGATGTCCTCGACCAGAATTTGACCAAGCCCGCCCACCGCCGCCCGCTGGGCCTGGCGACCAGGGCGCTGGAGGGAGTCGAGGACCTGCTGTCGGCCCTGCTGGGCATCGCCGTGCTGGAAACCGGCCGGGTCCGGGTCGAAGCCCGCCCGGTGGCGCTGCCCCCCCTGCTCGACGGCCTGGCCGGCGAGTTCGCCGGAGCGGCGGCCGCCGCCGGCATCCGGTTGCGGATCAAGTCGTGCTCGGCCGAGGTGGAGACCGATCCCGTCCTGCTCGCCCGCGTGCTGCGCAACCTGCTGGTCAACGCCCTGCGCTATACCGGGCAGGGCCGCGTCGTGCTGGGCTGCCGGCGGGTCGGGACGACCATCCGGATCGAGGTCTGGGACAGCGGCCCCGGCATCCCCGCCGACCAGCTGGATTCGGTGTTCGAGGATTTCGTCCAGCTCGGCAATCCCGAGCGCGACCGAACCAAGGGGCTGGGGTTGGGGCTATCCGAGGTGCGCCGCACCGCCGCCCTGCTGAACCACGCCATCGGCGTGCGCTCGTGGCCCGGCCGCGGCAGTGTGTTCTGGATCGTGGTGCCGTGCGCGGTGTCGTCCTTGAATACTACCTGTGCCCCGCCGCCCGGCCCTATCCTGGCCCCAATCAACAAGCCGAGGGAGGCAATGATGAAGATTTCCATGGTGTTGACGGCGATCCTGGCCGCGCTGGCGGTGCCCGCCGCGGCGGCCGATGTCGAGGCGCTGAAGCAGGAGGCGGCCGGTATCGTCAAGGAATTCGGCGGCGCCCTGAAGGGCGAGCTGGAGAAGGGCGTCCAGGCCGGCGGCCCGCTCGAGGCCATCGCCGTGTGCAACGAGAAGGCGCCCGGCATCGCCAAGGCCCATGCCGCCAAGTCCGGCTGGTCGGTGGGCCGCACCAGCCTGAAACTGCGCAATCCCGGCAACAAGCCGGATGCGTGGGAGGCGAAGGTGCTGGCCGATTTCGACGCCCGCCGCGCCGCCGGCGAAAGCCCCGACACCCTGGTCGCCGCCGCGACGGTGGACGGCAGCTTCCGCTTCATGAAGGCCATTCCCACCGCCGAATTGTGCCTGAACTGCCACGGCCGCGACGTCAAGCCCGAGGTGATGGCCCGCATCGAGAAGCTCTACCCGGCCGATCTGGCGCGCGGCTACAAGCCGGGCGACATCCGCGGCGCCTTCACCCTGGCGAAGAAGCTGTAGGAAGGTGACGGGCTGAATTTTCGGCTAGACCATATTCCGTTCAAACGGAACACGCCCTAGTAAGTGCCCCCTCGCCCGCTTGCGGGAGAGGGGGCGAGCATCAGCGAGCCGGGGTGAGGGCGGCGCGTGTCCACGCGCCCAAGACCTGGACCCGCGAGAGCTTTCGCTGTCGCGAAGCGCACCTCGCGGCGCGCACCCTCTCCCTCCCGTCGCTGTCGCGACGGGTCCCTCCCTCTCCCGCAGGCGGGCGAGGGTAATCTGTCTGCATCACCCTCGAGCGCGGTCCGAAAATTCAAGCCCGGGCATGACGGAGACAGGGCGAATCCGCCTCACACGAAGGCCTCGAACACGTCCAGGCTGGAGCGGCTGCCGAGGGCGTCGTAATTGGCGGCCAGCCAGCGCTGGGCGGCGTCGATTCCAAGCTCGTGCAGGTGCTCCAGGAAGCGCCAGTCGGTGTTGAACTTGGACGACACCCCCAGCGCCGGCAGGTCGCCGCCGGCCTCGATCATGTGGAAGTTGACCGGCTTGTAGCGGTCGTCCTTCAGCTTGCCCGCCTCGATCAGGCCGGTGATGGTGGCGAAGCCGCGCATCTCGCGCACCAGCGACGAGTTGAACGACAGCTCGGTGATGCGGTTGAGGATGTCGCGCGCCTTGGTCGGCACCTCGGCCCGCACCAGCGGGTTGATCTGCACGATGACCACGTCCGAGGCGCCGCATTCGCCGATCAGCGGCGAGATGGACGGGTTGCCCATGTAGCCGCCGTCCCAGAAATGCTCGCCGTCGATCTCGACGGCGCGGAACAGCAGCGGCACGCAGGCCGAGGCCATCAGCACCTTGGCGGTGATCTCGCGGTTGTGGAAGATGCGCGGCTTGCAGGTCTTGACGTTGGTGGCGGTGATGAACAGGCGGATGGAATCGCAGTGGCGCACCGCCTCGAAATCGATGGAATCCTCGACCACGTCGCGCAGGGGATTGATGTCGAGCGGGTTGAGCTCGTAGGGCGAGAACATGCGGGTGACCATGTCGAACAGCGCATAGGCGCCGGTCTCATCCAGGTTCCAGCCGCCGTCGAGGCGGCCCCAGGGACTGGCCGAGAACAGGCTCTGCAGCCCGGTGCTGCTGATGCGCCGCCAGAACTCGCGCAAGGCGGTCACGGCGCCGTCGGTGCCGCCCCGGATGAATCCGTCCACCAGCACGGCGGCGTTCAGCGCCCCGGCGCTGGTGCCCGACAGTCCCTCGATGCGGACGCGCCCGTCCTTCAGCAGCCCTTCCAGCACCCCCCAGGTGAAGGCGCCATGGGCGCCGCCGCCCTGCAGCGCGAGGGTGACGGCCTTCTGGCCGCCGTGATCCGGCGCGGCCGGGTCCAACGGCATTCGCTTATCCCCCAATCCTTCCCGGATGCGAGTCTACCACATGCCGGACGGGCGGGCGATGAGGCTCCTCAGCGCACGATGCCGGCGCGCTTCCACAGCGCCGGCAGGGTGCCGTCCTTGTCCAGCCGCCGCAGCAGTTCGTCGAGGGTGGCGACGGCGATGGGGCCGCCGCGCCGCACCAGCGCGCGGTGGCGGTAGACCTGGTCGAGCCGCTCCGACACCAGCAGGGCGCGCCGCGCCTCGGGGGTGCGGCCCAGATAGGTCCACAGGTAGGAATCGGTCACCACCGCCATGTCGACGCGGCCGGCCAGCACCATGTCGATGCTGGAGCTGTGGCTGCCCACCAGCTTCATGTTCCAGTCGCGGGCCAGGCGCCCGGGATCGGCATCGAAATCGGCGAAGCCGTAATGGTAGCCGAGGATGCCGACCAGGCTCTTGCCCTTCAGCTCGGCGAAATAGTCCTGGCCGCGCCCCGGCTGGGCGCGGGCGACGAAGACCTCGCCGCCGCGCAGGTAGATTGCGGTGAAGTCCACCGGCAGGCCCTTCTCGGCCCATTCCCATTCCGGGCTCTCGAAGAACATGACGTCGAAGCGCCCCTCGGCGAGGTCGCCGTAGCGCCGCCGCGCCGCCACCGGCACGAAGGTGAAGACGTAATCCGACTGCGCCTTGTTCAGGGTGTCGATGAGGTCGCGGGCCAGCCCCGAGCCGTCGGCCTCGACGAAGGGCGGAAACGGATAGCCGCCCACCCGCACCGTCTCGGCGGCAGCGGTGCCGCCACCACCCCAGGCCATGGCCAGGAGGAACAATCCCCGTATGAAAACTCTCATCATGGCATTCCTGCGCTTACAACGCCCCGGCGACTTCCCCCAGGCGACGATGGCGGCCGTGTGGGCTCGGTCATGGGCGCTCCCTCCCGGTGGGGCGGATGGTGCCGGCTGCAGGACTCGAACCCGCGACCTGAAGTTTACAAAACTCCTGCTCTACCAACTGAGCTAAGCCGGCCACGAGGGGAAAGTTAGAGCCAAGGGCCATTGGCCGCAAGGGGGCGGTCACGTCGGGATGTTCGTCCATACCGCCAGCGACGTGGCGTTGTTGGGTTCGCCGCCCAGGATCTCCTTGGCCAGGGTGGTCAGCCTGATGGTGCCGGCGGCGTTGGCCTCGAGCAGCCGGGCGGTCAGGTTGGTGTTCCAGTCGCGCTCGGCGAACAGGTGGCGCTGCAGGCGGCTGGGCTCGCCGTCCAGGGCGTCCAGCTGGAAGCCGAACGGCTCCATGTGGATGGCGGTGACCTGCGGGGCGCAGGCGGCCAGGCGGGCGAAATAGTCGGCGGGCAGTTCGGCCACCTGTTCGATGGAGTGGTACGAGAACAGCAGTACCCGTTCGGCGCCGCGCAGGCAGGACAAGTCCGGGTCCTTGTGGTCGAAGCAAAACGACCTCGCCTGGTGGCCGGGCGTCAGCGCGAACAGCATGTCGGCGGCGGCGCGGCCGCCCTCGCTGATTTCGCCCGCGTAGTAAACGGCGTCCTTGGGGCCGCCACGGGCGTAGAGCTCGATCAGGTTGCGGCCGTAGCCGCTGCCCAGTTCGACGATGGCGTCGACGCCGTGTTGGGTGAGGACATGCAGCAGGAAATCGACGTGGTCGTCGTAGAAGGGCCGCATCTGCAGCCGGCCCAGTACGGGCTCGGGCCGCAGCATCGGCATGCCGGTGGGCAGCAGCGAATCGCCGGTCGGCGGCTCGATGGGGCGGAAGGTGCAGTCCATGGTCATGGTGTGGTCGATCTCGAAGATCTTCAGCCGGCGCACCACCTCGAAGGCGGTCTCGGCACCTCCGGCGATCAGGTCGCGCATGACGTCGAGACGGGCCTTCCAGGCCCGGTCATAGGCGTCCAGGTAGAAATCATTCTGTCGCGTCACGCTCGTTTCCCCCGCTCAGGTTCAGGCGCTCGCGCACCAGTTCGTAAAGGGCGACGGCGGCGGCGTTGGAGACGTTGAGGCTTTCCACCGCGCCGGTCATCGGCAGCCGCACCAGGTAGTCACAATGCTCGCGGGTGAGGCGGCGCAGGCCCTCGCCCTCGGCCCCCATGACCAGGGCGACGCGGCCGGACAGCTTCTCCTCGGCCAGGGTGCGCGGGGCCTCGCCGGCCAGGCCGGCGACCCAGAAGCCGGCCGCCTTCAGGTCCTCGATGGCGCGCACCACGTTGGTCACCCGCACCAGCGGCAGCCGCTCCAGCGCCCCCGAGGCGGACTTGGCCAGGGTGCCGGTTTCCTCGGGGCTGTGGCGGTCGGGCACCACCACCGCCAGCGCCCCGAAGGCGGCGGCCGAGCGCAGGATGGCGCCGACATTGTGGGGGTCGGTGACCTGGTCCAGCACCACCACCACGGCGTGGTCGCGGCCCTCGGCCAGGCCGGCGATGTCCTCGATGGCGGGGATGGGCAGGGGCTCGACCAAAGCGGCGATGCCCTGGTGCACCGCGCCGGGCGGCAAGGCGTGATCGAGGTCGCGCCGCTCGGTCGCCTCCTCGGCCGGCAGCGGGCGCAGGGCGCGGGCCTCGGCGAGTGCGGCGGCATGGGCGCGCGCCGCCTCGGGCGTCAGCGCCAGCCGCACCACCTTGCGGCGCGGATTGCGCAACGCCGCCAGCACCGCATGGACGCCGAACAGCCAAAACAGATTGCCGGACGGCCGCTCGCGCCCCCTCTCGGCGGCAGCGGGCGGCGCCTTGTCGCGGCGCGAGGCGGGTTTGGAACGGGAATCGCGTGCAGCCATGAAGACACCTCCGTCTGCGCGGTTTAGCCTGCTCTTTTCGAGTTGACAAGGCGGCGAAAATTCTCATAGTTCCGTTCTCCCGTCGCCCCGCCTTGTGCCGGCCTTGCTGCCGTATGGGGGGGGTGACGGCTGGAGGGGTGGCCGAGTGGTTAATGGCAGCAGACTGTAAATCTGCCCTCTTAGGAGTACGGAGGTTCGAATCCTCCCCCCTCCACCATTCTTTTTCGCGCGGAAGCGGGAGCCGCCAGGCTTCCGATGGCCGGAAGGGGCGGTGGCGTGGACCGGGCGGGTGTAGCTCAATGGTAGAGCAGAAGCCTTCCAAGCTTACGACGAGGGTTCGATTCCCTTCACCCGCTCCAGGCCCCGCTTTACGGTAATTTGAGACGACCACCAGCGGCCGACGCGCCGCCGACCAGACGGGTAGAAAGATGGCC
>NZ_CACVCG010000093.1 GCF_902729435.1 Magnetospirillum sp. UT-4
TTTCGGATCAGATAAGGACGAGGGCGTCCTCGGGCATAGTTTCGCAAAGGTCCCGCAGGCGGGCGAGGGTAATCTGTCCGCTTCCGCCAACATCACCCTGGACGCGGCCGACACCAAGAGCTCCCGAAGGCTCTCCGAAAAATAAACCGGACAGAAGTGGGCTTGACCCGGGCATCCACGCCTCTCCGCCCCCTGAATGCCGATGCCGAAGCGCCACATGGATGGCCGGATCAAGTCCGGCCATGACGGCAACGTTTTGAAAGGGCGTGGAAAAAAGTGAGCCCCCTCCCCGTCAAGGGGAGGGGGGCATGAGCCTATCCCCGCCGGGCGTGGCCGCCATGGGCCTTGGCCTGGGGGCCGGCGTGCTTCTGCGCGGCCGGGGCGCCGGGGCGGCTGGGCTTGCCGTGGGCCGGCTTGCCCGCCGGCGCGGCCTGCGGCCGGCCGAGGCCGCCACGCTGGGGCGGCTTGGGGGCGCGGGCGTTGGAGGTGTGCAGGCGGTGCGTGCTGGAGCAGTGCCAGGCGTGATTGTCCTCGACCGGCACGGTCTGGCGGATGGTCTTCTCGATCTGGCGCAGATAGGCCACTTCTTCGGCCTCGCAGAACGACAGTGCGATGCCGTCGGCGCCGGCGCGAGCGGTGCGGCCGATGCGGTGGACATAGCTTTCCGGCTCGTTGGGCAGCTCGAAATTGATGACGTGGGTGACGCCGTCGATGTCGATGCCGCGCGCCGCGATGTCGGTGGCGACCAGCGCCTTCAACTCGCCGGCCTTGAAGGCGTTCAGCGCCTTCTGGCGGGCGTTCTGGCTCTTGTTGCCGTGGATGGCGTCGGCCGGCACGCCCGACTTCTCCAGCTGTTCGGCGACCCGGTTGGCCCCGTGCTTGGTGCGGGTGAAGACGATGGCGCGGGTGACCTTGCGGTCCTTCATCAGGTCGACCAGCAGGTTGCGCTTGTTGTCGCGCGACACGAACAGCACCCGCTGCTCGATGCGCTCGACGGTCGAGGACACCGGGGTGACCTCGATGCGCTGGGGGTGGCGCAGCATGCCGGCGGCGAGTTCGGCCACCGCGTCGGGCATGGTCGCCGAGAACAGCAGGGTCTGGCGCTCCTTCGGCAGGCGGGCGGCGATCTTGCGCACCGCGTGGATGAAGCCCATGTCGAGCATGCGGTCGGCCTCGTCGAGGACGAACACCTCGACGCTGTCCAGCTTCAGCAGGCCCTGGTCCATCAGGTCGATCAGGCGGCCCGGGGTGGCCACCAGCACGTCGGTGCCGCCGGCGGTGGCGTTGACCTGCGGTCCCTGGCCGACGCCGCCGAAAATCACCGCGCGCTTGAACTTGACGTGGCGGCCATAGGTGGCGAAGCCCTCGCCGATCTGCACCGCCAGCTCGCGCGTCGGGGTGAGGATCAGGGCGCGGGCCGAGCGCGGCAGCGGCCGCTGGCGCACCGTGGCGAGGCGGTTGAGGATGGGCAGGGCGAAGGCGGCGGTCTTGCCGGTGCCGGTCTGGGCGATGCCTAAGATGTCGCGGCCCTCGAGCAGGGTCGGGATGGCGGCGGCCTGGATCGGGGTCGGGGTGGTGTAGCCCTCGTCGGTGAGGGCGCGGGTCAAAGGCTCGATCAGGCCGAGCTCGGTGAACAAGGTCATGGAATTCTTTCGATAAAGGGGCGCGCGCCACGGCCAAGCCGTCGCGGGGCGTCGGTTGATGGGTGCCCTGGGGGCACGCGACCCTGGGGGAAGGATGGGGAAACTCTTCGGGAGGTGGGGACGGCGACCCTTGGGCCGGCCTGGTGTCCCCCGCGCGCAATCGCGAAAGAGTCGGTGGGCGGTTTCGCCCTGGCGGCGCTTGTAGCAGGTCTTCGGTGCCGAGCGCAATGAAATACCTCACGGGCAGCGGCATGACCTAGGTTGTCGGCCGTCCGGCCGGCTTATGCAAGCGGGCCGGGCTGCCTACACTCTCGCCCGGTCGTTGGCGAAGGGGAACGCATGCGCCTGGCGGTCCTGATCCTTCTGGCAACCCTGGCGCCGCTGCCGGCCGGCGCCCAGGACGTGCCCTACCGCGTCGCCCTCGAGGGCATCGACGATTCCGACCTGCGTCGCCGCATCGAGGAGGAATCGCGCCTGGTCCAGGGCGCCGACAGGCCGCCGGCCAGCGTCGCGTCGCTGCGGGCGCGGGCCGAGGCCGACATCGACGCGGTGCAGGCGGTGCTGCGCTCCGAGGGATATTACGGCGGCACCGCCAGCGTGGCGGTCGATGCCGCGGCGGTGCCGGCGGTGGCCACGCTGACCGTTCAGCCCGGACCCGCCTACCGCCTTGTAGCTTACCGCGTTCACTTCGTGCCGCAATCCGCCACGCCGGAGCCGGAGACGCCGGATTTCGACCAGCTTGGCTTGGAGATCGGCCAACGCGCCCGCGCCGAGGCGGTGGTGGCGGCGCAGACGGCGCTGCTGGGGCGGCTGTCGGAGCAGGGCTATCCGCTGGCCCAGGTGGCCGACCGCCAGGTGGTGGTGGACCACCGCGACCGCTCCATGCAGGTGACGCTGCAGGTGGCCGCCGGGCCGCTGGCCCGCTTCGGCGAGATTCGCGTCGAGGGGCTGGAGCGGCTCGATCCCGACTGGGTGCGCAACCGGGTACCGTGGGCGGCCGGCGAGCGGTTTTCGCTGTCCCGGGTCGAGGAGATGCGCAAGACCCTGAGCGACAGCCGCCTGTTCTCGACCATCAAGATCACCACCGCCGAGCGGGTGGTGGACGGGGAGCGGCTGCCGGTGACGGTGACACTGGACGAGGCCGACCGCCGCTCGGTGGGCGCCGCCGCCTCGTGGTCGTCCAACGAGGGCTTCGGCGGCGAGCTGTTCTGGGAGCACCGCAGCCTGCACGGCGGCGCCGAGCGGCTGCGCACCGGGTTCGAGCTGTCGCAGATCCGCACCGGCCTGGATTTCCTTTACCGCAATCCCGATACCGGTGCCGTCGACCAGGACCTGCTGCTTACCGCCACCGCCGAGGAACGCCGCACCGACGCCTTCGTGACCCGCACCATCGGCGCCTCGGGCGGCCTGGAATGGCTGCTGAGCAGGACCTGGCGGGCCTCGGCGGCGACCGCCCTGGAACGCACCGCCGAGGATCGCGATAACGCCGGCGCGGCGGGGCGGGCCCGGCAGTTCACCCTGCTGTCGTTCCCCCTCGAGGCCCGCCACGATTCCACCGACGACCTGCTCGACCCCACCAGCGGCAACCGCATGCGGCTGCAGCTGCGGCCGTTCTTCGACGTGCGCGGCGACAGCTTCACCCGCATCGACCTCTACGACGCCGAGATGGTCAAGGTGCTGGACGACCCCCGGGTGGTGCTGGCCGGCTGGGCTCGCATCGGCGCCATCCTGGGCGGCGGCTTCGACGCGGTGCCGGCCGACAAGCGCCTCTATGTCGGCGGCGGCGGCTCGGTGCGGGCCTTCGCCTACCAGGAGGCGGGGCCGCTGGAGGCCGACAACACGCCGGCGGGCGGGCTGTCGGCGCTGGCCTTCGGGGCCGAGGCCCGCATCAACGTCACCGATGCCGTCGCCGTCGTTCCGTTCGTCGAAGCCGGGCGCGCGTTCCGCACCCGCCGCCCCGATTTCGGCGAGGGGCTGCTGTGGGGCGCCGGGCTGGGCCTGCGCTACAACACGCCGTTCGGCCCGGTCCGCGCCGATGTGGCGGTGCCGGTCAATCCGCGTCCCGATATCGATGATCCCTTTCAGGTGTACTTGAGTCTGGGGCAGGCGTTCTAAATCCAGAGCATGTCTCCGATTCTCCGCAGGTTCGGCCTGGGTATGGGCGCCATCGTCGTGGCGCTGGCGGTGCTGCTCGGCGGTGCGGTCGCCTTCATCCATTCGGCCCCGGGCGAGCGCTTCGTGGCCGGGCAGGTGGAGGCGCGGACGGCGCAGCAGGTGGAACTGGACGGGCTGGCCATCGACTGGCCGTTCCGTCTTCGCGCCGACCACCTCCGCCTCAAGGATGCCGCCGGCACCTGGGCGACGGTGACCGCGCCGCGGCTCGACTGGCATCCGTCGCTGCTGCTGCGGCGGGTGCTCGACATCGACCGGCTGGCGGCGGATCAGGTGGCGGTCGCCCGATTGCCGGCGGAGGGCGGCGAGGGCGGCGGTGAGGGCGGGGATCTTCCGAATTTCGCCCTGCGCCTCGACGAGCTGTCGGCGCCGGTGGTGCTGGCGCCGGCGGTCCTGGGCGAGGAGCTGCGCCTGGAGGTGGCCGGCACCTTCCAGATGCGCCGCGGCGGCGGCCGCGTCGATGTTCATGCCCGTGTCGAAGGCGGCGGCTTCGTGCGGGTCGCCGGCACCGCCGGCAGCGATTATCTCGACCTGCGCTGGTACCTGCAGGTGCCGCGGCTGGAACGCTGGCAGGCACTGGCCGGGGTGCCGCTGGCCGGAGCGGTGGGCGGCAGCGGCGTGGTGTCGGGGCGCCTGCCGGCGCCGGTGCTGGCGGGCAGCCTGGAGGCCGGGCCGGGTGGCGCCGCCGGCCTGGGCTGGAGCGCGGCGCGCCTCAATGCCCGGCTGATGCCCGATGGCGACACCTGGCATGCGGCGCTGTCGGGCGCGGTGACCGCGCCGGCCTGGGACGGCCGTGCGCTGCCGGTGCCAACCCTGGAGGCCAACGCGGCGGGCAACCTGGATCTGGCCGCCGGCCGGCTGCTGCTGGGGCAGGCGCGCCTGACCGCCGCCGGCATGAGCGTGGCGGTCTCGGGCATGGTGGAGGAATCCGGGCGCCGCGCCGCCCTGCGTGTCGCCGCCGACCTGGACGATGCCCGGCCGCTGCTGGGGGTATCCGGGGCCGCCCGCCTGCGCGGCTGGCTGACCGGCGACCTGGTCGGGCTGCGCCTGGACGGGCGGGCGGAAGTGCGGAGCACCGGCCTCGCCACCGGCACCGAGGTGCTCGACCGGCTGCTGGGGCCGGCGCCCAGGCTGTCGGGGGATTTCCGCCTGGACGGCCGGCAGGTGGATCTGCGCGGCGTGCGCCTGGAGGGCGCCGGCGGCGAGGCCCGGGCCGAGGGCAAGGTGACCGCCGGGAGGCTCGATCTGTGGCTCCATGCCCGGCTGCCCGACCTTGCCGTGCTGGCACCGGAGCTGAGTGGCGGCGCCGAGGCGACCGGGCATCTGGGCGGTGCGCCGGCCGACCCCTCCGTCGCCGCCACCGCCCGGGTCGCCGGCCTGAGCTTCGGCGGCGCGCCGCCCGCCGAAGGCATCGTCGAGGTGGCGCTGACCCGGCTGGCCAGCGCGCCGGCCGGGGCGGTCGAGGCGGCCCTCGACATCGCCGGCCGACGAATCGATGGACGCAGCCGCATCGCCCTCGACCCCGTGCGCCTGACCGACCTGTCGCTGCGCTCCGGCGCGGCGGCGGTGCGGGGGGCGCTGGTGTTCGCCCCCGAAGGCCCGCGCGGCCGGCTGCGCGGCAGCATCCCCGAACTGCGCCAGTGGCGCGAGGTGATCGGCGTGCCGCTGGCCGGAACGCTGCAGGCCGAGGTCGAGCTGGCCGCCGGCGGGCGGCTGGCGCTGGACCTGACCGGCAGCGGGCTGGCCCTGGACGACACCGCCATCGGCGATCTCCGCCTGACCCTGAACGGCACGCCCGAGGATTTCCGCTTCGATCTCGACGCCGTCCGTGACGACCTGCGCCTCGCCACCGCCGGCCGGGTGCGCCGCGCCGGGGAAACCGGCCGGGCCACGGTGACGGCGCTGAACGCCGAACGGAACGGGGCGCGGCTGTCCCTGGCGGCGCCGGCCGGTTTGTGGTGGCGGCCCGGCCGGGTCGCGCTGGAGCCCGCCCGGCTGGTCACCACCGGCGCCGCCGCCACCCTGTCGGGGCGCCTTGCCGACGGGCAGCTGGCCGGGCAGGCGCGGCTGCAGGGCGACCTGGCGCAACTGATCGGGACCCTGTCACCGGTTCCCGGCCACATCATCGCCGGGCAGGTGGACGGCACCGTTCGTGTCGCCGGTCCGCCCGACGCACCGGCGTTCGGCGGCCGGGTGGCGGTGACGCGCGGCCGTTACGAGAACCTGGAGACCGGCACCGCGGTGATGAATTTGTCCGCCACCCTGACCCTTGAGGACGAGCGGGCGCGCCTGCTGGCCGAGGGGAGTGACGGCGGACGTGGCCGGGTGCGGCTGGAAGGGGCGGGCGGGTTCGGCGGCGCCTGGACCGCCGAAATCGCGCTCGACCGCTTCACCGCCTTGCGCCGCGACGATGCCGAGGCGGAAGCCAGCGGCCGCCTGTCGCTGTCCGGGCAGGGCACCGATGCGCGCATCGCCGGGCGGTTGAGGGTGCCGCGGGCCGAAATCGACATCGGCCGCCTGCGCGGCGGCGGGCCGGTCACCCTGGAGGTGACCGAGGTGGGCGGGCGCACGGTCTCGCCGCCCGAGGAGGGCGAACCGGCCGAGGCGGCCATGCCGGCGACCGTCGCCCTGGCCGTCGAAGTCGCCATCGAGCACGCTTTCGTGCGCGGCCGCGGCCTCGACAGCGAATGGCAGGGCGAACTGGCGGTGTCCGGCACCGCCGCCGATCCCATCGTGTCGGGGACCATCGCGGCGGTGCGCGGGCAGTTCGAGTTCCTCGGGCGGCGGCTGGAACTGGCCGAGGACAGCCGGGTGGTGTTCCAGGGCGATCCGGGCGATCCCGCCCTCGACGTCGCCGCCACGGCGCGGGCCGGCGAGGTCGATGCCCGCGTCGAGGTGAGCGGCAGCGCGCAGGCACCGGAGCTGGCGGTGACCTCGGATCCGCCGCTGCCCCAGGACGAGGTGCTGGCCCGGCTGCTGTTCGGCCGCGAGGCGGGCGAGTTGTCGGCGTTCCAGCAGATCCAGCTGGGCCGCCTGGCGGCGTCGGGTCTGACCGGCGGCGGCGACGGCTTCGACCCCATCGGCGACGTGCGCGGCATGCTCGGGCTCGACGTGCTCGAGGTGGGCGGCGGCGAGAACGGCGAGGGCGGCCCCAGCCTCACCGCCGGCAAGTATATCGGCCGCGACACCTTCGTGCGGGTCGAGCAGGGCACCCAGGGCACCGGCTCGGTGGCGGTGGAACAGGATCTGGGCGGCGGCTTCGCGGTGGAGACCGAGATCGGCCAGCAATCGGGCAGCGGCTTCGGTGTGCTGTGGCGCAGGAATTATTAGGCTCCCTCCCCCCTTGCGGGCGAAGCCCGCGTTACAACAATGCGTGCTTCGCACGCGGGGGAGGGTTGGGGTAGGGGGGAACCGCGTCGGAGCATGAGTGTGCGGCATCACCCCGCCCCCAACCCCTCCCCATCAAGGGGAGGGGAGTCATTCACATTACCGCCAGCCCGGGTCGATCACCGCGCGGCCCTTGCGGTCCTCGGCCAGCTTGCGGACGTGGGCGAGGTTGCGGGCCGCCACCTGGGCCGGACCCTTGGCGCCGTGGGCCTGGAAGATCTGCAGCGCCTCCTCCAGCACCAGCACCGCCTCCTCCAGGTGGCCGAGGCCGCCGCCGTGCTTGTCCAGCAGGAACAGCGCCGAGCCCAGGGTGTTGCTGGCCGCCGCCCAGGCCAGCGGCGTGCGCTCGCGCGAGCGCACCTCCAGCACCGAATGACAGGCGTCCACCGCGCGCTTGAGCACGTCGGGGTTCTTCAGCTGGTCGCCGTAGACCTCCAGCACCTGGGCCACGTTGTGCATGATTTCGGCCCAGCGGTGGGGCGCCTCGGCCCGGGTGTGGACCTGCATGGCCGCCTGCAGCGCGGTCAGCGCCTCGCGCAGCAATTCGGTGTCGCCGGTCAGCAAATCGAGGCGATAGAGCGCCACACCCAGCCGCGCCTGGGTCGCCGCCCAGTCCAGCGGCATGGTCGCCCGCGCCAGGGTCTCGGCGGCGGTGCGCCAGTGCTTGACCGCCTCCTCCCAATGGGACCGGGCGTGCTCCTTGGAGCGCTCGGCCCGGGCCGCCCAGGCGGCGCCCAGGTGGCGGGCGAGCAGACCGGCCTCCCACGGCGCCTCGTTGCGGCCCAGCCGCTTCTCGGCCGCCTTGTAGCCGTCGATCGCCTTCTGGAACCAGGACTCGGCCTGGGACGGCGGCACCGCCAGGGCGCAGGCGACGGCGACATGGGCGTTGACCAACTGGATGGAACGCTGCTGCGCCATGGACAGCGACACCGGCGGCTTGGCCGCCAGCGGCTCGAGCGCCTGCGCCGCCGGCGGCAGCAGCCGGCGCATGGCGGCGCGCTGGACCTCGGTGGCCGGCTCGGCGGCGGCCAGGATGGCGGCGTAAAGCAGGTTCAGCTGCGGCTCGCCCAGGTTGACCGGCAATTCGATGCGGGTGGTGGGGCCGAAGCTGCCCGGCCGCTCGTCGTCGGGCAGGCCCGGGCCGGCCAGGCGCAGGCGGTAGCCGTCCTTGGCGAAATCGCCCCACACCAGCAGATCGGCGTTCTCGTCGGCCAAGGCGTGGCGGGTGGCCGACAGCAGCGCCGCCAGCAACTGCGGGTCCTCCAGGGTGTCGAGCTGGAAGGGGCGGGGGAACGGCCGCACCTTCAGCGCCGGACGGGTCTCCAACAGCTTGAACAGGGCCTGCGAGGCGGCGCCGTCGGCGCTGTCGCCGTTCACCGCCGCCACCAGCACGGTGAACACCGGCGGCTCGGCGGCGGGGGTGGCGGTCGGCTGCTGCTGCGCCTGGGCGGGTGTGGCCGGCTTGGGCGACAACATCTTGGCGACGGCATCGAGCAGGCGGGCGAGGCCGCCGGGCGCGGGCGCCTCGTCCTTCACCGGCCCGGCCGGCACCAGCGCGTTGCGCTGCGACGGCGGCGCCGGCGTCGGCGTCAGGCCGGGCCGTTCCAGGGGGCGCTTGAACCGGTCGCGAGGGTCGTCGGTGGGACTCATGGCTCTCTATTAGACCACAGCCACCGCACGGGCAACATCAGCCGCCGAACAGCGCCGGGCCATCA
>NZ_CACVCG010000094.1 GCF_902729435.1 Magnetospirillum sp. UT-4
CGCTCTAATGGACGCATGGTGGACGGATGTTGGGGCACACCCTCTAACCCCGCGTAATCCCTCACGATTTTTTCAATGCACCGTACACGCCATGCACGGATCGAAGCTCCGCACCACGTGCTGCACCGCCACCGGGCTGGTCTCTCCCGGTTCCACCGGGGTTCCGGCCAGTGCCTGTTCCAGCGGGCCGGGAATCCCTGAGGCGTCGCGGGGGCTGAAGTTCCAGGTGGTGGGGGCGATGATGGCGTAGTCGGCGATGGCGCCGCCGTCCAGGGTCAGGCGGTGGATCAGGGTGCCGCGGGCGGCCTCGACCAGGCCGGTGCCGGTGCCGCGCAGGGGCAGCGGGCTTTCGACGCAGACCGGCGCGCCGGGGGGCAGTGCGCGGGTCCAGGTCTCCATGGCGATCAGCAGGCGGGCCAGTTCCACCAGCCGCATCACCACCCGGTCGCGCACCGTGGCGCCGCCGGCTCCCACCAGCGCCAGCGCCAGCGGGTCGGCGGCCACCACCTGGCGGGCCAGGGCGCCGACCTCGACCGGGCGGCCGGCCAGGCGCGGCGCCTTGCACCAGGTGTAGGCGCCGTCCTTGTCGGCGTCGGGGCGCACGGCATCGGCCATCCAGGCATGGGTCAGGTCCTCGGCGACCAGGGCCGGGTCGTAGGGATGGGGCACGCCCGCGATCACCGTTCCGCCCGGCCACAGGCCGAAGCTGCCGGCCGACAGGAAGGCGGCGGGGCCGCGCCCCAGCCGTTCCAGCCCGAGATCGCCCGCGATGGCCAGGAACAGGGCGAAATCGCCGCCGGAATGGGCCTCGGCCCAGGCCGCCAGGGCATCGGCCGAGTCCAGCGCCGCCACCGCCTCCAGCCGGTCGCCGTAAAGCTCGGCCTCCAGGGCGGCGCGGACGTCGGCCAGCACCGCCAGCAGGCGCACCCGCTCGCCGGCATCCACCCCGCGGGCCACCCCGCCCGGCTGCAGCGCCAGGGTGTGCGGCCACTTGCCGGCCAGCAGGCCCATGACGTGGAGCAGGCGGGCCCGCGCCGGCAGCAGGCGGCGCGCCGCCTCGCCGGTCTCGGCAAGGAAGCGCTCGCGCGCCCGCTGGTGCCAGGGCCGCCCGCCATAGCAGGCGCGGGCGAAATCGGGCATGAAGAACAGCACGAAATGGGTCAGGTGGTCGGCGGCGTTCTCGGCCGCCAGCACCAGATCGGCGACCAGGCGGCCGGCCGGCGGCGGCGTCACCCCGGCGATGGCGGCCAAAGCGCGGGCGGCGGCGGTGGATTGCGACACCGAGCAGATGCCGCAGATGCGCGGGGCGATGACCAGCGCGTCCTCGGGCGGGCGACCGCGCAGGATACGCTCGAACCCCCGATACAGCGGCGCCGTGACATGGGCCTGGCGCACCCTTCCGTCGGCCACGTCCAGGGTCACCTCGAGGTCGCCCTCGACGCGGTTGAACGGTCCGACCACCAGGCGGGAATCGCTCATGGAGTCTTGCCCGGGCGCCGCGCCGGCGGCACCACGATGTGGTCGGCGCGGGCGTTGGCGCGCACCCGCTGCGGCGTCGCCGACTTGGACAGCGCCGCCAGCGCCACGAACCACGCCTTGGGCATGTCCACCGGCAGCCCCACCGGGATGCCGGCGATCTTGGCGGTCTCCTGGAACGGCGCGCCGGGGTCCTGGAAGCCGGGCGTGGTGCAGCCGACGCAGGCGAAGCCGGCATCGGTGCACGAGCCATAGCCGTTCCAGCGGCGCAGGTTGCAGTCGCCCGGCGCCTGGGTCGCCTTGCAGCCCAGATTCTCCATCAGGCAGCCGCGATCGCCGGCCTTGGCGGCGCTGGCCTTGTACTCGTAATACTCGTTGCGGCCGCAGCCGTGATGGGCCAGGTGGTCGGCGAAGAAGCGCGGCCGGCCCTGGGAATCCAGCGCGCAGGTGCCCGACAGGGCCAGTTCGGCCAGGGTCTCCACCAGCCAGCCGGGATGGGGGGCGCAGCCGGCGACGTTGATCACCGGCAATCCGCCGGCGGCGCGGAAATCGGCCGGCAGCAGGCCGCCACCATAGTGCAGCCCGACCGCGTCGGCGGCGGCCGGACCCGAGGCCGGGATGCCGCCATAGGCGGCGCAGGAGCCCACCGCCACCACGTGGCGGGCGCGGCCGGCCAGGGTCTCGATCCAGCGCGCCACCGGGCGGCGGTCGCCGGGCATCAGCTGGAAGCGGCCGCTGCCGTCGGGACCGGTCATCACCGCCCCCTCCACGCACAGGGCATCGACGGCAAGACGGCCGGCGGCGGCGTCCTCCAGGATGGACAGGGCCTCGGCGCCGCTGGCCTCGGACAGCGAGGGATGCAGCAGCAGGCGGATTCCGAAGCGCTCCAGCGCCCGCACCAGGCCGACATCGTCGGCGCCCAGTGCCGACATGGTGCAGCCGCCGCAACTGCCGGCCTGAAGCCAAAGAACCGAGAAAGTCATGGGCTCCAGCTTAGGGCTCGCCGCCGCCGCCGCGCAAGGGGATCAGGCAGCTACCGCGAACAGCCGGCGGCCGGACAGCGCCGCCAGCCCGGACAGCAGCGCGACGCCGCCGAAATGCCAGACCAGCACCACCATGGCCGCCTCGGCGTGGTGGAACAGCGACAGCGCCGCCGAGGCCAGCGCCGCCGCCGCCAGCGCCGACAGCGCCGCGGTCAGGGCCGGCGCCAAAGCGGCGCCGCGCCGCGCCAGCAGGACCAGGACGGCCAGCGGCACGATGCTGATGGCGGCGATCTCGGGCAGGCATTGCGGCTCCAGCGCCGGCACCAGGGAGTCCGGCCCCAGCACCAGCCATTCGCGCCAGCAACCCTCGCCGATGGTGGCCAGCCACAGGGCGGCGGGCAGCGCCGGCAGGGCCAGCCGCCGGGTCGGCGTTCCCGGCACCGTCGAGGCCAGCGCCGCCCAGGCGGCGGCCAGCCCGGTGGCCAGCGCCGCCAGGGCCTCGGCGACGAAGCGCGGCTCGGCCAGGTGCTCGGCCAGATCGGGGCGCAGGCCCATGGCGGCGACGATCACCGCCATAGCCGGCAGCACCAGCAGCAGCCAGCGCGCCAGGCGCACCCCCGGCGGCGGCAACCGGCGAACCGGGGCCAGGTCCTGTTGCAGCAGGGCGATCAGGTCTTCGCTTCTCATCCCGTCAACATCCCTTTCAGCGCCTTGATGGCCCGATGCACCGTCACCTTCAGCGCCCCCGGCGTCATGCCGGTGGCGGCGGCGGCGTCGGCCACCGACATCTCGCGCAGCTTGACCAGCTCCAGTGCCCGGCGTTGCCGCTCGGGCAGGGCGGCCATGGCCCGCCCCAGCGTCGCAACATCCATTGCCATCATATTCGGTTCCACCGCGCCGATGGTTTCAGGCAAATCGTCGATGGAGGAGGTACGCCGCACCTGCCGCGCCTCGCCCCGGCGCAGATCGGCGCAGCGATGGGCGACGATGGCGGCCAGCCAGGGCAGCAGCGGCCGCGCCGGGTCGTAGGTGTGGCGGACGGTGTGGACGGTCAGCAGCACCTCCTGCACCACGTCCTCGCGCTCGCCCGATCCGGGCAGGCGGCGCGCCACCATGCGGCGGACCACCGGCAGCAGGGCGGCCATCACCCTTCCATAGGCGGCGCCGTCGCCGTCCTGTGCCGCCGCCATCCAACGCGACCATTGCCCGGAATCGTCGTCGCGCGGCGGCATGCGGCTTTTACCCTTCCCGGTACCAGTGCACCATCTCGCCGAAGCGGCGCGGCAGGTCGAACAGGCCGTGGCGGAAGGCGAGGCCGGGCCGCCATTCCGAGTCCACGCTGCCATCGGCGGTGGCGCGGCCGACATGGACCACGGCGCGGGCCTCGTCCAGGTAGACGGCCAGCGCCCCCGGCCCGGCGGAATCGAGGCGAATCATCCGCCCGGCGGCGATGGCGGCGGCGGCGGCGGCCGGGGCCGGCAGCACGGGCGCGGAATCCAGCCGCTCGACCGAGGCGAAGTCGCCGAGATCGGCCAGATGCCGCTCCAACTCGTCCGTATCGTCGAGCGCCTGGTCGAGCACGCCCCTGACGTCGGGAAAGCAGCCGCAGCCCATCACGCCGCCCCGTTGGCCTTCAGCCAGGCCAGCATGCGGGACCAGCCGTCGCGGGCCGGCTCCTCGCGGTAGCTGGGCCGGTAATCGGCGTGGAAGGCGTGGGGAGCGCCGTCATAGACCACGATCTCGGATTTCGCCCCGGCCGCCTTCAGCGCGGCGCGCATCTTCTCGACGCTTTCGAGCGGGATGCCCTGGTCGGCGCCGCCGTAGAGCCCCAGCACCGGCACCGTGATGGACGCCGCGCGGTCGAGGGGATGGGCCGGCGCGTTGGCCGAGGCTTCGCCCGCCAGCCGCCCGTACCACGCCACCGCCGCCCTGAGCCTGGGATTATGGGCGGCGTACAGCCAGGTGACGCGCCCGCCCCAGCAGAAGCCGGTGATGGCCAGCCGCCCCGGATCGCCGCCGCCGCTCTTGGCCGCCCAGGCGGCGGTGGAATCGAGATCGGCCATCACCTGCTCGTCCGGCACCCTGGCGACGATGGTCTTCAGCAGGGTGGGAACGTCGGTCACCATGGACGGATCGCCCTGGCGCACGTACAGCTCGGGCGCCACCGCCAGATAGCCCTGCTTGGCCAGGCGGCGGCAGATGTCGCGGATGTATTCGTGGACGCCGAAGATCTCCTGCACCACCAGCACCGTCGGCAGCGGCCCGGTGGTGTTCGCCGGCCGTGCCGCATAGGCCGGCAGGTCGCGGTCGCGGGCCGGGACCAGCACTGCCCCCGCCTCGAGACCCTCGGCATCGGTGGCGATGGCGGCGGCGGTGGCCGGCCCCGCCGCAAGGGCGTAACCGGTGGCGGCCAGCGCGGTCCCGAGGAAGCCCCGGCGCGAGAAATCGGGATTGAGACTCTTGAGATCGGCGAGCATGGACACCCTCCCTCCTGTTCGGTCCGAGGCAAATATGGGGATTGCCGGCGGCGCGGTCAGTGGGCCAGCCTCACCGCCGTGCCGTTGGCGCCGACCATCAGCATGGTCTTGGAATCGCCGCCGATCACCTGGTAGTCGAGATCGACCCCGACCACCGCGTCGGCGCCCAGGGCACGCGCCCGCTCGACCATCTCGGCCAGGGCGGTGTCCTTGGCCTCCTGCAGCAGCGATTCGTAGGAGCCGGCGCGGCCGCCGACGATGTCGCGGATCGAGGCGAACATGTCGCGGAACAGGTTGGACCCCATCACCGCGTCGCCCGACACGATGCCGAGATAGGCGTCGATGCGGCGCCCCTCGACTGAATTGGTGGTAGTGACGATCATGGCGGCTCCTCCGCTTCCGGTGGCGAGAAAACCATGGTAGCCCGAACCGGCGGCGGAAGCGACCGGCGTCCGAGGTCCCGGCTGACCAGGATCAAGGACATTGCCAGACGGCGGTGCGAATTTTAGAGTTGTCTAAAGTACGGAGGGGCCGGAACATGAAGCTGTCATGGACATGGGGCGGGCTGGCCATTCTGGCGATGGTCCTGGCCGCCGCCGCCGTCTCCACCCTGCGGGGCAAGGCCGGGGACGGCGAGGCCCTGGCGGCGGCGCCCGAGCCGCGCGGCGTCTACGGCATCGGTACCGTCGAGGCGCGGGTGCAGTCCGCCATCGGCTTCGAGGTCGCCGGCACCCTGGTCGATCTGACCGCCGACCAGGGCGATGCCATCGCCAAGGGGCAGGTTCTGGCCCGCCTGGCCGATGGCGAGCAGCGGGCGGCGGTGGCACAGGCCGAAGCCGCCCTGGCCCAGGCCCGCGCCCGGCTGGAGCGGGCCCGGGCGGCGCGCGACCAGAAGAAGAGCGTCGATCAGCGCCGCCAGACGCTGGAGCGCAAGGGCACCATTTCCACCGAGGCGGCCGAGGATGCCCGGGCCGGCGCCGACATCGCCAGCGCCGACGTGGCCGTCGCCATGGCCGACATCGAGGCGTCGCGGGCGCTGCTGGAGCGCGAGCGCCAGCGCCTGGCCAAGTACACCCTGGCGGCCCCCTATGACGGCGTGGTGATCCGGCGCGACCGCGAACTGGGCGCCGCCGTGGTCGCCGCCGTGCCGATCTTCACCATGGTCGATCCCGCCACCGTGTGGGTCAGGGCCTATGTGGACGAGGCCCGCGCCGGCCGCCTGGCCGTCGGCCAGCCCGCCCGCGTCACCCTGCGTTCCCTGCCCGGGCGCGACTTCGCCGGGCGGGTCGCCCGCATCGACATCGAAGCCGACCGGGTCTCCGAGGAGCGGATCGTCCATGTCGCCTTCGACGCCATACCGCAGCCCTTCCACCTGGGCGAACAGGCCGAGGTGGTGGTGGAGAGCGGGGAATGAACCTGGCGTTTCGCGACATCCGCCATCACCTCGGGCGCTTCGTCCTGACCTGCGTCGGGCTGGCACTGCTGCTGGGCGTGGTGCTGTCGATGATCGGCATCTACCGGGGCATCGTCGCCGACGCCCTGCAGCTGGTGCGGCTCGCCAATGCCGATCTGTGGGTGGTCGAGGGCGGCACCCAGGGGCCGTTCGCCGAAGCCTCGCGCATTCCCAAGGATGCCCGCGAAACCGTGGCGCGCCTGAAGGGCGTCGCCGAGGCCGGGGTGCTGACCTTCCAGACCGCCGAGGCGAGCCATGGCCGGCGCCGGATACGCCTGTACGTGGTGGGGTACGAGATCGGCCGCCTGGGCGGCCCCGCCTCTCTGGCCGCGGGGCGGCCCATCGCGCGGTCCCATTACGAGATGGTGGTCGACCGCCGCTCCGGCATTGCCCTGGGTGAGCAGGTGCGTCTGGGCTCGAACACCTTCACCGTGGTCGGGCTGACCGAGGGACGGGTCGATTCCGGCGGCAATCCCGTCGCCTACCTGACCCTCAAGGACGCCCAGGAGCTTCAGTTCGAACTGGATGGCGCCGCCGCCCGCAATCAGGCGGCGCGGGGCGAGGGGGCCGACGTCAATCTGGTCAACGCCGTGGTCGCCCGCCTGCATCCCGGCGTGTCGGCCGACGCCGTGGCCGAGACGGTGCGACGCTGGAAGCACCTGGGCGCCGTCAGCCAGCAGGGGCAGGAAGCCCTGCTGGTCAGTTCGGTGGTCGACCGCGCGCGCAAGCAGATCGGGCTGTTCACCTCCATCCTGCTGCTGGTGTCGGCGGTGGTCATCGCGCTCATCATCTACACCATGACCATGGACAAGATGCGCGAGATCGCCACGCTGAAACTGATCGGCGCCCCCGACCGCACCATCGTCGGTCTGATCGTCCAGCAATCGCTGGCCCTGGGCGGAATCGGCTTCACCCTGGGCGCAGCCCTGATCGTCATGGGCGCCGACCACTTTCCCCGCCGGGTCATCCTGCTGCCGGCCGACGCCGCCACCCTGGCGGCAGTGGTGGCGGCGGTGTGCCTGCTGGCCAGCCTGATGGGGGTGCGCTACGCCCTGAGGGTCGATCCCGCCCAGGCGCTGGGAGGCTGACATGGAGGCCCTGGTCGAAGTCAGAGCACTGGCGAAGCATTACGGCGAAGGGGCGACCCGGGTGGACGCCCTGCGCGGCCTCGACCTCGACATCCACGCCGGCCAGGTGGTGGGACTTCTGGGTCCCAGCGGCTCGGGCAAGAGCACCCTGCTGAACCTGGTGGGCGCCATCGTCGAACCCAGCGCCGGGTGGATGCGCCTGGACGGCGAGGTGGTCTATGACGGCAAGTGGACGCGGCGCGACCTGCGCCGCCTGCGGCTGCAGAAGATCGGCTTCATCTTCCAGTTCCACAACCTCATCCCGTTCCTGTCGGTGTCCGAGAACATCGAGGTGGTGCTGGACCTGGTCGGAAAAGGGCGTGCCGAGGCCCGGCAGCGGGCCCGCGAATTGCTGGACTACCTGGATGTCGGCGAGCATGCCGACCGGCGGCCGTCGCAGCTTTCCGGCGGCCAGGCCCAGCGGGTCGCCATCGCCCGCGCCCTGGCCAACCGGCCGCGCATCATCCTGGCCGACGAGCCCACCGCCGCCCTGGATTCGGAACGGGCCGGCATCGTCATGGACCTGCTGCGCAAGGTGGCGGTGGAACAGAGCGCAGCGGTGATCGTCGTCACCCACGACGAAAAGATCTTCGACCGCTTCGACGCCATGCACCTCCTGCGCGACGGACGCCTGATGGCCGCGACGGCTTGACGCTTCATGCCAGGCTTCCGGTCGACGTGGCGAGCGAATTCAAGGTGATGTCGGTCAAGGAGAAGTGATCGTGGAGTGACCAAGACGCTTGACCTTCATCGGGTTCGCGGTCAACAGCGTGCGGAGAATATCGCACAGGAGAGAACGGCGGAATCACCCGTGCAGGCCGGTTGTTCTCCTTGAAGGCTCACGTACGCACCGAGGGTCACCACAGCCTCTTGTTCGCGAAAGCGTGCCCGGACCCGGATTTAAGGTAACGCTCGAATGCCATCGCCTTTCGTTCATCCGAAAAGGCGACATAGGTCACCAAGCGCCACGGCGCGAACTTCGACGTATGGGAGGATTTGCCGGAATTGTGGTCCGCGAGCCTGCGTTTGAGGTCGGACGTCATCCCTACGTAGCGTTGGCCGGGAAGCCCTCGCTTTCCAGCAGGTAGACGTCACGCATGGGCCGCCCTTCTTCGCTGAAGCTTCGAAGGGCATCCTGCTTCGCTGGGTTTCGGGCGGCAAGTCCTGCGAAGCGCACCGCGCGAAGCAGGATGGCGGAGGAGGTGGGATTCGAACCCACGATACGCTTTTGACGTATACACACTTTCCAGGCGTGCGCCTTCGACCGCTCGGCCACCCCTCCGTCGCGGGGCGGCCGGTGGGGGCCGCCTCGCAAGGCGCGGACCATACACGGAAGGGGATTTTCCCGCAACCCCCGAGGCGAAATCCGCCA
>NZ_CACVCG010000095.1 GCF_902729435.1 Magnetospirillum sp. UT-4
CGCTCTAACGGCAAATTTTCATAGGTTGCGGCATTAATATATCAATAACACCATTTGTTGTATTTCGCCTCCGCGGCGCGCATAGTCACAGTGACCGCCTCCCAGTGGATCACGACCATGACCGCCCTTGCCGCCGCGTTTACCGCCGATCCCGTCGAAAGCATCCGCACCGTGCTGCGCCGCGAGGTGTCGGACGTGCTGCACCGGCATCTCCCCGCTTTGGCCCTGGTGCCGCCGGCCAAGGTCTACGACCGGGTGCTGGACGACCCGCTCATCCTGGCCCAGGCCTTTCGCCTGCTGCGCGAGCGGCCCGAGCTGTTCCAGGACGTGGTGGTGACGCCGGCGCGTCTGTTTCCCGGCAGCGACGAGGACCCGCTGGCCTGCGGCCGCACCCTGGCCGAGGTGGTGGCGCTGCTGGTTCGGGCCTGCGCCCGGCGCTATTTCCGCCGCCGCCTGCGCGGTCACGCCCCGGTGTTCCGGCCGCCGCAGCCGGGGCCGCTGGCCCGCCTGGCCTTGACCCTGGGCCTGGCGAAGGCCAGGCCGCAGCCTAAGCGCCCCGCCCCGGCCTCGCCAGGGGAACGGCTGTTCCGGGCCATGCGCGATTGGCTGCTCTACGAGTGGCAGGTGCCGCTGATCCCGACCTACGCCGCCCTGTCCCCCGAGCTGGTGACGGCCCTGGGGCCGCAGCTGCTGGAGTACCGCGATCCGCTGAAGGTCCAACTGCTGTCCGAGCACTCCACCGAGCGGGCTCTGGTCGAGGGCAAGGCGCCGCTGCTGCTGGGGCCGGCCCACCGGCTGCTGACCGGAGCCGGCGACAGCATCAACGCCGACATCCTGTGGAGCGTGTGTCAGAAGATGCGCATGGCGGCGCTGTTCCCCGGCTTCGACACCGCCGAGTTGCGCAAGGCGGTGTCGGCGGTGGCGGCAACCAGCCCGCAGGCGCTCAAGCTGCTGATGCCGGTGCTGGGTGGCGACATCCGGCTGTTCACCCTGTACCTGTTCACCGCCTACGGGGTGTTCGGCCCCATCCGCTATCGCCAGGTGCTGGGCGCCGACGGCCGCAAGTGGATGCTGGAGGCCATGGCGCGCCGCATCGCCAGGGGACCGGCCCTCAAGGGCACCCACGAGGAGATGAAGGCGACCATCGAGAGCTGGCTCGACCAGGCGGTGCAGGCCATCGCCCAGGACGAGGCCGACCGGGCCGAGGTGCACCGCAATCTCGATTCCATGCCCAGGCGGCCTGGGCGGTAAATCGGCGCGCACCCCGCCCCGGCGCATCCGTGCGCGGCCTCACCCCACCCCCAACCCCTCCCCATCAAGGGGAGGGGAGCAAAAAAAGGAAGCCCCTTCCCATCGAGGGGAGGGGAGCAAAAAAGGAAGCCCCTTCCCATCGAGGGGAGGGGAGTGACCAATCAGAACAGCGCCAACTGATCGCCGGCCCTGGGCGGCGGGCGGAAGCGGGTGCAGTCCAGCGCCATGCCCCGTTCCTCCAGGCCCAGGCGCTTGCAGGCCAGGCGGAAGCGGGTGGCCAGCATGCCGGCCAGCGGGCCGGAGCCGGTGCGGCGGCTGCCGAAGGTCGAGTCATAGGCTTTGCCGCCGCGCTGTTGCGCCATCAGCGACAGCACATGGCGGGCGCGGCCGGGGGCGTGGGCCTGCAGCCATTCGGCCATCAGCCCCTCGACCTCGAGCGGCAGGCGCAGCAGGATGTAGGCGGCGGAGGTGGCGCCGGCCGCCGCCGCCGCTTCGAGAATCCGTTCCAGCTCGTGCTCGGTGACGGCGGGGATGATCGGGGCCACCATCACCGCGGTGGGGATGCCCGCCGCCGCCAGCTGCCGGATGGCCTGCAGCCGCGCCGCCGGCACGCTGGCGCGCGGCTCCAGGGTGCGGGCGAGGTCGCGGTCCAAAGTGGTGACGCTGATCCCCACCGACACCAATCCCTCGGCCGCCATGGGCACCAGGATGTCGAGGTCGCGCAGGACCAGGGCGCCCTTGGTGGTGATGGTGACCGGATGGCGGAACGCCGCCAGCACTTCGAGGATCTCGCGCATGATGCGGAGCCTGCGCTCGACCGGCTGGTAGGGGTCGGTGTTGGTGCCGATGGCGATGGGGGCGGGGCGGTAGCGCGGGTTGCGCAGTTCGGCCTCCAGCAGCTTCGCCGCGTCGGGCTTGGCCAGCAGCCGGGTCTCGAAATCCAGCCCCGGCGACAGCCCGAGATAGGCGTGGGTCGGCCGCGCGAAGCAGTAGATGCAGCCGTGCTCGCAGCCGCGATACGGATTGATGGAGCGGTCGAACGGAATGTCGGGCGACTCGTTGCGGGCGATGATGGTGCGGGTGGCGTCCACCGCCACCTCGGTGCGGAGCGGCGGCAGGTCGTCCTCGTCCAGCGCCCAGCCGTCGTCGAACGCCTCGCGCCGCTGGCGTTCGAAGCGGCCGGTGGCGTTGCTGACGGCGCCGCGATGGGGAATCCGAGTGTTGCTGTCCATGCCGCGACAATAGGAAAGTTCCGGGTCCGTTTCAAGAACAAGGAGGCCTGGCCGCATCCCCCGCTCAAGGCCTCGGAGCAATGGCCGGGCGGCGTCGCGGAAGGCTTGCCGCGCGGGGTGAATATTAGGATATCATGGTCGCAACATTCCCACCCGCAGAGGAAGCGCCCGGTGTCCCACTCCGCCCCCGCCGCCAACGAGCATCCCTTCGCCCCCTATGTCCGCATTCTCGGCAAGGGGCCCAACCTGTCGCGGCCGCTGACCCTGGACGAGGCCCGCGCCGCCATGGGCATGATCATGGCCGGCGAGGTTCTGGACGCCCAGCTGGGCGCTTTCCTGTGCCTGCTGCGGGTCAAGACCGAGCTGCCCGAGGAGGCCGCCGGCCTGGCGCTGGGCATCAAGGATGCCCTGGCCAAGCCGGCCGGCGCCGTCAAGGTGGACGTGGACTGGGCCTCGTATGCCGGCAAGTCCCGCCAGCTGCCCTATTACGTGCTGGCGGCGCTGACCCTGGCCCAGCACGGCATCAAGGTGTTCATGCACGGCGCCGAGGGCCATACGGCGGGCCGCGTCTACACCTCGGACGCGCTGGCGGCGCTGGGGGTGCCGGTGGCCACCTCCACCGCCCAGGCGGTGGCGCAGCTGCAGTCCTCCAATTTCGCCTACATGACGCTGGAGCACCTGTCGCCCGCTTTGCACAAGATCATGGGGCTGAAGGCGATCCTGGGCCTGCGCTCGCCCATCCACACCGTGGCGCGCATGGTCAATCCGTTCGACGCCGCCTTCTCGGTCAACGCCGTCACCCATCCGCCCTACATGCCGGTGCACCAGGAAGGGGCGCGGTTGATGGGTGAGCAGGCCATGGCGGTGTTCAAGGGCGACGGCGGCGAGGTCGAGCGCCGGCCCGAGAAGTCCTGCGAGGTGTGCTTCCTCGAGGGCGGCAAGCCCGGCTCCGAGGAATGGCCGGCCATCGTCGCCGGCGTGCGCGACAAGGAGGACAGCCTGGACCTCGCCCGCCTGAAGCGGCTGTGGAGCGGCGAGGATGCCGACGAGACGGCGGCCGCGGTGATCGCCGGCACCATCGCCATCGTGCTGCGCTATTCCGGCCGCGCCAAATCGGTGGCCGAGGCCGAGGGTGCCGGCCAGGTCCTGTGGCGCGACCGCATCAAGGGGAAGGTGCTGTGAGGGTACGATGACTCGTCCCGCCCCGCGCCTGTTCATCTCGGCGGCGCACAAATCCTCGGGCAAGACCACCGTCACCGTCGGGCTGGCGGCGGCGCTGGCGGCGCGCGGGCTGAAGGTGCAGACCTTCAAGAAGGGGCCGGACTACATCGATCCGCTGTGGCTGGGCGCCGCCACCGGGCGGGCCTGCCGCAACCTCGATTTCCACACCATGACGCCCCGGCTGATCGGCGACACCTTCGAGCGCTTCAGCCGCGACGCCGACATCAGCCTGATCGAGGGCAACAAGGGCCTGTACGACGGCGTCGATCTGGAGGGGGCCAATTCCAGCGCCAGTCTGGCGACCTGGCTGGAGGCGCCGGTGGTGCTGGTGATCGACACCTCGGGCATGACCCGGGGCATCGCGCCGCTGCTGCTGGGCTACCAGGCCTTCGACGCGCGCGTCCGCATTGCCGGCGTCATCCTCAACAAGGTCGGCGGGCCCCGCCACGAGAAGAAGCTGCGCGACGTGGTCGCCCATTACACCGGCATTCCGGTGCTGGGGGCGGTGCAGCGGGCGCCCGACATGGAGATCATGGAGCGTCACCTGGGCCTGGTCCCGGCCAACGAAGTGGGCGCGGCCGCCGCCGGCATCGCCGGCTTGAGGGATTGCGTCGCCGCCCAGGTCGATCTCGACGCCCTCATCGCCCTGGCCCATGAGGCGCCGCAGGTGCAGGCCGCCGCGCCGCCGCCGCCGCCCGCTTTGGCCGCCGATCTGAAGATCGGCGTGGTGCGCGACGCCGCCTTCGGCTTCTACTATCCCGACGATCTGGACTCCCTTGCCGCCGCCGGCGCCGAGCTGGTGTATCTGGACGCCATCAACGACAGCGGCGTGCCCGGCGACCTGGACGGATTGTTCATCGGCGGCGGCTTCCCCGAGACCAACGCCGCCCGCCTGGCCGCCAATACCGGCTTTCGCGGCGACGTGCTGCGCATGGCCCGCGCCGGCCTGCCCATCTATGCCGAGTGCGGCGGCCTGATGTACCTGACCCGGGCCATCGCCTGGCAGGGCGAGCGCCACGCCATGGCCGGGGTGATTCCCGGCGACGCGGTGATGCATGCCCGGCCGCAGGGGCGCGGCTATGTCCGCCTGCGCGAGACCGCCGCCTTCCCCTGGCCGCGGCTGGAGGAGGGGCCGACGGTGCTGCCGGCGCACGAGTTCCACCATTCCCGCCTGGAGAACCTCGAGGGCGATTTCGCCTTCGCCTACGACGTGGTGCGCGGCGCCGGCATCGGCGGCATGCGCGACGGATTGATCGTCGGCAACACGCTCGCCACCTATGCCCACATGCGCAGCGTCGGACCCAGCCCGTGGGCGCCGCGCTTCCTGGCCTTCTGCCGCGCCGTCCGGACGGGCAAAGGTTGATGTTTTGTCAGGTGCCAGCCGGCGCCGGATGGGTTAGGTTCCCCCCTCAACGCAATGATTGACCCTGCCGCATGATCCGCATCGAATCGCTCACCCACATCTATCCCGGCGGGCGCAAGCAGCCCGCCCGCACCGCCGTCGATGACCTGTCGCTGCGGGTGGCGGAGGGCGAATTCGCCATCCTGTCGGGACCCAACGGCTCGGGCAAGTCGACCTTGTTCCGCATCCTCTGCGGCCTGGCGCTGCCCAGCCGGGGCAAGGTCGCCATCGGCGGCATCGACCTGTTCGCCGAGCCGGCCAAGGTGCGCCGCATCCTCGGCGTGGTGTTCCAGAGCCCGGCGGTGGACAAGCACCTGACGGTGGCCGAGAACATCCGCATCCATGCCGACCTTTACGGCATCGGGTCGGCCGAGTACCGCCCCCTGCTGGACGAGGCGCTGGCCTGGACCGATCTCGGCGGCCGGCTCGACCAGAAGGTGGACACCCTGTCGGGCGGCCTGGCCCGCCAGGTGGAGCTGGCCAAGGTGCTGATGACCCGGCCCCGGGTGCTGCTGCTGGACGAGCCGACCACCGGCCTCGATCCATCGTCGCGGCGCAGCTTCCTGGCGGCGCTGCACCGGCTGCAGCGCGAGCGCGGCATGACCGTGCTGATGACCAGCCACGTCTTCGCCGAGGCCGAGCATGTGGACCGCGTCGCCATCATGCGCGAGGGCCGGCTGCTGGCCTATGACACCCCGCAGGCGCTGAAGGCCCAGATCGGCACCGAGATGGTGGTGCTCCACCCGGTCGATCCCGAGGCCTTCGCCGCCGTGCTGGAGGCCGAGCTGGGCCTGGCGGTGCGCCGCCACGGCGACGAGCTGCGCCTCGAGGAGACCGAGAACGGCGAGGGCCTGCCGCTGCTGGAGCGCATCCTGGAGCGCTGGCGGCCCGAGATCCTGTCCATCTCCATCAAGCGGCCCGACCTCGACGACGTCTTCGTCCACGTCACCAGCCGGGTCGAGCACCACGCCGCATCAACCCCGCGCGAGACGGTGGCCAACCCATGATCCGCGTCGCCCTGTCCCTCGCCCGCCGCGAGTTCACCCGCTTCGCCCGCCAGCCGCAGCGGGTCATCGGCGCCGTCGCCCAGCCGCTGATGTTCTGGCTGTTCCTGGGCGCCGGCATGGGCTCCAGCTTCCGCCCGCCGGGCATGGAGCAGGTCACCTACCTGGAATACTTCTATCCCGGCGTGATGGTGATGATGCTGCTGTTCGCCAGCATCTTTTCCTGCATCACCATCATCGAGGACCGCGATGCCGGCTTCCTGCAGGGGGTGCTGGTGGCCCCGGTCGATCGCATGGCCATCGTGCTGGGCAAGGTCTGGGGCTCGACCCTGATCGCCCTGGTGCAGGTGCTGCTGTTCACCGTCGCCGCGCCGTTCCTCGGCCTCACCCTGACCGCCGGCGGTGTCGGCCTGCTGCTGCTCGGCTTCGTCGCCACCGGCATGGGCTTCGCCTCGCTGGGCTTCCTGCTGGCCTGGGGGATGCGCTCGACCGCCGGCTTCCACGCGGTGATGATGGTCTTCCTGATGCCGCTGTGGATGTTGTCGGGGGCGCTGTTCCCCATCACCGGCGCGCCCACCTGGCTTTACGTGGTGATGGCCGTCAACCCGGTCCACCACGCGCTGGAAGTGATCCGCGCCCCCTTCTACGGCGGCGCCGAGACCCTGTTCGGCAGCGCCTCCTACGGCGTGTCGCTGGCCGTCACCCTGGCCTGGGCCGGCATCTGCCTGGTGCTGTCCATGCTGCGGGTGGGCAAACGGGAGAAGGGAGCGGCGGCGCTGGCCTGATTCCGAGAAACCCCTCGCCCGCCCGCGGGACCTTTGCGAAACCCTCCCCACTGGTGGGGGAGGGTGGCGGCGCAGCCGCCGGGCAGGGGGGGGCTTACGCGCGGCGAGCGCGGAAAAATATTTAACGTCATCAAACACTTCATGTAGCGCGCTGACGCGCGCACCCCCCACCCCAGCCCTCCCCCACAAGGGGGGAGGGAGCCCAAAAAGGCAATTTCGCAAAGGTCCCGCAGGCGGGCGAGGGGGGCGTCAGAAGTTCAGGCCGTCCTCGATGGCCTTGATGCCGGCGACGATCTGGCCGTCCGGCAAGAGC
>NZ_CACVCG010000096.1 GCF_902729435.1 Magnetospirillum sp. UT-4
TGCCCCGCTATCCCGCCAGATGCCGGTAGATGCGCGGCAGCGCCGCGGTGAGCTGGGCGAGGTGGTGGACGATGGCGAAGGAGCCGCGGCCGAACAGGTGGGGGAAGTAGCTTTGCGCCTTCTTGTCGATGGTGACGCCGAACACCGCCATGCCCTTGGCGCGGGCCTCGTGGATGGCCTTGCGGGTGTCCTCGATGCCGTAGCGGCCTTCGTAATGGTCGACGTCGTTGGGCTTGCCGTCGGTGATGACCAGCAGCAGGCGGTGGCGGTTGGGCCGCTTCTCCAGCTCGGCCGCCGAGTGGCGCACGGCGGCGCCGATGCGGGTGTAGTAGCCGGGCTTGAGGGCGCCGATGCGCCGCATCACCTGCGCCCCGAACGGCTCGTCGAAATCCTTGACGGTGTCGATCTTGACGAAGCCGCGCTTGCGCGACGAGAAGGTATGGACGGCGAAGGCATCGCCGCAGGCGGCCAGGCCGTGGCTGAACACCGCCAGGGCCTCCTTCTCGACATCGAGGACGCGGCGGTTCTCGATCCAGGAATCGGTGGACAGCGAGCAGTCGATGAGCACGGCGACGGCGAGGTCGCGCTCCATGGGCCGGCGCTGCATCCACACCCGGTCCGAGCACACCCCCGAGGCGGCCAGGTCGGTGCGGGCGCGCACCACCGCCTCGGTATCCAACTCGTTGCCGTCCATCTGGGCGCGCAGGATCATGGCCTTGGTCCGCAGCGCCTCGAACTGGCGCTTGACCTGGCGGATGCGCCGCTGAGCCTTGTCGCTCGGGCTCCAGGCCTCGCCCTCCTCGGAGGCGATGGCGGTCACCACCCGGCAGTGATCGGGGTGGTAGCAGGCGGCGCGGTGGTCCCATTCGGGATACAGCAGATCGCCGGTCAGCCGGGTGGCATCGGTGGCCTCGGGCGGCAGATCGAGGTCGAATTTCAGCTTGGTCGCCGCCTTCTTGCCGTGCTGCGAGATGGTGATGACGTCCATCTCCTCGGCCGCCTTCTTGGCCTCCTCCTCGTCGGGGTCGTCGGCGCCGCGGTTGACGTTGACCATGTCGGCGAAGGCCAGGATCTTCTCGAACCGGTTGAGGATCAGCGGGTCCTTGCGGTTGGCGTTGTCCTGGCGCTTGCGCTCGGCGCGGCGGCGCTTCTCGTCGGCGCCCTCCTCCTCCTTGCCCGCCCCCGGCTCGCGGTCCTCGACGTCGTCGAAGCGGGCCTCGGGCGCGCGGTGCAGCGCCTCGCCCCACAGCGGGCAGGGCAGGAACGGGCGATAGCCGTGCGGCGCCGCCGCCTCCGGCGCCTCGCCGGCCAGCACCGCCATGAACGGATTGGCGGCCCCCGGCGGCGGCCCGCCGAGCAGGGCCTGCACCACCGCCTCGATTTCGGCCTCGGCCGCCGCCAGCGGCCGCGCCGGGCGCAGACGGCGCAACCCCTCGGCCAGGCGGGCGTGACGGGCGGCGAGGCCGGGATAGGCGGCGATCACCGCCCGGCTGGCGAGCGCGGCGCGGGCGAGGAAGGCCAGGTCGGCGGCCAACGGATCCGCAGGCACCGGCGCGGCCGGCGGCAGAACGGTGAAATAGGCGGCCAGCCAGAAATAGAGGTCGCGGTTGAGCCCGGCCTCGGGGAAATGGTCGAGGCGGTCGGGCAGGGTCAGCGACACCTCGTCGCGGCGCGCCACCGCCATGCGCTCGTCGTCCATGCCGATGCGCTGGCGCCAGGTCAGGCGGTGGGCCGAGGTGGAGAGAGAGGCCGCGGTGATGGCCACCCCGGCATCGCCGCCGAGGCCGCGGAAGAACACCGCCAGCGGCGCCCGCACCGAATCCAGCGCCACCGCCGCCTCGGGAAAGCGCGGCCAGGAATGGCGTTCGCCCACCAGCCGGTGCCAGAAGCGACCGACCCGCTCTTCCAGTTCGAAGGCTTCCAGGATGCTCATGCGTGTCCTCTTCGCATAATTCGGACCTCATCCTGAGGAGCCGCCAAAGGCGGCGTCTCGAAGGACGAGGGCCGTCGCACGACGTCCGTGGCCCGCCTCATCCTTCGAGACGCCTGCTGTCGCAGGCTCAGGATGAGGCTACTGGCAAGAACGGAAATCCAGTCAGCCGAACACCGCCAGCACCACCTCGTCCAGGCCCTTCTTGACGTCGGCATCGTCGGTCAGCGGCTCGATCATCGCGGCCTGGACGGCCTCGCGCAGCGGCAGGCCGGCGGCCACCAGGGTGGCGCAATAGACCAGCAGGCGGGTCGAGACGCCCTCCTCGAGGTCGTGCCCCTTCATGGCCCGCAGCCGCCCGGCCAGCATCACCAGCGACTGCACCCGGTCGGCATCGAGGCCGCTTTCGGCCGCCACCACCTTGATTTCCACCTCGGGCGGCGGGAAGTCGAACTCCACCGCCACGAAGCGCTGGCGGGTCGAGGGCTTCAGCTGCTTCAGCACGTTCTGGTAGCCGGGGTTGTAGGACACCACCAGCATGAAATCATCGGGCGCCTGCAGCAGCTCGCCGGTGCGGTCCAGCGGCAGCAGGCGGCGGTCGTCGGTGAGCGGATGCAGCACCACGGTGACGTCCTTCCTGGCCTCGACCACCTCATCCAGGTAGCACACGCCGCCGCCGCGCACCGAGGTGGTGAGCGGACCGTCGGTCCACACCGTGTCGCCGCCCTTCAGCAGGTAGCGGCCGGTGAGGTCGGCGGCGGTCAGGTCGTCGTGGCAGGACACCGTATGCAGCCCGAGCTGCAGCTTGGCCGCCATGTGGGCGACGAACCGGGTCTTGCCGCAGCCGGTGGGCCCCTTCAGCAGCAGCGGCAGGCGGTGGCGGAAGGCCAGCTCGAACAGCCGGCACTCGTTGCCGACCGGCAGGTAGAAGGGAATATCGGCGCCATTCGGCATCAAACTAACTCCAAACTGCAGCATTGGAAAAAAGTGAGGGCGGCCCGCGAACGGACCGCCCCCTTGCCTTGGTCCTTACTCCGCCGGCTGGTAGCCGACGCCGGACGTCTGCTTGGCCGCGCCGGGAACCACCAGCGCGTAGACGATGATGACGACGCCGATCAGGGTGACCAAACCTGCCCCCAGCCGCAGCCAGTAGAACAGGCCGAGCTGGTCCTGAACCTCCATGAAGTTCATGCCCAGCACCCGCTGCAGGTGGGTCTGCACCACACCGGCGAAGGTCAGCGCGAAGGTCATGAACGCCACGCCCGACGAGGTGATCCAGAAGCCCCACATGTTGAGGGTCTGGTTGTAGGGCTCACGCTTCAGCAGAAGCGGGAAGGCATAGGTCATGATGGCGATGTTCAGCATCACGTAGGCGCCGTAGAAGGCCAGGTGGCCGTGCGCCGCAGTGACCTGGGTGCCGTGGGTGTAGTAGTTGATCGGCGCAAGCGTGTGCAGGAAGCCCCACACGCCGGCTCCGAAGAAGGCGAAGGTCGCGCAGCCCAGCGACCACAGCAGAGCCGCCTTGTTGGGATGGTCGCGGCCGCCCTTCCACACCATGTAGAAGCTGAACACCACCATGGCGAAGAACGGCAGCACTTCCAGGGTCGAGAAGATCGAGCCGATCCACTGCCAGTAGGACGGCGTGCCGATCCAGTAGTAGTGGTGGCCGGTGCCCAGGATGCCGGTGAACAGCGTCATGGAGATGATGACGTACAGCCACTTCTCCACCACCTCGCGGTCGACGCCGGTCAGCTTGATCAGCAGGAAGGCGAGGATCGAGGCCATCACCAGTTCCCACACGCCCTCGACCCACAGATGCACCACCCACCACCAGAACATCTTGTCCAGCACCAGGTTGTTGGGGTTGTAGAGCGAGAACAGGAAGAACACCGCGATGCCCCACATCCCCAGCAGCAGGACGTTGGTGATGGCGGTCTTGCGCCCCTTCAGCACCGTCATGGTGATGTTGTAGAGGAACATCAGCGCCACCACGACGATGGCCAGCTTGATCCACAGCGGCTGTTCGAGGAACTCGCGGCCCTCGTGGATGCCGAACAGGTAGCCGACCACCGCGGCGGCCGCCCCGAACAGGAACAGCCAGAACTGCAGGATGGCGAGGCCGGTGCTGTGCAGCTCGGACTCGGTCTCCTCGGGGATCAGGTAATAGGCGGCGCCGAAGAAGCCCATCAGCAGCCACACGATGAGCGCGTTGGTGTGGATCATGCGCAGGATGTTGAAGGGCACCAGGTCCGCCAGGAAATTGGGCTTGACCACGACGGTGCCGAGGATGGTGCCGAACAGCACCTGCGCGACGAACAAGGCGAGCGCGCCGGCGAAGTAGTACAGCGCGACCTTTTGGGATTGGTATTTCATGATGTCACCTCGCCGGTTAGCCGCTGACCTTGGGCGGCCAATTCTGGGTGTCGATTTCGCTGGTCCACTTCAGGAAGTCGACCAGATTGTCCAACTCGCTTTCGGACAAGTTGAACTGGGGCATCTGGCGCCGACCCTCGATGCCCGAGGGCTGGCCCTTCATCCAGGCCTTGAGCGCCTCGCGGGCGCCGGCGGCGTCTTCCTTGCCGCCGAAGCGGACCCAGACATTGCCCAGTTCCGGCGCGTAATAGGCGCCCTCCCCGATCAGCGAATGGCAATCGACGCAGGCATGACGTTCCCAGATATGCTTCCCGGCGGCCACCGAGGGGGTGACCGGGTTGGCGGCGGCGATGGCGTTGGCCTTGGTCACGCTGTGCGCGGTCAAGGCGACGAACACCACGAAGAAGAATGCCGTCCCGCCATAGAAGATATTTCGGGCAGCGGCTTTCGTCAGTGTTTCGGACATGGTCGCTCCTAGGGCCGTGAGGGTTGGACATCGACCCACCGCGGACTCCCCCCGCTGGTGGCCTGCACCCAAACTCCGCGTGGGGACTTCCCCACTTGCCATGCCACGCTATCCGCTGCCGCCAGGGGCGAGCTTTAACATTGGTCAAGCATGCCGCATTCGGATTATGCCCGGCCGAATGACGCTGGCTTTCCGGCTCCATTCACATTAGCTTTCGCTAAATTTCCAGCACAGGAGCATCCCGGTGAAGCAATCGGTGTTCATGGAGAAGTACCCGGTCTTCTCGCTCGAACTGGCCAAGGACGAGACCTCGATGGCCTCGGTCGACGACATCGTCGCCTATTTCCGCGCCCGGATCGAAGGCCACGGCAAGGCCACCTTCATCGCCGTGTTCGACCATTTCGGCCACACCAAGCGCCTGGGCGGCGAGATCGACCCGGCCATCAAGGACGCCAAGAACGTGGTGTTCTGCTTCGGCCTGGCGCTGCCCAACCCGCAGGTGATGGCGGTGCGCCCGCGCTCCATCGGCATCGTCGACCTGGGCGACCGGTTCTTCGTCAACTTCATGGAAGCGCCCATGAAGGCGGCCAACGACGCCATGGAGGAATGGGCCAAGGGGCTGCGCGACAGGGGGTGACCCACCCTTTGGCGGGAGGCGGCGAACCGGCGCGCGCCTGTCCTGTTTCAAGCCATGGCCCCATGTCGGCCAGAAGCAGGAACAGGAGATGCGCATGATCCGCCGTCTGTTTGCCGCCACCGCCATGGCGGTTCTGTTAGCCACCCCGGTCCTGGCGCAGACCGCGCCGCCCTCGTCCCCCGGAGCGCCGCCGGCGGAGTTGCGGGAACCTGGGGCACCCGGCACGTCCGAATATCCGCCCGGCGCCTTTTCCCCAGGCGCCCAGTCCGGCCAGATGCCTGCCGACTGCACGCCCAACGATCCCCGCCCGGAATGCCAGACCGCCGAGCTGCCCGGAGAATCCGGTTCCAGCCAGCCGGGATCGGGCAGTTCCCTGACTCCCGACCAGCAGCCGGGTTCCGGTTCCGCCCCCACCGACCAGCCGGGCTCGAGCGGTACGCCCGATACCGGTTCGTCCGGTAGCGGCTCCAGCCAGTAGGGAAACCGCGCCCGCGTGTTCAACGCCCCGAAGGACCGGAGAGCCCTTCGGGGCGTATCGCGTCCCGCCTCCCCCCTTTTTCTGTCATCGGCTCTTGCCTTGCGGTGGCGCCGATGGCGGAATACAAGCCGAGGAAGAACCCGCACGAGGCGGGTGGCAAGGGGGGAAGTGGCGGATGTTGTGCGACCTGCGCGATATGATCGAGGGGGCGCGGCAAGGCCGCTTCGCCCTGCCCTGTTTCGACGTTCCCGACGTGGCCCTGGCGGCCGCCGCCATGGAGGCCGCCGCCGACATGGACTCGCCGGTGGTGCTGCATCCCGTCCGCGATGCCGCGCTGCTGATGCCGGCGCTGCAGGCGCTGGCCCGCATGACCCCGATCCCCACCGCCATGGTGCTGACCAACGTGGCCGACCGCGGCGACGCCGCCGAGGCCATCCGCCTTGGCGTGTCGGGCCTGGCGGTGGCCAATGCCGACCGCGTCCACCTGGAAGCCATGGCCCAGGCCTGCGCCATCGCCCTGCTGGAGCCGCCGCCGGCCCGCATCGTCAGCCACGCCACGCCGGACCCCGGCTTCGCCTGGCTGGGCGGCGAACTGGCGGAATCGGTGTCCATCCCGGTGGCCCGGCGCCAGGACGAAACCGGCCGCAGCCTGCGTTGGGAGGAAGTGATCGAGACCGCCCACAAGGCCGCCCGCGCCCGCGCCGCCGCCGCCATCGGGCGCTGCGGCTCGGCCGGCTGGGCGGAAAAGCTGATGGCCGAGTCCCGGCCGCGGCGCGAGGTCGCCCACGTGGTCGCCTACAACGCCGACGACGACGTCCACGCCATGGTCGCCGAGGGTATGGCGGAACTGTCGCGCATCCCCGGCGTGCGCCAGGTCTTCGCCGGCCAGGCGGTGACCAAGGATTCCCGCTACCAGCACGCCTGGGTGATCCGCTTCGTCGGCGCCGGGGTCATCCCCTATTTCCGCGACCACCCGGCCCACGTCCGCTTCGCCGACGAACGCTTCCGCCCCATGGCCGCCGACCGCATGACCATCGATTTCGAGGACGAGCGCTGATCGGGAGCGGACATTTCGCCCGACCCGTTCCGTATCCGTA
>NZ_CACVCG010000097.1 GCF_902729435.1 Magnetospirillum sp. UT-4
GTATTTGGCGCCGTTTCCGCTTGCGCCCGCCCGTGGCCGCGCGTAAAAGCTTTGCGGTTGACGGAGGTCCCATGCCGGTTCGGCTGTTCATCGCTGACGTGCGTTGCGCCCAGGCTGCGGCCCGGGCGTCGGTCTTCGTCGTCACCACCAAAACCGGCACTACCACCACCTCATAGGCGGGCCGGTTCGTCATATTCGTCACGACAACGGCCCGCGGACCACCCCGCGGGCTTTTTGGCATCATGCCCCCGGGGCGCCAGGGCTCCAGAGCACGGAGAGAGACAATGGGTTACAAGGTTGCTGTCATCGGAGCCACGGGCAATGTCGGCCGTGAAATGCTGCAGACCCTGGTGGACCGCAAGTTCCCGGTCGACGAGGTGGTGGCCCTGGCCTCCGAGCGCTCGGTCGGCCGCGAGGTGGCGTTCGGCGACGACAAGATCCTGAAGGTCCAGGACCTCGCCAAGTTCGACTTCAAGGGCACCGACATCGCCCTGTCGTCGCCCGGGGCCAAGGTCTCGGCGCAGCATTCCCCGCGCGCCGCGGCGGCCGGCTGCGTGGTGGTGGACAACACCTCGCATTTCCGCATGGAGCCCGACGTGCCGCTGGTGGTGCCCGAGGTCAACCCGGAAGCCATCGCCCAGTACACCAGGCGCGGCATCATCGCCAATCCCAACTGCTCGACCATCCAGATGGTGGTGGCGCTGAAGCCGCTGCACGTGCTGGGCAAGATCAAGCGGGTGGTGGTGTCCACCTACCAGTCGGTGTCGGGCGCCGGCAAGGACGCCATGGACGAATTGTTCGAGCAGACCCGCGCGGTGTACGTCAACGACAGCCGCGAACCCAAGAAGTTCCCCAAGCCCATCGCCTTCAACCTGATCCCGCAGATCGACGTCTTCATGGAGGACGGCTCGACCAAGGAAGAGTGGAAGATGACGGTGGAGACCCGCAAGATTCTCGACCCCAACATCGAGGTGCATGCCACCTGCGTGCGCGTGCCGGTGTTCGTCGGCCATTCCGAATGCGTCAACGTGGAGTTCGAAAAGCCGGTCTCGGTCGAGCAGGCCACCGAGGCGCTGAAGAACGCCCCCGGCGTGATCGTGGTCGATACCCGCGAGCCGGGCGGCTACGTCACCCCGCTGGAATGCGTGGGCGAGGACGCGGTCTATGTCAGCCGCATCCGCAAGGACCCCACCATCAAGAACGGCCTGTCGTTCTGGTGCGTCTCGGACAACCTGCGCAAGGGCGCGGCGCTGAACACCGTTCAGATCGCCGAGGTGCTGGCTAAGGATTACCTTAAGAAGGGGTGATACGGAATCCGAATGATCCATTCGGATTCCGTATCCTGCGCCCATTGCGGGCGCGGCCAAGCAAACCGGAGGTTTGCGCCCGGCGAGGGGCAAACAAAACCATACCAGGTCCGAATGCATCATTCGGACCTGGTGTGATCACAGATAGACCTCGTTGATGTCGATGGTGCTGGTCCGCCCGAGATCGTCGTAATGGGCGGCCAGCCACGACCCGGCCGCCTGCGTGCCGGCGTCGAACAGCAGGTCGATGAAGGCCGGCTCGGCGTTGAACTTGGAACTGGCATGCAGGCCGGCCATCAGCTCCTCGTCGGCGATCATGTGGATGTGGGTGCGCCGCACCTTGGCCTCGGGCGCGATCCAGCCGGCATCGTCGAGGCGGGTGAGGTAGGCCAGGGCGTGCATCTCGCGCATCACCGAGGCGTTGAAGCTGATCTCGTTGATGCGGTGCAGGATGTCCTCGGCCAGCACCGGCATCGGCCGGCCGCCGATGGGGTTGACCTGGACGATCACCACCTCGGTGGCGGCGGCGCGGTGGACCAGGGGATGGATGGCCGGATTGGCGACGTAGCCGCCATCCCAATAGGCGCGGCCGTCGATCTCCACCGCCCGGGTCAGGTTGGGCAGGCAGGACGAGGCCAGCACCACGTCCTCGGTGACCTCGTCCGGCAGGAACACCCGCACCTTGCCCGAGCGCACGTCGGTGGCCGAGACGAACAGCCGCACCGGCGAGGTCGCCAGCCGCTCGAAGTCGATCACCGACCGCAGCATGGCGCGCAACGGGTCGATGCCCAGCGGATTGAGGTGATAGGGCGACAGCAGCCGGGTGACCGCCTCGACCCACTGGTAGACCGGCGAATACTGCACGCCCCAGCCCGACAGCGCGCGGTCGAGCGGTGTCGGCTGCAGCGGCGACAGCCGCGAGACGTCGGCCAGGTGCCACCAGAAGCGGCGCAACAGGCGCCGCGCGCCGTCCCGCCCACCTTCACTCATGCCGCAGGCCAGCAGGGCGCCGTTGATGGCGCCGGCCGAGGTGCCGCTGATCGCCTCGATGGCGATGCGCTCGTCGGCCAGCAGCCGGTCCAGCACCCCCCAGGTGAAGGCGCCGTGGGTGCCGCCGCCCTGCAGGGCCAGGGTGATGGTCTTCATACCATCCAGCTAGGCCATTTGCTGCGCTGCGGCAATCGCGCCGATGGCAGGAGCGGGCTGGGCCGATGGGGGATTGACGAAGCGCTGGCGATTCGCGCGGCGCGACCTAATATGGACTCGCCATGACCGCACGCCCGCTGCTCGACTTCATCGAACGTCCGCCGCTGCCCTCGGGCACCGCCGCCTTCAAGCTGGTGTCCGACTATCAGCCGGCCGGCGACCAGCCGACCGCCATCGAGGAGCTGGCATCCGGCGTCGCGGGCGGCGAGCGCGACCAGGTGCTGCTGGGGGTGACCGGTTCGGGCAAGACCTTCACCATCGCCCACGTCATCGCCCGCACCGGCCGGCCGACCCTGGTGATGGCTCCCAACAAGACCCTGGCGGCGCAGCTCTACGGCGAGATGAAGAGCTTCTTCCCCGACAACGCGGTAGAATATTTCGTCTCGTATTACGACTATTACCAGCCGGAAGCCTATATCCCGCGCACCGACACCTACATCGAGAAGGACTCGGCGGTGAACGAGCAGATCGACCGCATGCGCCATGCGGCGACGCGGGCGCTGCTGGAGCGGCGCGACGTCATCATCGTCGCCTCGGTCTCGTGCATCTACGGCATCGGCTCGGTGGAGTCCTACGCCCGCATGACCATTCCGCTGAAGGTGGGCGACAGCATCGACCGCTCGGACCTGCTCAAGCGCCTGGTCGATCTGCAATACACCAGGAACGACGCCGCCTTCGAGCGCGGCACCTTCCGGGTCCGCGGCGATTCGGTCGAGATCTTCCCGGTCCATTACGAGGACCGGGCGTGGCAGATCAGCCTGTTCGGCGACGAGATCGAATCCATCGCCGAGTTCGACCCGCTGACCGGGGCCAAGACCGTGCGCCTGTCCGAGGTGGTGGTGTATCCCTCCAGCCACTACGTCACGCCCCGCCCCACCATCACCGCCGCCATTTCCGGCATCAAGGCCGAGATGAAGGAGACGCTGGAACGCTTCAACGCCGAAGGAAAGCTGCTCGAGGCCCAGCGCCTGGAACAGCGCACCACCTTCGACCTGGAGATGCTGGAGACCACCGGCCACTGCAAGTCCATCGAGAACTATTCCCGCTACCTCACCGGGCGCCGCCCCGGCGAGCCGCCGCCCACCCTGTTCGAGTACCTGCCCGAGGACGCGCTGCTGATCGTCGATGAAAGCCACGTCACCGTTCCCCAGGTCGGCGGCATGTTCAAGGGCGACTGGAACCGCAAGTCGACCCTGGCCGAATTCGGCTTCCGCCTGCCGTCCTGCATCGACAACCGGCCGCTGAAGTTCGAGGAATGGGAGCAGATGCGGCCGCAATCGGTGTTCGTCTCGGCCACCCCCGGCCCGTGGGAGATGGAGCGGACCGGCGGCACCTTCGCCGAGCAGGTGATCCGCCCCACCGGCCTGATCGACCCGGTCTGCATCGTCCGTCCCGTGGAGCACCAGGTCGACGACCTGCTGGGCGAGGTCCGCCAGATGGCCGCCCGCGGCCACCGCACCCTGGTCACCGTGCTGACCAAGCGCATGGCCGAGGATCTCACCGAATACCTGCACGACCACGGGGTGCGGGTGCGCTACCTGCATTCCGACATCGACACCCTCGAGCGCATCGAGATCATCCGCGATCTGCGGCTGGGCGCCTTCGACGTGCTGGTCGGCATCAACCTGCTGCGCGAGGGCCTGGACATCCCGGAATGCGCCCTGGTCGCCATCCTCGACGCCGACAAGGAAGGCTTCCTGCGCTCGAAGACCTCGCTGATCCAGACCATCGGGCGGGCCGCCCGCAACCTCGACGGCCGGGTCATCCTCTATGCCGACAAGATGACCGACTCGCTGGACTACGCCCTGGCCGAGACCAACCGCCGGCGCGAGAAGCAGCAGGCCTACAACGCCGCCCACGGCATCACCCCGGAAAGCGTGAAGAAGGCGGTGGCGGACGTGCTCGACAGCGTCTACGAGCAGGACTACGTCACCGTATCGACCGGCGATGCCGGTCTGGGCCACGCCATCGGCCACAACCTGGCGGCGGTCAAGGCCGATATCGAGAAGCGCATGAAGGCCGCCGCCGCCGACCTGGAATTCGAGGAGGCGGCGCGGCTGCGCGACGAGTTGCGGCGCCTGGAGGCCAACGAGCTGGGGGTGCCGCTGGACATGATGAGCAAGCCCAAGGGGGCGGCCCAGGCCCGGCCGCCGGGGCCGAAAGGGCGGGCGAAACGGAGGTAATCCGCCATTCCCGAATCCCTTTGACTCCCTTCCCCGAAAGGAGCATCATACTAGCTGACCATCCCGGACCGCATTGCGGCCGGGATTTTTTTTGCCCGGAGCGAAGCCATGGCCGACGATCGCGACCTGCACAACGACGAGAACGAGCACGAGAACGAGAACCAGAACCAGAATTCCAATCCGAATTCTGCGCAGGGCGACCTGCAGGCGCTCGACGATCTCACGCTGCTCAACAACATCGGCGAGCAGAACATGGGCGAGGCGCGGCTCAACGTCGCCCGCGGCATCGATCCCAACGACGCCGCGTTCGGCAGCCTGGCCACCATCCACCAGGGCTCCGACGACGGCCGCCAGGTGCAGGAAGACGCGGCCATCCAGCTCGGGCTGATCGATACCCAGGAAGTCATCGTCGAGCAGGCGCCCCCGGCTTCGGTGGAGCTTGGCGAAGTGGCGACGCTCGAGGATGAGGGCGCCGACGCGGCGGAGCTGGCCGAGCCGCCGCCCGCGCCCAACACCCTGTCCAAGGATGACCTGTCGGAAGCCAACGTGGTGTTCGGCCAGGGCATCGAATCCGCGCCGGCGCCGGAGGTGCAGGAGGAGGTCGAAGAGCGGGTCGAGGAAGTGGCCGAGGTCACGGCCGAGAATGTGGTTCCCGGGGTGATCGAGGAAGAGGTCTTCGCCGATTCCCAGCCGGTCTTCGGTGGGCTGACCATCGATATCCCTGACGACGGCCTGCCCGAAATCCCGCTGGAAACCCCGATCAAGTGGAAAGAGGACCAGACGCTCAGCTTCGGCATCAACGCCGAGGACCCCGATGGCGGCTCGGTGATCATCACCTATACCGACCCGGCCCACGGCACGCTTAATTACAATTCGGTAACTGGGAAGTACGAGTACACCCCGGACCCGGACTACTTCACCTCCTACATCGACGGCGAGGGCAACACCGTCGAGTTGCGGCCGAAGGACAGCTTCACCATCACCGTCACCGACGACGAGGGCAACTCGGTCACCAAGCTGATCGAGGTCGATGTCGAAAACGCGCAGGACAACTCGACGGTGACCATCACCGGCAATACCGGGGCCGAAAGCGCCACCGGCGATGCCACCACCGTCACCGGCCGGATCGTCGGCACCGATGCCGATGGCGCCGTCGTCGGCTACGAAGTGGTGGACGGCAACAACAGCGGCACCCTCACCGTCAATCCGGACGGCACCTTCACCTATGTCGCCGAGGACAGCAACTGGAGCGGCACCGACACCTTCACCGTGAAGGTCTACGATGAACTGGGCGGCGTGACCGAGGTCGCGGTCCCCATCACCGTCACGCCCACCGACGACGCGGCAGTTTCCGACGGCATCGTCATCAAGGACGGCTCGGGCACCGGCGACGACGCCACCACCACCGCCGAGATGCAGGAAGAGGGCCGCCTCACCTTTGCCATCGACGCCGAGGATCCCGATGGCGGCGCGGTCACCGTCAGCTCGGTCAGCGCCGGCCACGGCTCCATCTTCGACAACGGCGACGGCACCTACAGCTACGTCCCGAACGAGAACTATTTCGGCACCGACACCCTCACCTACGTGGTGACCGACGAGGCCGGCAACCAGACCGTCAACACCGTCACCGTGACCATCGACAACGTCGATGACGCGGCGCGGATCAGCGTCGATGGCGGCGATGACGCCACCGGCGCCACCCTGGCCACCAGCGAGGACAACGCCGTCACCGGCACCATCGTCGCGTCCGACGTGGATGGCGCCATTACCGCCGTCGAGCTGGTCACCGGCACCGCCAATGGCGACATCGTCGTCAATGCCGACGGCACCTTCACCTTCACCCCCGACGCCAACTGGCACGGCTCCGATTCCTTCGTGGTCCGCGTGACCGACGCCGAGGGCGGCGTCACCGAGCAGACCATCACCGTCAACGTGGGCGCGGTGGACGATGAAGCCACCATCGCCGCCAATGACGTCACCACCTCGGAAGACACCGTGCTGACCGGCCAGCTGTCGGCCACCGATGCCGACGGCGCGGTGACCTTCGCCCTGGCCGCCACCGGCCAGCCGGAGCACGGCACCATCACCGTCAATCCGGACGGCAGCTACACCTATACGCCCGACGCCAACTATCACGGCGCCGACAGCTTCACCGTGGTGACCACCGACGCGGAAGGCAACACCACCGAGAAGACCTTCACCCTGGACGTGGGC
>NZ_CACVCG010000098.1 GCF_902729435.1 Magnetospirillum sp. UT-4
TGCCCCCGACAGCCTAATACTCGTTGGGTACGTACATCTGGGCCGGGATGGGGTGGCGGATGTAGTCCGGGTTGCGCACCCGGTCGGGCAGGGTGATGGTGGGGTGGTGGACCTCGCCATAGGGGATCTGGCCGAGGAAGTGGTGGATGCAGTTCAGGCGGGCCTTCTTCTTGTCGACCGCCTCGACCACCCACCATGGCGCCTCGGGGATGTGGGTGCGGGCCAGCATGTCTTCCTTGGCGCGGGTGTACTGTTCCCAGCGGCGCCGCGATTCCAGGTCCATGGGCGACAGCTTCCACTGCTTGATGGGATCGGTGATGCGCATCTGGAAACGCAGGTGCTGTTCGTCGTCGGTGATGGAGAACCAGTACTTGATGAGGATGATGCCCGAGCGCACCAGCATGCGTTCGAATTCCGGCACCGAGCGGAAGAATTCCTCGACGTCGGCCTCGGTGCAGAAGCCCATCACCCGCTCGACGCCGGCGCGGTTGTACCACGAGCGGTCGAACAGCACGATCTCGCCGCCGGCCGGCAGATAGGGGACGTAGCGCTGGAAGTACCACTGGCTGCGCTCGCGCTCGCTGGGCGCCGGCAGCGCGGCGACGCGGCAGACGCGGGGGTTGAGGCGCTGGGTGATGCGCTTGATGACGCCGCCCTTGCCGGCGGCGTCGCGGCCCTCGAACAGCACCACCACCTTGAGCTTCTGATCGACCACCCAGTCCTGCAGCTTGACCAGTTCGCCCTGCAGCCGGAACAGCTCGCGGAAATAGCTGCGGCGCGCCAGCGTCTCGTGCGACTGGCCCTCGTCGCTGAGATCGTCGAGCATCTGCGCCAGCGAGTGGTCGCCCTCGTCGTTGAGCACCATCTCGTACTCTTCGTCGAAGTCGTCGATCTTCTCGGCAAGCATGCGCTTGGCGTAGGACTCGGGATCGCCTTTGCGGGATGTCATGGAAGCCTCACGGGTGGTTCGGCAACACTTTAAGCCTGCCACCGGCCGATAGGCAAGGAGGGGCGGACGGATGCGCGCCGCGGCCGACGGCCAGAACCGGAGCGGCGCCTCCACGTTTATGACATTTCGCATAATGCGCACATTGGTGGTGCGAGCTATGCTACCATCAGAGGACGAGCGGGGATGGGTGTGCGGCGCCGCTGGCGGGCGTCGTCTTGGCTCGGGGGACGACATGTCGACATTCATCGGGGAGCGGTCGGGGAGCCACCGCTATATCGCGCCGGAATTGGACGACCTGCGCTTCCGCAAGCTGTTCGACGAAACCCGGTCCATGGCCATCCAGGGCTACCTGCCCGATGGCAGGGTGGTCTACTGGAACCGCGCCTCCGAGGACCTCTACGGCTTTTCCGCCGAGGAGGCGCTGGGCGCCAACCTGCTGGACCTGATCATCCCGCCCGAGATGCGTGACGGCGTGCGCGAGGCCATCGCCGAGATGTTCGCCACCGGGCAGGGCATCCCGCCGGGACGGCTGGACCTGCTGCACAAGAGCGGGCGCCGCCTGCCGATCTATTCCAGCCACAGCGTGGTCGAGGTCCCGGGGCATCCGCCGGTGCTGTTCTGCATGGATTCCGACATGAGCGCCCTGACCCGGGCCGAGGCCGAAATCTGGGCCGCCAAGGCCGAGGCCGACCGCGCCAGCCTGGCCAAGTCCAAGTTCCTGGCCGCCGCCAGCCACGATCTGCGCCAGCCGGTGCAGACCCTGCTGCTGGTTCTGGCCAGCGTCGAGCATCAGGTCGCCGGCCAGCCCAAGGCGGCCCAGGCGGTCGAGATGATGAAGACGGCGGTGGACGGGCTGAACGGCCTGCTGACCGGCATCCTCGACATGTCGCGCCTGGACGCCGGCGTGGTGACCCCGCTGATGGAGGGAATCGACCTTGGCGGCCTGGTCGCCCGCCTGGCCGACGAATATTCCGCCGCCGCCCGCGACAAGGGCCTGCGGCTGCGCCGGGTGGCGCGCCCCTTGCGGGTCCGCAGCGATTCCTCGCTGCTGGAACAGGCGCTGCGCAACCTGGTCGAGAACGCCCTGCGCTACACCCCGGCCGGCGGCGTGCTGATCGGAGTGCGCCGGCGCGGCGACCGCGCCGCCATCGAGGTGGTCGACAGCGGCATCGGCATACCCGCCGACAAGCATTCGGAAATCTTCGAGGAATTCCACCAGCTCGACCGCCCCGGCCGCGACCGCGGCCAGGGCCTCGGGCTGGGCCTGGCCATCGTCGCCCGCGTCGCCGGCCTGCTCGGGGCCGAGGTGCGCCTGGCCTCGCAGCCCGGGCGCGGCTCGCGCTTCTCGCTCCTGCTGCCGCTGGACCACGAGCAGCCGCAGGCCGAGGCCGCCCCGCAACCGGTCGCCGACTGCCCCGGCCGCCTGCTGGTGGTCGAGGACGACGATTCGTTGCGCAATTCGCTCGAGATGATGCTGGCCGACTGGGGCTACCGCACCGTCGCCGTGCCTACCGGCGAGGACGCGCTGGCCGTGGCAGCCGCCCTGGACTGGAGCTTCGACGCCCTGCTGCTCGACCACCGCCTGGGCCGCGGCCTGACCGGAACCGCCACCGCCCGGGAAATGCACCGCCAGTCGGGACGCCCCTTCCCCACCCTGGTGCTGACCGGCGACACCGCCAAGGAGCGCATCGCCGAGATTCACGACAGCGGCTTCGCCATGCTGCACAAGCCGATCGCCCCCAAGGTCCTGCGCCTGCGCCTGGCGCAATTGCTGCGCCACCAGGCCCAGGCGTGAACGCCGCGCCCTTGTATCGCCCCCCCCTTGTGCAGGGCGACGGCAGGTGTAGAATCCGACCATGATCGAGGTCCACGCCCAGCAACCCATCGCCGTCGTCAACATCGACCTGGACGAGCGCGCCTTCGTCTTCCCGGCCGGCAAGAGCCTGCTGCAGTTGAAGGTCGTCGCCTTCGAGTCCGGGCTGTCGTTCGAGGGCGTGTTCGCCTTCAACAACGGCAAGGCCCAGCATCACCTGTTCAAGCTCAACGTCGAGGACGCCGTCGACTTCTCGCGCAAGCTGGTGGACGGCGTCTACCGGGCGCAATCGGGCCATCTTTTGTCCGACTACGTCATGGTGTCGCTCAACGTCGTCGCCAACGGCTATGTCTTCCAGATCGGCGACATGACCGATCCCAAGGAAATCTATATCGGCACCGGCTCGATCTGGCGGGTGTGCAAAGGATTGCTGCAGGCCCTGGACCACGTTCGGCCGAAGCAGTCCAACTGAAGCCTTGCCGGCTACATCCTCGGTATGATCGGCCGATCACCCGATGGCGTTTCCCCGATGGCGTTTCCCCGATGCCGACGCTATGCTTTCCTGACCGTTTGACAAGCATAGCGCGGTGAGTTGGGGGAATGCAGACGGGCGACCACAGGTGCATCCACGCCGCCGCCCTCGACGAGGTCGAGGCGGCCATCTTTGCCGGATGCGCGCTCGCCCCGGGCTTCGAGACCCTGTCGCGCGCCGTCGCCTGCGCCCGCTACGGCAATTGCGGCGGCGACTGCCGCATGTCCAAGCGCATCTCCGCCCTGATGGCCCAGCTGTTCAAGCAGAACGTTGCGCTGGGCCGCCTGGCGTCGTAAGGCGGCGCCTTCCGCAGAGTCCCCTCGCCCGCCCGCGGGAGAGGGAGGGGCCCGTCGCGCCAGCGACGGGAGGGAGAGGGCGCGCACCGTCAGGTGCGCCTCGCGACAGCGAAAATCCCTGGTATGTCCAATTCTTGGGCGCGTGGACACGCGCCGCCCTCTCCCCCGCTCGCTGACGCTCGCCCCCTCTCCCGCAGGCGGGCGAGGGGGAAGATCAGCCCCCGGCATTAATCGCCCCTCTCGATTTCTAAATCCGGAATAATCGGTTTCCGCGCTGGATTGCCCCTGCGTAGGATGTGCCCATCGCAATCGCCAACCCGATGGAGCAGCCAATGTCCCTGATCAACACCGAGATCAAGCCCTTCAAGGCCGACGCCTTCAAGAACGGCAAGTTCGTCACCGTCACCGATTCCGACCTCAAGGGCAAGTGGTCCGTGGTGTTCTTCTATCCGGCCGACTTCACCTTCGTGTGCCCGACCGAGCTCGAGGACCTGGCCGACAACTACGCCGAGTTCCAGAAGATGGGCGTCGAGATCTACAGCGTCTCCACCGACACCCATTTCTGCCACAAGGCCTGGCACGACACCTCGCCGGCCATCAAGAAGATCGGCTACACCATGGTCGGCGACCCGACCGGCACCATCTGCCGCAACTTCGAGGTGATGATCGAGGAAGCCGGCCTGGCCGACCGCGGCACCTTCGTGGTCGATCCCAATGGCCGCATCCAGATCGTCGAGGTCACCTCGGGCGGCGTCGGGCGCGACGCCAAGGAACTGCTGCGCAAGGTCAAGGCCGCCCAGTACGTGGCCGCCCATCCCGGCGAGGTCTGCCCCGCCAAGTGGAAGGAAGGCGAGAAGACCCTCGCCCCGTCGCTGGACCTGGTCGGCAAGATCTGACCTGAGACCCCCCCCCGGCCCCCCGGCCCCCGTCGTCCCGCATCCGCGGGGCGGCGGGGTGGGGACGCCCGCCACCCAACCCGCAAACCCAGGGGAGTCACCACCATGTTGGAGCAGAACGTCAAGGACCAGCTGAAGGCCTATTTCGAGCGGATCCAGCATCCGATCGCACTGGTGGCCTCGCTCGACGAGGGCGCGTCGTCGCAGGAGATGCGCGAGCTGCTCGGCGAGATCGCGGCCCTGTCGGACAGCATCACCCTGGTGGAGACCGGCTCGGACGCCCGCAAGCCCTCGTTCGCCGTCACCCGCGCCGATGCCGACGTCTCGGTGCGCTTCGCCGGGCTGCCGCTGGGGCACGAGTTCAACTCGCTGATCCTGGCGCTCCTGCAGGTAGGCGGCCACCCGCCCAAGGAAACGCCCGAGGTGCTGGAGCAGATCCGTTCCCTCGACGGCGAGTTCCACTTCGAGACCTATTTCTCGCTGTCGTGCCAGAACTGCCCCGACGTGGTGCAGGCGCTGAACCTGATGGCGGCGCTCAACCCGAAGATCCGCCACGTCGCCATCGACGGCGCCCTGTTCCAGGACGAGGTCGAGGCACGCCAGGTGATGGCGGTGCCGGCCATCTACCTCAACGGCCAGCCGTTCGGCCAGGGCCGCATGGGTCTGGAGCAGATCCTGGCCCTGCTCGACACCGGCGCCGCCGCCCGCGACGCCGAGCGCATCAAGGCCAAGGACGCCTTCGACGTGCTGGTGGTGGGCGGTGGCCCGGCCGGCGCCGCGGCGGCGGTCTATGCCGCCCGCAAGGGCCTGCGCACCGGCATCGCCGCCGAGCGTTTCGGCGGCCAGGTGCTCGACACCATGGCCATCGAGAACTTCATCTCGGTCCCCCACACCGAGGGGCCGAAGCTGGGCGCGGCGCTGGAGGCCCATGTGCGCGGCTACGACGTCGACATCATGAACCTGCAGAAGGCCGAGGAGCTGATCCCGGCCACCGAGCCCGGCGGGCTGATCCAGGTCCGGCTGGCCGGCGGCGCCACCTTGAAGGCGCGCTCGGTGATCCTGTCCACGGGAGCGCGCTGGCGCACCATGAACGTGCCCGGCGAGAACGACTACCGCAACAAGGGCGTCGCCTTCTGCCCCCATTGCGACGGCCCGCTGTTCAAGGGCAAGCGGGTGGCGGTGATCGGCGGCGGCAATTCCGGCGTTGAGGCGGCCATCGACCTGGCCGGCATCGTCGCCCACGTCACCCTGATCGAGTTCGACGCCAGACTGCGCGCCGATGCGGTGCTGCAGGCCAAGCTGAACAGCCTGCCCAACGTCACCGTCATCGTCTCGGCCCAGACCACGGAGGTGCTGGGCGACGGCGCCAGGGTCACCGGCCTGGCCTACAAGGAGCGCGAGTCGGGCGCGGCGCACCGGGTCGAGCTGGACGGCATCTTCGTGCAGATCGGCCTGGTGCCCAACACCGAATGGCTGAAGGGCACCCTGGCCCTGTCGCCGCGCGGCGAGATCGAGATCGATGCCGCCGGCCGCACCTCGCTGCCCGGCGTTTTCGCCGCCGGCGACGCCACCACGGTGCCCTACAAGCAGATCATCATCGCCATGGGCGATGGCGCCAAGGCCTCGCTCTCGGCCTTCGATCACCTCATCCGCACGGTGCCGGCGGCGGCAGCGGCGTGAGCGGGCGGTCGCCTGGACCGCACCACCCTCACCGTCACCCCCGGGCTTGACCCGGGGGTCCCCGTGGATCCGCCAGAAAACATTCTGAAACAGTGAGTTAGGTGACACCACGCGGATGCCCGGGTCAAGCCCACTTCTGTCCGGTTTAATTCT
>NZ_CACVCG010000099.1 GCF_902729435.1 Magnetospirillum sp. UT-4
ATCAAAGCAAATGGTCTGTTCGATACAGGGACCATGCCTCGGCCTGAGGAGATCAGCCGGGAAGAGGTGCGCTACCATGGCGACCTGACGGCCTGGAACGAAGAACAGGCGCGAATCCGTCTTGGCATCCAGCTGCTGAAGGTGAGCCAAGAGGCTTATCGCAAAAACGCGACTTGCCGTGAAGGCATCCCGTATCGGGCCTGGCTGGCTACCAACGCCTCCTTTCTGAAGGCCGCCAAGATGGACAACCCCAGCTGGCGCCTGTTCCAGCTGGCCTTCGTCCTCGCCCACATACCGACCATTGCGTCCCGAATGCCCGAGTTCGAGGGGTATTTCCGCGAGGACTACGACGAGGACAAGGCGACCCTGCTCTACATGAGCACGGGTGGCGGCAAGTCCGAGGCCTTCTTCGGCATCCTGATCTTCACGCTGTTCTTCGACCGGCTGCGCGGTAAGCATCGTGGCATCAGCGCCATGATCCATTACCCGCTGCGCCTCCTGACCCTCCAGCAGGCCCAGCGCCTGATGCGCCTGCTGGCCCGCGCCGAGATTATCCGGCGCAAGATGAAGGCGGAAGGCGCGCCCTTCGAGATCGAGTTCCGGGTGGGTTCGAGCAACACCCCCATTCGTGCCCATTTCTGGGCTTCGGATTTCCTGTCGAACGTGCGGGAGAGGGGCGGGGCACCACGACGACGGACGAGGGCCTGCCAACGGTCGCCACGGGATCGGATTGTCGCCACGGTTCTGGCCTCCGTTGTGACGGATTTGTGCCAGACTGGCTTCTCAACGACGGTCGGGTCTTGCTGCCATCGCCCGCATCCCGGCATGGTCCAGGAAGGGGAGAATGGCGCGAGTGACGGGGCTCGAACCCGCGACCTCCGGCGTGACAGGCCGGCGCTCTAACCAACTGAGCTACACCCGCGTCGTCGTGAGGGCCGGGGATATAACAGGCTGCGGCGACGGGCGCAAGGGTGAATCGCATTTTCCTGACCCGGGTCCGACGGGCGCCTGTTCATCGCCTTGCCGGACGCGCTAGACTGGGCGCCTTGTCGGAGGGCCGGTCCATGGCGGAAATCGTCAACCTCAATCGCTGGCGCAAGGCCAAGGCCAAGCAGGAGGCCGAACGGACGGCCGCCATCAACCGCACCGCCTTCGGCCGGACCAGGGCCGAGAGGGAGGCCGAGCGCCGCCGCGCCGAGAAGGCGGCGGCCGAACTGGACGGCAAGCGCACGGATGCGGAGACCGAGGGAAGCGATTAACCTGCGCGGTTGAGCGGCAGCTCGATGGTGAAGACGCTGCCGCCGCCGGGGGCGTCGCCGACTTCGATGTGTCCGCCGTGATGGGCGGCGATCTTGCGGCAGAGGGCGAGGCCGATTCCGGTGCCTTCGTACTGCTCGCTGGTCACCAGGCGCTGGAACACGCCGAACAGGCGCTCGCGCTGGTCGGGCGGAATGCCGATGCCGTTATCGGCCACGCTGACCCGCAGCGCCTGGTCGTCCGCCGTCCAGGTGACGGTGATACGGGGCGGGCGGTCGGCGGGCACGAACTTGGTCGCGTTGTCGATCAGGTTCTGGAACAGGCGCACCATCTCGGCGCGCCGCACCGTTACCGCCGGCAGGTCCCCGGCCACCGTCACCTCGGCGCCGCGTTCGGCCAGGGCGAGCTGGAGGTTCTCCTTCGCCTCGGCGATCACCTCGGCGAGGCCGATCCGCTCGGGCGGGTCGCCGGTGCGGCCGACCCGCGAATATTCCAGCAGGCCGTTGATCATGGCATCCATGCGGCGCGCGCCGTTGGTGGCGAACGCCATGTACTCGGCCAGGTCGGCATCGGCCTCGGGTCCCAGCCGCTTGCCGATCAGGCCGACATAGCCGGCCACCATCCGCAGCGGCTGGCGCAGATCGTGCGACGCGGCATAGGCGAATTGCTCGAGTTCGGAATTGGAGCGTTCCAGGTCGCGGGCGGCGGCCGACAATTGGCCCGTCCGCTCCTGCACCTTGCGCGCCAGCGAGGCACGTTCCTCGGCCAGGGCGGCGAGGGCGCGGTTGCGTCCGTGCAGGGCGCGGGCCAGCAGCGCGGCGAGGATCGCCAGGGCGGCGAAGGCGCAGGCGGCAAGCGCGATTTCAGTGCCGTACTGATCCAGCAATTCGGGCGGACGGCCTAGGACGCGGGCGTCGGCAGGCAGCGACGCGGCGGGAATCTTCCATCGCTGCAACTGCCGCCAGTCAAAGATGTTGCGGATGGCCTCGCCGGGCGGGAGCGGCCGGTCGCCCCTGGCGATGGCCGCCACCGCCTCGCCGATCTGGCGTCCGGCGGTTTCCTGGCTGAGCAGCGCGCCGCCCACCACACCGCTGCCCATCAGGGATTCCCAGGCCGAGAAGACCGGGGCGGTGGCGGCGGCGGAGATGCGCTGCGCCACCTCGAACGGCGTGATCGGGGCGCCGCGCTCGTCCGAGAAGGTCAGCAGGTAGAAGATCGCCGATCGCGGCGGCAATTGCGCCACCCGCTCCACCACCTGATCCAGCGGGCGGCCGGTCAGGTCCTCCACCGGCAGACGCGGCGCCTCGGCCGCCAGCGCCTCGCGGAACTGGGAAACGCGCTCGGCGGCGAGGCCGGGGGCGTTGTCGCCGACCACCACCAGACGCTCCGCCCGCGACAGGCGCAGGGCCTGGGTGACCGATTTGCGGTAGTCGACGCCCAGCGTGACGACGATATCCGCCGCCGCCGGATCGACCACCTCGGCCAGGGTGGCGCGGGGGATCTCGACGAAGATCATCCGCGCGCCGCCCAGCCTGGCCCGCTCGCGCGCCACCGCCCGCGCCGCCGGGCCGGTCCACGCGACCACGGCGTCGAAGTGCATGGAGGCATATTTGCGCTCCACCACCGCGGAGAAGGCGTCGGCGGCAACCTTGGCGGGGATGCGCGGGCTGTCGAGGAATTCGGTATGGACGTCGGCGCCCCCCGGTCCCAGCGCCTGGGTCAGGCCGCGTTCCAGCGCCTGCTGGGCCGGCAGGTCCTTGTTGAAGGACGAGACGAACAGCAGCGACGGCCGCTCGGCGGCGACGGCGGACGCCGCCACCATCACGCACCAAGTCGCCGCCAGTACGCCTGACAGTATCCGCCGCATCGCCCCTATCCCTGACGCCACTCTAAACTAAAGGTTAGCCACCCGCCCGGCAATAGGGGGTGAAGAGGTGCTCAGGACCAGAACGGGTCGAGTTTGCGCAGCCGCTTCCAGGCCCGGTCGGCGCCTTTCAGCAGGTCGGGGCGGCGTGCCTCGTGCCAGCCGGCGACCAGGCCGGCGGCCCAGGCCAGCGGCCCCTGGTGGTGGCTGGCGGCCAGCTTCGGTCCCGCCACCGCGATGTCGTTGAGCTCGCCCAACTGGTCCTGCAGCTCGGCAAGGGCGGACAGGAAGGGCCGCGCCGCCTTGGCGCCGTACAGCGGAGCGAAGAACTCGCCGGCATAGCGCAGCTGCTTGCCGAGGATGCGGACCTGGTGGCGCTGCTCGGGCGTCAGGGCAGCCAGGGTCTTGCCGCCGGCCTTCAGCATCTTGCGGTGGCTCTTGGCCAGCACCTTGACGGCGAACGGCCCCACCGGTTCCGCCAGAGCCGGGTTGCCGCTCCAGGCGCCGGTCTCGACCCAGGCCCCCAGCGCCAGCAGCAGCCGGGTGAAACGGTTTTCGGCCACCGCCTCCAGGGCGGCGGCGAAGTCGCGGTCGCGGACCTGCTTCCACGCCGCGCGGGTCTCGGCCAGGCTGGCCAGTTCGGGATGGCGCTCCATTACCGGGTCGATGATTTCGGCCAGGAACACGTCGCCGTCGCGGGCCGGCCCGAGATGGGCGAGCAGCCAGCGCAGTTCCGCCACCACCTCGGCCAGGGCCGGATCGACCAGCAGCGGCCGGAACACCTTGAGTGCCGAGCGCAGGCGGCGCAGCGCAACCCGCATCTGGTGGACCGCCTCGGGGTCGTGCGCCTCGCTCAGGCTGGCCTCGTTGGCGAGAAGGTGCTCCAGGCAGTTGCGGGCGATGGCGCGGAAGGACTCGGCCAGGGTCTGGTCGGCGGCCAGCGGCACCGGCCGGGATTTCACCGGGGCCGGAATGGTGCCCGCCGCCAGGGCGAAGCCGCGGTCGGACTTGGAGCGGGTCGATAGGCGGGCCGGCACCGCCTCCAGCAGCCGGTCGGCGATGCGGTAGAGCTCGGCCGGCTGGCCCGCCAGCAATTCCAGTTCGGCCTCGAACAGCGGCGCGCTGCGGTCGCCCGCCACCACCTCGCCGTGGTCGAGGGCCAGTTCCACCTCCCAGCCCTCGCCGGCCAGCCGATAGGCGGTGCGCCTGATGCGGGTGGTGAAGACCGGGACCAGACGCTCGCTCAGGTCGGGGGCGGCCAGGGCGTCGAGCCCGGTGGCGCGCAGCAGCGTCGGGTCGGGACCGTTGGTGGCCACCGGCGCCTCCCATTCGCGGCGGCGGAACAGCCCGGCGGCCCGCGTGCCGGCGGTCTTCACCGTCTGCAGCCGGCGCGCCCCGGCGCGGCGCAGGCGCACGGTGATGCCGGCGGCAGCAAGGCTGCGGTCGGCGGTGTCGTAATAGGTCGAGTCCAGGCGGGCGGTGGTGGGGCGCTCCTGCCGGTGTTCGCGCACCAGCGGATGGCGCCTGATCCGCTCCAGCCCGGCAGCGTCGGTCACCAGCTTGAGTTCCAGTTCCTTGGCGTCCATCTGCGTTCCCCGGTCGGCCTCTCCTTATACCACCCGGTTCGGTGCCGCGCCCGTCATTAAGAAAGAATGAACCGCTTTGCGGGCATGCTCGACGGCATTTCCTGGGTGCATGGCACGCGAGGCGGGGGACAGCATGAGCCGTATTCGTCGTTTGGGAAGCAGCGCGGCCACCATGGTGGCGGTGGTGGCGCTGGCCGGGTGCGCGGCCATGATGGATCCCCAGGGAACCGGCAACACCGTCGGCGGCGTGTTCAACCAGCAGGCCACCGACCGCGCCATGAGCGCCCTGACCAAGGGCGACTATTCCGGCGCCGAGGCCCACGCCATGCGGGCGCTGCGCTACAATTCCAAGGATCCGGTGGCGCTGCTGGTGGCCGGGCTGGCCTATCAGGGGATGGGGCGCTACGAGCTCGCCCGCCAGTACTACGAGGTCATCATCAGCAACCAGTATCCCGGCTCCATCGTCACCACCGGCGATACCGGCGTTGCCCAGCCGCGGTCTCTGATCGACATCGCGCGGGCCAACATGGCGGTGGTCGACAAGCTCACCGGGCGCAACGTGCCCCGCAGCACCGCCCAGTCCGGGGTGCCCCCGACCCAGTCGATGATCGGGGCGCCGCCGCTGCCGGTGGTCGATCGCGCGCCGCCGCCGCTGCCCGGACGGCCGATGGTGGCGACCGGCCCGCTCGACCCCGTCGGCGCGTCCGTGACGCCCGCACCCGGTCGCATCGGTGATGCCGAGGCCAACGTCGCCGGACGTTTCCGCATCCTCAAGCGCCTGCTCGACGACGGGCTGATCACCCAGGACGAATTCAACAAGCGCCGCGCCGCCAATGTCGGCGCCCTGCTGCCGATGACCCAGCCGGTGCCGGCCATCGGCCTGGAACGCCCGATCCCGCCGGACGAGGCGGTGGCGACCAGGCTGCGCGCGCTCGGCCAGACGCTGGAAGCGCGCGGCATGACGGTGGCGGAACATGCCGCCGAGCGCAGCGCCATCCTCGACGGCCTGCTCCCCGACAAGCCGCGCAAGCGCGAGGTGGCGTCGCTGCCGCCCGCCGACCTGATCGAGGCCGGCCAGGCGGTCGGCCGCGTCGAACGGATGCGCGTCGCCGGCCTGGTGACCGCCGACGAGGCCAGGCGCGAAAAGGATGCGCTGGAGAAGGCCTTCGACAGCGTCCAGAGCAGCCAGCGCGTCGCCGGCACCGCCACCGGCCTGCGCCCGGCCGGAAGCGGCAGCGGCGGCGGCGGCAAACCCGCTGCGGCCGCGACCGCGGCCGGCAAGGGCTGGGGGGTGTCGCTGGCCTCGGCCAAGAGCGAGGAGGACGCGCGGGCGACCTGGGACCGCATCAAGGCCAAGTTCCCCGAGGAACTGGGCAAGCTCGACGCCATCATGCGCAAAAGCGACAAGGACGGCCGCTGGCGGGTGGTCGCCGGGCCGCTGGCCGGCAAGGACGCCGCCCGCAAGCTGTGCAAGACCCTGAAGCTGCACCGCCAGGCCTGCGACGCAGTCACCATGTAGGCCAATCCCCGGCGGCCCA
>NZ_CACVCG010000100.1 GCF_902729435.1 Magnetospirillum sp. UT-4
TAGGACGGGCTAAGGAATGCGATGGCCCCAGCGAGAGCGAACCTCGTATCCATGGCGTCCCTTCCATGATCGCGTTAATATGAGGACTATACTACGTGGTTTAATGGTCCTCAAGGTGGTCGCCTGGGCATATGGATGTTCAGGCGCTCGTAGCTTGGAATTTGAGGCGACTTCGTGTTCAACGAGGGCTGTCACAGGAGGCGTTGGCGGTCGATGCTGAGATTGACCGAACCTATGTGTCCCGGCTTGAGCGCGGTCTTGAAAATCCTACCGTGGCAGTGTTGGAGCGTATCGCGCTTGCCGTTGGGGCGGATGTTCAAGAATTTTTCGTGCGGCCCCGTGACGGTGAAGAGCCACCACCGACGCTGCCAAAGGGGCGCAAGGCGCGACGTTGAGAGAACGAGGGAGAGGTCCGGCGATGAAAGCCGTAGGGTATGGTGCCATTCGAGGCCCCGCACCGGTTGGGGGACTTCCCGAGTCACGGGCTGCGATGGAAATCGTCGGCGGTATAGCCCGCACCCTATCCGCCAAAAAAATGAACATGCTGGAGCGGCACTGGGACCGGTACACCAGCGCTGAGGTCAATTTGTTCCTTCGTCCACCGTTTCGAAACGCCGTTGCGCAGGCAATCGAAAAAGATGCCGCTTTGGTTGTGTACGATCTTTTCAAGATGCTGGGGCTCATCGCCGACCAGGACAAGGCCATGGCCTGTCTTCGTGACCTTTGCGCGCTACCGATCAAGGTCTACGATGGCAAATTGATTCAGTGCCTTCAGGACATGAGTGAGGACCGTCGAACGGGACTGCTGATCAACGCGCTGGCATCCAAGCGGGGCCGGAAATTCGGCAAACCACAGGCGATTCCGGATCGGAATCCAACCCAGCGGGCACTCCAGGCGGCTGAGAGGGTACGTCAGCGCCATTCGGATGATTCCGCGCGACGGACCGAATCATTAATAGATGCCATCCTGTTCGAGGTTGGCCGTGATGTCGGGAATGCCGAAATAGCGAAAAGGCTCAACGACCAGGGCTATAAGACAGCCAGAGGTGGAATGTGGAAGGCAATTTCCGTTCAGCGTGTCCGCGAGCGTGCTCGTAGGCTGGCGGTGGCGACCATCACGGAAACGCCCCAGGCGGCTTCTGGCTGACGTTTGCTTGAAAGCGCTCTACGGTAGCGGCCCCACGTCCGCACCACGCCAGCGACCGCCGGATTGGCGGCCAGCACCATTGCCGTGACCGAGAGCGCCCCAGTCAATTTGGCCACTGCAAGGAGGATTTCGACGGCAGGGCGCCGACGGTGTGATCATGCGATCCCCTAGAATATCTCCCGGCTGACGGATTGCGCCAAAACCATCGAACCGCAGTCGCGGCAAAGCTCTGGCCTGGTGCAGGTCCGGGCATCTTCCGAAATTGTCGTCTTGGTTATATGTTATATATCTGGAGTTCTCTTACGTTCTCATTCTTCACCACGGGATAGGCATGACCTCCGATCCGGGAAAGGCCGTCAACATTCCACGTCGCTGGCGGGACGCCGACGCAGCGACCCGGCTTTGGATCTACGCCCAGGCGATCCGAGAGTTGGGAGAACCGCTGGTTTTCACCCTGATCTTCACCTGTACGGCCCAGGACATGATGAACGATGCTGAGGTGCATGCGGTACGGTACCTTGCCCAACGATTTCGTCTTCATCTGCCCGGCATCCCCTATGTCTTCGTCGCGGAAATGGACAAGCAGGGTCGGCTCCATATCCATGGGCTGGTTGCCGCCAAAGGGCTTGCTGCCGGCGAAATCCAGACCGGTCTCAAGAGGATTGTGGGCGACCGACGCAAGGTGAATGGCAATCAGAGCGAGCGGTTTCTGTATGACTGCATCTCGGTTGAGGTCAAGCCGCCCAACTGGGAAGCCGAATGCGGCGGACGATATGGCGTCTTCGGCTGGGCCAGCTACATGGGTAAGGATATTGACGCCACCCGTACAGCTCTCGGTGCAAAACCTATATCCCGCTCGCGGAGCGTGTTCGACAAGGCCCAGGAGATATTCTCCGACATCGCACAATACCATTAAAACAATGGTGTTGTGCTGACTGTCCCTCATCCAAGGACGCCCTGTCGAACAGCGCGGCTGAATCGCGATCCGGGTCGTGTGTACCACCATTTCCTAGGACTTCGCTCATTGAAGCAGGACACCCCGCCCACCGACGGGGCGGGGTCTTTGATCTGTCCTGGTTCACCCGAGCCGCAGTGCGAGGTCCTCGGCTCGCAGGTGGGTGTAGCGCTTCAACATGCTCAGCGTCTTGTGACCCGAGATTGCGCTGACCTCCATGACATCGAACCCCTTCTCGAACAGGCGCGAGACCCCTTCGTGACGGAGGTCATGGAAATTCATATCCCGGAGACCGGCACGGGTACGCAACCGCTCCCAAGCCAACCGAACCGCATTGGGGCTGACACTGAACACGACGTCAGGGTGGCGGTCTGGACCATCATGCAAGCCCTTCAGGGTTGCTACCGCGACCGACGACAGCGGGACATCGCGGCTCGAACCGTTCTTGGTGATGGGCAGGTGAACGACACGCCTATCAAGATCGATCTCATCCCATCGCATCGACAGCAGCTCCCCCCGACGCATCCCGGTTTCGATGGCGAGCACCACCATGGGCTTGAGCCACGTGATGCGACCGCGCTCGCACGCGGCCATCAGACGCTGCTCTTCGTCACCTTCGAGACGTCGATCCCGACCTCGGCTCACCGCAGGGCGACGCACCAACTTGCAGGGGTTCATGGGAAGATAGATGCCCCAGTCTTTCATCGCTGTGTCCAGGGCGTGGCTGATGGTGTTGATTTCCCGCACCACCGTTGCGGCGGCGACAGCCTTCAGGCGTTCATCCCGGTACGCGCATAGGTCTGCACTGGTCAACAAGGCCAGGGTCCGGTGCATGATGTCCCTCTTGAGCATGGCCCTGATGCGGGTGGTCTCGACGGCGGCGCCGCGCTTGGTCGGCGTGACTTCAGCAAGATAGCGGGTCATCAGCTTCGACAGCGTCAAAGTCTCGGCCGGCTTTGTATCGGGGAGATAGGCGCACCGATCAATCTCGGCCTCAAGATCGCGCGCCCATTTCTCGGCGTCGTTTTTCCTATCGAAGCTTTTCGAGCGTGGCTTGATGCCCTTGCGACGCACCATCGCCTGCCAACGTCCACGAAGTTTTCTGATCGTAGCCATATCAACTGTCCTCATCGGTCAATTTCGATGAGTCAATTCTTGGACGGGAAACATCAGGGGCCAAGGGTAAGTCCAGCGGATGCGCCGGGTTTGTGCCGCGAGTGATATTCCCGCCACTGGCAGATTAAGTGGTGAAACGGGAAAGTCGCAGGCCGCCAGGATTTCTTGGTCTATGGAATTTACACTGGCGGGAGCCTTCGGAGGGCAGCGCTCTATCCAGCTGAGCTACGGCTGCGCATGCGATCACGGACGATCGGAGAGGGGCGGACAATACTGGATTTCTGCGGGTCTGGGCAACCCCCTTTGTGGAGGGGATGGCCGCGTCCCGATGAGAACGGAAGGGGTCCGTCTGTTGCCTTTTGCCAGATATTGCCATGAGGGCGGTCACGAGCCGGTCTTGTTGCGTTCGTCGGCGGGCAGCATGCGCACGACGGCGGCGCGCATAGCCTCTTCCTGGGGTTTGATGTAGTGGCGGTCGGTCACGGTCGAGCCGAGGGCGTGACCCATGAGCGCCTGAAGCACGCGGGGGTGAAGCCCCTGTTCGCCATGCCACGTCGCAAATGCCTTCCGTAGGTACTCCGGCTTGATGTCCGGCACCGGTTTGCCGTTGCGAACGCTTTGCGTATGTTGTTGCGTGCCTTCTCGGGGTTCACCGTGCTGGGGAAGACACGTCAGTCATGGATGAGAAGCTGCGTTCTGAAGTCGGGGCTGTAGGGCGGCAGGAAATGCAACTCCGCCCCGGCGCCAGCGGCTCGCCCATTTGATCGCCGTCGAGGCGGCTACTCTAGATGCGGCTGGCCATCGGATCAATGGAACTACCCAGATGAACGCAGGCGCCTGACGGCGCGCACAGATGGACTCAGATGGTAGATGGCATCTGCGTTGATCTTCGCCAATCTGCGTTCATGTGTGTTGCCATGACTATTCGCCTGAGGTGATCCATCACCCCGGCCACAGCCACGCCGCGCCGCGTACGCCCGACGAATCGCCGTGGACCGGCGGTGCCAGGCGGGTGGCGACGGTGTCCGAGAAGACATGGGCGCCCCACAGGCGCGGCACGTTCGCATACAAGCGGGCGATGTTGCCGAGCCCGCCGCCCAGCACGATGACCTCGGGGTCGAGGATGTTGATGATTGCGGCCAGGGCGCGGGCCAGGCGGTCCTCGTAGCGGGCCAGCACCGCCGCGGCGTGGTCGTCGCCGGCCTCGGCGCGGGCGACGATGTCGGCGGCGGAGACGCCGCCGCCGTACTGGCGTTCCAGCGCCGGACCGCACAGGAAGGTTTCGACGCATCCCGCCCGGCCGCAATAGCAGGGCGGCCCCGGCAGCTCGTCGGGCTGCGGGGCGGGCAGGGGGTTGTGGCCCCATTCGCCGGCGATGGCGTTGGGGCCGGCCAGCGGGCGGCCGTGCACCACGATGCCGGCGCCCACCCCGGTGCCCAGGATCACTCCGAACAAAGTCGCCGCCCCGGCGCCGGCACCATCGGTGGCCTCGGACAGGGCGAAGCAGTCGGCGTCGTTGGCCAGCCGCACCGGCCGGGCCAGCGCCTCGGACAGGTCGCGGTCGAACGGCTTGCCGATCAGCCAGGTGGAATTGGCGTTCTTGACCAGGCCGGTGGCCGGACTGATGGTGCCCGGGATGCCGATGCCGACGCTGCCGCGGCGCCCCAGCTCGGCCTCCAGTCCCTCGACCAGGGCGCGGATGGTGCGGACGGTGCCCCCGTAGGACCCGCGCTCGGTGGCCACCCGGCGGCGCGCCAGCTCGGCGCCGGACGCGCGGTCCAGCGCGATGGCCTCGGTCTTGGTGCCGCCGAGGTCGATGCCGATGCGAAGGCCGAGCGCGTCCATGGCGGGAAGCATAGCACGGCA
>NZ_CACVCG010000101.1 GCF_902729435.1 Magnetospirillum sp. UT-4
TGGGTCAAGCCCGGCCATGACGACGGAGGGTGTTGCAGATTTCAGGCTAGATATTCTAAAGCGCAAACAACCCCCGGTAACGCCATTCCGGTTGCCCGGAAGCACGTTCGCCGACGGTCGCTCGCTCGCTTGGACCGGCGCTGGTGCGCCGGGAAGCCTTAGCGCTTCAGGCGGGTGACGACGAAATAGGCCAGCGCGCCGGTGACCACCAGAATGCTGACCATGAAACCGAGAGCGATGATGGCGTCGGTGTCGAGGACCATGGATACTTCCCCCGCGTTAGGTCTTTATGGCGACCACCTTAGCAGCATCGTCCAGGCATGGCTTTGACATACATCAGTACGGGTGGGCATCAGTGCGGCGGGTGGGGATCGGGCGGCTCAACCGTCACCTGATTGCGCCCGCCTGCCTTTGCCCGATAGAGCGCCTTGTCGGCGCGTGCCAGCAGCCGGTCGAGGTCGGCATCGCCGTCCAGGACGGCGCAGCCGATGCTGACCGACAGCGGCCGTGCCTCGCCGTCGACAATGAAGGTCGCCGCCGCCACGGCGGCGCGCAGCCGTTCTGCGGTCTCGCTGGTGCCGGCCAGCCCGGTCTCGGGCAGCAGCACCCCGAATTCCTCGCCGCCCAGGCGGCCGAGCAGATCGGACTCGCGCAGGCAGTCCACCGACACCCGGGTGATGATCTTCAGCGCCTCGTCGCCGGCGGCATGGCCGAAGCGGTCGTTGACGGATTTGAACAGGTCGACGTCGAGCACCAACACCCCCAGGGGGCGGCCGTAGCGCTGCGCCCGCTCGAATTCGCGGTCCAGCGACTCGATGAAGAAGCGGCGGTTGGCGATGCCGGTCAGCGGGTCGGTGCTGGCCCAGTGGCGCAACTCGCTCTCCACCTTGGCGCGGGTGACCAGTTCCTGGCGACTGAACCGCAATTCGGCCTCCAGCCGGCCGGTCGCCTGGCGCTGCACCGCCAGCGCCAGCCACGAGAAGCCGATCAGCGCCATGCCGACCAGCACCCCGTTGCGCCCCCAGTCGTGCAGCCAGCCGGCGGTGATCTCGTCCTTGCGGATGCCCACCACCACCACCAGGGGCCACTCGTCCAGTGCGCGGTAGGCGAGCAGGCGGGCGGTGCCGTCCACCACGCTGCCCTTGGGCGGCGTGAACAGGTAGCCGCTGGGCGATTCGGGCAGCGCCTTGGCGAACAGGGTGGTGCCGGAAAGGTCCTGGCCCAGTTGCTCGGCCAGGACCGGCGCGCGGAACAGGTTGATGCCGTCGCGGCGGTGGATGGCGATGGCGCTGTCCCTGGGCAGGTTGGGCAGGCTGGCGAACAGGTCGAAGGCGCTGGGAGCGACGGTGATCACCGCGGTGCCGAGGACGCGGCCGCCGCGGCCCCGGATCGCCCGCGCCAGGCCCACCACCAGCTCGCCGTGGATCCGGCTCTTGAACGGCGGGATGATCACCACGCCCTGGCCGGGATCGGCCAGCAGCCGGCGTTGGTACTCGCGGTCGGCGACGCTGATGCCGGGATAGCCGCCCTCCTTCTCGCTGCTCTGGACGATGCGTCCCAGGGCGTCGCTCAGTCCCATGGAGCGCACGTGCGGCGTGCTGCGCACGATGTGGGCCATGCGCTCCCAGGTTTCGTGGCGGCCGAGGGATTCGGCGCCGCTTTCGCCCAGCGCCTGGGCCAGGGCGTCAAGCTCGCGATCGATGTGGTGGAAGCGCTCGGCGACGTTGCGGCCGATGAACCAGGTGGTGTCCAGCCCCTGGCGGGCGGCGGCATAGCGGTTCTCGATGTCGCGCCACGCCAGCAGGGCGAAGGTGGCGAGGATGGCGGCGGTCAGCACCACCATGGTCAGCCAGCCCTGGAAACGTACCTGCGGAGAAATGTCGCAAACGTCATGCTGCATTGCGTCAGGGTGGCACGGCCGGCGCCGATCCACCACCCCTTCGGAGAGGTAAATGCCTCCGTATTAACGCTTGCCGAATGTCATACAAAGGGTGGGGGCTTACCCCTCGGCCGCCGGCGCCTCGGCTCCCGGCTTGGCCCGGCGCGGCACCGTCTTGGGGTCGCAGGTGATGGGGCGGTAGATCTCGACCCGTGCCCCGTCTTCCAGCGGTGCCGTCAGCTCGCAGACCTTGCCGAAGATGCCGACCTTCTGGGTCTCCAGGTCGATCTCGGGGAACTGGCGCAGGATGCCCGACTTCTCGATGGCGTCCCGGACGGTGGCGCCCTCGGGGATTTCCACATTCAGCCAGGCCTGGCGGCCCGGCTTGGCATAGACCACTCCGACCTTCATGGCGTCAGCCCTCCACGGTGCAATGGGCGGTGCCGGCCTGGATGCCGCGGTTCATGCGGGCATCGATCAGGCGCTTGCCGACCAGCAGGATGCCGGTGCCGATGAACGCGCCCGGCGGCAGGATCATCAGCAGCACGCCCGCCTCGGCGGGGAACAGGCGCATCTCGATCGCCTTGAAGGCCGGCCCCAGCAGCAGCGAGGCGTCGGCGAACAGGGTGCCCGAGCCCAGCACCTCGCGGAAGGCGCCCAGCACGGTGAGCGCCAGGGTGAAGCCCAGTCCCATGAACAGGCCATCGGCGGCGGCCGGCAGGATCGGCGACTTGGACGCGAACGCCTCGATGCGGGCGAAGGGGACGCAATTGGCGACGATCAGCGGAATGAACAGGCCCAGCACGTTGTAGAGCGCCGGCATGTAGGCCTTCATGGCCAGGTCCACCGAGGTCACCGTGGCGGCGACGATGGTGATGTAGGCGGGCACCCGCACCTCGTGGCTGACCACATGGCGCAGCGCCGAGACCAGGGCGTTGGCACCGGTCATCACCAGCGCCGTCGCCAGCCCCATGCCGAAGCCGTTGGTGGCGCTGTTGCTCATGGCCATGGCCGGGCACAGGCCCAGCATCATGACGAACACGCCGTTGTTGTCCCAGATGCCGTCGCGGGCGATGCGCCTGTAATTGTAGATCATGTCAGCGCGCCTCCAGCAGCTTGGACTTGTTGTCGGCGAAGAATTCCAGGCCGCCGCGAATGGCGCCCACCACCGCGCGCGGGGTGATGGTGGCCCCCGAGAACTGGTCGAACTGGCCGCCGTCCTTCTTCACCTTCCACTTCTCGACCGGCGGCTCGCCCAGCGACAGGCCGGCGAAGCGGGTGATCCAGGGGTTCTTCTTGGCCTCGATCTTGTCGCCCAGGCCCGGCGTTTCCTTGTGCGACAGGGTGCTGACGCCGAGCAGCCGGCCCTCGGCATCCACCCCCATCATCAGCCTGATCTCGCCGGCATAGCCGCTGCCCGAGACCTCGTAGGCCAGCCCGGTGACGCTGCCGGCCTTGGTGGCGCGGTAGACGGTGACGGCCTTGCCGTCGGCGCGGGCCAGGGTGAGGTGGTCGGTCGACGGATCGTTGTCGTGCAGGGCGGCCGGAATCACCTGGGCCAGCGACGCCTGCTTGGCCTCGATGGCGCGCAGCGCGATGGGCTCGGCGGTGACCATGTGGACGCCGGTCATCAGCGCCCCGAAGGCGAGGCAGACGCCGCCCAGGATGACGCCGTGGATGGCGATGTGGCGGCTCATGGCTCCCTCTTCAGCGGCAGGGGATCGCCCTTGCGGGTGCGACCGAAGGTGCGCGGGCGGAAATGGCTGTCGATGATCGGGGTCATGGCGTTCAGCAGCAGGACGGCGAAGGCCATGCCCTCGGGATAGCCGGCGAAAGTGCGGATGACCCAGGTCATCAGGCCGATGCCGAAGCCGTAGACCAACTGGCCCTGCCGCGACACCGGCGAGGTGACGTAGTCGGTGGCGATGAAGAAGGCGCCCAGCATGGTGGCGCCCGACAGCAGGTGGAAGCTGCCGGGGGCGAAGCGGCCGGGATCGACCAGGTTGAACACCGTGCCCAGGGCGAAGATGGTGCCCAGCACGGTCACCGGGATGTGCCACGAGATGACGCCGCGGGCGAGCAGGAACAGACCGCCCGCCAGCACCAGCACGGCCGAGGTCTCGCCCATGCTGCCGACCCGGATGCCCAGCACGGTATCCATCAGGCCGGGCATGTGCTGCAGCGTCTCGTTGACCGGAATGCCGCGCGACAGCTCGGTCTTGAGGTGGCCCAGGGCCGAGGCGGCGCTCATGGTGTCCAGCGCGCCGCTGCCGAAGGTGATGCCGAGCGCATCGACGAACCCGGGGGCGCCGGCGCTGAACAGCGGCTGCGGCGCCACGAACAGCGTCATCTGCACCGGGAACGACACCAGCAGCGCCACGCGGCCGACCATGGCCGGGTTGAACACGTTCTGGCCCAGTCCGCCGAAGGCGTGCTTGGCCAGGGGGATGGCGAACAGCGCGCCCAGCACGCCGATCCACCACGGCGCCCAGGGCGGCAGGGTCATGGCCAGCAGCCAGCCGGTCAGCACCGCCGAGCCGTCGGTCAGGGCCGGGCGCAGCGTGCGGCCGCCCAGCGCCAGGCTGGCGGCCTCGAACGCCACGCAGGCGGCGATGGTGACCAGGAACAGGAACAGCGCCGGCCAGCCGAACAGCCACAGGTCGAAGGCGGTGGCCGGGACCAGCGCCGCCAGCACGGTGACCATGGTCCGGGACACCGAGGTGGGCGCATGGGTGAACGGGGCGCTCTTGTCGATCAGGATGCTGCTCATGGCGCGGTCTCCGCTGCCGCCGCCTCGGCCGCGGCCTTCTCGGCCGCCGCCTTTTCCGCCGCCTTGCGGGCGGCCGCCTCGCGCTTGGCCTGGGCGGCCCGCTCCAGGCGCATCGCCTTGGCCTCGGCCAGGGTCTTCACCGAGGCGAGCTTGCGCATCTCGCGCTCCTTGGCGGCGACGCTGCCCTTGGCGTAGTTGAAGTAGTGGACCAGCGGAATGTAGGACGGGCAGACATACGAGCAGCTGCCGCACGAGACGCAGTCCATCAGGCCCGCCTGCACCGCGTCGTCGAGGCGGTCGTTGCGGATGTAGGCCGACATCTCCACCGGCACCAGGCCGCACGGGCAGACGGTGACGCAACTGCCGCAGCGGATGCACGGCTGCGCCGGCCGCTCGTTGGTCTCGTCGGCGGTCAGCGCCAGGATGCCGCAGGTGCCCTTGATCACCGGCACGTCCAGGCTGGGCAGCGGCAGGCCCATCATCGGGCCGCCATTGACGATACGCCGGGGCGGCACGGTCAGGCCGCCGCAGAAGGCGATCAGCTCGGACACCAGGGTGCCCAGCGGCACCAGGATGTTCTTGGCGTCGGCGACGGCGCCGCCGCTCACCGTCACCACCCGGTCGGTCAGCGGCCGGCCGAAGCGGACGGCATGGTGCACGGCCCGCGCGGTGCCGACGTTGTGGACCACCACGCCCAATTCGGCGGTGAGGCGGCGGGCGGGGGTCTCGAGCCCGGTGATGGCCTGGGTCAGATGGCGCTCGGACCCCATCGGGTACTGCACCGGCACCGCCGCCACGTCGACGTTGGGGAAGGCGGCGCAGGCGTCGCGCATGGACGCCAGCGCCTGCGGCTTGTTCTTCTCGATGCCGACCACGATGCGGTCGGCGCCCAGGGCATAGGCCATGATGCGGGCGCCGTCGATGACCTCGTCGGCGTGCTCGCGCATCACCCGGTCGTCGCAGGTGAGGTAGGGCTCGCACTCGGCGCCGTTGATCAGCAGGGTGTGGATGCGCGACTGGGTGCCCAGGTTGAGCTTGATCGCCGAGGGGAAGGCGGCGCCGCCCAGGCCGACGATGCCGGCGGCGGCGACCCGGTCGCGGATCACCTCGGGATCGACGGCGAAGGGATCGCGGACCGGTGCCGGCAGGGTGTCGGCCCATGCGTCCTTGCCGTCCGGCTCCAGCACGATGGTCCGCTGCGGCAGGCCCGAGGGGTGCGGGGCCGGCGCTTCGGCGATGGCCTTGATGCGGCCCGAGGTGGGGGCATGCAGGTGCGCCGAGACCGTCCCGGCGCTGCGCGCGATCAGCTGACCCTTGCCCACCAGGTCGCCCTCCTGCACCAGCGGCTCGGCGGGGGCGCCGATGTGCTGCTGCAGCGGGATGTAGAGGCTGGCCGGCAGCGGCAGCGCCACGATGGCCGCCTCGGCCGTGCGCTCCTTGCGGTAGCTGGGGTGGATGCCGCCCCGGACGGGAAACAGCTTCATCGCCGCGGGCTCCTCAATGCACGCCAGTGGCGTTGGCGTTGGCGTTGGCGTTGGCGGAGGCGGTGGCGCCGGTGTTGGGCTTGTCCCAATGCCAGGTGCCCAGGGTCACCGGCACCGTGCACATCTTGATGGCCTCGGTCGGGCAGATGGCGAAGCACTTGCCGCAGCCGTGGCAGGCGTCCAGCACCACGGTGTGCATGTGCTTGGGGGCGCCGACGATGGCGTCGGTGGAGCATTCGGCGATGCAGCGCAGGCAGCCGATGCACAGATCCTCGCGGATCTCGGCGTATTGCGGCACCGGGTCCTCGTGCCCGGTCAGGTCGGCATCGATGCCGAGCTTGCCGGCCAGCGATTCGGCCAGCGCCTTGCCGCCGGGAACGCAGCCGGTCACCGGCGCCTCGCCCTTGGCCAGGGCGGCGGCGAACTGGGAACAGCCGACGAAGCCGCACTGGCCGCATTGCGAGCCGGGCAGCATGGCCTGGAGCTCCTGCTCGAGCGGGTCTTCCTCGACCGCGAGCTTCTTGGCGGCATAGCCGAGCAGGCCACCCAGGGCCACACCCATCACCGCGAGACTGCCGACGTCGATCAACATGCCGCAACCCCTCCTAATTGGCACCCATGCCGGAGAAACCCATGAACGCCAGCGCCAGCAGGCCGGCGGTGATCAGGCCGATGGGCATGCCGGCGAACACCGCCGGCACCTCGGCCAGGGCCAGCCGCTCGCGCAGGCCGGCGAACATCACCATCACCAGGCTGAAGCCCACCGCCGAGGCGAAGGCGAAGATGACGCTGTCGATGAAGCCGTAATTGGCGTCGACCAGCAGCAGGCAGACACCGAGCACGGCGCAGTTGGTGGTGATCAGGGGCAGGTAGATGCCCAGCATCTGGAACAGCACCGGCGACACCTTGCGGATCACCGCCTCGGTGAACTGCACCGCCGAGGCCACCACCAGGATGAAGGTCACCGTGCGCAGATAGCCGAGGTCGAAGGGCTTGAGCAGGAAATGCTCGATCGCCCAGTCGCCCATGGCCGAGACGGTGATGACGAAGCTGGCGGCGGCGCCCATGCCGACCGCCGTGCTGAGCTTGGTAGTGACACCCATGAACGAGCACAGGCCGAGGAAACGGGCCAGCAGCACGTTGTTGACCAGGGCGGCGCTGACGAACAGCAGGAGGGCGTCGCGCATGTCAGGCTCCCTGCCCGGTTTGGCATTCGGTCCCTGGCGCCATGCCGGGGACGCGGCGGAGGAAACGCGGCGCCAGGTCGCCGCTCACCGACAGCCGGCCGGCCAGGCGGCCGGCCAGCAGCAGGCCGCCGGCCAGCCCGAGCAGGGCGCCCATGGCGGCCGACAGATCGTCGCCGTAATGGCGGTCGGCGGCCACCCCGGCCGCCAGCATGGTGATCAGCGGCAGCAGATAGGCGGTGAGCGAGCCCTTCAGCAGCGAGGCCGCCGAAATGCCGACCACCACCCGCTCGCCCACCGCCAGATCGGCATCGTTGGCGATGCGGAAGCGCCGCGCCTTCAGCCAGCCCGGGCTGGCGGCGGTGGTGCCGCAGGCGGCCGAGGCATGGCAATTGCCGCAGCTGGTCTTCTGCTCGGGCTCCAGCCAGGCATTGGCGCCGTCCAGCGCGACGACGCGGGCGAAGCCCTCGATCAGGTCGCCGCCCTCATAGGCGGGAAAGGAGGATGAAGCCTGCATGGGCGTCAGGCGTCCACCGTCGCCGTCACCCCGGCCGGGGTGACGTAGATGGCGCGCTGCCCGCCGCCGGCCTGCAGCAGGCGGCGGCGGCTCTCGGGCGGGGCCAGCAGCAGGGCGGTGGACAGGCCGTCGGCGGCGGTGGCGGTGGCGGCGATCACCGACACTCCCTCCAGCGCCGGGGCGGTGCGGCCGCTACGCGGGTCGATCAGGTGGGTGAAGCGGCCGGCGGCGTCGAACATGGTGCCGTAGCCGCCCGAGGTGGCGACGCAGGCATCGACCACCGACACCTCGGTGAGGGCACGGGTGGGATCGGAGGGATCGGCGATGCCGATGCGCCAGGCCGAGCCGTCGGGCTTGGCCGCCAGGGCGCGGGGCTCGCCCATGTCGACCAGCACGCGGTCGAAGCCGTGGCCGCGCAGCACCTCGGCGACGCGGTCGGTGATGTAGCCCTGGGCGCTGCCGTTGAGGGTCAGGCCCATGCCGGGATGGGCGAAGGACACCCGGTCGCCGTCGATGTGCACGCCGCGCCAGTCCACCAGCGCGACCGCGCGGGCCAGGTCGGCGGCGGCGGGGCCGGCGGGATTGGGGCTGCGCTGGGTGAAGTGTCGGAAATACAACATCCACACCGGCTGGATTGTCGGGTCGTAGACACCCTCGCTGGCGGCGGCGAGCGACAGGCTGCGCTGCAGCAGTTCGACGAACTCGGCCGGGGCGGCATCGAGGCGGCCGTCGCGGTTCAGGGCGGAAATGGCGGAATCGGCGCGGTGGACGCTGAAGATGGCCTCCAGCCGGGCCAGTTCGGATAGGGCGGCGTCAACGGCGGCGCGGGCCCTGGCCTCGTCCTGGTGGTGCAGCTGGATGCTGGCGACGGCGCCCAGGGCGGTGCCGTCCCAGCGCACCATTCCGGCGCGGGCGCCGCCCGCATTCAGCGCCAGCGGCAGCCCGGCGGCGGCGGCAAGGACCGCGATGGTGCGGCGGCGGGTCATACGGACGGTCATCATTCAGCCCCTCCAGGCTCTTGAAGACATCGCGACACGAAACGTTGGTTCCGACATCCCGAAACGAGGGGAAAGCAACGCCTGTGCCAGAATACCCATAATTTTTTTGTGTTTATATTATCGTTCTCTAATATTGATATCGCACATCCCCGCCGCCTCGCATAGGGGTCTTACGACGAGACGTTCCGCCGACATGTCGGCGCCGCCGAATGGGCGGACTGGACTAAGGTTTGCCCTGAGCATATCCCAATTGGTGCGCCGCACAATACGAAAATATTTCAGCAATGCGGCGGCCTCGGGGCTGGGGGCGGGGAAACGCCGTGGTATGCACAGGCCCCGGGGTATAGTGTTTCCTTTCGTAATACGAAAGCGGAGCGCCGGGTGACGGATCAGGCAGGGGTTGGTGTCGTGCGGCCGATCGGGGACGCGGCGGTGGGCTGGGGCCGATTCTTGCCCGCGCTGGCGGTCTTCGCATTGTTCTTCGCGCTGCTGTCGGTCGGGCTGAGCCTGGAACGGCAGCGTCAGGTCGAGGAACTGCGCGGCAACGTCACCCGCGAAGCGGCCCTGATGTTCTCGCGCCTCGAAGGCGAGCTGAAATCCAACCTGTACCTGGCCAACGGACTGATCGCCTATGTCAGCGCCAATCCCGAGGGCACCGCCGGGGTCGAGGTGGCGCTGGCTTCGGTGTTCTCCCACGGGCGGCACCTGCGCAATGTCGGCCTGGCGCCCGGCAACCGTCTGACCTGGATTCATCCTCGCACCGGCAACGAGAGCGCCATCGGGCTTTACTATCCCGATCTGCCCAGGCAGTGGCCGGCGGTCAAGCGTGCCATGGACGAGCGCGCCACCGTGCTGGCCGGGCCGGTGGACCTGGTCCAGGGCGGCCGCGGGCTGATCAGCCGCACCCCGGTCTATCTCGGCGATACCTATTGGGGCATGCTCAGCCTGGTCCTCGATCCCGACCGCCTGTTCGCCGAGATCGGCATGGCCCCGACGGTCGGCGGCATCCGCTTCGCATTGCGTGGGCGGGACGGCCTGGGCGAGAGGGGGGCGGTCTTCTTCGGCTCGCCCGAGCTGTTCGAGGCCAAGGCGGTGCTCCTGACCCTCAGCGTTCCCGGCGGCACCTGGCAGATGGCGGCGTTGCCCGAGGCCGGCTGGCAGGGCGATCCCGTCCGGCTGGCCTGGCTGCAGGCGGTGGCGTTATTCGCCGCGCTGCTGATGGCGGCGCTGACCCATGCGCTGGTGATCGCCCGCCTGCGCGCCGAGGCCGGGCGGCGGCGGCTGCAGGCGGTGGTGCGCGAGCTGTCGGACCGCGAGGCGAGCTTGCGCGAATTCTCCGAAGCCGCCACCGACTGGTATTGGGAGACCGATCCCGATCACCGCTTCGTCTGGTTCTCGCCGTCGTTCGAGCATGTCGTCGGCATCCCCTCGGCCCCCCTGCTGGGCCGCCGCCGCTGGGACGTGGCCTCCGATCAGAACGAGATCGATGCCGCCCAGTGGAGGGCGCACATCGACGATCTCGGGGCGCACCGCCGCTTCCGCGATTTCCGCTACTGGATCAGGGCGGGAGCCGACCGCAACCGCTGGATCAGTGTCAGCGGCATGCCCCGCTTCGGCGAGGACGGAATCTTCCTGGGCTATCGCGGCAGCGGCACCGACATCACCGACCAGGCGGAAATGAACGTGCGGCTGCGGCTGCTGTCCCAGGTGGTGGAGCAAAGCCCGGTCTCGGTGGTGGTGACCACGCCGGACGGAACCATCGAATACGTCAACCAGCGCTTCACCGAGGTGACCGGATTCGCCAAGGACGAGGTGATCGGGCAGAACCCGCGCATCATCGCCTCGGGCGAAACGCCGGTCGAGGTCTACCAGGATCTGTGGGACACGGTGAATACCGGCAGGCCCTGGCGGGGGGAACTGAAGAACCGCAAGCGCGACGGCGAGTTCTATTGGGAAACCGCCTATATCGCCCCCATCGTCGACGAGTTCGGCCACGTGGTCCATCTGGTCGGCATCAAGGAGGACATCACCTTCCGCAAGAAGGCCGCCGACGAGCTGGTGGAGGCCAACAGCCGGCTTGCCCGCCAGGCCGAGGAACTGGCCCGCTCCAACGCCGAGCTCGAGCAGTTCTCCTATGTGGCGTCGCACGATCTGCGCCAGCCGCTGCGCATGGTCAGCAGCTACGTCTCGCTGCTGGAACGCCGCATCGAAGCCTTGCTGGACGAAGAAGGGCGCCAGTTCATCCATTTCGCCCGCGACGGCGCCCAGCGCATGGACAGACTCATCACCGACCTGCTGGCCTATTCCCGCATCGGACGCTCCGATGCCGCCCCCGAGCCGGTGCCCCTGGGCGAAGTGGCCGAGGAAGCCCTGCACGATCTCCAGGCGGCGGTGGCGGACTCCCAGGGCGAAGTAACCGTGCCCGAGGGCCTGCCGGTGGTATCCGGGGTGCGCAGCGAGCTGGCGCGGCTGTTCCTCAACCTGATCGGCAACGCGCTGAAGTACCGCGCCCCCGGCACCAGCCCGGTGGTGGCCGTGAGTTGGCGCGATGCCGGCCCGGCGTGGGAAATCGCGATCCGCGACAACGGCATCGGCATCGCCCCCGACCAGCGCGAGCGCGCCTTCGGCATCTTCCAGCGGCTGCACGGCCACGAGCGGTACGAAGGCACCGGCATCGGCCTCGCGGTCTGCCGCAAGATCGTCGAGAACCATGGCGGCCGTATCTGGCTCGAGGGCAACGACGGTCCCGGCTGCACCGTCCGCTTCTGCCTGCCGAAACGGAGATGACGCTTTCGGCGGCAGGACCCTATGGGCAAGCGCCCGGGTTCGAATTATATTAGCTCCACACAATGTTCAACCGACGCCAGGGAGGGCGCCAATGGGCTACGCGGACCTTGAGAAGGACGACAAGGGCTACCTGCTGAACACCGAGGACTGGAACGAGGACATCGCCAGGGAGATCGCCAAGGCCGAGAGCCTGGAGCTGACCCAGCGCCACTGGGACATCATCGCCTTCCTGCGCGACGAATTCTTCGACAACAACGGCCACCAGCCCAACGAGCGCGCCATGGTCAAGGCCATGTCCGAGAAGTGGGGCGAATCGGTCGCCACCAAGGACCTCTACGACCTGTTCCCCATGCAGCCGTCCAAGCAGGCCGGCAAGGTCGCGGGCCTGCCCGAGACCAAGCGCAAGGGCGGGTACTGAGCCCGGTTCACCCCGGCCGGCAGGTCTGCTCGGCCATGGGAAACGTCGTCCCCGCGCAGGCGGGGACCCAGGGGTGCTGCGACAGCGTGTCCGCGACTCCTGGGTTCCCGCCTTCGCGGGAACGACGGAAGGGGGGCACCGACAGCGTGTCAATCCGTCACGCGAAGACCCGGTCGGCGGCCAGCGGGCGCGGCCGGGTCGGCAGCGGCGCGGTGGGGCCGATCGGCGCCCCCGAAAAGCGGCCGTAGCCCAGCGCCGCGCCACGCTTGACGTCCTGCGGCGTGGCGGTGTTCCAGATGCACAGTTCGAAGCCCAGATCCTCGATCTCGCGGGCGACCACGGTGAACAGCGCGTAGACCGCCGAATCGGTGAAGCCGGCCAGCTTGGCCTTGGCGTGGTTCAGGCACAGATAGCGCACGCCGCAGTCGCGCAGGAAGGCGGCGGTGGCCCGCTCGGGCACCACCCGCACCGCGATCTCGGCGCCGATGGCGTGGATCGCGTCGGTGACGGCGCGCAGCTGCGGCCGGCCGATGTCGGCCACCGTCCCCGACAGCTCGACCACGACGCGGCCGCGAATTCCGCGGCTGCCCGCCAGGCGCCGCGCCAGCGCGTCCAGCCCGCCCGGCAGGGCAAGGCTGTGGACGTTGATCTGCAGCGGCAGGAACAGCGGGCCGAAGCCGTCGGGCCAGGCGGCGGCGGCGGCGGCCATGGCATCGTTCACCGCCACCGCCAGCGGATCGTTCTCGCCACCCAGCATCACCGCCGCCTCGTACATGGTCTGGCCGGCGAAGTCGCGGCGGATGCGGGCGCGGTTGGCGACCACGCCGCCGGCATGGGCTTCCCACACCGGCTGGTATTCCACCGACAGCGCGATGGCACCGGCCGGCGGCGGTGCCGAGGCCAGCGCCTTCTGCATGCCCTCGATGGGGTCCTCGCCGGGCGCGGCGGTGTCCAGCGAGGACAGCGGCAGGATCGAGGTCTGGATGTCCACCGCCTGGTGGGCGTCGCCGACCAGCCGGTTGCGGATCTCCTGGGCGACGGCGGCGGCCTTGACCGCGCCCTCGGCCTCGTCCAGGCCGGGGAACAGCAGCAGGTAGCGGCCCGGCCCCAGGGTCAGGCAGGAATCGTCCGAGGCCAGGCGGTGGCGCAGGATGTTCTCGGCGATGGCGGCGGCCTTGGGCAGCAGGCGCTCCCAGTTCTCGCCGGCATCGGCCGGGCGGATGGACACCAGGTGCATGCGGCCGAAGCTGGCCGCCACTCCGGAGGACACGGTGCTAGCGACGACCCGGCGAAAGCCGGCGGCGTCGGTGAAGCCGGCTTCATGCTTCATGGCAACCTCCCCATTACAGGCGGCCGCCCCGGCGGGGCGGCTGAGCCTGTATGGTGTCGATCATATGCCCATCGTGTTACGGAAGTTGTGCCTGTGCGTAAAGTGCCCGCCAACCGATTGTGAACGGCTGATAACCGAAGCGGCGCTCAGCCGGTCATCCCGGGCAGGGTCAGCAATCCGGCGCCGCCCAGCCAGATCAGCATGGAGGTGGCGTCACTCTCGGTGCGGCCGGTGACGCGCTCGAACACCGCCACCGGCAGGCCCGAGATCAGCAGCACCGACACCGACACGATCAGCGAGGTGCCGTACAGGGCGAAGGCCGGGGTGGCCATGAAGTCGGGCAGCCAGAAGCCGGCCAGCTGGAACACCCACAGCAGGGCCGGCGAGGTGAAGCCGGCCAGGGCGGTCATGGCCAGCACCGCCACGAACAGGGTCTTGGGGTTCATGGCGCGGCTCCCTTCGAGACCAGGGGCACCAGGCCGTAATTGAGCAGGATGGTGGTCAGCACGAAGCGCACCACGAACGCCCAATAGGCGGTGATCAGCAGCAGGTAACGGGTGTGGAACAGCGCCGGGGTGAAGACCCGCACCCCCACCACCGCCCACTGGGTCAGCAGATGGAACCAGCGCAGGATGTAGTTGGACGAATTGGGCGGCAGGAACAGTTCCAGCATGAAACGGCCGACGCAGCTCCAGGCGACGACGGCGGTGCCGTAGGCGACGATCCAGAACGGGATGTAGCCGAAGACGAAATCGGGCGAGGCGGTCATGGGGGGTCCCGGAAAAGATTGGGGCGGGGTCCCTGCGGACCCCGCCCCGGAAGGTTACCCGTGGAGGGTATTACTTGTCGATGCCCTGCGACGCATCGGCCAGGACCACGTCGCCCTTCGGCACGCGGATCGAGTCGATGAAGTCCTGCATCTCCTGCGACGGCGCCGGGGTCATCAGGCTGACCACGTAGGTCACCAGGAAGGCCGCCGGGATGCCGAAGGCACCGCACGAGATGTTCTTGATCCCGAACCAGAGCGGCGCGCCGTAGAACTGGGTCGTGATCAGGTAGTACAGGCACACGCCGAAGCCCACGATCATGCCGGCGACGGCGCCGACATTGGTGGTGCGCTTCCACCACACGCCCATCACCAGGGCCGGGAACAGGCCCGACGCGGCGATGGAGAAGGCCCAGGCCACCATCGACAGGATGGTCGACGGCTTCAGCGACGCCACGTAGGCGGCGACGATGGCCACGCAGATCAGCAGCACGCGGCTGGCGATCAGGCGCTTCTTGGTGTCGGCCTTGGGGTCGATCATGCGGTAGTAGACGTCGTGCGACAGGGCGTTGGCGATGGCCAGCAGCAGGCCGTCGGCGGTGGACAGCGCGGCGGCGAGACCGCCCGCCGCCACCAGGCCGGCGACCACATAGGGCAGACCGGCGATTTCCGGGGTCGCCAGCACGATGGCGTCCGGATGGATCTTGAACTCGGCCAGCTGCAGCACGCCGTCGGCATTGCCGACGACACCCTTGCACATGGCGAAGCTCTCGGCGGCGTTGGCGGCGTCGCAGGCGCCGACCAGACCGACCTGGCCCCAGGCCTTGACCCATTGCGGCAGCTGGTCGATGCCCAGGCCGACCACGTTCTGGTAGACCTCCAGCTTGGCGAAGGCCGCGTAGGAGGGGGCGGTGAAGTACAGCAGGAAGATGAAGAACAGCGACCAGCCCACCGACTGACGGGCCTGCTTCACCGAGGGAGTGGTGAAGTAGCGCATCAGGATGTGGGGCAGCGACGCGGTGCCGATCATCAGGCAGCCGATCAGCAGGAAGAAGTTGACCGCCGCCAGCATGTCGAACTGGCCCTTGGCGTTGGAGAAGGCCGCGACGTGGCCCTTGGCGATGCCCAGGGCCGGCTCCAGCGCGGTGATCTTGGCCAGGGCCTGGCCGTACATCAGCTGCGGGATCGGAATGCCGGTCAGCTTGACCGACATCCACACCACCGGGATCAGGTAGGCGGTGATCAGGATGATGTACTGCGCCACCTGGGTCCAGGTGACGGCGCGCATGCCGCCCAGCATCGAGCACACCAGGATGCCGGCGAGGCCGACGAACACCGCCAGCTCGAACGAGATGCCGAGGAAGCGCGAGGCGATGATGCCGACGCCGAAGATCTGCGCCACCACATAGGCGAAGGAGGCGGTGATCAGGACGATGACGCCCATGGTGCGGGCGACGTTGCCGCCGTAGCGGGCACCCAGGAAGTCGGGCACGGTGAACTGGCCGAACTTGCGCAGGTACGGGGCCAGCAGGATGGCCACCAGGACGTAGCCGCCGGTCCAGCCGAGCACGAAGGCGAGGCCGTCATAGCCCAGCATGTAGAGGGTGCCGGCCATGCCGATGAACGACGCCGCGCTCATCCAGTCGGCGCCCGTGGCCATGCCGTTGTAGAAGGCCGGCACCACGCGTCCGGCGACATAGTATTCCGACACCTCGGCGGTGCGCGACAGCACCCCGATCAGCGCGTACACGCCGATGGTCAGGAAGATGAAGGCGTAGCCGATGATCTTGTTGGGTACGCCCATCTGCTCGAGGATGGCGAGGACGATGGTGAAGGTGACGAAGCCACCCGTGTAATAGGCGTAGACCTTGCCCAGATTGTCGATGAAGCTCGTGCTTTTGCCGCTCATTTCGGTCACTCCTTGCGCCCGGTCATTCGTCGGCGACGCCGAACTCTTCGTCGATCTGGTTCTGCTTGGAAGCGAACCAGAAGATGGCGACGACGAAGATGATGAGGGAACCCTGCGCGGCCATGTAGAAGCCGAGCGGGAAGCCGATGAAGCTGATGGTGTTCAGCGTCGGTGCGAAGAAGTGGATCACGAAGCTCGTCACGAACCAGATGCCGAGCATGAGCCACATCAGGCCGGAGGTGCGCTTCCAGTATTCCTGGGCGCGTTCCGGCGTCAAAGGTTGGTTGGACATCTACGTCTCCTCCGTTGTTGTCCCCGCTGGGGCCGGTGGTCCCGGCCGCCTGAGCCAAATGGAAGTGCCGTTATTATTCTTGTGGCCTTGCCGTTTCGCAGTCGCAGCATGATGACAAGGCATTGACACCATGTCGCCTTTGATAGCATCGGAAGAACGTGATAACAAGACGGCTCGTGAGTTGCTTGAAAATGAAATGATCACGACGCCCCTATACAATGGGGTGGGATGGATGGCATAAGGGCGGCAAGCCTGTTCTTGGCCCGGGCGAGGAGTGCAAGATGCTGAAAAACCTGGCGGCGTGGTTGGCCCCGCCGCCGATCCGGACGCCCGAGGACCTGGCCGGCTTCATCGCCACCGAATCCGCACGGGTAGCCCAGAAGGCCACCACCGGCTATTGCCGCACCAAGGCCGGCGCCAACCACGACCTGCTGTTCAAGGAGGCCGGCTTCCTGGCGGCGCTGGACGAGTGCCGCTGGTCGGCCTACGGCCTGGTCGCCGCCGACATCTGCCTGGTCGCCGAGGGCTTCCTGCGTCCCGCCGCCGCAGGGGCCGGGGAGGAGGCGCTGGCGGCCTGGGTCCTCGCCGTTTATGACGGGATGCTCGACGCCCAGCCCCATCCCGGCCGCGGCCCCGAGGGCTGGAGCGCGGAGAAGGCGGAGATGCGCGCCCGGCTGGCGCGTTCACGCATGGCCGAGCCGATCCCGCCGGCCAATGTGGGCTTCGACACGGCCCGCCGCATCTTCGATTCCCTTCCTGTCCACCCCTCGCTCCGGCGCGAGGATTTCGAGGTGGTGCAGAACCTGATGCGGTTCGGCCACGTCACCTTCTTCGACGAGCTTTCCAAGCGCGCCGACAAGGCCGCCATCGTCGCCGCCCTCCATCAGGACAGCCCATGACCGACACCCACGCCGATACGTCGCTGGCCCGCATCGAAAGCTTCCCCTACCGCCACCGCGTCAGCGCGGTGATGGGCGCGCCGCTGGCCGTCGCGCGGCCCGGCACCACCATCGCCGAGGCGGCCCGGCGCATGTCGGGCAGCGGCATCAGCTCGCTGGTGGTGGCCGACGAGGCCGGGCGTCCGGTCGGCATCGTCACCGAGCGCGACGTGCTGAAGGCGGTGGCCGCCCACGGCAATTCCGCCGCCGACGTGCCGCTGGGCATGGTGATGTCGAGCCCGGTGGCGACGGTGCGCGACGACGCCTTCGTCTATCTCGCCATGGGCCGCATGGACCGCCTGAAGGTGCGCCATCTGGTCGCCGTCGATGAGGCCGGGGCCGGAATCGGCATGGTCACCGCCCGCGGCCTGCTGCGCCAGCGTGCCGCCACCGCCCTGATGATCGGCGACGAGGTCAACGTCGCCACCGGCCCCGAGGATCTGGCGGCGGCCCGGGCCAAGCTGCCCGAGCTGGCGTCCGAGCTGATCGCCGATGGGGTCGAGGGCCTGGGCATCGCGGCGGTGACCAGCTCGGTGCTGCGCGATCTCACCGCGCGGGCGGCCGAGCTGGCCCAGGCCGCCATGGCCGAGGACGGCTGGGGGACGGCACCGGCGCCCTATTGCGTGCTGCTGCTGGGGTCGGGCGGGCGGCGGGAGAGCCTGTTCGGGGCCGACCAGGACAACGCCATCGTCCATGCCGGCAGCGCCGCCGACGACCCCTGGTACGCCGAGCTGGGGGCGCGCATGTGCGACATGCTGCACGAAGCCGGCATCCCCAACTGCCACGGCGGCGTCATGGCCCGCAACCCGGAATGGCGCAACACCGTCGCCGGCTGGAGCGAGCGCATCGCCCGCTGGATCCGCGAGCCGCAGGGGTCGGAACTGCTCAACGTCCACATCTTCGTGGATTTCCGGCCCGCCTATGGCGACCGCGCCCTGGCCCGGGCGGTGCGCGAATCGTTGCGCGACCAGGCCGCCCGTTCGCCCCACTTCCTGCACGCCATGGCCCAGGCGGCGGGCCAGATCCGCGCCCCGCTGGGGCTGTTCGGCCAGTTCGTCACCAAGGACGGGCGCCTCGACCTCAAGACCTCGGGCCTGCTGCCGCTGACCGCGGCGGTGCGCATGCTGGCGCTGAAGCACCGCATCGAGGCCACCGGGACCGGCGAGCGCCTGGCCCGGCTGACCGCCGGCGGCCACATGAACGCCGACGAGGCGCAGTCGTTCCGCGACAACCATGAACTGATGGTGCGCACCCTGGTGCGCCAGCAGCTGGCCGACCTCGCCGCCGGCCTGCCGCTGTCCAACCGGATCGATCCCAAGCGCCTGGGCAAGGCCGACCGCGCCCGCCTGAAGGGGGCCTTCAAGTCCATCAACGCGCTGACCTGGGTGATGCAGAACGCGCTGTCGACGGTATAGCATCGCGACCATACCAATGATAAATTCGTCCACATTAATTTGGTGGACGAGGGAAACGGAAGTTCCGTTACTTTGCTGACGGCAATTGTCATCCAAGCGTCATCCATTCCAAATATTTCCGTCATCGACCGCCAATAGAATGCGCCGCCAGTGAAGGTGTTCGAGGTGGAGCATGGATGCCGCCGTGTCGGTGGTCGAACCCGCGATCAAGGTGACGCGGCTCAGCAAATCATTCATCTGCTGCAAGGCGTTGGACGAGGTCAGCCTGGAGATCCGGCCGGGCGAGATGGTGGCGCTGATCGGCGCCTCGGGCTCGGGCAAATCGACGCTGCTGCGCCACGTCACCGGCCTGACGCTGGGCGACCGCGACCTCGGCAGCATCGAGGTGCTGGGCAAGCCGGTGCAGAGCTGCGGCCGCCCGTCGCGGCACATCCGCGCCATCCGCGCGCGGGTCGGCTTCGTCTTCCAGCAATTCAACCTGGTCGGCCGCCTGCCGGTGATGACCAACGTGCTGACCGGCACGCTGGGCCGCATGCCGCTGTGGCGCTCGCTGACCGGCGCTTTCCCCGAGGCCGACCGCCGGCTGGCGCTCGATGCCCTCGACCGCGTCGGCATCGCCGACAAGGCCTGGGAACGGGCTTCGGCGCTGTCGGGCGGCCAGCAGCAGCGCGCCGCCATCGCCCGCACCCTGGTGCAGAAGGCCGAGATCATCCTGGCCGACGAGCCCATCGCCTCGCTCGACCCCGAATCCTCGCGCCGGGTGATGGAATCCCTGGCCCGCATCAATGCCGAGGACAAGGTGACCGTGGTGGTGTCGCTGCATCAGGTCGACTTCGCCATCCGCTTCTGCCCCCGCACCGTCGCGCTGAAGGCCGGGCGGGTGGTCTATGACGGTCCCTCTGCGGCGCTGACGCCGCAGCTGCTGCGCGACCTCTACGGCTCCGAGGTCGACGAACTGGACGGCATCGAGGGCGTCCAGGGCTCGGCCTCCTTCGTCACCGGGATCCATACCAGCCACGCCGCCGCCCTGGCCGGCTGACCCCTTTCAACCTCCACCACCGGGAGCACCTGTCCATGAAGATCACCCACATCGCCCTTGCCGCGGCGGCCGCCGTCGGGACCTTTGCCGCCACCTCGGCCAGCGCCATGGAGACCCTCAATTTTGGCATCATCTCGACCGAGTCGACCACCAACCTGAAGCAGGAATGGGTGCCCTTCATCGAGGCGATGGAGAAGCAGACCGGCCTCAAGGTGCGGCCGTTCTTCGCGCCCGACTATGCCGGCGTCATCGAGGGCATGCGCTTCAACAAGGTCCAGGTGGCCTGGTTCGGCAACAAGTCGGCGATGGAAGCGGTGGACCGCTCGGGCGGCGCCATCTTCGCCCAGAGCACCGATCCCCAGGGCGGCACCGGCTATTGGTCGCACGTCCTCGTCCACAAGGACTCGCCCATCAGCTCGGTGGCCGAGCTGCTGAAGAAGGCTCCCGAGCTGTCGTTCGGCAACGGCGATCCCAACTCGACCTCGGGCTATCTGGTGCCGGGCTACTACGTGTTCGCCCAGAACGGCATCACCGATCCCAAGAAGGTGTTCAAGCGGGTGGTCTCCGCCAACCACGAGACCAACGCCCTGGCGGTGGCCAACAAGCAGGTGGACGCCGCCACCAACAACAACGAGAACCTGGATCGCATCAAGGACCGCCAGCCGGACAAGTTCAACCAGATCAAGATCATCTGGACCTCGCCGCTGATTCCGTCCGATCCCATCGTCTGGCGCAAGGACCTGCCCAAGGACATCAGCGAGAAGGTCTACACCTTCTTCATGACCTACGGCGTGCCGGCTCCGGGCAAGAGCCAGGAGCAGGTGAAGCAGGAGGTCCAGGTGCTGGGCGGCCTGAAGTGGGGGCCGTTCCTTCCCTCCAACGACGACCAGCTGCTGCCCATCCGCCAGCTCGAACTGTTCAAGTCCAAGAGCAAGCTCGAAGCCGACGCCACCCTGCCGGCGGCCGAGAAGGCGGCCAAGCTGGCCGAGATCAACGGCAAGCTGGCCGCCCTCGAGAAGAAGATGGCGATGATGCAGGCCGCCAAGAAGTAAACCTTCGTCTTGGGCGGCGCGCCGGCCGGTGCGCCGCCCGCCCCTTCCTTTTCCCGTCAGGCCGGTCATGACCACGTCTCCAGCTTCCGCCCCCTCTCTGCATCCGCCCCGGACCTCGCTGCTCAAGCTGCTGGTCTACGGCCTGGCCTTCGCCGTCCTGGCCTGGTCGTGGCAGGGCGCCGAGATCCGGCCGCTGGCGCTGATCGCCGATGCCGGCAACATGGCCACCTTCGCCTCGGACTTCTTCCCGCCCAATTTTCGCGACTGGCGGTACTACGTCGAGGAAACCCTGATCACCATCCAGATCGCCGTCTGGGGCACGGTGCTGGCGGTGGTGTTCGCCATTCCCTTCGGCCTGCTGTCGGCCGAGAACGTGGCCCCGGTCTGGGTGCGCCAGCCGGTGCGCCGGGTGATGGACGCGCTGCGGGCCATCAACGAGATGGTCTTCGCCATGCTGTTCGTGGTGGCGGTGGGCCTGGGTCCCTTCGCCGGCGTGCTGGCGCTGTTCATCCACACCACCGGCATCCTCGCCAAGCTGTTCTCGGAGGCGGTCGAGGCCATCGACCCGCGGCCGGTGGAGGGTATCCGCGCCACCGGGGCGGGCGTGCTGGAGGAGATCGTCTACGGCATCATCCCGCAGGTGATGCCGCTGTGGATCAGCTATTCGCTCTACCGCTTCGAATCCAACGTGCGATCGGCTACGGTGGTCGGCATGGTCGGGGCCGGCGGCATCGGCGTGGTGCTGTGGGAAATCATCCGCGGCTTCTACTTCGCCGAGACCTGCGCGGTGATGATCATCATCATCGCCACCGTGTCGCTGCTGGACGTGGCTTCGGCCCAGCTGCGCAAGCTGTTCATCTGAGGCAAGGCATGGCGGCGGCGCCGTTGATCCTGGTGGTCGGCCCTTCGGGGGCCGGCAAGGACACCCTGATGGACGAGGCGCGCCGCCGCCTCGCCGACGAACCCCGCATCGCCTTCGCCCGCCGGGTGGTGACCCGCGAGGCGCGGCCCGAGGCCGAGGATCACGATTGCCTGAGCCCCGACCAGTTCGACCGCGCCGAGGCGGCCGGCGGTTTCGTCCTCTCGTGGCGCGCCCACGGCCTCGCCTACGGCATTCCGGCCTCGGTGCAGGAGCTGCGCCGGTTGGGCCAGGCGGTGGTGGCCAACGTCTCCCGCGCCGTGGTCGACGAGGCCCGCGCCCGGCTGCGGCCGGTGGGGGTGGTGGTGGTCACCGCCCCGCCCACGGTGCTGGCCGAACGCCTGGCCGCCCGCGGCCGGGAAAGCGCCGACGACGTGCTGCTGCGGCTGCAGCGCGCCGCGGTGCCGCCGCCCGAGGGAGCCGATGTCCGGGTGGTGGTCAACGACGGCAGCGTCAGCGAGGGCGTCGAGGCCTTCCTGGCGGCGCTGCGGGATTTGGCGCGGGGTTGAGCGCCCCTAGGGTCCGCACTCAATTAGGGTGTGGCCTGCGCCNACCCTAGAACGCCTCTTCCCAGTGGCGCTGATTTGCGCCCTCATTCGGGCCTCATCCTGAGGAGCCGCCGCAGGCGGCGTCTCGAAGGACGAGGCCCGTCGCACCGGCGCCCATGGCCCGCCTCATCCTTCGAGACGAGCGCGGCGCGCTCTCCTCAGGATGAGGCTACGGATAGGGAATGACCTTAATCAGCGCTAATGCGCGAGAGCGGGACGCCGTGCGTCCGCGGGCGCCGCGCTCTAATTTATTGATTTAGAGGCGGATTCAGCTATCAGGTTGGATCGCCTCGCGATTCAACCTGATAGCATCCGGCTCTAGAACGCCTCTTCCCAGTGGCGCGACAGGCGCATGGCGCAGTTGATCAGGCCGACCATGGAATAGGTCTGGGGGAAGTTGCCCCACAATTCGCCGCTGCGGTGGTCGATGTCCTCGGACAGCAGCCCCAGCGTGTTGCGCTTGGCCAGCACGGTCTCGAACAGCACGCGGGCCTCGTCGCGCCGGCCCAGCGCCGCCAGCGCGTCGATGTACCAGAACACGCAGATGACGAAAGCGGTGCGGGGGGTGCCGAAATCGTCCTCGGCGACGTAGCGGAACAGGAAGTCGCCCACCTTGAGGGTGCGCGCCACCGCGTCCACGGTGGCGGCGAACCGCGGATCGTCGGCGGCCAGGAAGTCGACCTCGTGCAGCAGCAGCAGGGTGGCGTCCATCTCGGCGCCGCCGAAGGTCGAGACGAACGAGCCCAGTTCGGCATTCCACGCCCGCTCCGAGATGATGGCGTGGATGCGGTCGGCCTCGCGCCGCCAGTAGGCGCCCCGGTCGGTGAGGCCGAGCCTGCGGGCGATCTTGGCCAGGCGGTCGCAGGCGGCCCAGCACATCACCGCCGAGAAGGTGTGCACCGAGGCGAAGGTGCGCAGCTCCCACGGGCCGGCATCGGGGCGGTCGAACACGGCGACGGCGCGGTTGCCCAGGCGCTCGAGCTGCTCGAACAGGGTGGTGTCGCCGGGATGGGTCAGGCGGCGGTCGAAGAAGGCGTGGGTCGAGGCCAGCACCACGCTGCCGTAGACGTCGTTCTGGACCTGCAGGTGCGCCTGATTGCCGACGCGCACCGGGCCGAAGCCGCGATAGCCGGCCAGGTGGGGCAGCACGCATTCGTCGATTGAGGTGTCGCGGGTGATGCCGTAGACCGGCCGCAGCTCGCCCTCGGTGGCGTCCTCGACGATGTCGTTGATGAAGCGCAGGTAGTCCTCCATGGTGCGCGAGACGCCCAGGCGGTTCAGCGCGTGGATGACGAAATAGGCGTCGCGCAGCCAGCAGAAGCGGTAGTCCCAGTTGCGCTCGGTCTCGGGCGCCTCGGGCACCGAGGTGGTCAGCGCCGCGACGATGGCGCCGGTCTCCTCGAAATTGCACAGCTTCAGGGTGATGGCGGCGCGGATCACCTCCTCCTGCCATTCGAACGGGATCGACAGCGACCGCACCCAGCTGCGCCAATGGTCGAGGGTGCGCTCGAACAGGTCGCGGGCGGTGGATTCGATGCCGGCCTGCAGGCTTTCGTCGCTGCCCAGCAGCATGTCCACCGGCCGCTCCAGCACGAAGGGCCGCTCCTCGATGATGTACGAGATCGGCGCGTTGGTGGTCAGGCGCAGGGTCTGGGCCGGCGAGACATAGCGCAGGTGGTTGCTGCCGCGGGTGAGCTCGGGCACCAGCCGGCCGTATTCGAAGCGCGGACGCAGGCGCACCAGCAGCCTGGGGCGGCCCTGCACCGGGCGGATGCGGCGCACGATCATGGGCGGGCGGTAGATGCGCTCGTACAGGGCGAAGCGCGGGGCGAAATCGGTGATCTCGACGACGCCGCCGTGGTGGTCGTACAGCATGGTGCGCAGGATCGCCGAATTGGGCAGATAGGCCTGATCGCAATGGAGCTGATCGACCAGTTCCAGCGAGAAGGCGCCGTCGCCCTTGGTCCGGCCGGCGCTGTCGTCCAGCAGGGACTGGAACACCGCGTCGCCGTCCATGCGGGGAAAGCAGCCCCAGACGATGGTGCCGCTGCAATCCACCAGGGCGGCGATGTTGCAATTGCCGATGGCGCCGAGATTGAGTGTGCTCATGTCTTGCCCCGCTTCCCCTTGGTGGTCCGATCCTCCGCCGGCCGCGCCGGCGCCGCCGCCACCGCGACGATCTCGCGCTCGATCTGGCGGCGCTTGCGCATGCGGGCGGCGTCCAGCAGCATGCGCCCGGCCCAGTAGTGGATGTTGTGCTCACCCACCATCTCGCGCATCAGCTTCATGCGCTCGCGCCGCTGCTCGGCGGGCATGGACAGCCCGGCCTGGATGGCCTCGCCCATGCCGCGGATGTCGTAGGGGTTGACGATCAGGGCTTCCAGCAGCTCGCGCGAGGCGCCGGCGAAGGTGGACAGCACCAGCACGCCGTCGCCATCGTCGCGGGCGGCGACGAATTCCTTGGCCACCAGGTTCATGCCGTCGTGCAGGCTGGAGACCAGGCAGAGATCGGCGGCGCGGAACAGGGTGAAGACCTCGTCGGGCTCGTGGTGGCGCGGCACCAGGATGATCGGCGCCCAGCCGTCGCGGCCGAAGCGGGCGTTGACCTCGTCGGCCACCGCCTGGGCCTCGGCCTGGGTGTCGCGATAGGCGGCCAGGCGGCCGCGGGTGGGCGCGGCGACCTGCAGCAGCGCCATGCGGCCGATCCATTCGGGATGGCTTTCCAGCAGGCTGGCGACGGCGCGGAAGCGGTCGGCGATGCCCTTGGTGTAGTCGAAGCGCTCCACCCCCACCGCCAGGTGCAGGTCGGGGGCGAGGCCGAAGCGTTCGCGCACCCGGGCCCGGCACTCCTCCACCGGCGGCTGGCCGGCCAGCGCCGCCGGCGGCCATTCGATGGAGATGGGATAAGGGCGGACCAGGGTGGTGCCGGCGCTGGCCCGCACCACCGAATGCTCGCGGTCGATGTGGCATTCCAGGAAGCGGTCCACCGATTCCAGGAAGTTGAGGCAGTGGAACTGGGTGTGGAACCCCAGGATCGAACTGCCGAGCAGGCCGTCCAGGATTTCCTCCTTCCACGGGCAGATGCTGAACACCTCGGGATTGGGCCAGGGGATGTGCCAGAAGGTGATGACGGTGGCCTCGGGCAGGCGCTCGCGGATCATGCGCGGCAGCAGGGCGAAGTGGTAGTCCTGCACCAGGATCACCGGATCGGGGGTGCGCGCCTCGGCCACCACCGCCTCGGCGAAGGTGCGGTTGACGGCGACGTAGCGGTCCCAGTCCGAGGCGCGGAAGGTGGGGCGGATGAAGGCGATGTGGCACAGCGGCCACATCCCCTCATTGGCGAAGCCGTAGTAATAGCCGTCCTGGTCCTCCTCGCTCAGCCACACCCGGCGCAGGGTGTAGGCCGGGCGGTCGGGCGGCACCATCAGGCGGTCGTTGGCATCCACCGTCAGCTGGTCGGCCGAGCCGCTGCCATGGGCGATCCAGGTGCCGCCGCAGGCCCGCATCACCGGCTCCAGCGCCGTCACCAGGCCGCTGGCCGGCCGCTGCACGGTGACGGTGTCGCCGTCGTGGTTGTGGATGTAGGGCTCGCGGTTGGACACCACCAGCACCTCGGCCCCCGGCAATTCGTCGCGCAGCAGGCTTTTCAGGCTGTCCGGGCTCCAGTCGATGCGGATCGCCTCGGTCAGCGCCCTGGGCGCCTCGAGCTCGCGGATCATCTTGCGCATCTCGCGCACCAGCGGCGCCACCTCGGGCGAGACGGCGCCGTCCCCGGGCTGCGACGCCAGACCCCGACGGACCGCCTTGACCCAGCCGCGCAGGGTGAAGCGGGCGACCAGCACGGTGACAACCGCCGCCGCCAGGGCCAGCACCGCCAGCGCCGCCGCCAGGTAGATCTCGGCGCTGGAGCTGCGGCGCTCGATGAAGCGCAGGTCGTGCAGGATGACCAGGCTGCCCAGCTGGGGGCGGTCGGCCGCCACCGGGAAGGTGGCCGACAGCACCGGGCCGCCGTCCAGGCGCTCGACGGTGAAGGATTGCCCCGCGGTGGGGAAGGGCGGGCAGGCCATGGCCTTGGGCCAGGCCGGCGAGCGCTGGCGCAGCTGGCCGTCCGCCCCGCACAGGCCGATGGCCAGCACCCGCTCGTCCAGGGCGATGCGCTGGAACAGCTCGGCGATGCGGCGCCCGGCCTTGCGGTCGGCGGTGTCGGCGGCCAAACCGGCGACGGTGTCCTGGACCGAGTGGAACACCAGCTGCGAGCGCATTTCCACGTCGGCGCGGAACCACCGCTCGATGAGGTCGCCGACCAGCGGCGCCGCCACCCAGGCGGTGCCGCCCAGCACCAGCAGCAGCGGCAGAATGAAGCGAAATGCCATCCGCATCGGATCGTCCTCCTCGGTGGCTCGACTCAATGAACGAATCGAATGTCACTAATCGAAAAGGATGAATGTGGCCGAAGCAAGGCGAAGGCGGATGGCCGCTTTATTCCGGTGGCACTTGGCGCTTGTTCTGGGCCTCGTCGACGGCGACGAAGGTATAGGTGCCGGTGGTGACCTTGATCTGGGTCTCGTCGCCCCAGCGCCGCCGCACCCAGGCCTCGACCCGCACCGTCAGCGAGGTGCGGCCGACCTTGGCGACATCGGTGTAGCACGACAATTCGTCGCCGACGAAGACCGGCTCGTGGAAGGTCATGGCGTCCACCGCCACCGTCACCACCGGCCCCCTGGCCCGGTGAAAGGCGTGCGTCCCCCCCGCCAGGTCCATCTGAGCCATCAGCCAGCCCCCGAAAATCGCCCCATGCGGATTGGTGTCGGCCGGCATGGCGACGGTGCGGATGGACAGGCGGCCGGTGGGGGAGCCCGATTTCTCGATGGTCATGGCTTGCGCCTGCTGGAATCGGCGGCTTCCCGGATGGCCCGGGTCAGCTCCTGGACGGTGGTGGAGGGCGGGCCGAAGGGATCGCCTTGGTCGGCGCGGGCCTGCAACTGCTTTTCCGCCCGCCGCTCGGCGTCGTCGATGTCCTTCATCATCGCCTTGCAGTCGGGCAGCTTGCCGCGCTCCGGATCGTAACCCGGCGCCAGGGTGGCGAAATGGCGCTGCACGTCGTGGCGATGATCGGGCTTGTGGAAGTCCTGGTGATGCAGGATGAGCCACACCTCGAAGCAGGGGTTGGAGCGGGCGACTTTTACATTGGCCGCTTGGCAGAGCGCAACGGCCTGGGCGAAGTTCGGATGGGCATCCACATCGAATACCGCCCAAATGCGGTCGCCTTTCTCAAACGAATCCTTTTTGCTGCGTTGGAGTGCCTTGGCGTGGTCGGCGGCTTTTTGCGCGATGGTGAGCGGAACGCCGGCGGCCGGTTCGGTGATCACCTCGACCAGTGCCCCGGCGTGCAGCCGCTTCACTGCGGCGAAGTAGGCGGGTTCGGTATTCTTGCCCTCGCAATAGAGGATGAAGCGCACCTTGGGGTCGCGGCTCGGCAGCCGACGTTTGGGCTCGGGCAGCCGGCGCGCCATGGTCAGCCGTTCCGCTGCAACAGCGAGCGGACGTCGCCGGCGAACGGGATGGCGCCGTAGCGGCCCTGCAGGTAGCCCTTCTCGAAATTGTCGCCCGGGCGGGTACGGAAATCCGACAGCGGATACAGATGGGTGGCGCCGCCCTCGTCCTTCTCGGTGAACCACACCTGGTCGCGCCGCAGCCACTCCGAGCGCAGCAGGTTGGTGTCGTGGGTGGTGGCGATGATCTGCGCCCCCTTGGGATTGGTGGCGCGGTCGCAGAACAACGCCAGAATCGCCTCGGCCGCCTTGGTGTGCAGGCTGGAGCTGAGTTCGTCGACGATCAGAAGGCCGCCGGTGTCGAGGGCATTAAATGCAGCCTGTAAAATAACTAACAATCGCCTTGTTCCGTCGCTCTCCACCTCTGGCTCAAACGAAAACGGAGTTCCATCTAGACCTTTGTGTACTAGGTAAATTTTCGTTATCTCGGATGGAAACGAAACCTCAGACCCGTGTTTCCATTTTATATCGAAACTATAGTCACTTGAATTTAAATACCTGTTTAACTCAAATGGCTCAAGCTTTTCTGTTGCACCAGAAATGCCCGTCCCCAATTTTGATAGGGCGTCAATAACCCTAGTGTCGAGGCCTCCCGTCCAGCTAATGTAGTGAACATCGTGCTGGCTAATAAATGTCTTTGTGTGAAAAGACCATCTAGAGATTGCGGACCATACATCTAAAAGTTCCGCGTGGTCATTTTGTGCTGCGGCGGACAAGAACAATGTATTATCTCTGGTAATTTCAGAGATAAATCGGTTTTTCCCTTTTAGATGTCGGCCAAACTGGTATTTGTTATGCTGCCGTTCAAACAGCATTCTTCGCATTCCGGACGGAAATGCGTACAGCCACTCCGACACAACCTGCGAATTCGTCGCCTGAACTCCGTAATGATACCTCACCGAGTTTGCGAAGAAATCTACGTCAAATGAGGTTGGGACTTCACTATGGCTTCCGCAAAGACGGAAAGGGGTTCTTGGAATTCCGCCGCCTGGTTTGCTTGAAGAATATGACCCGCATACTAACGCCTGGAAATACTGCATTGCCTTGAGAATATTGCTCTTCCCCGATGCATTAGCGCCGTAGACCACCGCCGCCGGCAGAAGGGTGGCCCGGGGCGCCTGGATCAACCCGTCCTCGGCATCCTTCAACGACGACGCCACCAGCGACAGTTCCTGGGTGTCACGGATGGACAGGTGGTTGGAGACGCCGAAGCGGATCAGCATGGGCGTGCGCCCTCCCGGATGCGAATGCCATGCAATTTATGACGCGATTCGGCGGTTTTCCAGCCAAAACCGTGGATAAAACGCAGCATCTTCCGGCCGGCACTATATCTTGTGGTCACGCCCCCGCCCGCCACATCATCCGCTTGCGCCCGGGCTTGGGCCTCCTATAATGCCGGCCATGTCCGATCTGTTCCAGCAGCTCGCCCCCAAGGGCACCGACTATTCCGCCAAGGACATCGAGGTCCTGGAAGGGCTGGAGCCGGTGCGCCGGCGGCCGGGCATGTATATCGGCGGCGTCGATGACCGCGCCCTGCACCATCTGGTCGCCGAGGTGCTGGACAATTCCATGGACGAGGCGGTGGCCGGCCATGCCAGCTGGATCGAGCTGGAGCTGGACGCCGCCGGCAACGCCACCGTGCGCGACAACGGCCGCGGCATTCCGGTCGATCCTCACCCGAAGTTCCCCGACAAGAGCGCGCTGGAGGTCATCCTCACCACGCTGCATTCCGGCGGCAAGTTCGGCGGCGACGCCTACAAGGTGTCGGGCGGCCTGCACGGCGTCGGCGTGTCGGTGGTCAACGCCCTGTCCGACCGCCTGACCGTCGAGGTGGCGCGCGAGCGCAAGCTCTACCGCCAGGACTTCTCCCGCGGCACGCCGCTGGGGCCGCTGGTCGAGGTCGGCGCGGTGCAGAACCGCCGCGGCACCGCCGTCACCTTCCATCCCGATCCCGAGATCTTCGGCGAGCGGGCGCGGCTGAAGGCCCGCACCCTCTACCGCATGGCCCGCTCCAAGGCCTATCTGTTCCGCGGCGTGCAGATCCGCTGGAAGTGCGATCCGCTGCTGATCGACGAGGGCGACGAGGTCCCGGCCGAGGATACCCTGCATTTCCCCAACGGCCTGTCCGACTTCCTGTCGGCGGTGCTGAAGGGCCGCCCGCTGGTCACCCGCGGCTTCTTCGCCGGCACCGCGCCGCTGGCCGACGACATGGGCCAGGTGGAATGGGCGGTGGCGTGGCCCGACGACGAAGCCGAAGGCGGGGATGGGGACGGCTTCGTCAACACCTACTGCAACACCGTTCCCACCCCCGACGGCGGCACCCACGAGGCCGGGCTGCGCACCGCCCTGACCCGCTCCTTCCGCGCCTATGGCGAATTGCTGGGCAACAAGAAGGCCGGGCAGGTCAGCGCCGAGGACGTCATGGGCGGCGCCTGCGTGCTGGTCAGCCTGTTCCTGCGCGATCCGCAGTTCCAGGGTCAGACCAAGGACAAGCTGGTCAGCGTCGAGGCCACCCGGCTGGTGGACAACGCCATCAAGGACCATTTCGACCACTGGCTGTCGGCCGATCCCGAATCGGGCAAGGCGCTGCTGGCCCGCCTGATCGAGCGCGCCGAGGAACGCCAGCGCAAGAAACTGGCCAAGGAGACCAGCCGCAAGAGCCCGACCAAGCGGCTGCGCCTGCCCGGCAAGCTGGCCGACTGCACCCGCCAGGTCAATGTCGGCACCGAGCTGTTCCTGGTGGAGGGCGATTCGGCCGGCGGCTCGGCCAAGTCGGGGCGCAACCGCGAGACCCAGGCCATCCTGCCGCTTCGCGGCAAGATCCTCAACGTCGCCTCGGCCAGCGTCGATAAGATGCGCCAGAACCAGGAACTGAAGGATCTGATGGAGGCGCTGGGCTGCGGCGTGCGCGACGGCTACGAGCGCGAGAAGCTGCGCTACGAGCGCATCATCATCATGACCGACGCCGACGTGGACGGCGCCCACATCGCCAGCCTGCTGATGACCTTCTTCTATCAGGAGATGCCCGACCTCATCCGCGACGGCCACCTGTTCCTGGCGATGCCGCCGCTCTACCGCCTGGCCCACGGCCAGACGGTGATCTACGCCCGCGACGACGCCCACAAGGCCGAGCTGATGAGCACCCTGTTCGCCGGCAAGAAGAACGTCGAGATCAGCCGCTTCAAGGGCCTGGGCGAAATGCCGCCGGCCCAGCTCAAGGAAACCACCATGGACCCGGCCCGGCGCACGCTGATCCGGGTCACCCTGCCCTCGGGCCGCACCGAGGAGGACCACGAGGAGGCCCGCGACGCCGCCAACCTGGTCGAGACCCTGATGGGGCGCAAGGCGGAACTGCGCTTCCACTATATCCAGAAACACGCCCGGTTCGTCCGCGACCTGGACGTGTAGCGCGCCTCCATATCTGTCTGTTATTTGCACGTTCCGGGCGACTGGTATCGCGCGCCCGAACCGGTTATTCTATCTCCGGTATTGGGGGTGGGCCGTCCGGGGGACAGGCAATGGATCAGCAGCCGCGGGGCGCTGCAATCGACTGTACCGCCATCAGCGCCGCCGTCGTCGCGGTGATGCCGTCGCCGCTGGGGGTGTACCGGTCCGACGGCGCCTGCGTGCTCGCCAACCAGGCCCTGGCCGATCTGGTCGGCGGCGAGTTGCCCGCGCTGCACCGGCAGAACTTCCGCGAGCTGGAATCCTGGGCCCGGCTCGGCATGCTGGTGGCGGCCGAGCGCGCGCTGGCGGGCGGCGGGCGGCAGGTGGTGCCGGTGGACGGCCCCTCCATTTTCGGCAAGCCGGTCTGCGCCGAGATCACCTTCTCGCGCTTCGTCTCGGGCGGCGAGCCGTTCCTGCTGCTGCTGGGCCGCGACGTCACCGAGGAGCGCCGCGCCGCCGACGCCCTGCACGCCAGCGAGGCGCGCTATCGCGGCGTGGTCGAATCCCAGACCGACATGGTGGTGCGCTACGACCTGGAGGGTCGGGCCACCTTCGTCAACGAGGTGGTCGGACGGACCCTGGGGGTGCCGGCGGCGGACCTGGTCGGCGTGCCGTGGATGGACTACATCCTGCCCGAGGATTCCGAGGCTACCGCCGCCGCCTTCGCCGGCGCCGCGCAACCACCCGAGTACCGCGCCCATGTGGAGAACCGCGTCGCCGTGCCGGGCGGCGTGCGCTGGTTCGCCTGGGAAGGCTGCGCCGTCCACGATCCCGCCGGCGGCATCGCCGAATTCCAGGCGGTGGGGCGCGACATCACCGAGTGGGTGGCGACGCGCGACCGCCTGACCCGCCTGGTGGGCGACCTGGATTCCTCGAACCGCGAGCTCGAGCAGTACGCCTACGTCGCCAGCCACGACCTGCGCGAGCCGCTGCGCATGGTCAGTGCCTATGTGGACCTGCTGGACCGCCGCTACGGCGACAAGCTGGACGCCGACGCCCGCGAGTTCATCGCCTTCGCCCGTGACGGCGCCCAGCGCATGGACGGCATGATCCTGGACCTGCTGCAGCTGTCCCGGGTCGGACGCATGGGCGATCCGGCGGCGGTGGTGCGGCTGCACGAGGTGGTGGCCGAAGCGCTGGAGAATCTGGCGGTCAGCGTGCGTGAATGCGCCGCCACCATCACCCTTCCCGAGCGGCTGCCCGAGGTGTGGGGCTCACGCAACGAACTGGTGCGGCTGTTCCAGAACCTGATCGCCAACGCCCTGAAGTACCGTCACGACCAGCGCACGCCCGAGATCGCCGTCACCGTCGAGGCCGAGGGCGACGACTGGCTGTTCGCCGTGGCCGACAACGGCATCGGCATCGAGGCTCAATACGGTGAACGCATCTTCATGATCTTCCAGCGCCTGCACGCCCGCGACCGCTATGACGGCACCGGCATCGGGTTGGCCTTGTGCCGCAAGATCGTCCATCACCACGGCGGGCGCATCTGGGTGCGCTCCGATCCGGGGCAGGGCAGCACCTTCCTGTTCACCCTGCCGCGCCGCAGGGAAAACGATCAGTGATGGCCGTGGCCGCCGTGGCCGCCATGCGCGCCCTCGTCACCGGTCTTGCCCGACCCCAGCGCCATGATGCAGCCGTAGATGACGACGCTGGCGCCGATGAACAGCAGGACCCCCTGAAGCATGGCGGACATGGCGTTTCTCCCGTCGAGACTGGTCCCGCGCACCCTGTCACGCCCCCGCCGGGGTGTCAATCGGCCGGCCCGGCATGGGCGGTTGAACGGGGATCGACATCAACCCGTAACATGCTAAAGTATTAGGTCATTGGTTCTATATGGCAGCCCGCATGCGCTCTCCCACTTTTTTCCGGTTGTTCATCGGGCTGACCCTGGTGGTTCTGCTGAGCGACCTCGCCTTCCTGGCGACCAATTACGTGGCCGGCCGCGACGCGCTGGCTCGCGCCATGCAGCAGGAGGGCGAGAAGCTGCGCTCCGGCTTCGCCGTGGCGATGACCATGACCTACGCCAACATGCTGCAACTGGCCCGTTTCGTCAGCACCGATCCGCGGGTACAGCGCACCTTCCACGAAGGCAAGCGGGCGGTGGAGGCCGAGGGAGGCGGGCCGGGCGGCGAGGGCGCGGCGGTGGCCCGACAGGCCCTGCTCGAACTGGTGCGCGAACGCTGGGAGCAGATGCAGGCCGAGTTCGGGGTGCGCCAGCTGCACTTCCACCTCGCCCCCGGGTCGCTCAGCTTCCTGCGCGTCCACGCCGCCGGAAAGTTCGGCGACCGCATGGACGATGTCCGCCACATCATCGTCGACACCAACAATGACGGGAAGGCCCGCACCGGGCTGGAGACCGGACGCATCTATACCGGCCTGCGCGGCGTGGTGCCGGTGGTGGCGCTGCCCGAGGACGGCGGCGGCCATTTCGGCGCGGTCGAGGTGGGAAGCTCGTTCCAGCCCATCGTCTCGGCGCTGGACCGCCAGCTCGGCGCCGGCATCGCCGTGTTGCTGCGCCACGAGCACGTGGACAGCAACATGTGGCAGGAATACGTCGACAAGTACTTCCCGGGCGAGCCCGGCGCCTGCGACTGCTTCGTCGAGGCGACCTCGCGCGACGACATCTACGCCATCCTGCGCGACCCGGTCTTCGGCTCCATCCGGGGCAAGGCGGCCACCGACGCGGTCTCTCTGGGCGAGCGGGTCTATGCCGTGACCCGGTTCCCGCTGTTCGACTACACCGCCGAAGCCCACCCCGGCACGCCGCCGGTGGGGTCGGTGGTGCTGTGGACCGACGACACCGAGGCGGTGAACGCCTTCCGCCGCTCGCAATGGGTCAATCTCGGCCTCGGCGTGTTCGGGTTCCTGCTGGTCGAGCTCCTGTTGTGGGGCGGCATGCGGCTGGTGGCCCGCCGCATGGCCAGCGAGCTGGCAATACGCACGGCCGAGCTGGAGGAGCAGACCGCCCGGCTCGAGAAATCCAATGGCGAGCTGGATCGCTTCGCCTCGGTCATCTCCCACGATCTGCAGGCCCCCAACCGGGCGGTGGTGTCGTATCTCGGCCTGCTCGAGGAGAAGCTGGCCGGGACCCTGGACGACGAGGGCAAGGAATTCCTCGGCTTCGCCGTCGAGGGCGGGCGGCGCATGGCGGCGATGATCCGCGACCTGCTGGCCTATTCGCGGGTCGGCCGCGATCCGGCGCCGCCCGAGCCGGTCGCCCTCGACGACGTGCTCGCCTCGGTCCGCCTCGACCTGGCGCTGGCCATCGAGGAAGCCGGGGCCACGCTGGAGGTCGGGCCGATGCCCACGGTGATGGGGCGCGCGGGCGATCTCACCCGGGTGTTCGACAACCTCATCGCCAACGCCGTCAAGTATCGCTCGCCCGAGCGTGCGCCGCTGGTCCGGGTGTGGGCGGAACGGGACGGCGAGCGCTGGTGCATCGCGGTCGAGGACAACGGCATCGGCGTGCCCATGGAATACCGGGCGCGCATCTTCGACTTCTTCCAGCGGGCCGGCCAGAAGCCCGGCATCGACGGCACCGGCATCGGCCTGGCGGTGGTCAAGAAGGTGGTCGAGATGCACGGCGGCAGCATCTGGATGGACACCGCGCCGTCGGGCGCCGGATCGGTGTTCCGCTTCACCCTGCCGGCGGCGGATCGCTCCGCTTCGCCTTGAGCATCACCGAGGCGCGCCAGAAGCCCAGCCCGTCGCCATCGACGAAGTGGACGTGGCGGTCGGCGGCGAAGTCGCCCACCATGCAGGTCAGCGTGGTGGCCGTGGCCCTGGACAGGCCGTAGCGGATGTCGCCCGCCCGTTCGGCCGCGTCCAGCAGGGTGACGATGGCCGCGGCCTCGGCGTCGGTGACGTCGAGCACGAAGCGCGGCCCGCCGGCCTGCTTGCAATAATCCGAACGCTGCGCCACGCCCCGCCGGTAGGCGTCGGTATCGACGCCCGCCACCTTGCCGCCGAGGCGGTGGACCAGGCCCAGGATGGCCGAACCCGCCAGCGCCCGCAGCACCTTCAGGGCGCGATGCCCGCCGGACGCGGTGCGGGCCTCGGCCGCCAGGGCGCCGGCCGAGGGCACCACCACCGGCGCGAGATCGCCGCCGTCGCCCAGCGGCGCCGCCGTGCCGAAGGCGACGATGCGGTTCAACTCGCCCTGCAGCCGGGCCAGCACCGCCATGCCCTCGGCGCCCGGGCGCAAGGGATCGACGATGAGGCACATGATCGCGCCGCGCCGGGCCGGCACCGGCCGCCAGCGGCAGGACAGCCCCTCCAGCCCGGGAATGGGGCCGGGCGCCGGGGCGACGTGCCAGCGCCCGCCCGCCTTGATCCAGCTTTCCGCCACGCCCGCACCGCTGCCCAGGAACTGGCCGAAAACGTTGCAATTGCCGAAATCGTGCAGCGCCACCAGCACCTGGTGGCCCTCGGCTTCCAGCGCCGCCACCGGCACCAGCCCGACCCGCAGCGGCACCTGCATCTCGGTGTCCGACCAGTGGGCGAGGGCAGACATGGCCTGCCTGACCTGGTCGAGGCGTTGCGGCGGCACCGCGGCGATGGCGCCGTCACCGCCGAACTGGCAGGCGGCGGGCTGATCGGGCAGCGCGGCGGCGGCGGACAGCGCCGCCACCACCGCGCCGGCGACGAAATTGACGTCGCGGTCGCGCCCCGCCTCGGCCAGGCGGGTGCTGGCGACCACGTCGGCGGCGGCGATCCACCATTCTCCCGCCAGCCGGGCATAGCGGCCGGGGTCGTGCGCCTCGGCCGCGAAGTCCCGGATGGCGGGCAGGTGCATGATCAGCCCTTGGCCGCCTTGATGGCGGCGGCGTAATCGGGCTCGTCGGCGATCTCGTTGACCAGCTCGGTGTGGCGCACCGTGCCGTCGGCGCCGATCACCACCACGGCGCGGGCCAGCAGGCCGGCCAGCGGGCCATCGACGATCTTGATGCCGTAGCGCTCGCCGAAGCCCTTGTCGCGCATGTCGCTGACCGGGGTGACGGCGGCCAGGCCCTCGGCACCGCAGAAGCGCCCCAGGGCGAAGGGCAGGTCGGCCGAGGCGCACAGCACCGCCACTCCCGGCAGCTTGTCCAGCTCGGCGTTGAAGCGGCGCACCGAGGCGGCGCAGGTGGGGGTATCGACGCTGGGGAAGATGGACAGCACCACGGTCTTGCCGGCGAAATCGGCCAGGGCGCGGTCGCCGAGGTCGGTGCCGGTCAGCTTGAAGTCGGGCGCCTTGGCGCCGATCGCCGGCAGGCTGCCGTTGGTGTTGATGGGGTTGCCCTTGAGGGTGATGGTGGCCATCGTCCGTTCCTTCTTTTCCGGGGTTTGACGGATGGCCAGTTTCCGCCTTTTTCGCGCCTGCGGCAACCGCTTCAGCGGCCGCCGTAATCGGCCCAGAAGGCAGGGGCGTCGGCGCGGAAGGCGTGGATGGCGGACAGGATTCGCGGCGGCAGCGAGGTGCCGGCGGGCAGGAAGTCCAACGGCTCGACGTCCTCGCGCCCCAATCCGTGGAAGATGCCGAGCAACAGCGCGTAGTTGATCAGCAGATGCGCCCAGTCGCTTTGGCGGGCCGCCGCGATCAGGCCGATGCGGTCGTTCTGGAAGGCGGGGAACACCGCCTCGTCGTCGGCGCAGAAGCGGCAGGCGACGCGGTTGGCGTAGTATTCGCTGGTCATGCGGTGGGCCAGGTGCCAGGCCTTGGAGCGCCTGGCGGCGATGTGCATGCGGGTCTCGCCCTGGCGCACCGCGATGTCGCTGACATGGGCCAGCTCGTGGGCCAGGGTGAAGGGCTGCAGGCCCTCCAGCTCCAGCACCGTCACCAGCCGGCGGCGGCCGGCCACGGCGCGCGGGGTGACCAGGCCGCAATAGCCGGGCAGCACCGCCTTGGCCACCCGCTCGAGATCATCGAGGCGGAAGCCGCCATCGGCGAAGCGAGCGAGAAAATCCCGTACTTCGGCTTCTTCCGGGACGGCGAAGCCGGTCACCTCCACCTGCACAGCCGATGCCTCCCACGGGGATCCGAGGGAGGCATGGTCGCCAGGGCGGGGTTAGCGCCGGGTTAGCGGCGCATGCGATACCCCTTAATTGCCCGGGCCGGCGAACAGGCTGTGGTTGCGCAGCAGGTTGCCGTGGCCGCCCTTCTCGGTCAGCACGAAGGTGACGTCGGTGCTGCGGCTCTTGAGCGCCGATTCGGGCGAATTGACGAACAGGCGGAAGGTGCCGACCTGGTCGCCCTCGACCGGAAGGTCGATGGCGGTCACCCCGGCGGGGCCGCCCACCATCTCCAGGGTGGCGCCCGGCAGGCCCTCGAGGGTCAGGGTGTAGCTGCGGTCCTCGCGCACCATGTTGAGGATCTTGTAGGTGTAGCCGTTGCGCACGGTGCCGTCCGAGAGCTGGACGAACAGCGGCGCGCGCTCGTGCAGCACGTTCACCTCGGTGGTGGCGCGGTTCAGCAGCGCGGTCAGCATCACCGCGCCGATGATCGCCAGGACGGCGCCGTAGACCAGGGTGCGGGCGCGCAGCAGGCGGAAGCCGGGCTCGGCGGCGCCCTTGGTGCGGGCCTCCAGATTGGCGGCCGAATCGTAGCTGATCAGGCCCTTGGGCAGGCCGAAGCGCTCCATCACCTTGTCGCAGGCGTCGATGCACAGGCCGCAGCCGATGCAGGCCAGCTGGTTGCCGAAGCGGATGTCGATGCCGGTCGGGCACGAGGCGATGCACATCTTGCAATCGACGCAATGGCCGCGCCCCGAGAAGTCGCCGCTTTTCGGTGCCGGGGCACGCGGCTCGCCGCGCCAGCCTTCGTACGAGACGATCAGCGAATGCTCGTCGAACATGGCCGCCTGGAAGCGGGAATAGGGGCACATGTAGACGCACACCCGCTCGCGGGCGAAGCCGGCCAGCAGGAAGCAGAAGCCGCCGATCACCAGGATGATGAGATAGGTGGCGCCGCCGGCCTGGCCGGTGAAGATGTCGCGCAGCATCTCGAAGGCGTCGCCGAACCACAGCACGAAGCCGATGCCGCAGGCCGCCGAGATGACGAACCAGGTGGCGTAGACCACGCCCTGCTTGATCGCCTTGCCGGCGCTCATGGCCTCGCGGCCGTGGCGGAGGCGGCTGGTGCGGTCGCCCAGGACCCAGCGCTCGACGTTCTGGAACAGGTCGGTGTAGACCGTCTGCCAGCACAGGAAGCCGCACCACACGCGGCCGGCCAGGGCGCTCATCAGGAACAGGGTGATGGCGGCGAAGGCCAGGATGCCGGTGAGGTAGTAGACCTCCTGCGGCCAGATCTCGATGTCGAAGAAATAGGCCCGCCGTCCCGCCATGTCCACCAGGATGGCCTGGTCCGGGGCGCCCGGGCCGCGATCCCAGCGCAGGAACGGCGCCAGGTGCCACCATGCCAGGGTGAGCGCCATCGCCCACCATTTGAGGTCGCGGAACAGTCCCTTCACGGCGCGCGGATGGGCCTGGCCCTTCTCGCGGTAGAACGGAACTTCGCCCTGGGTATGGGGGAATTCGGGGATATGGTCGGGGTCGATGACGGTCATGGCGCGGCTGGTCCTCCTGTCCCGCCGAATTTGTAGCCCACGTGTCACGCGGAATCAGTGATATTTGTCACTGAAGCGCGGTATCCCTTGCATGGCGGCCTGCAATGCGCCATCAAGGATTGATGATTCGCATCCTCATCGACGGCGACGCCTGCCCGGTCAAGGACGAGGCGCTGAAGGTGGCGGCCCGGCACCAGGTGCCGGTGCTGATCGTGTCCAACACCTGGCACCGCATAGACCATTACCTGGTCGAGCAGATGGTGGTGGGGCAGGGGGCGGACGCCGCCGACGACGTCATCGCCGAGCGCGCCGGAGCCGGCGACGTGGTGGTCACCGCCGACATCCCCCTGGCGGCGCGCTGCCTGGCCAAGGGGGCGCTGCCCATCGATCCGCGCGGCCGGCCCTTCGACGAGGCCAATATCGGCATGCAGGTGGCCATGCGCGACCTGATGAAGGGCCTGCGCGAGACCGGCGAGATCACCGGCGGCCCCTCGGGATATCGCCGCGAGGACCGCTCGCGCTTCCTCGACGGGCTGGAGCGGCTGGTCCAGGCGGCCAAGCGCTTGTCACCATCGGCGTCAAGGCTCTAAGGTAAATCATGCGCAAGGGACAGATCGAGGCGGCATGGTTGGGGCGGGCCGAATGCCGCGATTGCGGCATCCGCCATCTGGTCCTGTTCGCCGATCTTCAGGAGGCCGATTTCGACCTCATCCACCTGCCCATCGAGGAATTGCGGGTCGAGACCGGCGGCACCCTGTACCAGGAAGGCGATGCCGGCACCGCCGCCTTCACCATCCGCTCGGGCCTGGTCAAGCTGGTGCAGTACCTGGCCGACGGCAACCAGCGCATCGTGCGGCTGCTGCGGCCCGGTTCGGTGGCCGGCCTCGAGGTGCTGGCCGGACATCCCTACGAGCATACCGCCGTGGTGCTGCAGGAGGCGCTGGTCTGCCGCCTGCCGCGCGAGGTGGTGGAACGCCTCAACCGCGAGACGCCCAGGCTGCACCGCCAGCTCATGAACAAGTGGAGCGACAGCCTGCGCCTGGCCGACGAATGGCTGACCGACCTCAACACCGGCACCGCCCGCCAAAGGGTGGCGCGGCTGTTCCTGCACCTGCTGCAGGTGTCCGGGGACGGCCGCTGCCGCCTGCTGGGACGCGAGGACGTGGGCGCCATCCTGTCGGTGACCACCGAGACCGCCAGCCGCACCGTCGCCGATTTCAAGCGCATGGGCGTGGTCACCGAGGTGGCGGGCAACAGCTTCACCGTCGATCGCGACCGCCTCGAGGACATCGCGGCGGGGGAATAGGCTCCTCAGCCCGCCGGATTGGGGAAGGCCTGCTTCAGCGCCGCCCAGCCGGGCGGCTGGGCACCCCTGGACGGGCGGGCCAGGCGGGCTGCCGCTTCCTCGATGCGGCCGATGCGTTCGCTGGTCCCCGGATGGGTCGAGAACAGCGAGGTGGTGGCCGAGCCTTCGGGGTGCAGCCGCATCAGGGTGCGGAAGAAATCGTCGGCCTTGGCCGGATCGTAGCCGGTGCGCTCGAACAGGGACAGAATGTGGGCGTCCGCCTCGAACTCGTTGGCGCGCGAATAGCCGGTCAGGACCAGGGTGTAGAGCGGCCCCTCCAGCGCCGACAGCGCCGCCCCGGCCAGCGCGCCGCCGCCGCCCAGCCAGGCCGCCAGCGCCTCCTTGCCCAGCCCGCCGATGGTGGTCAGCAGAGCCTGGTTGCGAATCTGCGACAGGCCGTGGCCGCGATCGGCATGGCCGATCTCGTGGGCGATCACCGAGGCCAGCTCGTCCGGGCTGGCGGCGTGGCGCACCAGCGCCGAATTGATCGCCAGCTTGCCGCCGGGCAGCGCCCAGGCGTTGACCTGCGGGCTGTCGACCAGGGTGATCTCCCACGGCAGCGACTTGCGCTCGGCCGCCGCCAGCAGCGGCGCGGCGAAAGCGCGCAGGGCCTCCTGGGCGTTGCGGTCGGCGACGGCGCCGCCCGACTGCTTCAGGTAATCCGGGTAGTAGGTCTGGCCCAGCTTGATCTCGTCGCCCTCGCCGGCCAGATAGGTGCCGGCGACGCCGACCGCCCCCTTGACCAGGCTGTCCAGGCTGAACTGGGCCGAGGCGGGCAGGGCGGCGATGGCGCCGGCGGCGGACAGGCCGGCAAGCAGGGAACGGCGGTGCATGGCGGGTTCAGTCGACCTCGTTGGCGGTAAGGAACATCGCCTTCTCCAGCGCAGCGAAGAACTGCTGGTAGGGTTCGGCGTCGGATACGGCGGTGATGTTGTACTGCGCGCTGGCCCGCACCGCCATCTGAGTCGTGCCTCGGGCGCGAACGGTCACCGTCATGCGCATGGTGTAGCCCGACATCTTGGTGCCGCTGACCGTGCCCAGCACCTCGTCCGCCTTATCGACCACGAAGCCGAGATCCTGCAGGGTGGCGATCACCGTGCGGATGGTGAGGTTGCGGTCGGTGGTGTCGAAAGCCCGGGTCTGCACCGCCCGGAGCGCCACCTGGCTCTTGTCGGTGGCCAGCACCTGCTGGCGCGAATCGGTCTGGCAGGCGGCCAGGGGAAGCAGGCAGCACAGGGCGGCGAGGAGGGCGGAGCGGTTCATATGGCGTGGCCCTCCAGGAACACCGATTGCGACAGCTTGTCGTAGAATTGCTGGTACATGGCGGCGTCGCCCAGGGATTCGGTGCGGCTGACCTGTCCCGCGCTGTTCCACACCACCCGCTGGAAGGTGGTGCGCACCAGGATGCCATCGGGAACCTGCTTGGTCACCACCGAGATGCGGATCTTCTGCTGGGTGTCGAAGGCGACCGAGCCCTTGCCGCCCGAGGCGGCGATCAGCATGGTCAGCAGGACGGCGCCGGTGGCCTGACCGGCTTCGATGGCGTCGCGGTCCTTGGAGGCGACGATCAATCCGGTCGCCGGCGAGGATTCGTCGATGTTGAAGCCGAGATCCTGCAGCACGCCGGCGGCGGCGGCCAGGATCATGGTCTCGTCCCTGGTATCGTAGCGGCGCGACTGCATCTGGCGTTGCGCCAGGCTTTCCGCCGACAGGGTCAGCGCCGCCTTCTGCTGATTTCTGAGATCAGGCTGCTGGCAGGCGGCCAAGGCGGCGGCGACCGCCAGACTCACCGCGATCCGCTTCATGGGGCGCCCCCTCCTTTGGGGTCAGAAGCTGCTGGAGCGGTACGAGAAATCGCGGACCCGGCTGGCCTCGTCGTACTTGATGATGATGGTGAGCGTGCGCTGGCTGGTGCTCTGGGCGCCGGCACCGCGGGAAACGTTGGCGCCGCCGCCGCCGCCGGCAAGTCCGCTGCCGATCAGGGCGCCGCCCAGCACCAGGGCGTTGACCCCGCCCGAGCTGGTGGAATAGGCGGTCTCGGTGGAGATCTTGTCGTAGACCCAGTTCTCGCGCCGCTTCTCGTCGGTGGTCACCATGTTGGGCGAGCCCAGCACCTCGACCACCTCGGCGCTGGTCATGCCGACCCGGATCTCGCGCTGGACCTTGCCCACCGTCAGCTTGTCGCCGCTGTCCTGGGCGGCGCGGACGTCGCCCATGTGCTGGGCCGCCGACTGGCAGCCGGCGAGGGCGAGGGCGAACAGGGCGACGGCGAGGGGACGGAAGGGCTTGCGCATGGTCGTTCCTTCGGGATGGGGGTCAGGGCTTGGCGGACGCGGGTTCGGGCTTCTTCGAAGCTGGGGGTTCGGGCTTCTTCGGGGCTTCGGACTCCACCGGCATGGCGGCGGCCGGCACGTCGTCGGTATCCTCCACGCGCAGGGCTTCGAGGAACATCGCCTTCGACAGCGGCTCGAAGAAGTATTTCTGATAGAACTCGGGGTCGTCCACCTGCGTGTTCATGCCGGGCTGCTTGACCAGGGCGTTGGCCCGCACCACGGTGCGGGTCGGGCTGCGGCGGTTGACCGTCGCCGACAGGCGCAGGAAGGCCAGCTTGGTGGCCGACACCGTGCCGGCCGCCGGCTCGACCTTGTCGATGATGTAGCCCAGGTCCTGCAGCGTCGCCACCACGGTGCGCATGGCGCTCTTCTCGTCGTTCATCTCGAACGCCCGGCTCTGCATCGCGCGCAGTTCCACCGCGCTCTTCTGGCTCAGCGTGATCTGGTTGGGGTTGTGGCCCTGGCACGCGGCCACCGAAAGGGCCAGCAGAAGGGCGGCGGCGAAGCGCTGGAGACGGCGGGCGGTCATATCTTGTTGGCCTCCAGGAACACCGATTGCGACAGCTTGTCGAAGAACTGCTGGTACATCTCCGGCTCCAGCAGCAGTTCGGCGCGCCACAGGGCGCCGGTGTTGTTCCAGATCTTGCGGTCGAACGACACCCGCGCCTCCAGCTGCTTCGAGTTGGTCACCGGCGTCACCACCAGGGTGACCTGGATGCTCTGTTCCTTGTCCCACATCGGATTGTGCGACGAGCCCGCCAGCGCCGCCAGGATCATCAATCCGACCTGGAGCGCCACCTGGCCCGCCTCCTCGGCGTCGCGCTGCTTGGCGCCGGTCAGCACGCCCACCGGGGCCGAGGATTCGCTGATGGTGAAGCCGAGGTCCTGCAGCACCTCGGTGGCGGCGGTGAGCATCGCCCGCTCGTCGAGGGAGTCGAACCGGCGGGTCTGCATGGAGCGGATGTCGACGGCGGCCTTGGGCGGCTGCCCCAGCTGCTTGGCGATCGAATTGGCATCGACGCATCCCGCCAGCGCGGCGGTGGTGCAGGCGACCAGGGCAAGCTTTCGGAACGGTGGCATGTCGCGGCTTTCCCCCATTGCGGCGGCAAGCATACAAACACATCCGTTGCGGGCGGGCAAGGTGGCGGGACGGCCTCTCAGGAGATGTAACGCTACCGTATCTCCGCGACGATCTCCGCTTCCGCCCGGATGTGGCAGAACAGGTTGACCTCGGGGATGGCGCCCGGGCACGAGACGTTGATCTCGGTCAGGGTGTCGCCCAGGAAGTCCAGCCCGGCCAGCACGATGCCGTGGCGGCGCATGTAGCCCTTGGCGGCCTCGACCAGGCGGGCCTGGGCGGGCGAGAAGGGGCGCGCCGCGGTGACGTCGTGCAGGCCGCCGCCGGGCGGGATCAGCCGCTCGATGACGCCGATCACCCGGCGGTCGGTCATCAGCACCCTTGTGTCCAGCGGGGGGCGGCCGTCGCCGGGGCCGAGATAGGGTTCGGCGATGACGTAGCCGAACAGCCCGACCAGATCGTCGAAGCCGGCGCGCAGCGCCCTGGAATCCTCCGCCGGCAGGAAGCGCACGCCCTTGCTGGCGAACAGCGAGGGCGGCTTCAGCACCACGGTGCCGACGCCCATGGCGCGCATGGCGGCCACCGCGCCGTCCAGCTGGCCGGCCGAGAACAGGCTCCAGGTCGGGCGCGGGCACAGGTCCAGGGCCGAGCGCTTGTCGTGCACCGTCAGCACCGCCGCCGGCGGGTTGACGATGCGCGCGTCCACATGGCACAGCGCCCGCAGGGTTTCGTAGTAGCGGATGTCGGTGGAGGGATCGAGGCGCAGCCAGACCAGATCGTGCGGCCCCACCGCCTCGCCGGCCAGAACCAGGGTGCGGCCGCGGATCATCACGTCCTCGATGGTGGCCCAGCGGGTGGCGTCGCCACGCTCGCCATGGGCGCGCATCAGATGCAGGCTGGAATCCCATTTCTGGTCCAGCGTCTCCATCGGGTCGCCGAGGAAGAAGACGGTCCCGGCGACACTGGGCAGGACCGGCTCCGGCGCCGGGGCGCTCCCGCACGCGACGCCGCCGATATCCTCGAGAACCATCCCAAGCCCTTTCCCACGGCCGTATATGACGAAGTAATGAAGCACAACCGGGGGCGATGGTGCCAGCGGCATCTGTTGCGCACAGCTTCGCATACCTTGGGGTAGAAAGGGCGCCGGCGCCTATCCGTACGCCGCCTTGCGTCCAGGTCCCCTGCGGGAGGATAATTAGGCAGATGGACTTTACGGTTATTACGTGGAGGCCATCGGCAAAGCGGAGATCGGGCGATGACCATCGAAGTGATCTTGCTGCTCCTGGCCGGCGTAGCGCTGGTCGCGGCCCTGCTGCTGACCCGCGAGGCGGTCGTCCTGGGCGCCGTGCTGGCCTACACGTTGACGCTCATGTGGCTGATTTTCAACGATATTTCCCTTGTCCTGCCGGGGCTGGCGCTGGCCATCATGGTCGGGGTGGCGGGGCTGGTGCGGATCGTCGGAGAGGCCGATCCGTCACAATCCGTCACAACCGGGCGCAATCCCGTCACAAATAATTTTAAGTAATCGCAGGCATACAAGCCGCGAGGGGTGCCAATATGGGGTCAGGCCCGGCGACGGGCCGACAGCGGCGGAGGCGGCAGCGATGGCGCAACCCTTACCCCGACGGCAGACCCGGATGAGTACGCACCCCGTCACCTCACAGTGCCTGACTCCCCGTATCGAACAGGTCCGCCACCACCTGACCCGCGGCGAATGGGCGTGCGGTCACGCCATCGTGTCCGCCATGCTGAAATGCGCCGAGCGCGGCGGCTGCGGCGGGCACGCCGACTGCGCCTGCGCCGCCCTGTCGATGCTGGGCCGGGTCCGCTCGCTGCTGACACATTGACGCCACTCTGCGGCCAATCCTTGTCACGCCGCCGCCGCGGCGTCCTGCGCTATTCCTTAGGCGTCATCCATACAGCGGAAAGGACGCCGGAATGAACACCATCCAGATCCTGAAGTCCCTCGCCCTCGACTGCTGCGCCGCCGTGCTCGGCGTGTCCATCATCGGCGTGCCGATGATGTTCGTCAGCGCCTTCATCGTCTGACGGGGGGCGCGGCCGGCGGCAAAGTTCGGCTTCGAAAGCTGCCGGACGGAGGCTACAATGCGCCTCCGTCCGTCCTTGCCGAGGCCAAGAGCATGTGTCCTGCCGGGTTCCGCCGCCTTCTGTCCGCCCTCGTGGCCGTGGTGCTGATGCCGCTGTCGGCCGGTGCCGCCGAGCCGATCCGCATCGGCGCCTTCCTGTCGGTCACCGGCGTGATGTCGCTGATGGGCGATCCCGAGAAGAAGGCCCTCGAGATGGAGATCGAGGCCATCAATGCCGCCGGCGGCGTGCTCGGGCGCCGGCTGGACCTGGTCAGCTACGACGACGGCTCCGACCCGGAAAAGGCGGTGACCAGCGTCAAGCGGCTGATCGAGAACGACCGCGTCGATGTGGTGCTGGGCGGCTCGGGCACCCCCACCAGCCTGGCGGTGCTGGGCCTGATGGAGAAGGCGTCCATGCCATACATCTCCATGGGCGGCGGCGTCGGCATCGTCGAGCCGGTGCGCAAGTGGAGCTTCAAGGTGCCGCCCACCGACCGCATGGCGGCCGAGAAGGTCTTCCTCGACCTCAAGCGGCGCGGCCTCACCCGGCTGGCCCTGCTGTCCGAGAATGTCGGCTTCGGCAAGTCGGGCCGCGACCAGAGCCTGGCCCTGGCCCCGGCCTACGGCATCGAGATCGTCGCCGACGAGAGCTACGGCCCCAAGGACCCCGACGTCACCCCCCAGCTCACCCGCATCCGCGCCGCCAAGGGGGCGCAGGCGCTGTTCGTGTTCGGCACCGGCATGGGGCCGGCGGTGGTCACCCGCAACATCCGCCAGCTCGGTCTGCAGCTCCCGGTCTACCAGTCCCACGGCATCGCCTCGAAGGAGTTCCTGCGCCTGGTCGGCGCCGCCGCCGACGGCACCCGCCTGCCGGCCAGCGCCCTGGTCATCGCCGACCGCCTGCACAAGGACGACCCGCAGGCCCCGGTGGTGCAGGCCTTCAAGGCCGCCTTCGAGGCCCGCACCGGTCAGGACGTCAGCATGCTGGCCGGACACGCCCACGACGCCCTGCACCTCTACCTGGAAGCGGTCAAGCGCGCCGGCTCCACCGACAAGGTCCGGGTGCGCGACGAGATCGAACGCACCAGCGGCTTCATCGGCACCGCCGGCGCCGTCACCATGTCGCCCACCGACCACATGGGCCTGGGCCTCAAATCCTTCCACCTGGTCGAGGTGGTGAAGGGCGAGTTCGTGCCGGTGGAGTAATCCGTGAATTCTCCCTCCCCCCCTTGCGGGGGAGGGTTGGGGTGGGGGGGCTGGCGCCGGCTGGCCAGGAGGCTGCCAACCCCACCCCCGACCCCTTCCCATGAAAGGGGAGGGGAGGTGTTCTTCAGTGGCTCATCAGCACCGGCAGTTCGGCGTGCTGCAGCACGTGGCGGGTGACGCCGCCCAGGATCATCTGGCGCAGGCGCGAGTGGGTGTAGGCCCCCATCACCAGCAGGTCGGCGCCTCGGCATTCGTCCAGCAGCACCTGGCCGGCCTGGGCCCCGGCGGTGACGGTGCGGAACTGCGCCGCCACGCCGTGCCAGGCCAGATAGGTCTCCAGCTCGGCGGCGGGTACGCCGCGGGTGCGGTCGTCCTCGGTGATGGTCAGCACCGTCACGGCGGAAGCAGTGGCCAGCAGCGGCAGGGCGGCGGCGATGGCGCGGCCGGCCTCGGCGCTGCCGTTCCAGGCCACGGCGATGCGGCTGGCCGGGCCGGCCGGCGGGGTGGTCGGGGCCAGCAGCAGCGGCCGGCCACTCTCCAGCAGCGCCGCGTTCAGGGTCAGCAGCGAGGGCGTTTCGGCGCCCTCGCGCGGGCAGCCGGTCACCACCAGATCGTGCAGGCGGCCGCGCCACGCCACCGCCTCCTCCTCGCGGCCCGCGACCTCCAGCCAGTCGGCGGTGGGGCCGGCGGCCGGCGGCGCCGCCTGCAGCGTCACCCCGAAGCGGGCTCGGACCTGGTCGAAGGCGGCCCGTGCCGCCTGGGCCCGCTCCGCCGCCTGGCGTTCGGCGGCGTTCAGCATCTCCTCGACCATGGCGCCCGACATGCCCTCGCCGACCAGCGGCACCGCCGCAGTGGGGTCGATCCGGACGTGCAGCGCGGTGGCGTGGGCGGCGGGAAACAGGCGGAAGGTGGCTTCCAGGGCGCCGGCACAGCCCGGATCGGCGAAGGGGACGAGGATGGTCCTGAATGCGGTCATCGCGGCCTCCCGTCTTGGGTCCTGCGGGGAATTATGCACCCTTGGTGCGGCGCGGAACACCCCCTCAAACGCCGATGGCAGCCCGCCCGTCGGCCAGCGCCTTGGCCTTCGAGCCGCCGGTATTGATGCGGGTCCAGGCGATGGGTCCGAGGTCGTAGTCCAATTGGCGCTTCAGCACCGCCACGGTGGCGTCCGAGGCGTTGGCGCGGCGGCCCTTGATGCGCCGGGCGGCGAGGTGGGGCGGGGTTTCCAGCCACAGCCCGTCGAATGGCAGGCCGGACTGGCGCGCCACCCGCTCGATGGCCTCGCGCTGGTCGGGGCGGGCGAAGACGGCGTCGGCCACCGCCGCGTGTCCGGCCGCCAGCACCTGCCGGCAGGTGTCGTAAAGGGCCTGATAGGTGCGCTCGGTGATTTCGGGCGTATAGCCCTCGGGTCCCAGCGGCGCCAGCAGATCGGCCCCCATCAGCTGCTTGCGCAAGGCGTCCGAGCGCACCACGATTGCTCCCGGCACCGCCAGGAAGGGCGCCAGCTCGCGGCCCATGCGCGACTTGCCGCTGCCCGACAGGCCGCCCACCGCCAGCAGCCGGGGCGGCGGCGGGCTCAGATAGGCGAAGGCGGAGTCGAGATAGCGCGTCGCCTCGGCCGCCAGCTCGTCGCGGCGCGGGGCAGCGGTCGCGGCGGCGGCGGTGGTGGCGGCGACATGGGCGCGGATGGCGGCACGCAAGCTCAGGAACAGCGGCAGCAGCGCCACCGCGCCGTAATCGCCCGACAGGTCGAGGTAGTGGTTCATGGCGGTGCTGGCCAGCCCCCGCCGGCCGCGCCGGTCCAGGTCCATCAGCAGGAAGGCGAGGTCGTAGAAGACGTCGATGCAGCCGATGTCCTCGGAGAACTCGATGGCGTCGAACAGGGTCGGCCGCCCCTGGAACAGGCAGATGTTCCCCAGGTGCAGGTCGCCGTGGCAGCGCCGCACCCGGCCCTCGGCGCGGCGGGCCTCGAGCAGCGGCGCCAGGCGGGCGAGGGCGGTGCGCGACGCCTCGGCCAGGTCGCGGGCGCGGGCGGGCGGGATGAAGTCGGGCAGGCCGGCCATGGTGGCGGCGTTGGTGTCGATGGTCCAGGTCAACCCGGCGACGCCGCCCTTGTCGGGGCGCACGGCCGCGGCGCGGTGGAAGCGCCACACCGCCTCGGTCAGGGCATGGATGCGGTGGCGGTCCAGGCCCTGCCCCGCCGCCAGCCGGCTGAACAGGGTGCGCTGGTCGAAGCGGCGCATCTCGACCAGCCAGTCCACCACCGTGCCGGCGCCGCCGATGGCAAGGTGGCCATCCTCGCCCCGGGTCACCGGCACCACCCCGAGATAGAGGTCCGGCGCGGCGGCGGCGTTGACCGCCAGCTCGGCCGCGCAGGCGGCGTGGCGCTGCTCCACCGTCGAGAAGTCGAGGAACGGCAGCCGCACCGCCCGTTTCAGCTTCCAGGCCCGGTCGCCGGCCAGGAACACCGCCGAGATGTGGGTATCGACGCGCTGCGGCCGTGCTCCGCCATGGGTAGCGGCACGTCCGAGGAAGGCCAGGGTCTCGGCTTGCGGGTCCATGGGGCGCAAGTCTACCCCCAACCGCCCGCCGGCACCACGCAGTAGCCTCATCCTGAGGAGCCTGCGCCAGCAGGCGTCTCGAAGGGTGGGGCGGGCCAAGGACACCGTGCGGCGGACCTCGCCCTTCGAGACGCACCCCTGCCGGGGCGCTCCTCAGGGTGAGGTCCGAATGGAGCGGCCAGGCACGCAGGCGGCCTACCCAGGCCGGGCTACCCCTTTTCGGCTTTGCCGCCGCCGGCCGGGGGCGGCTAGGACACGGGTCCATGAAGCTTCGCATCCTGCATCTCGACGGCTCGCTGATGGCGCAGCCCACCCTGGCGCGGCTGGCCGAGGAGGGGGCGGCGCAGGTGGTCAACCTGAAGCCCGAGGCCCAGGCGCTGCGGCTGTGGACCGGGCGCGCCGACATGGTCGCCCTGGCCCGCCGGCTGGCCGAGGAGGGCCCGCCGCCGGGGCGCGGCGCCGACGTCACCTTCATGGGCTCGGGCGACTACCACCACCTGTCGGTGCCGCTCATCGCCCGCCACGCCGGGCGGCCGCTGTCGGTGCTGCATTTCGACAACCACCCCGATTGGGGCCGCTGGCCGCCGGCGTATCATTGCGGCTCGTGGGTCAACCGGGCGCTGGAACTGGACGCGGTGGCCAAGGTGGTGACGGTCGGCCCCTGCGCCCCGGCCGGCTGGCCGCAGCTGAAGGGGGCCAATCTCGGCCTGCTCGGGCAAGGCCGCTACGAACTCCATCCCTGGCGCATGGGCCGGTCGCGGCGGCTGGGCGGCGGGCCGGTGGACTGGGCCAATCTGGGCGAGGGCGGCTGGGACGGCTTCGTCGCCACCCTCGCCGACCGCCTGCCCACGGAACGGGTCTACGTCACCATCGACAAGGACGTGCTGCACGCCGACGAGGCGGTGACCAACTGGGACCAGGGCGAGATGCGCCTGGACCACATCCTGGCCTGCCTGCGGGTGCTGGCCGGCAGCCACGCCATCGTCGGCATCGACGTCTGTGGCGAATACGCGCCGCCGCGCTTCGACGGCTGGGGCAAGCGGCTGCTCGCCCGCCTCGACCAGCCGCGCCCGCCGCCCCAGCCCGACCTCGGCGTCAACGAGGCGGCGAACCGGCGCCTGCTGGCGGCGGTGGCGGAGTTGGGGCTGTAGCCAGCAATTCCTCCAGCATCGCCCCATCGGCGATGCGAGGCACCTTGTTCTGGCCGCCCAGGCGGCCGCGCCGCTTCATCCAGGCGGCGAAGAAGCCGGGCGGCACCGGCACCAGCTCGGGTGCCGCCAGCGCCACCGAACCGGCCCGGCGCTCGCGGTAGTCCAGGCTGCCGGCGGCCAGCGCCGCGTCCAGGCGGGTGCTGAAATCCACGGGGATCGGGCCGGGGAATTCCACCACGAAGACGTGACGGGGCACCCCGGTTTCGGCGAAGCGCACCCCCACCGCATAATCCGAGACCTGGCCGCCGGCGGCGGCGACGGCGTCGTCCAGCTGTTGGCCCGACAGATGCTCGCCGACCGCGTTGAGCATGATGCCCAGCCGCCCGCTGACCAGCAGACGCGGCGGCTTGAGGCCGGTCAGCCGCACCGTGTCGCCCAGCACATAGCTCCACAGGCCGGCGCAGGTGGTGAGCACCAGGGCGTAGTCGATGCCGGGCTGGGCGGTGGCGAGCCAGTGGCGGGTGGGGGCGGGGGACCCGACCTCCGCCGCCGGCACCAGCTCGAAGAACAGGCCGTTGTCGATCTGCATCCGCAAGCCCTCGCCGTCGCCGCCATCGGCCAGGGCGACGAAACCTTCCGAGGCGGGATAGACCTCGGCGGTCTCGGCCCCGCCGCCCGCCATCAGGGCGCCGAAGCGGGCGCGGTAGGGGGCGAAGCCGACGCCGCCATGCACCACCATCTCCAGCCGCGGGAACATGGCGGCGAAGCTGCCCCCCAGCCGCTCGAGGAAGGCCAGCAGCCAGCCCGGCGTGCCTGCCACCGCCCGCACCCGTCCGGCCGGCACCGCCTTGGCGAGGCGGGCGATCTTGCGCTCCCAGTCGGTGTCCAGCGCCAGCTCCGGCGGCGGGAACGACCACGGCCGCGCCCAGGCCGGCACCGTGCAGGCGGCAATGGCCGACAGGTCGCCGCGACGGATGCCGGGGGCCAGGGTCTCCAGTGCGGTGGAGCCGCCCAGCATGAAGGTCGGTCCGGCCAGCACCCGGGATCGCGGCCGCCGCGCCAGGTGGTGGACCAGCACGTCCAGTGCGGCGCGGCGGTTGGCGGCCAGCATGGCGGCCGAGACCGGCACCGATTTCGAGCTGCCCGAGGCGGTGCCCGAGGTCTGCGCCAGTAAGGGAATGGTCCCGGGCCAGGTGACGTCCTCCAGGCGGGGGAAGGGGGCCTGCCAGTAGTCGCGCCAGAACTCGGCGTGGCGGCGCAGCGGCACCATGGCCTGATACTCGGCCACCGAGCGGATGCGCTCGAAGCCGTGGTCGCGGCCGAAGCGGGTGTGACGGGCGCGGCGGACCAGGGCCAGCAGGGTGCGCGCCTGGACCTCGGCCGGGTCGAGGCGGGCCAGCGCGGCGAGGCGGATATTGGCGTAGGCCCTGAGCAGCGGGGTGATGTCCATGCTAGGGCCTCAGGAGACTGAGATGCACGGCCGCCGCCGCCGCCGTCTCGGGCCGCAGCGGCAGCGGGACGGAGGCGCCGGCCCGCCACAACGGCAGCTGGTCGAGGAAGCAGGCGGACCCCGGCCAGCCGTCCTGGCCGCCCAGCAGCACCACGGAATTGCGGTCGGGGTCGGACAAATCGGCGAGGAAGCGGGCATTGGCGCCGAAGCGGACGGCGTGGCGGCCGTCCGCAAGCCCGTGGGCGGTCTTCATCACCGTCTCGTTGCCGCCGCCGCTGGGCAGGTCGGTGAAGCGCCCCAGCCGGCCGCACAGGGGCAGCGCGGCGGTGAAATGGGCCAGGCGCAGCCGGTGCAGCTCGCCCCACGGCTTCAGGGCCTTGCCGGCCTCGCGCCCGGCCTCGGCGATGGCGGCGGCGAGGTCGCGGGCGTCGCTGGCGGCGAGGCGACGGTGCAGCAGGCGCTCGGGGTCCCAGCTGGCCCAGTAGGCGGACTCGCCGAATTCGCCGTGGGCGAAGCGGTGCAGCCGGGCCAGGATGGCCTCGAAGGCGGCGGCGCCCAGGCTGGCCTCGCCGTACTGCCCGTCCCAGCCGGCCAGGGCGGCGGCGGCGGCGCCGTCCGGCGGCAGCCGCGCCAGCAGCCAGTCGCGCAGGCCCGGCGCGGCGTCGGAGCCCACATCCTGCTGGAAGCCGGCCAGATCCTCGAGGCCGAGCCGGCCGCGCCGGCGGGCCAGGCGCTCGAGGCGCAGGCGGCGGTGATGGGCCGCGAAGAACAGCCCCACCCGCACGGCGCTCCGGCGCGGCTGCTCGTTGGCCGACACCACGATGCCGCCGGGCGGGTCGAACAGGCGCGGCAGCTCGGCGGCGGTGGCGAGGTCGTCCCACGCCGCCGCCGCCTCGGGCGGCAGCACCGCGTCGGCCGGCGGGGTGGGCGGGCGGCGCGGCAGATGGGCGGCCGCCAGCTTGCCCACATGGCCGTCGCCATCGGCGTAGACCAGGGTCTGCCCGGGCACTGCCAGGCCGGCGGCGGCGGCGGCGAATTCCGTCCAGTCCCCGGCCCGGGCGATATCCAGCCAGGCGGACAGCTCGTCGGCGGGGCGGTGCCCGACCCAGGCCAGCGCCAGCGGCGGGCATCCGGCCAGCGGCGCGGCATCCGAGATCAGCGGCCCCAGCGCGGTGTCGCGCAGCACCACCTCGCGGCGCCGCCTGCGGCCGCGCACCGCCACCGACTGGCGGCGGGCGATTGCCGGCAAGGCGTGGGCGTCGAACAGCTCGGACGAGGCCGCCTGCAGCGCGGTGCCGCTCCAGGCGATGCGGCGGTTGCGGCCGATGGCGACGAAGGGCAGGCCGGGCAGCATCAGCCCGGCCATGTGGAACGAGGGCGAGCGCACCGCCCCGGCCAGCCACAGGCCGGGCAGCATCAGCGACAGATGCGGGTCGGCCGCCATCAGCGCCGCGCCCGAGGCCGAACGGTGCGCCGCCACCGCCAGGGCATTGCTGCCCGAGCGGGTCAGCCGGGTGGCCGCCACGGACAGCGGGTCGGTCCCGGCCAGGGGCGGGAAGACGGCGCCGGCCTCGGCGGTGACGGCGTGCCACAGCGCCGGCCAGTCGGGCCGCCGGCGCAGCCGGACCAGGTTGAACAGCACCATCCAGTTGACGTCGGCGCCGGCCAGCCGGCCCACCGTCAGCACGTCGGCGGCGCTCCACGGCTCCGGTCTGATGCCCAGCCAGGCGAGGTCCGGCGGCAGCGGCCGCCCGTGGGCGGCGTAATGGCCAAGGCCGGCGGCGAAGCAGTCCAGCCACGCGCGGGTGGCGGCCGGCATGCGCTCCAGCACCGCCGGCACGGCGCGGCCGAAATCCAGCAGGCGCAGCCCGTGGTCCAGCTCCACCGCCGCCGGACCCAGCATCTCGGCGGTGCGGCCGGTGGCGACGCGGCGGAACACCTCGATCTGGGTCAGGCGCAGATGGGCGTGGACCAGCCCCAGGGCGAAGGCGGCGTCCGAATCGGTCTCGGCGTCGATGAAGGGAATGGCATGGGCATCCCACCACACCCGCACCGGGCGCGACAGCGGCAGCCCGGTGGTGGGCAGCGCCGCCAGGCGGTCGGCGAAGCGGGGGCCGGGGCGCAGCCGGCAGGCGGCCAGGCCGGCACCGATGCGGGCCAGCACGGCGGCTCCCGCCGCCCGGTCGCCCAACTCCGCCCACCAGCCCATGGCCGCCATCCCGCCGGTTGCCGACATGGCCGCAAACAGCGATGGGTGACGGGCGTTCCCGCCGCCGGATCAGGTGGCGCCCAGCACCCGGGCGGCCAGGCGCGGCAGGTGGGGATGGACGTGCAGGGCGGCGATGCCGTCCAGGTCGAACCAACCCAGGGCGCAGGCGTCGCTGGCGGCGATCCCGTCGCCGGCCAGCCAGCGGCAGGCCACCGCGGCGACCACGAAATGGGTGCGCACCCTGCCGTCCGCGTCCCGCTCGATGACGTCGAAGGCGTCGAACACGCCCAGCGCCGCCGCCGCCACCCCGGTCTCCTCGGCCAGCTCGCGCAGGGCCGCGCCGGTCACGGTCTCGCCCAGCTCCACCGCGCCGCCGGGAAAGCCCCACCGGCGCGGCTCGGGCTCGCGGGCGCGCTGGACCAGCAGCACGCGGCCGTCGCGCACGACGGCGGCGATGGCGGCGGCAAGCGGAGCGGGTGGATAGAGGCGCGGCATGCCCTACCATAACGAAGCATGCGGGGGCTTGCCAGGGTGCCGAAACACCTTCTTTGGAATCAGTGCAGTAATACCTTCGCCTATATCCTTGTCGCACCAGCCTGATTGAGCGATAATCTGCCAAACGCCAGTAGAAGTGTTCGGGTGATGAGTATTCAAAAGTCAAAATTCGACGTACTGCTGGTTGAAGACGATGCCGGCGACGCCGGTCTGGTCAAGATCGCGCTGCGCCACGGCGACTACAATGTCGAAGTGCACCATGCCAAGGACTGCGACGAGGCCCTGGCCTTCCTGCAGCGATCGGGACCCGAATACGCATCGGCGCCGCGCCCCGATCTGGTGTTCCTGGATCTCAACCTGCCGGGCCGGTCGGGCTACGAGGTGCTGCAGGAGATGAAGAGCTCGCCCGCGCTGATGCGCATCCCGGTGGTTGTGCTGACCACCTCCGAGGCCGAGCGCGACGTGGCGCACTGCTATTCCATGCGGGCCAACAGCTTCGTCTCGAAGCCGTTCGGGGCGGACGAGTTCAATCACGCCATCCACAGCATCGAACGCTACTGGTTCAGCGTGGCGCAGTTGCCGCACTGACCATGGGGCCGTTCCAGGTCCTGGTCGTCGAAGACGATCCCGCCGACGCCCGCCTGGTGGAGCTGATGTTGCGCCGCGCCCGCGGCGGCGATTTCCAGGTCGAATGCGTCAGCCGCCTGGGCAGCGCCATCGAGCGGCTGAAGCGGGGCGGCATCGACGTGGTGCTGGCCGATCTGTCGCTGCCCGATTCCAGCGGGCTGGCCACCATCGCCGAACTGACCCGCGCCGCCCCCGATCTGCCGGTGGTGGTGCTGACCGGCAACGACGACGACTCGCAGGCCATCGAGGCCTTGAAGCACGGCGCCCAGGACTATCTGGTCAAGGGCCGCGGCGACGCCTATGTGCTGACCCGGGTGGTGCGCCACGCCATCGAGCGCAAGGGCGGCGAGCGCGCGCTGACCGAGGCGCGCGATGCCGCCGAGGCGGCGGTGCACGCCAAGTCCATCTTCCTTGCCACCGTCGGGCACGAGATCCGCACGCCGCTCAACGGCGTCCTCGGCATGGCCCGGCTGCTGCTCGACACGCCGCTGGACCAGCGCCAGCGCGCCTTCGCCGAGACCATCCTGGCATCGGGCGAGCTGCTGCTCGGGCTGGTCAACGACATCCTGGACTTTTCCCGCCTCGAGGCCGAGCGGCTGGAACTGGAGGAGGTGCCCTTCGACCTGTTCGACCTGGTCGAGGAGACCCGTCTGATGCTGGCGCCCCGCGCCGCCGACAAGGGCCTGATGCTGGGCTGCCGCTTCGCCCCGGCATTGCCGCGCATGGTGGCGGGCGACCCGCTGCGGCTGCGCCAGGTGCTGCTCAACCTGGTCGGCAATGCCATCAAGTTCACCGATCGGGGCGGGGTGACCATCCAACTGGCAAGCCTCGATTCGGCGCCGTCGGGGATGCTGGGACTGCGGGTGACGGTCGAGGATACCGGCGTCGGCATCGCCGATGCGGTGCGCGGCGACCTGTTCACCGAGTTCAGCCAGGCCGACACCTCCATCGCCCGCCGCTTCGGCGGCACCGGCCTGGGCCTGGCCATCTGCAAGCGGCTGGTGACGCTGATGGGCGGCGAGATCGGCTATGACAGCCGTCCCGGCGGGGGCAGCACGTTCTGGTTCACCGCCATGCTGGCGGAAGCCGACGCCACGTCGCTGCCGCCCGAGGGGGCGGTGCCGGACGAGAGCCCCTGCGCCATCCTTCTGGTCGATGACAACCAGGTCAATCTGGATGTCGCCACCGGCCTGCTGGTCCGCCGCGGCCACCGGGTGGCGGCGGTGGCGGACGGTGTCCAGGCGCTGGCGGCGGCGGCGCGCGAAAGGTTCGACCTGATCCTGCTCGACATGCACATGCCCGCCATGGACGGGCTCGAACTGGCCCGGCGCATCCGGGCCTCGGGCTCGGTCTCGGCGGTGGCGCCGATCTGGCTGCTGACCGCCAATCCCGTCGATCACGACGCCCGGTTGTGGCGCGAGGCCGGCATCGACGGCTGCCTGGCCAAGCCGTTCCGCGCCGAGGAGGTGGCCCGTCTGCTGGCCGGACGCCAGGCCGACCCCATTCCGGGCCTGGGCGGTGCCGGCGGGCTGGTGGTGCTGCCGGACCTGCTGGTCGATCTCAGGGATCTGGGGCACGAGCGCATGCGCGGGCTGGTCGATCTGTTCCGCCAGAGCTCGGGCGAGGATCTGCGCGTCGTCCTGGCCCGCGCCGAGGCAAAGGATCTGCCGGGACTGGCGGCAGGGGTCCACCGCATGGCCTCGGCGGCCTCCAGCCTGCACCTGACCGCCCTGAGCGAACATTGCCGCGCCATCGAGGATGCCGCCCGGGCCGGCGATGGCCGCGCCGCCGAGATGGCGGCCGGGCTGGCCGCGCTGTGGGACCGCTCGCTGGCGGCGCTGGTCGATGCTGTGAGCTGAGCGGGGACCGCGTCCCCGGACCGTCCTCCCCGCCGAAAAATCGCCCTCGCCCGCCTGCGGGAGCTTTGCGAAATTGCCTTTTTGGGCTCCCTCCCCCCTTGTGGGGGAGGGCTGGGGTGGGGGGTGCGCGCGTCAGCGCGCTACATGAAGTGTTTGATGACGTTAAATATTTTTCCGCGCTCGCCGCGCGTAAGCCCCCCTACCCGGCGGCTGCGCCGCCACCCTCCCCCACCAGTGGGGAGGGTTTCGCAAAGGTCCCGCCTGCGGGAGAGGGAGGGAGAGGGCGGCGCACCGACAGGTGCGTTTCGCGACAGCGAAAGCCCTTGTGTTACCGGGTCTCAGGCGCGTGGACACGCGCCGCCCTCACCCCGGCTCGCTGACGCTCGCGCCCCTCTCCCGCGGGCGGGCGAGGGGCAACCTGTTGGTGCGCAATCCCCCCTAGAGTGCGCCGACCTAAGGTCATCGCACTCTAATTTATTGATTTAGAGGCGGATTCAACCTGATAGCATCCGGCTCTAGCCGCTGGCCAGCCGGTAGCCGATGCCGTGGACGGTGAGGATGATGGCCGGGTGCTTGGGGTCGGCCTCGATCTTGCGCCGCAGCCGGCCGACCAGCACGTCGATGGTGCGGTCGATCACCGCCTCGCCGTCATGCTGGGTAAGGTCGAGAAGCTGGTCGCGGGTCAGCGCCCGGCCGGGATTGCGGGCCAGCGCCGCCAGCACGTCGAACTCGCCGCGGGTCAGGCGCACCGATTCGCCCGCCGGCGAGATCAGTTGGCGGGCGTCGCAGTCCAGGCGCCAGCCGGCGAAGCCGAACACGCCGCTGGCCTGGCGTTCGGCCGCCATGGACGGCGCCACCCGGCGGATCAGGTTGCGCACCCGCACCGCCAGTTCGCGCGGGTTGAACGGCTTGGTGACGTAATCGTCGGCCCCCAGCTCGAGGCCGACGATGCGGTCGGTCTCGTCCTGGCGGGCGGTGACCAGGATGATTCCCACCGACGACTTGGCGCGCAGGTCGCGGGCCAGGATCAGGCCGCTCTCGTCGGGCAGGTTGATGTCGAGCAGGACCACATCGGGGACCGAACGTGAGACGATGGTGCGCATGTCGCGGGCATCGCCCGCCTCGCTGACCAGAAAGCCCTCAGCCGTCAGCTGTGCCGCCAGTTTCGAGCGCGTCACCGGCTCGTCCTCGACAATCAGCACATGGGCTCTTCCCGCGTTCGTCACGGCTTCTCTCCCACGCCCCACGGCGTATTTACACCCTGTTTACCAGCCATTTGAACCGAATTCATGCGCGACGGCAATTTCGTTGATGCCGTTGGTCTATAACCATTCGTATGTGGCGCCGGTTTTCAAGTGCTTATTTTGCGGGGCCGCAGTTTTGCAGCGGAATTCAGTCGCCGCCGCCGCCGCAATGGGATGGGCGAAGGTTTGCGACACGATCGCGACCTTAAGCGGCGGCGGTCGGCACCGGCAACGACAAAGGCCGGAGTTTGGAGATGAAGATGGGATCCTTGCGCGGTACGTCCCCGAACCCCAGCACCGCGTAAGGGCACCCGAGAGGGAGGGCGGTCCCCAAGCGCTCTCCCTCGCATAAACGCCCGCTCCGGGGTACGTCCCCGAACCCCAGCATCCCGGGGTGGGCTCATGAGGGGGAAGCCGCCCCCACGGCTTCCCCCTCTTTCATTTCACCGATGCCTCCCCCTCCCCCTCGTGGGAAGGGGGGGGTGATTCATCTACAGCAGCTGATAGGACCAGTGCGCCTCGGGCACCGCCAGGCGGAAGCCGGCGACGGTGCGGGCGGCCAAAGCGGGCGTGGCGTTGAGGATGGCGAACGGCATGCCGTCCTTGTGCACCAGGTGGTCGGCGGGACGGGGCTGGCCGGAATGGACGCTGCGGCGTTCGCGGGTGAGCAGTCCGGAGAAGCTGAACATCCCTACACTCCTGTGGTGGCGGCCTGCCGCTGGGGGGTATCCCGTCCGGGCTTTGGCGCCGGGTTCGTCCTGCCCCACATAGGTATCCCCCTCGGGGGAGGCTTTCCAGACCTGATCGGGGGAGGTATGCCACTTCGTGCGGAGGCTTTCCCAACCGCGCGCGGCGGCGGGCTCAGAACCCTTGGGCGAGCAGGCCGGCGAAGGTCTCGGAATCCACCGCGGGGCTGTAGAGGAAGCCCTGCATGACGTGGACCCCGCGCTCGATCAGGAAGGCCGCCTGGGCCTCGGTCTCGACGCCCTCGGCGATGACCTCGAAGCCGAGATTGGCGGCCAGCGCCACCACCGAGGCGACGATGGCGCCGTCCTTGCCGTTGCCCGGCAGTTCCGAGACGAAGGCGCGATCGATCTTCAGCGCGTTGACCGGGAACAGCTTGAGATAGGCCAGCGACGAATAGCCGGTGCCGAAATCGTCGATGGAAACGCGCACCCCCATCCGGCCGAGGTCGGACAGGATGGCGATGGCGCGATCGACCTCGGTCGCCATCATGGTCTCGGTGATCTCAAGTTCGAGACGGTCGGCCCCCAGCCCGGTGGCCTTCAGCGCCGCCTCGACCTTGTCCTTGAGACCGGCGTCATGGAACTGGGCCGGCGACAGGTTGACCGAGACGCAGCCGAATTCCAGGCCGCGGGCGCGCCACTCGGCCATCTGGCGGCAGGCCTCGGACAACGCCCAGTCGCCGATGGCGCCGACCAGGCCGGCCCGCTCGGCGACCGGGATGAACATGGCCGGGCTGACGTCGCCGCGTTCGGGGTGGCGCCAGCGGATCAACGCCTCGGCGCCGACGATGCGGGTGCCGCCGCGCTCGACCTTGGGCTGGTAGTGCAGGCGGAACTGGCGATCGGCCAGCGCCTTGCGGATGTCGTTCTCCAGGTTCAGGCGGTCCACCGCCTGACGGTTCATTTCCTGGTCGTAATAGCGGTAGGGCCGGCCCGAGGCGCGGGCGTGGTACATGGCGGCGTCGGCCGAGGACAGCAGCGCCTCGGCGGTGTCGCCGTCATCGGGATAGACGGCGATGCCGATGCTGGCCGAGGTATAGAGCTCGCGTCCCGCCAGGGTGAACGGGTCGGAAAAGGAATAGACCACCTTCTCGGCGCAGGCGACGGCCCCCTGGGGATCGGTGATGGTGGGCAGGGCCACCACGAATTCGTCGCCGCCCAGCCGCCCGATGATGTCCGAGGCGCGCACGCAGCTTTTCAGCCGGCGCGCCACCTGGCGCAACAGATCGTCGCCGGCCCCATGGCCGAAGCTGTCGTTGACGTCCTTGAAGCGGTTGAGGTCGAGGAACAGCAGTGCCAGCCGCTGGCCGGTGCGGGCGGCGCGGGCGATGGCGTCGCGCAGCGCCTCCATCACCGTGTGGCGGTTGGCCAGCCGGGTCAGGGTGTCGTGGCTGGCGTGGTAGCGGATCTTCTGTTCGTCCAGCTTGCGCCGGGTGACGTCGTGGCACAGCAGGACGTGGGTCTGCACGCCGCCGTCGGGGCCGCGGATGCCGGTCAGCGCCGCCGAGACCGGAAAGACGTCGCCATCGGCGCGCCGCGCCCACAGCTCGCCCTGCCAGATGCCGCCGATGGCGGCGGTGGCGAAGGCCTCGGCCACCAGGTCGGGATCGTTGACCTCGGTCGCCAGGATGCGCGCCTTCAGCCCGATCACCGCCTCGGCGGTGAAACCGGTCATCCGCTCGAAGGCCGAGTTGACGGCGCGCACCACGTGGTCGCCATCGGTGACCACGATGGCCTCGCCGACATTGTCGAACACTGCCGCCGCCAGCCGCAGGCGCTCCTCGGTCTGCTTGCGCTCGGTGATGTCCTGGACCGTGCCCTCGTAGCACAGCACGGCGCCGGCCGGGTCGCGGACCGCCCGGGCGTTCTCGGCGATCCAGATGACGCTGCCGTCCTTGCGCCGCACCCGGGCCTCGAAATTGCGCACCTCGGAATGGTGCTCGAGCAGGTGGGTGAAGCGGTCGCGGTCGGCCGGATCGACATAGAGGAGATGGGCGATGTCGGTGAGCCCGGCCACCAGCGCCTCGGGACCGTCATAGCCGTAGATGCGGGCCAGCGCCGGATTGGCCGCCAGGTAGCGGCCATCGGGGGTGGTGCGGTAGATACCCTCCACCGCGTTCTCGAACAGCGAGCGGTATTGGTCGGGCGCGTGGCCGTCCTGCCGCGCGGTCCCGACCGCCGCCTGTTCGATGATGGCGTCGCCGCCGTCCAATCTTGTCCCCTCGCGAAATAGGGTAATACCCTGACGCCGCTAGGAGTGCCATCGGTGACGGTACGATTGCAAGGGTGCTGTGCGCAGACTATGCGGAGGGATAGGGGGTCGGCCGTCTCAGCGCCAGCCGACCCGGTCGAAGGTGCGCACCGCCTGGGCGATGTTCTCGCCCAGCATGGCGACGTTGATGGTCTCGGCCTTGAACGGACCCCAGGCGCCGACGGTGGGCGACAGCTTGGCGCCGGAGCGCACCGGGAACTCGTTGTTGGCCTCGGCGAACAGGCGCTGGGCCTCGGGTCCGGCCATGTATTCCAGCAGCCGCACCGCCTCGGCCTTGTTGCGGGCCGAGGCGGCCAGGCCTGCGCCGGACACGTTCATGTGGGCGCCGCGCCCCTGCTGGTTGGGGAAGAAGATGCCGACCTTGGCGGCGGCGTCGCGCTCCTCGGCCTTGGACGAGGTCTGCATGCCGCCGAAATAATAGGTGTTGGCGATGGCGAGGTCGCACTGCCCGGCGGCCACCGCCGAAATCTGGTCGCGGTCGCCACCCTGGGGCTTGCGCGCCATGTTGTCGACCATCCCCTTGGCCCATTGCCCGGCCTTGTCCGGCCCCATCACCGCGATCAGGCCGGCCAGCAGCGACTGGTTGTAGGCCGAGGAGGACGAACGCACGCAGATGCGGCCCTTCCACTTGGGATCGGCCAGGTCTTCGTAAGTGGACAATTCCGACGGCTTGACCCGATCCTTGGCGTAGAAGATCACCCGCGCGCGCGCCGACAGCCCGTACCAGTACCCCTGCGGGTCGCGGTACTGGGCCGGGATGGCGGCGGTCAGCGCCGGCGTCGATATCGGCTGCAGCACGCCGGCCACCCGCGCCTTGTGCAGGTGCACCGCGTCGGTGGTGACGAACAGGTCGGCGGGGCTGTCCTTGCCCTCGCTCTTGAGGCGCTCCAGCAACTGGTCCTCGGCCGCCGACAGCAGGTTGACCTTGATCCCGGTCTCGGCGGTGAAGGCGTCGAGCACCGGCTTGATCAGGTGGTCCTTGCGCGCCGAGTAGACGTTGACCTCGGCGGCGGCGGCGGGCAGGGCCACGGAAGCGGAGAGGAGGAGTGCGGACAGGCTGGAGACGAGGCGGCGCATGGGCGTTATCCGTGAAAGTAAGAGTGACTTGCAGTCTCATTTAGCACATGAGGGCTGGGTTGGGAAGCCCCGAGTGCGAAGGGCAATCGGGCGAAGGGAAATGGTCCCGCCACAAGGTCGTCATTCCCGCGCAAGCGCACGGCTGTTCGGAATTCTTCAAAGGCGTGAGGCTGCACGGCGGAAAAAGCCAAGGTCTGGACCCAAAATCGAAGTCGCCACACAAGATTTTGAGGTCTGCCGTGGCGTTCGAACCCAGACCACGACCACCTCAAATGCGTCCCCCCAGTCCCCAATTTGCGCTGGACCTGGGGGGTACTGTGAAAAATCCCGGACAGCCGTGCGCCTGCGCGGAAATGACGGAAAATAATAGGCGTTTTTCAGTACCCTGTTCGAGTATTTTCCCGTCAGTCGCGGTCATAACCGGCAGCGGCAAAGTAGTTCAGGCATTCGGCTTGGGTGAAGGTATCGATGCCCCGGCCGATGGCTGCCCAGAGGTCATCCTTGGTTCGGGCCGCGGTCTTCTTGAGGAAGCTCTTGAGCTTCGAGACGGCCATCTGAAGTCGGGGCTGTAGGGCGGCAGGAAATGCAACTCCGCCCCCGTCGCCTCGATGGCGGTCCGCACGGCGGCGAGCTTATGGGCGGGCAGATTGTCCATGACCACGACATCACCGGGACCATGGGCGCCGTCATGCCGCCCAGCCTGAGGGCACCGACGAAGGTGGTGGTCTTCCCGTGTCCGTGTGCCACCGGGACCCGGCATCGCTCACCACGGGGTGCCCGGCCGCGCAGCCGGGCCATCTTTGTGGAGGCGCCGGTTTCGTCGAGGAAGGCCAGGCGTTCCGGATCAAGATCGGGCTGGAAGTCAAACCAAGCCTCTCGCCGCCGCAGGCGGCTCAGGATGAGGCTGCGGACAGAGCGGAGTGGAAAGGCCCCCCGCCGCCGTTACACGATCCGCCCGTCCACCAAATGGACCTGGCGGTCGGCGGTGGCGGCGAGGTCGTGGTCGTGGGTCACCACCACCACCGAGCGGCCCTGGTTGCGGGCGAAGTCGCGGAACAGGTCGAACACCGTCTGCGCCGAGCGGCTGTCCAGGTTGCCGGTGGGCTCGTCGGCCAGCAGGACGGCGGGGTCGTTGGCCAGGGCGCGGGCGATGGCCACCCGCTGGCGCTGGCCGCCCGACATCTGCTCGGGCAGTTTGTGGGTGTGCTCGGCCAGGCCCAGCGCCCCCAGCAGCTGGTCGGCGCGGGCGGCGATGGCGGCGGGGGCGAGGCGGCCCAGGCGGCGCATGGGGATCGCCACGTTGGCGCGGGCGTTGAACTCGGGCAGCAGGAAGTGGAACTGGAAGACGAAGCCGATGCGGGCGAGGCGCAGATCGGCGAGGTCATCGACCGACATCGGCGCCGTCTCGATGCCGTCGAGGGTGACGGATCCGGCGGAGGGGCGGTCGAGCAGACCCAGCAGATAGAGCAGCGACGACTTGCCCGAGCCCGACGGCCCGGTGATGGCGACGAACTCGCCGGGATGGATGGCCAGGTCGATGTCCCGGACCAGCGTCACCGGCACCGGGCCGGGCAGCTCGCGGGTGACGCCGCGGGCCTCGATGGCGGCGGTCATGCTGCCCCCCGGACGATATCGACGGGGTTGAGGCGGCTGGCCCGGCGGGCCGGCAGCCAGGCGGCGAAGGTCGAGGCGGTGACCGCCATCAGGCCGCTGATGACGTAGTGCTTGGGCGTGCGGTAGAGCACGAAGCCCTGGGCGCGGACGAAGCCCTCCATGTTGAAGCGGATGGCCCCCAGACCCTCGACGATGGCGTAGCCGAGCGCCCAGCCGATGACCATGCCGACGATGCCGACGATCAGGCCTTCATAGACGAAGATGCGGCGGATGTCGGCGTCGCGGAAGCCCATGGATTTCAGGATGCCGATGTCGCGGGTCTTCTCGTAGACCACCGTCGAGATGACGTTGAAGATGCCGAAGCAGGCGACGATCAGGATGGCGCCGACGGTGGAATACATGATGCCGTTCTGGATGACGAAGATGCCCAGGATGTTGGAGGATTGCTCCTGCCAGCTCTCGGTGCGGTAGCCGTAGCGGGCCTCGATGGTGCGGGCCATGTCTGCGGCCTGCTCGACGTCGGCCAGGCGGATGCGGATGCGGTTGATGACGTTGGGCCGGTTCTGGAGGATCTGGGCCTTCTTCATCAGGGCGTAGGTGTCGAAATTGTCCATCAGCGTGATGCCGCTGCGGAAGATGCCGACCACCTTCATGCGCAGCACCACCCCGGCCGGGCTGACCACGCTGATCATGTCGTCCATGCCGATGCCGGCCTTGATGGCGATGCCTTCGCCGATGATGATGCCGTTGGCGGCGGTATAGAGCCCCTCCAGCGATCCGGCGATCAGGTCCTTCTCCAGCTTGGTGACCCGGCGTTCCTTCTCGGGGACGATGCCGGTGACGTTGGCCGAGATGTCCTTCGAGCCGAAGCGCAGCAGGATCTGCCCCGACAGGGTGGGCGCCACCGCCAGGCCCGGCATGGCCTCCAGGTCGTCGATCATGGCGCGGGCGCCGCGCAGGCCGCGCACCTCGTCCCTGGGCTTGATGCCGCGCAGTTCGACCACCGCGTCGGGGAAGGCGATCGCCACCGGCTGCGGCGGCGGGGTGCGGAACTCGTCCTTGACGGTGACGTGAGGGGCGGCGTCGATGATGCGGTTGACGAAGTCGCGCTGGAAGCCCTGCATCATCGAGGCGATGCCGATGAAGAAGGCCACCCCCAGCGACACCCCCAGCAGCGAGGTCAGGGTCTGGCGCCGCCGGTGCAGCAGGTGCCGGGCCGCGATGGAGAGCCCCAGCGGCAGCGCCATGGCCTCACTCCGTCTTGACGCGGTCGCCCGGCTTCAGGCCCGCGGGCGGGTTGACGATGACGATTTCGCCCTCGTCCAGGCCCGAGATCACCTCGATCCGGTCGCGGCCGCGGATGCCCAACGTCACCGCGCGGGACGCGGCGGTACCGCCCGCCACCACCATCACCCGGCGGTCGGCCACGGCGCCGGCCGGGACCAGCAGGGCGCCCTTGTGCTCGGCGGTGACGATGTTGATTTCGGTGGTCATGCCGGTCATCAGCGGGGTGTCGTCGGGCAGGCGCACGCGCACGCGGAAGGTCTTGTTGACCGGATCGCCCTTCGGCGTCACCCGGTCGACGCTGCCCTCGAGCCCGCCATCGGGAAAGGCGTCGGCCTTGACCAGCACCCGCTGGCCGGGCCGCACGCGGGCGATGTCCTCCTCGTCCACGTCGGCGGTGATGCGCAAGGGACGAGGCTCGCCGACCCAGAACAGGGCGGTTTCGGGGGTCGCCACCTCGCCCGGTTCGCCGTCGCGGCGCAGCACCATTCCGGCGATGGGCGAGGTCACCACCAAATCGGCGCGGCGCTGGCGGGCGGCGTTGATGGCGGCCACCACCTGGTTGTATTCGCTTTGAGCCTTCTGTTCGGCCTCGCGGGCCTTGATGCCGCGCTCGGCCAGGGCGCGGGTGCGGGCCAGCTCCTCGCGCCAATAGGCGGCGCGGGCTTCCAGCTCGGCGACGCGGGCCAGCGCCTCGCGGTCGTCGAGCCGGGCCAGCGGCTGGCCGACGCGCACGGTGTCGCCCTCGCGCGCCAGCACCTCGGCGATGCGCCCGGTGGTCACCGGGCCGATGCGGGCCCAGATCTCGGGCTCCACCGTGCCGGTGGCGTAGACCGCCTCGATGGCGGTGCCGCGCTCCGGCATGGCGGTGGCGACGCCGCGCGGCGCCCCGCGCAGCAGCAGGAAGGCCGCGGCGGCGGCCACGGCGACGACGAACAGCAGCAGGGGAAGGCGGCGGGCCGGACGGCGGAACATGGTGGTTGCAGTTGCAATCGAGCTGGCGAAGGATACACCAATCGCCCGCACAATCCACCGTTCCGCCGCACCTCGGTTCCGGCCGCGTTCAGTTCCAGGGCGCGTCGTAGTCGTCGATGGTGTAGCCGGGCGGCAGGCCGGCCATGTCGGCCGGCGAATCATAGGCTGAAAGCGTCTGCGGCACCCCGGTGTGGTTCTCCAGCGGCGAGCCCTGGCCGAGATACTGGGGCGACGACATGTGCTCGTCGCGCAGCAGCGGGATGCCGGGGTCCTGCGGCCTGGGGGTGTTGACGGCGCGGCGATCCGTCTGTGCCGGCTCGGCACTGGCCGATTGCTGCGGCTGTGCCGGTGCCGCATAGGCCGAGGCGCGGCCGGCCGGATCGACGTCGATGTCCAGCGCCGCCAGGGTGGACAGGTCCAGGCTGCCGGTGGGGCGCAGGCCGTGGTCCGACTGGAACAGCAGCACGGAATTGCGCAGATCGGCATCGAAGCGGCCATCGGCGGTCACGTCGTAGCCCAGCGCCGACAGGCGCTGTTCGGCCGCCCGCAGCACGTCGCGTTGGGGTTCCAGCTGGGCGATGGTCGGGCGGATGTCGCCCCGGGCCTGCTGGGCCAGGGCGGGAGAGGCGGCGAAGACGGCCAGGACGGCGAGAGAGATGACGGTACGGTTCATCCTACCTCCTCGGCGGGTTGGTCGGTCCCGCCCTGTTGCGGCGGCGCTCGGGCGGGCGGCGCATCCGGCCGCCCGCCCGGGCCGGGACTTCAGCGGGCCGGCTGGTCCATGCCGCCGCCCTCGGGCATGTCCTGCATCTCGCCCTGGCCGGGCATCTCGGCCTGCTGCGAGTCGGATTCCACCCCCAGGGCGGCCATGCTCTGCTGGTCGGGGCTGCCGGTGGCGGGCAGGTTCTGGTCGCGCTGGAAGTTCATCAGCGCCTGGCGTGACCGCGGCCCCCAGATGCCGTCCACCTGGCCGACCTCGTAGCCCTGGGCCTGCAACTGCTGCTGCATCTGGCGCACGGTGTCCTCGGACATGGAACTCTGCTGGCCGCCTTGCATGCCGCTCTGGGACTGCATGCCGGCGGCCAGGGCCGGCCCGGCCGCCAGCGCGCCCAACAGGGCGAGGGCGAAAAGCTTCTTCATGGTGATCCTCCGCGGGTTTAGCCTGGGCGGGCGAAATGCCGCTCCCACGCGGTCAATGCCTGAGGACGGCGAAGGTTCCGCCCCGGTGCCGGATGCGCGCGGAATGCAGGTGTCCGGTCAACCGGCCAGCACCGCCAGCGCCGCCGCCAGCAGCACGGCGGCGGCCAGCCAGCGGACCGGGTGGCGGCTCGGCTCGGGCAAGGGGGGCGCGGGCACCTCCGGAGTCGCGGGCGGCGGCCCGGGCAGGGAGATGGCGGCGGCCTCGTCCGGTGGCGGCCCCAGCCGGATCGGCCGCCCCGAGGCGGCGGGCGGCGCCAGCAGGCTGGGCGCCGTGGGCCCGGGCAGCGACGGCGTTGGCCGGGGGGTGGGCGCCTGGGCCGGGGCTGGTTCGTGGGTCGCGGCGGGGCGCCGGCGCGGCGCGCGCTTGCGCTTGGGGCGGGCGGGCCGGGCCGGGCGGGCGCGCTGCTCCAGGATGGCGGCGATCATCGCCAGCGCCTCGGCGTGGGAGACCCCCACGGGGCGGAGACGGCGCAACGCGGACCGATCGGCGGCGAGCCCGTGCAGGGTGGCATCGTCGAGGGCGGCCAGGGCGTAGCGGAACTCGTCGTCCATGGCGCCGACGATTTCCTCGATGCGAAGCATGGGACGCCTTGCCTAAAGCCGGGACAGTTCGCCGTCGATGATATCCCAGGCGCGGTGCAGCGCCATATGGTCAATGCAATAGGGCGGCATCAGGTAGACCACGTTGCCGAGCGGGCGGATCAGCAGGCCGCGTTCGAGGAAGCGTTTCTTCAGGGTCGGGCCGATGGCCGAGGCATAGCCGTCGCCGGGCAGGTCGAAGGCGGCGATGGTGCCGGTGACGCGCGGTCGCGACAGCTGGGCGTGGCGGGCCGCCAGCCCGGCCAGGCGCTGGCGGTGGATGGCCTCGATGTCCCCGATGCGGGCGCCGCATTCGGGCGCCTCCAGCAGGTCCAGCGAGGCCAGGCCGGCGGCGCAGCCCAGCGGGTTGGCGGTGTAGGAATGGCCGTGCAGGAAGGCCCGCGCGATGTCGGTGCCCAGGAAGGCCTGGTGGATGAATTCGCGCGCCACCGTCATGGACAGCGGCAGGAAGCCGCCGGTCAGCCCCTTGGACAGGCACACCAGGTCGGGCACGATGCCGGCCTTGACGCAGGCGAAGATGGCGCCGGTGCGGCCGAAGCCGGTCATCACCTCGTCCAGGATCAAGAGCGAGCCCGCTTCGGCGATGCGGGCGGCGAGGGCGCGCAGGAACTCGGGACGGCACATGCGCATGCCGGCGGCCCCCTGCACCAGCGGCTCGACGATCACCGCCGCGACCTTGCCGGGATGGCGGGCGAAGACGTCTTCGAGGGCCAGCAGGGCCTGGCGCTCGCGGTCCGCGACTCCGTCGTCGCCGTCCCAGGTGGCGGGGAAGGGCACCACCTCGACCGGGAACAGCATGGATTCCCAGGCGCCGAAGAAGCCCGACGAGTGCCCGGCCGACATGGCGCCCACGGTGTCGCCGTGATAGCCGCCGTCGAAGGCGACGAAGACGCTGCGGTCCTCGCCGCAATTGCTCCAGTACTGGCGGGCCATCTTCAGCGCCACCTCGACGGCGGTGGAGCCGTCGTCGGAATAGAACACCCGGTCGAGGTCGCCGGGCAGGTGGCCGCACACCCGGGCGGCCAGCCGGGCGGCCGGCGCGTGGGTGAAATCGGCGAAGATCACCTGCTCCAGGGTGCGCGCCTGCTCGGCGATGGCGGCGGCGATCACCGGGTTGGCGTGGCCGTGCAGGTTGACCCACCACGACGACACCAGGTCCAGGTATTCGCGGCCGTCGGCGCCGAAGATGGTGGCGCCTTCGGCCCGCGCCGCCACCATGGGCGGCGGCGCCGTGGCGGCCTGGGTGAAGGGGTGCCAGACATGGGCGGCATCCAGTTCCGAATCGGTCATCCTACCTCGGGCGGGTCGAAGGCGGGCGGTGGCAGGCCGGCCACCACACTGGCGGTGACCGCCGGCAGCGGCTGCAGCTCGGCCAGCACCGGCACCGCGCCGTAATGCTCGATGGCCCGGCGGTTGGCCGGGTTGCGCTGGCCGTTCATCACCACACCGAGGATGGGAATGCGCCGCCGGCGCAGCACCTCCAGCGTCATCAGGGTGTGGTTGATGGTGCCCAGCCCCGAGCGCGCCACCACCAGAGCCGGCAGCCGCAATCGCTCCATCAGGTCGACGGTCAGGGCCAGCTCGTTCAGCGGCACCATGGCGCCGCCGGCCCCCTCCACCACCAGCGGGCGGGCGGCGGCGGGCAGGGTGAAGGCCGACAGGTCGATGCGCACCCGCTCGCGCCGCGCCGCCTCGTGCGGGCTCAGGGGAGCCTGCAGCACATAGGCCGAGGGATGGATGGTGGCGTCGGGGACCAGCTGGGCGACGGTGTCGAAATCGGCGGTGTCCGCGGCGCCGGTCTGCACCGGCTTCCAGTACTCGGCCGCCCAGGCCTTGACGAGCCAGGCGCTGACCAGGGTCTTGCCGATTTCGGTATCGGTGCCGGTGACAAATACTCCCCGCATCTACGCCCCCGCAACCAGATGGACCACATCGTAGGTCACCCGGGCCGGACTGCCCAGAGCCTTCATGGCCTTGCGCAGTCCGCCCGGACTGAGCGGCCGGTGGCCGGGCGCCGGCACCGAGGCGCCGACCCGGCGCAGCGCGTCCAGAAAGTCCTTGCCGTCCGCATACTCGACGGCGATGGGCTGGCGGACCACGCGCGCCCCGGGCAGCAGGGCGGCGATGGCGTCGGGGGTGGGGTAGGCGGGGGTGCCGCAGGGCAGGCCGAGGGCCGCATGGGCCGCCCGCCATTCGGCGAAGCTGCCGGCCCCCAGGGTGGAGACGGCGAGGGCTCCGCCCGGCCGCAGGCAGGCCCGCAGCCGCGCCAACCCGGCTCCCAGGTCCTCGAACCACTGGACCGCCAGGTTGGACACCACCAGATCGAAGCCGCCGGGCTCGAGGTCGGGATGCTCGCCGTCCATCACCCGGTACTCGGCCCGGGCGCCGAAACTGCGCCGTGCCGCCTCGACCATGGCCGCCGACAGGTCGGTGACCAGCCAATGGCCGCCCAGCTTCGGCAGCAGGGCGGCGGTCAGCAGCCCGGTGCCGCAGCCGATCTCCAGCACGCGCGGCGCCGCCGGCCGGGGCAGCGCGGCCACCAAGGCGGCCAGCCGCATCGCGGCCTGGGCCTGGGCGCCCGCCGCCTGGTCGTAGGTGGCGGCGGCGGCGGAAAAGGCGGCGGCGACCGAGTGCGAGCGGGTCATCTCAGCGAGGCGGCGAACAGGCGGATGCGGCTGGCCACCCATTCCGGGTGGGTCTGGGGCAGCAGATGGCCGCCGCCCTCGGCCAGCACAAGGGCCTGGGGCGGGAAGGAAACCCGGCTCATGGCCTCGGGCACCAGCTGGTCGTGGGTGCCCGCCACCGCCTGCAGCGGGCAGTCCAGCCCGGCCAGGGCGGCGCGCTGGTCGCAGGCGGCCAGCCAGTCCAGCGCCCTGGCCAGCGGCTCGGGGCGGATGTCCTCGACCTCGGGGGCTTCGACGCCGATACGCGACAGGAAGTCGGCGGTGACCGCGTGCGGCTCGGTCCCGAACTTGTCGATCATGCGCTGCAGCTTGACCGGCGGCACCCCGGCGACGAAATCCGGGGCGCGCAGGAAGCGGGCGAAGGAGTTGATGGCCATGGCGCCGGCCCAAGGGCGCGGCAGGTGGGCCAGGGCCCAGGGAAAGCCCATGGAATGGCCGACCACCAGGGGCTGGTCGAGGCTGTCCGGAATCCTCGCCTCGCCGCGGAAGCCCAGGTCCACGAACACCCGCTCGAAATCGGGCAGCCGCTGGGCCACCGGCTGCCAGAAACCGGCATCGAAGCCCCAGCCGTGGACGAGCACCAGGGTTCTCACCTGTCGCCTCCCGCCGCTGCGATGGTGGCGGCGATCAGCCGCTCGACGTCCTCGTCGGAATGGGCCGCCGACAGGGCGAAGCGGATGCGGCTGGTGCCGCCCGGCACCGTCGGCGGGCGGATGGCGATGCCCAGCAGGCCCTGCTGCTCGAGGGCGTGGGCGACCTGCAGCGTGCGCTCCTCGTCGCCCAGGATCACCGGCACGATCTGGGTGCTGGAGGCGCCGGTATCCAGGCCGGCGGAGATGAAGGCCCCGCGCACCCGCGCCGAGACGGCCTGCAGGCGGGCGCGCTCGGCGGCCATCTGGGGCACCAGGTCGATGGCGGCGTCGATGGCCCCCAGCACCGCCGGCGGCAGGGCGGTGGCGTAGATCAGCCCGGACGCCCGGTTGGCGAGGAAGTCCTTGCAGGACTGCGAACAGGCGACATAGGCGCCGAAGCTGCCCATGGCCTTCGAGAAGGTGCCCATGGCGATGTCCACATGGGTGCCCACCGACAGCCCGAAGCCGTTGGCCCCCAGCACCCCGGTGGCGTGCGCCTCGTCCAGGTAGAGGAAGGCGTTCCATTCCTCGGCCAGGGCGACGATGCGGTCGACGTCGGGGGTGTCGCCGTCCATGCTGAACACCGATTCGGTGACGATGAAGCGCGGTCCCGGGTCGCGCGCGTGGCGGGCCAGCAATTCGTCGAGATGGGTGAGGTCGTTGTGGCGGAAGCGGATCTGGCGCGCCCCGGCGGCCTGGCAGCCCATGTGCAGGCTGGCATGGTTGAGGCGGTCGCAGAACACCAGCGGCTCGGCGCTCCACAGCGAGCGGTCGAGCAGGGCCGGCAGCACCGAGGCATTGCATTGCCAGCCGCTGGCGAAGACCAGCGCCGCCGCCACGCCCTTGGCGGCGGCGATCTTGGCCTCGACCGCCTCGAGGGCGGTGGAGTGGCCGGTGACCAGCCGCGACGCCCCCGATCCGGCGCCGTAGCGCTCGGCCCATTGGCAGGCCCGTTCGATCAGCAGCGGGTGGCGGGCCAGGCCGAGATAGTCGTTGGCGGAGAAATTGACCAGCTCGCGCCCGTCCATGCGCACCCGCCCGCCCGGCAGGTGCTCGACCGCGCGCAAGCGTCGCCGCCGGCCCGAGGCGGCAAGCTCGTCGAGAACGGCGGACAGGCGGGAGTCGAGGTCGTGCATGGCCCCCGCGTTCTAGTGGGTTTTCGCGGCTGTTGCAAAGGCGGCGTGCGGGGCACTAATCTCTGCCACCCGCAAGGGCGGGAAAGCCCTTGCATCCGTATGGTTTTTCAGGAGATTGCGCGGTGACGGTGGCGGCGATGACGGATGGGGTGCGGCACGACTGGACATTGGACGAGGTCGAGGCGCTGTTCGCCATGCCCTTCATGGACCTGGTATTCAAGGCCCAGACCGTCCACCGCGCCCATTTCGACCCCAACCGCATCCAGATCAGCCGGCTGCTCTCCATCAAGACCGGCGGCTGCCCCGAGGATTGCTCGTACTGCCCGCAATCGGCCCATTACGCCACCGGCCTGGACAAGGAACGCCTGCTGGCGGTGGAAGAGGTCATCGAGGCGGCGCGCAAGGCCAAGGACGAGGGCGCCTCGCGCTTCTGCATGGGCGCCGCCTGGCGCGGCCCCAAGGGCGACGACTTCCAGGTGGCGCTGGCCATGATCGAGGGGGTCAAGGGCCTGGGCCTGGAAACCTGCGCCAGCTTCGGCCTGCTGTCGCGCGAACAGGCCCGCCAGTTGAAGGCGGCCGGGCTCGACTACTACAACCACAACCTGGACACCAGCCCGGGCCATTACGGCGAGATCATCTCGACCCGCTCGTTCGAGGACCGCCTCGAGACCATCGGCCACGTCCAGGAGGCCGGGCTGCACGTCTGCTCGGGCGGCATCGTCGGCATGGGCGAGAAGGGCAGCGACCGCGCCGAGATGCTGATCGCCCTGGCCAACCTGCCGCAGCAGCCCGATTCGGTGCCCATCAACCTGTTGATCCCCATCCCCGGCACGCCGCTGGCCGAGGTCGAACGCCCCGATCCCTTCGACTTCGTGCGCACCATCGCGGTGGCCCGCATCATGATGCCGAAAAGCTTCGTGCGGCTGTCGGCCGGGCGCGAGGGCATGACCGAGGAGATGCAGGCGCTGTGCTTCCTGGCCGGCGCCAATTCGGTGTTCTGCGGCGAGAAGCTGCTGACCGCCCGCAACGCCTCGCCGGCCAACGACAAGAGCCTGTTCGGCCGGCTGGGGCTGGCACCGCTGTGACTGCGCTCCTTTGTCCGTAGCCTCACCCTGAGGCCCGAATGGGACGTCGTTCCCGCGTAGGCGGGAACCCAGAAGTCGCGGACGAGCTGGCGGTGCACCCCCTGGGTCCCCGCCTACGCGGGGACGACGGCAGGTCTCAGGCGGCCCGGTCGGCCGTCACCGGGGATAGGGCATCATCCTCCACATGGACGTGGAAGCAGCGCTGGCACCACAGCACCGGGGCCAGCTTGCGGTCGCGGCTGACCCGGTGGCGGGTGCGCCGGGCACAGGCGGGGCAATGGTGGAATTCGTCTTTTTCGTCGGTCATCGCGTCTATACTCCAGGCCGAGGAGATAGGGCGCAACATGCCGGGCCTCAAGCGAAGGAATGATGAATTCGTCTATTCCGCCACCGCCGCATGGGATGGCGGTGCCTTCTTGCGGGTGGCGGACAGCCGCAGGCGCTCGAACCACAGGTACAGCACCGGGGTGATGTAGAGGGTCAGCGCCTGGCTGACGATCAGCCCGCCCACCACCGACAGGCCCAGGGGCTGGCGCAGCTCGGCGGCGGCGCCGTGGCCGACGGCGATGGGCAGGGTGCCCATGATGGCGGCCATGGTGGTCATCATGATCGGGCGGAACCGCAGCAGGCAGGCCTGGCGGATGGCGTCGTAGGGCGACAGCCCGCCCCGGCGCTGCGCATCGAGGGCGAAGTCGATCATCATGATGGCGTTCTTCTTGACGATGCCGATCAACATCAGGATGCCGATCAGAGCGATCACCGACAGTTCCTGGTTGAACACCATCAGCGTCGCCAGCGCCCCCACCGCCGCCGAGGGCAGGCCGGACAGGATGGTGACCGGGTGGATCAGGCTTTCGTACAGCACCCCCAGCACCACGTAGATCACCACCACCGCCGCCAGCAGCAGGATGCCCTGGTTGTTCATGGATTGCTGGAACACCTTGGCGGTGCCGGCGAACGAGGCGGAAATGCCGGCCGGCCGGTCCAGCTCGGCCTCGACCGCCTTCAGGCGCTCGGTGGCCTGGCCCAGCGAGATTTCGGGGGCGAGGTTGAAGGTGATGGTCACCGCCGGCAGCTGCGACTGGTGATTGACCACCAGCGGACCGACGGTGCGGCTGATGGTCGCCACCGCGTCCAGCGGCACCAGCGGCCCGGCCTTGGAGCGCACCTTGAGCCGCGACAGCGCCTCGGTATCGACCTGGAAGCGGGGGTCCATCTCGAGGATCACAGCATAATCGTTGGCGGCGGTGTAGATGGTCGAGATCTCGCGGTTGCCGTAGGCGGAATAGAGGGTGGAGCGCACGTCTTCCAGCCGCACCCCCAGCGCGGCCGCCTTGTCGCGATCGACCTCGACCAGCGCCTGCGGGCTCTTGATCTGCAGGTCGGTGGTGACGTCCTGGATCAGCGGCTCCACCTGCAGCCGGTTCAGCAGCTTTTCGGACCAGGCGTAAAGCTCGGGCTGGTCGATGCCTTCGATGGTGTACTGATACTGGCTCTTGGACGAGCGGCCGCCCAGGTTGAGGGTCTGGATGGGGTTGACGTAGACGGTGATGCCCGCCCGACCGCCCAGTTTCTTGCGCAGATCCCGCACCACCGCCTCGATGCCGGGGCGCTGGTCGCGGGGCACCAGGTTGACGAACATGCGTCCGGCATTGACCGCGTTGGACATGCCGGACACGCCCATGGCCGAGGTCACGGTGGCGACGTAGGGCGAGGCCTTGACCAGTGCCGCCACCTGCTGCTGCTGCTCCTTCATGGCCTCGAACGAGATGTCCTGGGCGGCCTCGGTGTTGATGAAGACCTGGCCGGTGTCCTCGGTGGGGAAGAAGCCCTTGGGGATGGCCATGAACAGCCACACCGTGGCGGCGATGGTGGCGGCCAGCAGCGCCAGCATGGCCGGGCCGTGCGCCAGCACCCAGTCCAGGCTTCGCCGGTACCAGCCCAGCAGGGCGTCGAAGCCCTTTTCCAGGACCCGCTCGACCCGGCCGGCGTCGGCGCTGTGCTCGGGGCGCAGCCAGCGCGCGCACATGGCCGGCGTCAGGGTCAGCGATACCAGGGCCGAGATGCCGATGGCCAGGGTCACCACCACCGCGAATTCGTGGAACATCCGCCCGATCACCCCGCCCATCAGCAGGATGGGGATGAACACCGCCACCAGCGACACGGTGATGGAAACGATGGTGAAGCCGATCTCGCGGGAGCCCTTCAGCGCCGCCTCGAACGGTCCCATGCCCTCGTCCACGTGGCGCTGGATGTTCTCCAGCATGACGATGGCGTCGTCCACCACCAGCCCCACCGACAGGGTCAGCCCCAGCAGCGAGATGTTGTCCAGGCTGAAGCCCAGGACCGCCATGGCGCCCAGGGTGGCGATCAGCGACACCGGCATGGCGATGGCCGGGATCAGGGTGGCCGATAGCCGGCGCAGGAACAGGAAGATCACCAGCACCACCAGCGCCACGGTGATGGCGAAGGTGAACTGGACGTCGGCGATGGCGTCGCGGATGGAGCGCGAGCGGTCGTTCATGACATCGACCTTGACCGCGGCGGGCAGGGCGGCGCGCACCGTGGGCAGCAGGGCGCGCACCGCGTCCACCACCTCGACGGTGTTGGCGTCGGGCTGGCGCTGCACCGCCACCACGATGGCGCGGGTGCCGTTGAACCAGCTGGCGGTGCGGTTGTTCTCGACGCTGTCCTCGACCCGGGCGACGTCCCTGAGGCGCACCGGGGCGCCCTCGCGCCACGCCACCACCATGTCGGCGAAGGCGGCCGCGTTGGGCAGCTGGGCGTTGGACTGGATGGTCAGCTGCTGCTTCGGCCCGCTCAGCACCCCCAGCGGCGCGTTGCTGTTGGCCGCCTGGATCGCCTGCTGCAGCTCATCGACGCCGATATTGCGCGAGGCCAGGGAATCGGGGTCGATGCGGATGCGCACGGCGTATTTCTGGCTGCCGTAGATCAGCACCTGCGCCACCCCGGTCAGGCGCGAGATGCGCGGCATCAGGATGGTCTGGGCATAGTCGTCGAGCACGTTGAGCGGCACCGTCGGCGAGGACAGCGCCAGCAGCACCACCGGGCTGTCGGACGGGTTCGACTTGCGGTAGCTGGGCGGGGTGGTCATCTCCTCGGGCAGCCGGCGCTGGGCGCGGGCGATGGCCGCCTGGACATCCTGGGCGGCGTCGTCGATGTCGCGCGACAGCACGAATTGCAGGGTGATCTGCGAGGTCCCCTGGCCCGAGGAAGAGGTGATGGTCTCGACCCCCGAAATGGTGGAGAACTCGCGCTCCAGCGGGGCCGCCACCGAGGCCGCCATGCTCTCCGGGCTGGCCCCGGGCAGGGTGGCCGAGATGCTGATGGTGGGGAAATCGACATTGGGCAGCGCCGCCACCGGCAGCTTGCGCCAGCCGGCCAGGCCGGCGAACACCAGCACGCAGGTCAGCAGCAGGGTGGCGACCGGCCGGCGGATGAAGGTCGCCGAGACGTTCATGGCTTGGCCGGAGGATTGGCTCCGCGTTCGGCGATGGCGATGCCGGCGGCCAGGCGCATCTGGCCCTCCACCACCACCTTGTCGCCGGCCGCCAGGCCCTTGGCGATGACCGCCACGCCATCGACGATGCGGTCGATGGTGACGGGGCGCAGCTCGGCCCGGTTGTCGGCGCCGGGGACGAAGACGTAATTGCCCTGCTGGCCGGTCTGCACCGCCTCGGCCGGAACGGTGACCGCCTCGGCCTCGGTGCCCAGAACCAGGGTGATGGTGACGAACTGGCCCGGCCACAGGCTGGTGTCGTCATTGGCGAAGGTGGCCTTCAGCCCGATGGTGCCGGTCTGGGTGTCGATGGCGGAATCGATGAAGGTGAGCCGCCCCTTGACGTCCAAGGCGGGATCGGCGGCCGAGCCGACGCTGGCCTCGACCGCGCCGGCGGCCAGGGCGGCGCGGATGCGCGGCAGGTTCGATTCGGCCACCGAGAAGGCGACGGTCACCGGCCGCATGCGGGTGATGGTGACCATGGGCAGGGCATCGGTGGGCCGCGCCAGGCTGCCCAGCTTGGCGTTGATGGCGCCAGTGCGCCCCGGCACGGGGGCGCGGATGGCGGCGTATTCGATGGCCAGGCGGGCATTGTCGATGGCGGCCTGGTCGGCCTTCACCGCCGCCTCCAGCACGGCGGCGTCGGCGGTGGCCTGCTCCAGCTTCTGTTGCGTCGCCGAGCCCACCTTGAGCAGCTCGGTGTAGCGGGCGAGATCGGCCCGGGCCCGCTCCAGCTGCGCCCGGTCGCGCAGCAGGCTGGCCTCGGCCTGGCGGCGGGCGGCCTCGGCTGCGCGGGCGTCCAGGCTGAACAGCGGCGCCCCCTCGGCGACCTCGTCGCCCTCGGCGAAATGGACCTTGACCACCTCGCCCTCGACACGCGGCCGCACCGGCACCACCGCCAGGGCCTGCACCGTTCCCACCGCGGTCAGCCGCACCGGCATCGGCCGCGCCTCGGCCGGACGCAGCACCACCGGCTGCGGCCGCGACTCGGCCTTGGGCGCCTCGGCCGTCGGCGGGCGCGTTGCCAGATACCAGCCGACGGCGGCGGCGGCGATCAACGCGGCGATGGTGGCGATCCGGGGCATGCGCATGCCTCCATCAAGCCCTGTGCCGCCGAAACCGTCAACGGGGGATCGGTAACGGAGGGTAACGGTGGGCGCCGCAGACCGCGCGCATGGTCTCGCGCATCCAGCGATGGCCCGGATCGGCGTCCATGCGGGGATGCCACATCAGGGAGATGGTGACCTCGGGCATGGGGACAGGAAGGGCGAAGCACGCCATGCCTTCCCGCAGGCCGGCAGTGTGGCGCTCGGGGACGCTGGCGATCAGGTCCGAGGTCCTGGCCAGGGCCAAGGCCGCGGCGAAGCCGCCGACTGTCACCCGGACATTGCGGTGCAGTCCCAATGGTTCCAGCGCCGCATCCACCGGTCCCGTGCCCTGGTCGGGGCGGGCGACGCGCACATGTCCGGCGGCGGCGTAGTCGCCGGGGGTAATTGCGCCGACGGCCAGGGGGTGCCCCGACCGCGCCGCACCGATGAAGTGGTCGCGGAACAACGCCAGGGCGCGCACCTCCGGTCCGGTGGCCGAACCGATGACGCCGGTTTCCAGATCGACGCTGCCGTCCCGCAGCAGGGTGCTCTGGCGATCGGCCTTCGCCATGAAGTGCAGCCGCACGCCCGGGGCCTCCCGCTCAAGCCGGCCGAGCAGCATCGGCCCGAAGGTTTCGGCGAAGCCCTCGCTGGCGCGGATGGCAAAGGTCCGCTGCAGACGACTTAGATCCAGTGAGCGGACGGGGCGCAGGGCGGCCTCGGCGTCCTCCACCAGATGGGCGACGCGGTCGCGCAGCTCCATCGCCCGCGGCGTGGGAACCAAGCCGCGACCGGCCCGCACCAGCAGCGGATCGCCCGTCACCTCGCGCAGGCGGGCGAGCGCCCGGCTCATGGCCGAGGGGCTGAGCCGCAGGCGCCGCGCGGCGGCCGCGACGCTGCCCTCGGTCAACAGCACGTCCAAGGTGACCAGCAAGTTCAGGTCGGGCCGAGACATGGGGCCACGATAGCGGCATATGGCGTTTCATGCACTGAATTACTGAAAATAGTGCGTCTTCCGCCATATCAGGCACAAGCCTAGGGTGTCCGGAGCTTCCTAAGTGAAAGGGCTCGCCATGAAACCCTGCGTTTCCCAGTCTCACCGTGGCCGGACCCGGCTGGCCCTGGCCAGCCTGTCTGCCACCACCATGCTGTCGTCTCTGGGCATCAGCAGCGTCAACATCGCCTTGCCCGCCCTGTCCGAGGCGTTCGATGCGTCGTTCCCGCAGGTGCAGTGGGTGGTGCTGTCCTATCTTCTCGCCGTCACCGCCTTGATCGTCGGGATCGGGCGGCTGGGCGACATGGTTGGCCGGCGGCGCCTGCTGCTGGTCGGCATCACCCTGTTCATCGCGGCGTCAGTGGCCGGGGGCCTGGCCTCGTCGCTGTGGGTTCTGGTGACCGCGCGGGCAGTGCAGGGCCTGGGCGGCGCCGCCATGATGGCGCTGTCGCTGTCCTTCGTCGGCGAGGTCGTGCCGAAGGACCGGACCGGCCGCGCCATGGGCCTGCTCGGCACCATGTCGGCGGTGGGAACGGCATTGGGGCCGTCGCTGGGCGGATTCCTGGTCGATGCCCTCGGATGGCGGAGTCTGCTCCTGGTCAATGGGCCGCTGGGGCTGGTCGCGCTGGTCCTGGCCGTGCGGGGCCTGCCCATCGACGATCGTGTCGCCGGACCCGGCCCGGCCCACTTCGACCGCGCCGGCTGGGTGCTGCTGGCCCTGACCCTGGCCGCCTATTCCACGGCGATGACCGCGGAAGGGGGCGGCGTGGGCCTGCTCGCCGTCGCCGCGGTCGCGGGCGTCCTGTTCGTGCGGACCGAAGCCAGGGCGCCCGACCCTCTGGTCAGCCTCGAGCTGTTCCGCCAGACCGCGCTGGGCGTGGGCATGGCCGCCAGCGCGCTGGTCTCGACGGTGATGATGGCGACCCTGGTGGTGGGCCCGTTTTATCTGTCGCGAACCTTGGGACTGGATGCCAGCTCGGTCGGTCTGGTGGTTTCCGCCGGGCCGGTGGTGGCTGCGTTGACCGGGTTTCCCGCCGGTCGGGCCGCCGACCGCTACGGCGCCCGCCGGGTGGTGGTGACCGGATTGCTGATGATCCTGGCGGGGGCCGTCGCGCTCTCGGCACTGCCGGAGGAGGCGGGCGTTCCCGGCTATGTGGCCGCCATCGTCACCGCCACTGCCGGCTATGCGCTGTTCCAGACCGCCAACAACACCGAGGTCATGGCCGATATCCCGGTGGATCGCCGCGGCTTGGTGTCGGGGGGGCTCAGCCTGTCCCGCAACCTGGGCCTGATCACCGGGGCCTCGACGATGGGTGCCGTATTCGCCCTGGGGGCGGGAACCGCCGACCTGGCCGCCGCTCCGCCCGAGGCGGTGGCGGCGGGATTGCGGGCGACCTTCCTGGTGGCGGCATGCCTGATCAGTACCGCCCTGGCGGTGGTGGCCGGGTTCAGGACTTCGTCCGCTTGTCGATGACCCGCTTGGCGTTGATGGCGCCGGTGCGCCCCGGCACGGGGGCGCGGATGGCGGCGTATTCGATGGCCAGGCGGGCATTGTCGATGGCGGCCTGGTCCGACTTCACCGCCGCCTCCAGCACGGCGGCGTCGGCGGTGGCGACCTTCTGGCGGGTCGCCGAGCCGACCTTCAAGCAGCTCGGTATAGCGGGCAAGATCGGCCCGGGAGCGGCCCAACTGCGCCCTGTCGCGCAGCAGGCTGGCCTCGGCCTTGGGCGCCTCCGCCGTCGGCGGCGATGGTGGCGATCCGGGGCATGCGCATGCCTCCATCAAGCCCTGTGCCGCCGAAACCGTCAACGGGGGATCGGTAACGGAGGGTAACGGCCTGGTCTCCTCCATCGCGGGCATAAATTCGGATGCTCGCCGCTTTGAAGGGAATACCCTTGACGAGCGGCTTGTGTTCCTATATTGTTCCTTGCGACTTGATCTTGGGGGCTTGGTCCATGGGGCGTTCGTGCAACAGGCTGGTGGTTCTGGTGGCGGCGACGGTGGTGACGCTGGCGTCAGCCGTAACCGTCCGGGCCGAGTCCTCGCTCCCCAAATTCAATCCCAAGGCCATGGTGCCGCTGGTTCATGGCCCCAACTGGATCGATTTGGACGGGGATGGGCGCAAGGATCTGGTGATGAAGTCGCGGTGGGAAATCAACGGTCCCCACAGCGCTTCCGTCTACAGCGTTCATCGTCGGCTGGTTCCCAACGACCCCTTCCGCTACGAGGGGCCGGATTGGCATCTGGTTCCTTTCATTGATGGTAGGCCCGGCCACCCGCATGGGGTTGAGAGCATCGTCACCCACGAGGGGGCCGATTGCATCCTGCGGGATATTCGGCTCTTTGCCCACGGCAAGGGGGCCAAGACCGAGACCTTGGTCATCATCGCCGAGCGCGACGCGGGCGAGGGATTCTGGGAAGAACGGCCGTTCAGGTTCCGCGTGTTCAAATGGCTCCGGGCCAAGGATGTCGGCGAAGATGAGGCACAGAACTTTGTCGGCATCGCCTTTCGTTTGGTCGGCGAGGTGACATCCAAGAAGGCCTATTGCGGTGCCAACGAGGCTTTTAAGAATGAGTTTGGCGTAGAAAACCCGGAAAAATCTGATGAACGGAGATGACCGTCATGGCTAGCAGGAGTGCGAAACGCGCGCGTCACAACGGCAAGCGTGCGGTCGAATATTACGACGACGGAGGAAACAAAACAGCAACGCATGTCGGTGGCGAACCTGCGTGGCGCAACAATAACCCTGGGAACCTAAAATGGTCTCCATTCACCAGAGATAAACTTGGCGCAATTGGCTCCGACGGGACATTCGCAATCTTTCCGTCTTGGGAAGCTGGTGAAGAAGCGAAGCGGAACCTGATGAAGCTTTCTGGCCTCTACAAAGGCAAGACCATAGCCGAGGCTATGGAAATATATGCGCCGAGATCAGAGAACAATACGGATGCCTACCTGCAATTCATCAAGCAAAAATCGGGAGTCGACCTCTCTAAGAAACTCGCCGATCTTACTCCCGCGGAATATGAAGCATTCATGGGGGCGATCCGCGAGTATGAAAGTTCGGCCGGGCGGGGGCACGAAAAGGGTAAGGGAACCGTCATCAAGCACAGCGGCAATGATGGGCAGGCGGCGCCAGCACCTGACCTCTCCACCCTGCGTCCCGAGCCACGGCCGCGAATGGGTGACCAAGAAGGACCTGCCGCCGTTGACGGCGAGCCGAAGCCTGGGGATCAACCCGCTGAACCGGAGCCACCGCAAGAACAAAAGAAGTCCGAAGCGCCCGCCGATCCCCGCACCCACAGCCTGGTCGAGATGGCCTCGGCCCCCATCGACAATCCTGGTCGCTCAGCGCTGCTGAAGCCGGTGGAGAAGCTCACCCAGGCCGAGATGATGGACATGATCAACCACGCCCAGGGCGACTATCGCGGGCATCGGGCCGGCGATCCGCTGAAATATCACACCTACGAGAAGGTGCAGGATTGGCATGTGGCCATGTACGGGGACGGCCCCCAGCAGCATGACGGCGGCAAGCCCGTCGAGCCGAAGCCGATCCGCCCGATTCCCGAGCAGCCCAGCCCGCACACCACCCCCGATGGCGGCGACCTGTGGCTGGCGACGGCCCGGATCGGGCAGCAGGTGGCCGAGGCCGCCGGTACCGATGGCTATAGCAACGCCGTCAAGGGCCTGCAGCGGGGGCTGAACATCCTCAACCAGGCCAATCCTTTGCCGGCCCGCTCACCTGCCTATGGCCCCTATACCAAGCTGGGTCCGGTGACTGAGGACGGCCAATACGGTCCGCAGACCGACTTCGCGCTCAAATACGCCACCGCCCGGCAGGGGCCGGCCAAGGTGCAGGACGGTCTGGCCCTGGGCCGCTTCAACACCTTCGCCCGCAATGCGCAAACCAGTGGCAATGCGGACGGACTGGAGGCCGCCACCCACGGTGCCTTCGGCCCGCTGTTCCGCTCTGGCGTTGATACCGGCTCGCCCAAGGTCGAGGGTGGCGTGCTGCAGGAAACCCTGAACGTCCTCGGCCCCCGGCATCACGACGATTGGGAGGCCCTGAAGGTGGACAACTGGGTCGGCCCCAAGACCACCGCCGCCTTCGGGCGGGTGTTGCAAAACGAGGATGCCGACCGCCTGACCACCGCCTTCGGGCGCGGTCTTGGGCTGCTTTAGCGGCGCCTCACCCCTTCGGCCGCTTGTCGATGACCCGCTTGGCCTTGCCCATGGAGCGCTCGATGGCTTCCGGGGCGACCACGTTGACCTTGGTGGAGATGCCGATGAAGGATTTGATGTGGTGGGTGAGGTCCTTGGCGGCGGCGGCGGCGGTGGTTGCGTCGTAGGGCTGGTCGGCGCGCATCTCGACGTTGACGGCCATGGTGTCCAGGTGGCCGTCGCGGCTGACCTCCAGCTGGTAGTGGGGGGCCAGGCGGGAATCCTTCAGGATCATCTCCTCGATCTGGGTCGGGAAGACGTTGACGCCCCGGATGATCAGCATGTCGTCGGAACGGCCGGTGATCTTGTCGATCCTGCGGAAGCTGCGGGCCGTGCCGGGCAGCAGGCGGGTGAGGTCGCGGGTGCGGTAGCGGATGATGGGCAGCGCTTCCTTGGTCAGCGAGGTGAACACCAGCTCGCCCATCTCGCCGTCGGGCAGCACGGCGCCGGTCTCGGGGTCGATGATCTCGGGGTAGAAATGGTCCTCCCACACATGGGGGCCGTCCTTGGTCTCGATGCACTCGTTGGCGACGCCGGGGCCGATCACCTCCGAGAGGCCGTAGATGTCGATGGCGTCGATCCCCAAGCGCTCCTCGATCTCGGCGCGCATGGCGTGGGTCCACGGCTCGGCGCCGAAGATGCCGATGCGCAGCGGGCAGGTGCGGGTGTCCATGCCCTGGCGGTCCATCTCGTCGGCGATGGCCAGCATGTAGCTGGGGGTGACCATGATGATCTCGGGCTTGAAATCGGCGATCAGCTGGACCTGCTTCTCGGTCTGGCCGCCCGACATGGGGATGACGGTGCAGCCCAGCTTCTCGGCGCCGTAATGGGCGCCCAGGCCGCCGGTGAACAGGCCGTAGCCATAGGCGATGTGGCACTTGTCGCCCCGGCGCCCGCCCGAGGCCCGGATCGAGCGGGCCATCACCTCGGACCACATGGCGATGTCGCCCCGGGTATAGCCGACCACCGTGGGCTTGCCGGTGGTGCCCGAGCTGGCATGCACCCGCACCACCTCGTCCATGGGCACCGCGAACATGCCGAAGGGGTAGGTCTGGCGCAGATCGTCCTTGGTGGTGAAGGGGAACAGGGCAAGGTCCTCCAGCCGCTTCAGCTGGTCGGGATGCACCCCCTTGGCCTCGCACTTGGCGCGGAAGTGGGCGACGTTGTCATAGGCGTGGCGCACCGACCAGCGCATGCGCTCGAGCTGCAGCGCGGCGATCTCGTCGCGGCTGGCGATCTCGATGGGGTCGAGGGCGTCCCGCGAGGGGGCGGCGCGGCGGCTGTCGATGGCGGTCACGTGAGGCTTCCTCCCTACTTCCGGGGGGAACGTCTACTTCGTCCGTCGCGGTGCTGCAACAGTTGGTTCGCTCGGCCGTCACCCCCGCCGGAAGATCAGCGAGGTGTTGACCCCGCCGAAGGCGAAGTTGTTGGACATGAAATATTCGGCGTCGATGCGCCGGCCGGCGCCCATGATGTAGTCGAGATCGGCGCAGCGCTCGTCGATCGCCTCCAGGTTTGCGGTGGGGCAGGCCCAGCCCTCGCGCATCATCTCCATGCCCAGCCAGGCCTCGATGGCGCCGCAGGCGCCCAGGGAATGGCCGAAATGGCCCTTCAGGGAATGGATGGGAACGGCGCGGCCGAAGGCGGCGCGGGTGGCCTGGGTCTCGGCGATGTCGCCCCATTCGGTGGCGGTGCCGTGGCCGTTGACCAGGCCGATGGCCTCGGGTGCCAGTCCGGCGTCCTCCAGTGCCAGGCGGAGTGCGATCTCCATGGTCGCCGCCTGGGGCTGGGTGACGTGGCTGCCATCGGCATTGGTGCCGAAGCCCACCACCTCGCCGTAGATGGTGGCGCCGCGCGCCCTGGCCCGCTCGTAGTCCTCAAGCACCAATGTGGCGGCGCCCTCGCCGATCACCAGCCCGTCGCGGTCGCGGTCGAAGGGCCTGGGCGAGGCGTGGGGGGCGTCGTTGCGTGTCGAGGTGGCGAACAGGGTGTCGAACACCGCCACGTCGGTGATATCCAGTTCCTCGGCGCCGCCGGCCAGCATGATGTCGGCCTTGCCCCAGCGGATGGCCTCGGCGGCGTAGCCGATGCCCTGGCTGCCCGAGGTGCAGGCGTTGGAGGTGGGGATCATGCGGCCGGTGATTCCGAAGAACAGGCCGACATTGACCAGGGCGGTGTGCCCCATCATCTGGATGTAGGTGGTGGCGTTGAGGTGGCGCGAGGCGCCGTTCATCTTCAGCTCGTAGAAGCCCAGCACCGAATCCGGGCTGCCGAAGGACGAGCCGAAGGCGGCCCCGGTGCGCCCGCCCGAGATCACCGGATCGCCCAGCAGCCCGGCATCCTCCAGCGCCCGTTCGGTGGCGGCCGCCGCCAGGGTGGCGATGCGGCCCATGGTGCGGGTCTTCTTGCGCGGCCAGTGCTCGGGCACGGTGAAGTCCAGGACCGGCGCCCCCAGGCGGGTGTTGACCCCGGCGAAGCGGTCCCAGTCCGGGCTCATGGCGCGGATGCCGGTGCGTCCGGCCCGCATGGCGGCGCGGATGTCCGGCCACGTATTGCCCAGGGCGGTGACGCCGCCCATGCCGGTGACGGCAACTCTGCGCATCAGATCATCCCCCCGTTGACCGAGATCACCTGGCGGGTGACGTAGCCGGCCCCCTCGGAGCACAGGAACCCGACCACCGCCGCCACCTCCTCGGGCCGGCCGATCCGGCGCATGGGGATCTGCTTCAAGGCTTCGTCCAGCGGCACCTCGGCGATCATGGCGGTATCGACCAGGCCGGGGGCGACGCAATTGACGGTGATGGCCCGCTTGGCCAGTTCCAGCGCCAGCGCCTTGGTGGCGCCGATGATGCCGGCCTTGGCGGCGGAATAGTTGACCTGGCCGCGATTGCCGGCCAGCCCCGACACCGAGGACAGGGTGACGATGCGCCCGCCCTGGCGCGCGGAGATCATCGGCACCATCGCCGGGCGCAGCACGTTGTAGAAGCCGTCCAGGTTGGTGCCCAGCACGCTGTCCCACTCGTCCTCGGTCATGGCCGGGAAGGCGGAATCGCGGCAGATGCCGGCGTTCAGCACCACCCCCCAATAGGGGCCGTGCGCCTCCATGTCGGCCTCCAGCGCGGTCCGGCAGGCGTCGCGGTCGGCGATGTCGAAGGCAAGCAGGCGGCCGCGGCCGCCGCATTGGTCCAGAGTCGCGGCGGCCCCCGCGGCATCCGAATGGTAATGGACGACCATGGTGAATCCGTCGGCGGCAAGGCGCCGGGCGATGGCGGCGCCGATCCCCTTGCTGGCGCCGGTGACCAGGATGGTCTTGGTGGTCATGGCGTCTCCTCGGGCTGGTAGAGGGTGAGCTGGGCGGTGGCGAGCACCTGGCCGCCGGCGGTGAGCGAGCAGTCGAACACCCCCATGCCCTGGTCGCGGAACACCACCCGGACGGCGATCTCCAGTGCCTCGCCCGGGGGGAACCATTCGGTCTCGGCCAGATAGCGGCGGGTGCCCAGCAGGTAGCCGAGGCGGACCGGCTCCCCGGCCTCCAGCGCGGCGGCGCCGACCCAGGCTCCGCAGGCCTGGGCCATCAGCTCGATGCCCACATGGGCGGGCAGCCCCCGCGCGGTCATGAAGGGGTTGTCCGGGCCGGTATCGGCCAGCGCCGTCACCGCCTCCGCATCGTAGTCCAGCACCCGCTCCAGCAGCAGCATGGGCGGCACGTGGGGCAGCAGCTCGGCCACGCTCCAGGGACAGGGCGTCATGGCCGCCCCCCGCCGCCGGCCAGCGCGATGCAGCAATTGGCGCCGCCGAACGCAAAGGAATTGCTGATGGCGGCGGGTCCGGCCAGCCGGGTTCCCGGCACCGCCAAGGCGAGGGCGGGCAAAGCGGGATCGGGCACGCCGTCCCAGACATGGGGCGGCACCCATCCCTCGGGGTTCCAGGCCCGCGACAGGGTCAGCCACAGGAACGCCGCCTCAATGGCGCCGGCGGCGCCCAGGGTGTGGCCGGTCAGCGCCTTGGTCGAGCTGGCCGGCGGCTGGGCGGCGCCGAACCGCTCGGCCATGGCCTTCGATTCCATGGCGTCGTTCAGCGGCGTGGCGGTGCCGTGCAGGTTGACGTAGCCGATCTGGCCCGGCGCCAGCCCGGCATCGGCCAGGGCCGCGTCCATCACCGCCAGGGCGCCCTTGCCCTCGGGATCGGGGGCGCTGATGTGGTGGGCGTCGGAGGTCTCGCCCAGCCCGGCCAGGGCGATCTCGGCCGCGTCGGGGCTCAGCAGGAACAGGGCGCCGCCCTCGCCGATGGTGATGCCCGACCGGTTGGCGCTCATGGGATTGCAGGGCGTGGCGGCCATGGCCTCCAGCGCGGTGAAGCCGCACACCGTCATCCGGCACAGGGTGTCGGCGCCGCCGGCGATGGCGGCGTCGGCCAGTCCGGCGCGGATCAGCCGCCGGGCGCTGGCGATGGCCTTGGCCCCCGACGAGCAGGCGGCGGCGACCACATAGGCCGGGCCCGACAGGCCCAGCAGCCCGGCCAGGAAGGCGGCGCCGCTGCCGGTCTCCTGCTGGCGGTAGTGGAAGCCCTCGGGCCAGCCACCGGTGGCGCCGTGATGGGCCAGCGCCGCCTCGCCCTCGGCGATGCCCGAGGTGCTGGTGCCGACCACCACGGCGATGCGGTGGGCACCGAAGCGCGCCTTGGCCGCTTCGATCTCGGCAGCGATCTCGCCGGCCAGCAGGGCATACAGGCGGTTGTTGCGGCTGTCCCAGCCGCCGAGGTGGTCGGGCAGCGGCGGCAGCGGCGCCGGCAGCCCGGCCAGCGGCACGCTCCGCCCGGGCAGGAAGCCGTCGCGCCGGCCGATGCCGGAGCGGTCGCCGGCCATCAGCGGGCCGATGGTGGCGGCCTTGCCCAGGCCCAGGCACGACGCCACCGCCATGGCCGGCAGGTACAGCCGGTGCGTCAAGGCGCCACCGTCGCCGAGCTGATGTCGAGTTCGTAGTTCCAGGCGGCATTGCGCAGCCGCGCCGCGCCGTTCCAGGGATCGCCGGCCCAGGCGATGGCCACCGCGTCGCCGATCCTGCGGCCGGTGCCGTCCTGGCTCAGCTCCGCCCCCTTGAGGGCGCGGCGCACCACCTCCTCGGGCCAGTACAGCAGGACGATGTCGGCCAGCATGTTCTCGGCCCGCAGCTCGTCGGGCACCCAGGGCAGCCGTTCCGCCGCCAGCCGCCCGTCGGCCCAGGTCACCGACAGCGCCCGCCGGCCCATGGCGTCCAGGCAGGCCAGGCGCAGGCCCTTGGCATTCACCGACAGGCGGGCCTCGAAGGTCCAGCTCTCCTCGGCGTAGCGGGCGGTGACCATCTGCACCGCCTCGACCGAGCGGCCGAGCTCGGCGGCGGCGGGCAGGACGAGGGTGATGCCGGGCGCCAACTCCACCGTGTCGCCGGGCGGGGGTGGCGCGGCGCAGGCGGCAAGGCCGAGGCAGACGGGAAAGACCAGGGTCATCGGGCGCATGGCGGAGCTTACCCTACCGTTCGGGGATATTCCACCGTCGCCGTGTGACCGACGGTGCGAGGATGAAGGCGAGTGCCACCCCCACCAGCATGGTGGCGCCGAAGGCCCGTACCGCCGCCAGGCTGCTGAGCGCCAGCAGGCCGAAGGAGAGCAGGGTGGTGGCGGTGGCGAGGAAGACGGCGAACAGGGTGGCGGGGTCGCGCCTCCGGTCCTCGGCGCAGAAGATGGCGTAGTCGGTGGCGATGGACAGCACCAGCACCAGCGCCATGGCGCCGAAGAAGCTGAACGGCATCCCGAACAGGGCAAGGATCGCCGGCGTCGCGGTCAGCGCCACCACGGCGGGAGCCAGGACCATGACGGCGCCGCCCCAGCCGTAGCGCCACGCCAGCAAGGGCAGCGACAGCGCCGCCGACAGCGCCAGCAGGGCCAGCGCCCGGTGGCGATAGGTTTTGAGCAATCCGTTCATGTCGGCGGTGGGATCGACGAAGCGCACCCCCGGCACGCCTTCGGCGGCGTTGCGCACAGCCTCCAGGTCCATTCCCGAGTCCAGCGCGACCATGTGGGTGAGGCCATCGACCACCAGCAGATCGAGGAAGGGCAGGCCGCCGGCGGCGCTCAGGTCAGCCGGCTCCAGCGGGCGCGGCGGCGGCGGCTCGGGCGGCGCTGCCGGCAGGCCGATCCGGGCGCGGTAGGACTCCAGATGGGGGGCGGTCAGCGCCGTTTCGACCAGCCGCGCGTTCTCGGCCTGGCGCTTGGCCGATGGGACGAAGCGCGCCACCGCCAGCCACCCGGTCCGCTGGCCCAGCGCCCGGCCCAGCTCCTCCTCTCGTTCCAGCACCTGCTGCTCGCTCCCGCCCTCGACCACCAGGAACTGATGGGCGCGGCCGAAGCCGATCAGCCGCTGCGCCTCGGCCTGCTCGGCCACCAGATCGGGGGGCAGCCGCTGCTGCCGGCGCCAATCGTCGTCCACCTCCAGCCGCCAGGTTCCCAGCGCGGCGACCGCCAGCAGCGCCGCCGCCAGCCAAAGGCGGGCGCGGCGGTGGCCGTCCTCGGCCCACAGGCGCCACAGGCCGGATACCGCCCCGGCCACGCGGGGGTTCAGCGCGCGCGGCGGCAGGCGGTCGAGCAGGGGGAACCACAGCACCACCGTCAGGAACGCCCCCGCCAGCCCGATGCCCGAGAACACCGCCACCTGACGCAATCCGGGGAAGGGGGCCAGGCCCAGGCAGGCATAGCCCAGCACCGAGGTGGCCAGCCCCAGCACCAGGCCCGGCCGCACATGGGCGAGGCGCTCGGCCGGGTCGCGCCGCTGGGTGAAGGCCTGGCCGAAATAATGCAGGGCGTAATCCACCGCGACGCCGATCAGCCCGGCGCCGAACAGCTGCGCCGCCACGTGGAGCGAGCCGAACAGCAGCAGGCAGGCCGACAGCGCCGTCACCAGCCCGACCGCGATGGCCGCGGTGGTGAGCAGCAGCGGCGTGGCCGAGCGGAACACCAGCAGCACCAGCACCACCACTCCGGCCAGCGACACTGCGCCGATGGCGGCGGCCTCGCTTATGCCGTTGCGCGCCCCGGCCTCGGCGAAGAACACCGTGCCCAGGCGCAGCAGCCTGAGATCCGGCGGGGCGGCGGCGCGCATGGCCGCGATCTCGGCGGCGAGCCGCCGCTGCAGGCCGAGGGCGAAGGGGGTGTCCGCCAGACTCAGCTCCACCATCACCCAGGTGGTGCCGTCGGCGTCCCGGGTGGAGAGCATGCCGTCATCGACGGCCAGCCGGCTGCCGGGCAGCGGCACTCCCGACAGGAAGGCGGGGAACAGCAGGAACGGGTCGCGGGCCAGCAGGCGCGAATCGGCCGGGCCGCCGAAGCCGTAGACCTGGGACAGCGCCCGCGTCGCCAGGGCGGCGCCGTCGCCGGCCAGCAGGCGCTCGCGGTCGGCTTCGGCCAGCAGCCCGGCGCGGTGGGGGAAATAGGTCTCGCCCAGGCGGCGGATCGCCGCATCGGTGGGGACGGAAACCCCGGGCCGGGCCACCCCCGCCTCGGCCAGGCGCCGGCCCAGGGCCTCGGCCTGGGCGCGGGCTATCCCACGCTCGCCATGGCCGACCAGCACCACCGCCCGTTCGGCCAGCGCCCCCAGCATGCGGTCCTTGGCCCGCTGGATCACGTCGTCGCCGTCCTCGCGCGGCAGCAGCGCCATGATGTCCGACTGCAACGGCAAGCCGTGCCAGGAGACCGCGCCGACATGCGCCACCGCCGCCAGCACCAGGACCAGCCACAGCCAGGCGAGAGACTTGCTCATTTCAGCAAGGCGGCTTCGTCCGCCGTCAGGGGGGAGGCGCTCACCACCTGCTCGAAGAAGGTCAGTCGGTCGAAATCGCCGTTGGGCCGCACGATCTCGACCCGCTCCACATAGCGGCCCATGCGGGCGCGGATGGCCGAGATCTGCTGGGCGGCGGACTCGTCGGAGCCGCGCGGCGTCAGGGTGATGGCGGCCCCGGCGCGGGACACCGTGAACCCCCGCTCCAGCGCCCCCCAATCGCCGGCCAGCGCCCCCGCCATCATGTCGTAGAGGCGCGCCAGCACGGGCAGGCGGGCGGCCGACAGCCGCGTCGTCTCGGTGCCGGCCACGCTCTGGACCACCCCGGCCGGACTCACCACCGTGGTCACCGCGAAGGGCGTTTCGGCGCGCCAGATCAGGCCCTGGCCGGGCACCACCGTGAACCGCCCCTGCGAGCGGATGGGGGCCTTGAAGCCCTCCAGGTGGCGCTCCTGGACGAAATGGCCGCGCAGCACTTCGCCCGGCTTGAGCAGTATCTCGTCGGCCCGCGCCGGAACGGCGAGGACCAGGAGAAGAAGGATCAGGCGGATCATGGCAGCAGCCTCCGCACCCGCTCGGTCAGATCGGGCGGGCATTCCAGGCAGGTCTCGCCGGTGGCCATGCGGACCGCCAGCTGGATGGTGCGGGCCTTGGTCAGCACCTCGCCCGAGGCGGAATCGAGGATGCGGTAGTCGATCACCAGGCGGTTCTCGTACTCGGCCAGCACCGCCTCGACCCGCAGCGCCTGGGCCAGGACCACCGGGCGGATGTATTTCAGCCGCATGTCGACCACCGGCCAGGCATAGCCCGAGTCGCGCATGGCGCCGTAGCCGTAGCCGATGTGGTCGAGCAGGGCGACCCGCGCCGGTTCCAGGAAGCGCGGGTAGTTGCCGTGCCAGACCACCTCCATGGGGTCGAGGTCGAAGAACTGGGCGGTAACGGCGATTTCGGCGCAAATCATGGACTCCGTCCCTCGGCCCAGAAGTCGAAGAAGTTGTACCACTGCCAGGGGTGGTCCCGGCATTCGCGCTCGAGCCGGCCGGCATAGGCCGCGACGTGCCCGGCCAGCGCCTCGGCGCGCTTTCCGCGCGGCAGCTGGATGCGCTCGGCGAAGGGCTCGACGGCGAAGCGCCAGCGCCCCGGCCCGGTGCGGCGGCAGAACAGCAGATGCACCGGACAGTCCAGCACCGAGGCCAGCAGCCACGGCCCGTTGGAGAACGGCGCCGGCGCGCCGAGGAACGGCACGGGAGTGGTGTGGGTTACGGCCCCACCGGGGACGGAACCAGCGGCCATTGAGGCCGCGGCCAAGCCGCCGGAGGCGGCGCCCGGCGAGGGCGCCTTTCTACTGCCCGACATTCCCAGGGGCACCCGGTCGCCGGCGATGGCCACCCACTCGCCGCGCTCCACCGCCTCGCGCAGCACGATGGCGGTGTCGGGGCCGATCTCGGCCACCTGGATCATCCGCCCGGCCTCGGCGCCGCGGAAGCGCGACAGCATGCGGTTGTAGTTCTCGGCGTGGCGGGTATGGGCCAGCACCGTCACCCGCCGGCGCAGGTCCGCCGGCATCAGGGCGCGGCACAGTTCCACCGCGCCGTGATGGGACACCACCAGCACCGCGCCCCTTGGATCGGCGACCAGGCCGGCCAGTTGCTCCGGGTCCTCGGTGGTCATGGCATCGGGCGGGATGGCGCCCGACCACGCCAGGAAGGTGTCGAGCGCCGCCCCGGCGAAGTCCATGAAGTGGCGGAAACCCTGGGCCAGCGAGGGCTGCCGCCTGAGCACCCGGCCGAGATAGGCGCGCGAGGCCCGCCGCTGCGCCTTCCCGGCCAGGAAGAAGTACAGGACGATGGGCGCCAGCACCCACGCCACCGCCCGCCGCCCGACCAGCGCATGGGCGGCGGTGACGAATTTCAGGCCCCACAATCCGCCGCGCTCGGCCAGCCCGGCCCAGTGCGAGGCGCCGCCATCGGGGCAAGGCGGCCGGTGGCGCAGGATCGAGGGCAGCCGCCACAGCAGGGTCAGCACCAGCCGGGTATGCATCAGGCTGATGCGCACATTGTCGCGCAGCATGCGGAAGTTCGAGGTGTTGCCGGGCGGATAGACCACCCGCACCGGCACCATCACCGGCGCCACCCCGCGCCAGAACAGCCGCACCATGATCTCGGTGTCGAAATCCATGCCGGTGCCCGGCGGGTCGGACTCCATCAGCGCCAGGCAGGCGGCGAGGGGATAGACCCGGAAGCCGCACATGCTGTCCTCGATGCGCAGCGACAGGGTCTCGATGAACACCCAAAAATGGGTGATCCAGCGCCCCAGCCGCCGCCCCAGCGGCGCCGAGGCATCGTAGGCGGGGCGGCCGCTGACCATGGCGGCGGGGTTGTCCCTGGCCGCCGCCAGCAGCGCCGCCAGCGCCGCCGGATCATGCTGGCCGTCGGCGTCCACCTGCACCACGTGGGTGAAGCCGCCGTCTTGGGCCAGGCGGAAGCCGTCCATCACCGCCGCGCCCTTGCCGCCGTTCACCGGTCGCCGCACCACCCGCACCCCGGATTCGGGGTCGTGCAGGGCGGCGATGGCGGCAGCCGCCTGCGGCCCGCTGCCGTCGTCGATGATCAGCACCGGCAGGCCGTGGCGACGCAGGGCGGCCACCACCTCGGGCAACGCTTGCCAGTGGTCGTGGCTGGGGATGACGGCGCAGGGACGGAAGGTCTCGGTCATGGCAGCCTGATCCGTCCGGTGGAGAACACCTGCTCGCCCCGCCGGTAGGTGAAGTCGAGATGCCGTCCCGCCGGTCCCAAGGCCAGGGCCAGGCTCGGCCGGTCGCCGGGGCTCAGGATGGCCTTGAACTTGACCTGGAAATCGGTGGCCGCCGCCACGCCCAGCCCCAGGGCCTCGGCGGCGAAATGCAGGGCCCAGTGGATCTGCACCACGCCGGGCAGGATGGGGGTGCCGGGGAAGTGGCCGCGGAACCACAAAAGCTCGGGCTGGAGCTCCAGCTCCAGTTCCGCGCCGGCCTCGGTGGCGCGGCGGGCGAGGACGCGGGGAAGGGTTTCGGTCACGGCGCGGGCTCCTCGAACAGAACGGCCAGCGCGGCGGAGGTCTGCTTGCCCAGGGCCGTCGCCGGCAGGGCGGCGACGAAGCGCCAGCGGCGCGGCAGCGAGGCGAAGTCGAGCCGGGCCGAAAGACGGCGGCGCAACCGGCGGCCGAAGCGGAAGGCGCCCTCCGCCGCCAGGGTTTCCGCACCAGTAGCCGAGGGCACCACCACCGCCGCCAGGGTGGGGACCGGCCCGTCCAGCAGCAGGACCCGGGCCTCGGCCACCTCGGCCAGGGTGGCGAGATCGCGTTCGACCTCGTCCAGGGCCACCCGTTTGCCCTCGATCTTGACGATCCGGTCGGCCCGCCCGAGCAGGCGGAAACCGTCGTCCTCCACCGCGATGCGGTCGGCCAGCTCGGCGGTGCCGCCGGGGGCGTGAAGGCGCAGCAATCCCTCCGCCGTGGCCTCGACCCGGTAGCCGGGCAGCGGAATCCAGGCCGGGTCGCCGCCGTCGCGCGGGCGGGTGGCGATGGCCCCGGTCTCGGTGCTGCCGTAGATCTCGGCCACCGGCGCGCCGAACAGGGCGCGGGCATCGGCCGCCGCCGCCTCGGGCAGCGGGGCGCCGGCCGACAGCACCAGGCGCGGGCGGCTTTCCGGCGCCAGCGGCGCCAGACCGTCCAGGCGGGTCAGATGGGCCGGGCTGGACACCACCACCGCCCCCGCCAGCTCCTGGCGCAGCGCCTCCTCGGGCGCGTCGCAGCGGCGGCGGAACACGGCGCGGCCCGCCGCCAGCGGCCACAACAGCCCGAACACCAGCCCGAAGGCATGGTGGAGCGGCACCATGGACAGGGCCGGCGCGCCGGCCAGCCGCGCGCCCCACAGCGCCTGCAGCGCGGCGATCTCGCCGTCCAGGGCGGCGAGGCCGCGCAGCACCCGCTTGGGCTCGCCGGTGGAGCCCGAGGTGTGGAAGGCGATGGCCAGGCCGGGATCGATGACCCCGCTCCACGCGCCCGGCGCGGCGCCGAAGTCGTCATCCACCACCCGGTCGCACTCGCCGGCCAGCCGGGCCAGGGTGTCGGGGCGGTCGTTGGGCGGCAGCGCCACCTCGGCCCCGGCCGCCAGCAGCCCGAACAGTCCGACCGCGAAGCGCCAGCCGTCGCGGCAGCAGAGCAGGCCGCGGCGGCAGCCCGACAGGGCGGCGGCGGTTCCGCCCACCTCGGCGCGGAACCGCGCCCAGTCCAGGCCGTCACCGCCCAGCCCGGCACCCACCGCCACCGCCTGCCCGGGCGGGCGGTCGGCCAGGGCGAGGCGCGCCAGCGGGATCACGCTCGCCGGCGCAGCCATGTGCGCACTCCGTATTCGGCGGTGAACAGCGCCGCCATCAGCAGGTAGCTGAGCAGGCCGTTGTAGAGGGTCCACAAGGCGAGGTCGCCCGAGGCGGCGGTGGCCGCCGAGACGGCGGCGTTACCCAGCAGGAAGACGAACCAGACCCGGGTCACGTTGCGCATGTAGGCGCGCGCCGCCGGGCCGGGATCGGGCTCGGCCAGGCGGGCGAAATGCTCGATCAGAGTTGGTCCTCGCCGCAGCGACAGGCCGAAGGCCGCCGCCATGCCCAGGCTCATCAGCACCGGATAGGCCAGCGCGGCGGTGCGGCCGTCGGCCAAGGCGAGGGCAGCGGTGGCGACAGCCACGGCGGCCACCGGCGGCACCAGCGCGCCGGCCAGGGGCGAGCGGCGCAGCAGGCCCAGCCGGGCCGCCGCCAGGGCGACGGCGACCAGGGCCAGCGCGCCGGCCGGAACCCGACCCAGGGCGCCGTACACCACGAAAGGATAGGCCAGCCCCAGCGCGCCCAGCAGGACGGCGCCGAGTCTATTCGGTGAAGAGGTCATGGACGCGATCGACCACGTCGGCGACGGTGCGCACCGTCTTGAACTGCTCGGGCTTGATCTTCTTGCCGGTCAGGTCCTGCAGCCGCACCACCAGATCGACGGCGTCGATGCTGTCCAGGTCCAGCTCCTCGAACAGCCGGGCCTCGGGGGTGATCTTCTCTGCCGGGATTTCGAACATTTCCTGCAGGTACTGCGACAGGGTGGCCTGGATCTCGTCGCGGGTCATGGGCTGGCGGTCCTTTGCGAGCGGATGAAGGCGGCCAGGGTGGCGACGCTGAAGAAGTGGGTCTTCACCTCGTCCGACACGGTCTCGATGCGCAGGCCGAACGCCTTGCGCAGGGCCACGCCCAGTTCCAGGGCGTCGATGGAATCGAGGCCCAGCCCGCTGTCGCCGAACAGCGGCTCGTCGGTGGCGATCTCGTCAGGCGACAAGTCCTCCAGCTTCAAGGCATCCACGATCAGCCGCTTCAGGTCCCGTATCAACTCGTCCATGTCCAACCTTGTCCGCGTAGTAGTTCCGGATGAAGTCGACCAACTGCCGTGCCGCCAGGGCCCGGTGCCGGTCGGGGAAGGCGGAGGCCGGCAGCTTCTCGCCGACCTCCATGGAAAAGGCCGTGCGCCGCGACGGCGTCCACCACCACGGCACGCCCTTGCACAGGATCGGCGGATCGCAGCCCATGGTGATCAGCTGGATGTCGGCCCCGGCCTCCAGGGCGATGGTGGCGAAGCCGCGGTGCAGCGGCATGGCCATGCCGGGCACGGTGCGGGTGCCCTCGGGGAACAGCACCAGGTTGTCGCCGGCGCGCAAGGCGGCGACGCAGGCCGCCACCAGGTCTTCGGGCGCCAGGTCGTTGCGCAGGTAGCCGGCGCCCTCGACGGTGATGCGGAAGAAGGGATTGCGCCACAGCGCCCCCTTGACCACGCACTGGACGTTGGGAATGGCCGCCAGGATCATCACCACGTCCAGCAGCGACGGATGGTTGGCGATCAGCAGGGTGCCCTTGAGCCCCCGCAGCCGCTCGATCCCGGTGGTGCGGATGTCGGCGAAGCGCAGGAAGCGCATGCCGAAGCAATAGAGCCGCAGGCCGTGATGGAGCACCGCCTGGATGCGGGCGCGGCGCCGCGCGCGGTCCGGGGTCAGCAGGGTGACGAGGGGGAAGGCGGTCAGCGCCAGGATGGTGCCGCCGAGTCCGATCAGGGCGAGGAACAGGGCGTTGCCGAAGCCGCGCCACAGCCATTCCGCCTTACGCAGCATGGCGCCACCGCCAGGTCATGCGTTCGCCGGTGGCCTCGGCCGCAGCGTCGCCGCCGGCCAGCATCTCGCCGAAGCGCAGCGCCGGGTCGTCGCCCGATGGTGCCGCCGCCGGCTCGAACTCGAGCCGCACGGAATCACCGCCTGCCGGGCGCAGGAGCAGGGCCAGCACCAGCGCCGCCTCCTCGGCATCGGCGATGTCGCGGTACTCGGCGGGCAGCGGCTCGTCGAAATGCAGCAGCAGGACGGAGCCGTCGCCGTCGGCCAGGCAGGCCGCCGCCTCGACGCAGCCCCAGCCGAAGGTGTCGCCGCCGGCGGCCACCGCGGTATGGCCGGCGCGGTTGCCGGTGGCGATGGACAGCAGTGCCGCCAGGCCGTGATGGATGGACAGGCTGAACTCGGCCGGCGACAGCTCCTCCTCCGCCGCCAGGGCGCGGGCCAGGCCCAGGGTGCGCTGGTACTCGCCGTGGCGGGAGGACAACACGATGCGCGGGCTGTCGCCATGATCGGCCAGCAGCGGCCACGCCGCCTCCAGCACCTTGCGCCCCAGCGGCGTCGCGCGGCGCTTGAGGCCGGCCGGTGCCGGCACCGCGGCGACGGCGCCGCCGGACAGCAGCGCCGCCCGGCCGGGCAGCCACGCCGTCCACGCCGCCACTGCGAAACCGACGGATTGCGCCCCGCCCGCTGCCGCGCTTACCATGCGCCCCGTCCCCGAAAACGCGATGCAGCCATGACGGACGTTCTATCTCCACATCCGCCGGTGCTCTTGAGAGTTGCCCGTTCGGCATATAGGCCATCAAATCGTTTGGCATGCAACAATGATGCGAATGCTGTGCCAAAAACCACTGAAAGGGGCGATTTGCGGCGGTGGCAGTCGTTGCGGGCGCGCGAGCTCGCCGGAGCCATGCTGCCCCCGGGTGCCTGGCGCATCGAGGCCGACGCGGACGGGCGGCCGCTGGTGGTGGGCGGCGACGGAAGCCGGGGGCCGGACCTCTCGCTCAGCCATTCCGGCGCCTGGGTGGCGGCGGCGCTGGCCGGGCAGGGGCGGGTGGGCGTCGATGTCGAGACCCTGCGGCCCGGACGCGACGCCCGGGGCATCGCCGATGCCTGGCTGTCCCAACCGGAGCGCCGGGCGGTGGCGGCGGAGGGGCAGGGGGCGCTGCTGGCCTTCTGGTGCATGCGCGAAGCCGTCGCCAAGGCCATCGGCGGCGGGCTGGCCGAGGCGCTCGGCCTCGACGGCGCGATTCTTCCCGAAGGCCGCGGCGGATCGTGCGGCACAAGCACATGGGTGGTGGCGCACCGGCAAGCCCAGGATCTGCACATCGCCCTGGCGTGGTCGGGACCCGGTCTGGCGCCGGGGCGCTGCCGCTGGCTGGAGGACGTTCTCGCCCATGGGATGCCGGTGTCTTAGGTAGCAGTGCGGATTTGCGTACATTGGCAAATTTCGCTAGCATCAACGGGCACGACCTATGATGTTTCAGGACATGTCAACGCGCCGCGTTCATATGCATTTGATGACGGTGTTGGTGGCCGCGGTGGCGCTGCTGTGGGCTGCTGCCGTTCCGGCTGCGGCCGACGAGGGCGACCTGCCGGCGCTGCTGGCCGCCGCCCGCGCCGCCGGCGAGGCCAGCCCCGACATCGCCAAGGTGACCCTGGTCGAGGCGACCTCGCGCCAATTGCTGCGCATCGAGGGCGACATCGACTTTCCCTTCAGCGTCGGCATCGACCTGCCGCTGGACGCCCAGCCGCGCGACATCAGCGCCGCCCTGTCGGCCTCGGTCGAGGACACCGGGCGCTTCGTCGTCATCTTCGACGTCGCCCTGGCCAAGGTCTCGCGCAAGGTCCGCGACATGAAGGACAAGGCGTCGCGCCGCATCGTCGGCGTCAACAAGACCGACAACCCGGCCTATATGCGCGCCATCAAGCAGCTGGATTCCGCCTCGGCCAAGTTGGAGCGCGCCCCCGGCCACGCCAAGCTGGTCAAGATGGCCGAGGACGCTCAGCAGAAGCTGGTCACCACGCCCCGCTACATCGAGCAGCCCGTCTACGGCAACTACGCTTACAAGCTGGCCCATGTGGAGGGCGCCAAGGCGCTGACCGTCAACTACTTCGTGGTCGACCGGGTGAAGAAGCGGTCCGTCAAGGGCGTGTTCGACGTGGTCGAGCGCGAGCAGTTCACCCTGGCCTACGACATGGACCCCACCGATCCCGAACAGTCGATGGTCCGGGGCGACGTGGCGTCGGAGCGCCAGCTGCGCGACTGGGAGCGGGCGGCGGTGGTGATCCCGCTGTCCCAGGTCCTCGACCAGGCCGCCGCAGCGCCGTCCCAGCCCCTGGTGGCGCTGGAGGAGTTGCTGCGCCAGGTGGCCCGCGACCGCACCAGCGCCTCCCTCCGCGCCAATGCCGAGACCTACGACAACCGCCCGCTCAACGATCCCCGCTTCGACAGCGTGGTCGTCGTCTATACGCCCGGCAGCTTGGGGACCGGCTTCTTCGTGCGCTCCAACATCGTGATGACCAACTGGCACGTGGTCGAAAGCCGCCCCATCGTCGAAATGCGCTTCTACGACCGGCGCGAGACCTTCGGCCAGGTGATCGCCAAGGACGTCCGCCTCGACCTCGCTCTGGTCAAGGTCCAGGACCGCGGCCGCCCGGTCGAGTTCTTTGAAGGCAAGGGGCTAATGCCGGGCGATCGGGTCGACGCCATCGGTCATCCCCAGAGCCGGCTGTTTTCGATCACCCGCGGCGTCGTCAGCGCCATCCGCAAGGCCGAAGGCAGCAACGTGGCGCAAAGGCAGAGGGCGAGACCGGTGCTGTTCATCCAGACCGACGCCAACATCAATCCGGGCAATTCCGGCGGCCCGCTGTTCAAGGGAGACAAGGTGGTCGGGATCAATTCGTGGGGCCAGCAGCGCGAATCCATGGGAGAAGGTGGAGTTGTGATGGTGCCCGCACCCGGCCTCAACTTCGCCCTGCATTATTCCGAAGCCAAGCGTTTCCTTGACGAGAGCCTGAGGGGAGAATGACCGCCATGTCCTTCGACCGACGTCTTTTCCTGGCCGGCGGCCTGGCCCTGGCGGTGGGGGCCTGCCAGCGGCGCAACATGGGCGACATGGTGGTCGATTCCCGGACCGACCGCATGTACGGCATGCGCTCGGACAATTCGGTGTTCACCGATGCCCAGCTCTATCCCAACCGCCGCCTGAAGTTGTCCCTGCGCAACATGTCGGGCGATCCGGTGTGGGATCTGGACGGCACCCGCGACACGCTGATGCAGGGCTATCTCGCCAAGGGCTACGAGGCCTCGGACGGTACCGATTTCGGGCTCAAGATCGACCTCAACGTCATCCGCAGCCAGCAATACGACGTCGATATCACCGCCCAGTTCGGCTTCCTGGGGGCCGCCGCCGGTGCGGTGGCCGGCGGCGTCGCCGGCCACGTCTCCGGCTACGGCGCGGTGACCGGGGCCTCGGTCGGCATGGCGGCGGGGGCTGCGCTGGGGACGCTGGCCAGCTATTTCACCGCCGACCACATCTACGTGGTGGTCACCGAGGCCACCTTCGCGGTACGGCGCAACGCCACCAAGCCGCGCCGGGTCGTCACCTTCGACGGCAGCCCGCGCATCGAGGATTGGGAGGAAAGCGGCTACGGCAGCTTCACCAAGGTCCACCGGGTGCTGATTTCCAATTACGGCGGCGGCCGCTCGGTCAGCCAGCTGGACATGGCCGAGGACATCCGCCAGCGCCAGATCCGCTCGCTGATCAGCCTGGTATGACAGTTTTGTGACAGGAGGCGGGTTCCGGACTATACTCCCCCGACGGGTTCTTCGCAGGGGGGCAGGTCCATGCTCAATCACACCGTCATCGTCACCTTCACCGCGCCCGAGCATTCGGGCAAGACCACCCTCGAGGCGGCCTTCGCCAAGCTGCTGCAGGATCACGGCATTCCGGTGCGGATGCCGCCCGACGCCCAGCGCGAGGAGAAGATGGCGCTGCCCATGGACCAGTTGCTGGACCGCTTCCGCGAGAAGGGCATGACCATCCTGGTGATGGAAAGCAACGCCACGTAGGGGCTTGGCCCCGCCGACTACGACGTCGAGGTGGTGATCCCGCTTTCCACCCACACCGTGGCGCCGCTCTTGGAATAGACGGTGTAGCTGTCGCCGTTGAGGGTCTGGGTGCCGCCCGCGGTCCACGACCCGTCGGCGAAGACCACCGAATTGCCGCCCGAGCCGCCGATCACCAGGGTATCGGCGGTGTTCGACGCGCCGTTGGTGCCCTCGGTCATGGCCAGGATGTCGGCGGCGGTGAACTTGGCCGAGGCGCTCTGCCCCAGGTCGAGGACCTCGAACCGCTTCAGGATGTCGTCGCGCACGGCGGTGAGGTCGAGCTGGCCGTGCCACCACGACAGGGTGTCGGTGCCGCTGCCGCCATCGGCGAACAGGACGTTGGCGTTGCTCAGCGAGACGATGTCGTTGCCCGATTCGCCGAACAGCACGTCGCCGCCGGCGCTTGAGTACAGGGTGTCGTTGCCGCCGCCGCCCACCAGCGCGGCGTTCTGGGTCTCGCTGTAGAGGTAGTCGTCGCCGTCGCTCCAGCCGGACTTGACGGTGCGGGCGGAGACCGAGAGGCCGGTGGCCCCGAAGCTGGCGGCGTAGACGTAGTCGGCACCTTCTTGCCAAGCCGAGTCGAGGCCGGTGATCTCCGAGAAATAGCCGGTGGCGCTGTCCCAGGTGATGATCTGGTGGCTGGCGGTCGGCTTGTCCCCGTTGTAGTGGATGTCCAAGGTGCCGCCCAGGGTCAGCGTGCCGTCGAAATTGAGGGTGCTGACCACATCGTCGGTGCCGTCGTTGCCGACATAGGCCTTCAGCACCGAACCGGCGCCCAGGGTGACGTTGCCGTCGATGCCGAGGTCGCCCAGGAAGTCGGAATCGCCACCCATCAGGATGCCGTTGTTGGTAAAGCTGGCGCCGGTCACGTCCAGGGTGCCGAAGCCCTGGATGGTTCCGGTGTTGGTCAAGGTGGCGCCGGCGCGGTTGATGTCCAGAACGCCGTAGCCACCGATGTCGATGATGCCGGAATTGGCGAAGCTGGCTCCGGTGAACTGAAGCTCGGATTCGCCGTTGACCTTAACCGAACCGGTGTTGACCAGGTTGGCGTCGAGGACGGCGGTGCCGGACCCGCCCGCCTCCAGCCAGCCCTGGTTGGTCAGCGTCCCGGCGACGACCAGGGTGGAGGTCATGGCCATCCCGCCGGTTTCCAGCGAGATGATTCCGGTATTGGTCTCGGCATGGGTCACGGTCAGGCGCGCCGCCGTGCCCGAGGCGTAGACGGTCAGCTTGCCGGCCTCGGCGGCGGTGGCGCCGGTTGCGAGGTCGAGATCCGCCGAAACGGTGCTGTCGCCGGTCACCGTCATGGTGCCGCCCGCCAGCACCGCCAGGGTGCCCGAGCCGGCCAGGGTGCCGCCGTTCATGGAGCCGGCATTGGCCACCTCCAGTCGGCGGTTGAGGGTGGCGGTCTCGCCCGCCGTCAGCCCCATGGTCAGCTGACCGTCGATGGTGGTGGTGCCGGTGCCGCCCAAGGTGCCGCCGGCGAAGGTGAAGGTGCCGTCGATGTCCTGGGCGCCGGTGCCGGTGATGGTGCCGGTGCCGTCGAGGGTGACCACGCCATTGGTGTTGACGAAGCTGAAGCCGTTCAGCGTCAGGGTGCCGGTGCCGTTGACGGTGGCCATGCCGTCCAGGCGCAGCCCGTCCAGGGTGGCGCTGCCCGAGGCCAGGCTGGCATTGGCGCCGGTGCCGATGACTGCGCTGTCGGTGGCGCTGGGCGCGGTGCCGCCCCAATTGGCGGCATCGGTCAGGCTGCCGCTGGTGCCGCTCCAGGTGCGGCCGTTCTGAAGGGTGAAGGTGACGGTGACGGTGGTGGCGGTACCGCCCAGGCTGTAGGTCCAGTCCGTCCCCAGATTGTGGGTGACGCTGGCGAACGAGCCGCTGAGGGCGCCGGTGCTGGTCAGCACGGTATAGCTGCTGCCGTTGGTCGGCAGCGATTCCAGGAAGTTGAAGTTCAGCGTACCGCCCAGCACCACCGCGCCGGTGACGGACAGGGCGTCGGCGACCAGGGCGCCCGAATTGTTGCGCACGTCGATGGCCAGGGTCGAACCGCCGGCCAGGGTCAGGGTGCTGGCGGTGACGTTCAGGGTGCCGGTGACGGTGCCATCGACGCTGCCGGCATCGATGATGCCGCTGTTGGTGAAGGCATTGGCGCCGCGGCTGATGGTGCCGGAGCCGCTGATGGTGCCGGTATTGGTGAAGGTGGCGGCGCTGACGTTCAGGGTCGCCCCGGAATCGACGATGATGGTGCCGGTATTGCTGACGGTGCCGGTCAGCGCCAGGCCGGCTTCCAGACGCAGGGTGCCCTGGTTGGTGACGGTGCCGCCGGTGATGGTGGAATCCTGGTCGGCACCCGTCACCTTCAGGGTGCCGCCGGCCTGGTTGGTGATGGTGGCGCCGTTGGTCAGGGTGATTCCGGCATCGTAGGAATTGGCGGTGAGGTCCGAAATGACCATCGACCCGGCATTGGTGATGTCGGCGCCGTCGAAGGTGAGGTTGGTGGCGGTGTTGCCGTACTGGCCGAAGGTCAGGGTACCATTTGCCGCGTTAGTCAGGTCGGTCTGGAACGTGTCGTCGTTGCCGTTCAGATTCAGCACGCCGGCATTGGTGAATGTGGCGCCGGTGACCCGCACCGTGCCGCTCATCGCCAGGGCGTCATAGGTCGCATTGTGGGTGTAGCCGCCGGCGCCGATGACCAGGTCGTTGTTGCGCTGCAGGTCCAGCTGACCGCTGCCGGTCCAGATGGTCGAGGTGCCCGACAGCTGCACGGTGGCGCCCCCCACGCCTTCGCCGCCATAGGCGATCAGCGTTTCGCCCGATGCGATGGAGATATCGCCGCCCGAGATGGCGAAGGTGTGGCCCTCGTTGTTGATCTTCAGGGTCTGGTCGACCCAGATGTCGCCGCCGGCATTGGTGACGTTGCCGTTGATGGTGCGGGTGCCGTTGGTGCCGCGTGACCAGATGACGCCGCCGGCGGAATTGGTCAGCGTCGAATTGCTGCCCATGGTGATGTAGGCGCCGTTGCCGGAGGTCGCCCCGGCATTCTCGTCCAGCTGGATGGTGCCGGTGTTGGTCAGGCCGCTGTTGAAGGTGACTCCGCTCGACCCGGTGGTGGTCTGGAAGATGGCGAGGCTGGCGCCCGAGGCATTGACGAACAGGTTGTTGAAGATGTCGTCGGCATCGTCGAAGGCCAGCACGTCCTGGTTGGTGAAGGTGTCGCCGCTCACCACCACCGCGCCGTCGAAGTGGAAGGTGGCGGTGTTGCTGGCCAGCAGGGTGAAGCCGCCGGCCGCGACGGTGATGCATTCGGGGCCGTCGATCTCGATGGTGCCGCCGCCGGTCAGGTTCAGGGTGTTGCCGCCCAGCACCAGATCGCCGCCGGTACCGGCGTTGATGTACACGGTGCGCTCGGTGGACCAGGTGTTGATGGTGCCGCCGGTCAGGGCCAGGGTGCTGCCCTCGGTGTCGATGTACAGGCTGCCGGAATTCATCACGGCGCCGAGATTGATGGTGCCGCCCGACAGGGTGAAGGTGGCGCCGGCGCCGATATCGATGACGTTGGCATCGGCATAGCTGTTGCTGATCGAGGTGGTGTTGATGACGCCGCCCGCCAGGTTGGCCATGGTCGCCCCGCTGGCGACGCGCAGGGTGGCGAAACTGCCGGCGGTGGTCGATGACAGGGAGATGGTGCCCTGGTTGGTCAGCGACTTGGCGAAGGTGGCCCGGGTCTCGGTGTCGATGTCCTGCCCGATGGTGATGGTGCCGCCGGCGGCGTTCACCGTATTCATCTCGATGCGCGACCCCACCGAGCCGTCCTCGAAGGTGATGGTGCCCTGGTTGGTCAAGGTGCCGTCGCCGCTCACCAGCCCGAAATCCTGGCCGATATAGGTGCCGCTCGCCGCGATGGTGGCGTCGCCGCCCACCGTCAAGGTGCCGTCGTTCATGGTCGTGCTGTTGGCGCCCAGCGCCAGGTCGCCACCGACCACCAGTTCACCGGAAAGCATGATCGAGCCGGCATTGCTGACGTCGCCGAAGGTGGTCAGCTTGGCCGCGGTGGTGGACCAGCCGATCATCACCGATCCGGTCTGCCCCACACTCATGCTGGCGGCATATTCGTTGGCGTTGGTGACCGGCGCCAGGCTCAGGCTGCCATTCACCGTCAGAGCGGTTTCGCTGCCGACGCCGCCCTCGGTCTCGGCGGTCGTCCAGGTCATGGCCCCGCCATCGACGGTATAGGCCGCCACGCCGTTTTCGGGCGTCACCGTGACGGTGACGGTGCGGGTGGTCTTGGTGGCGGCCGGATTGGCGCTCTCGATGGCGGTCAGCTCGAAGCTGTCGGTGCCCGACCAGTCGGCGGCCGGGGTGTAGGTCAGGCTGGAGCCGTCGGTGGCCAGCACCACGGTGCCGCCATTGGCGGTGGTCAGGGTGACGGTGGTGCTGACGGTGGCGCCGCCGGTCAGGCCATAGGTCAGGCCGCCCTGGGCGGTGTCCACATCCAGGGCGAAGGCGCGGCCGTGATAGCTGGAATCCTCGCGGATGGAGATGACGTCGTCGTAGGAGGCGGGCTTCAGATTGGTCGCCGCCACCGCACCGGTGACGGTGGCCGAGGCGCCGCCCGCCACGCTGTTGGGGGCGGTGGTCCCGGACAGGTCATCGAGGATCCAATTGGCCACCAGACCGGGCTCGTCGCTGCCGGCGCGGGTGTTCATCAGCGTCTGGATGTCGCTCTGGCTGCGTGCGGTCTCCCAGATGCGGACGTCGGCGATGACGCCCTTGAACGTCTCGGTGGGCGCTGCGGCGGTGTAGCCGATGCTGGTGGTGCCGGCCGGCAGGTTCGGCTCGGTGGTGACGGTGCCGTCGGTCGCGGTCAGCGTGGCCGCGACGCCGTCCACGTACAGCTTCCAGGTCCCGCCCTCGCGCACCACGGCGTAGTGCTGCCACAGGCCGGTGGTGACGGTGATGCCGGCGGCGGTCAGGAGGGCCTTTCCGCCGACGATGATGGCGGGGTGATCGTTGGCGTCCAGCATGACGCCCCAGCCCGAGGCGTTGGAGGTGCCGTTGTAGACGATCATCTGGCTGCCGCCGTCGTCGGTGGTGCGCATGGCCCACGCCTCGACGGTGAGATTGTCGGTGGCGGTCGAGGCCACGGCGGCGGTGGCGACCACGTCGGTGTCGGCGGCGAAGCGGATGCCCTTGCCCGGCGGGTTGATCCGGATCGGGTCGTCGGCTCCGGCCCCGGCGGCGGCGCCGAGTTGGAGGTTCAGGGTACCGTTGGTGGGGTACACCAGCCCGTCACCGACGTGCTCCATGGTCCAGTTGCCGACCAGGTGGTCGGTGGCCTCGGGAACCTTCTCGCGCCAGTTCTCGGCCACTTCCGCGCCGGTGCGGGTGTCGTTCCACAGGCGCACATTGTCGAGCTGGCCGTGCCAGCCGCTGGTGGCGGTGGAATTGCCGACAATGAAGCTCTGATCGGTCGCCGAGAAGGACGTAAAGCCGGTAGTGGTGCCGGCCACCCGCACGCCGTCGGCGTAGACCACCAGGGTGCCGTTGTCGAAAGCAACCGAGATGTGCTTCCAGGCGGCGGTGGCCGACGAGATCACCGTCACGCCGGTGTTGAGCTCGGTGAAGTTGGTGCCGTCGGTGCTCCAGGCCACCCGCAGGGTGCTGTCGGTCTGGACGTAGGCGACCAGGCGGTGATTGTTGGTGCCGTCGCTGAGGCCGAACAGGTCGTGACGGGCACCGGAGACGAATGGGCCGAGGTTGGCGGCCAGCTCGACGGTGAAGCGGTTGCCGATGGTCCCGTTGGCCAGGGTCGCCATCGCCTTGTCGTTGCCGTCGAACTGCAGCGCGCCGCCGGCGGCGTTGATGCCCTGCATCTCGGTGGTGTCATCGACGGTGACGGTGATGGTCTCGGTGACGCTCACCCCACGTCTGGAGCCGGCGACAATGAAGCTGTCGGTGCCGGCGAAGCCGGTGTTGGGGACGTAAGTGTAGCTGCCGTCGCCATTGACCCACACCTTGCCGCCGCCGCCGGCGGTGGTGGCATTGGTCTGGGTGGTCCAGGTGATGGCGGCGCCGTCGTCGTCGCCCAGCAGCACGCCGGCCAGGGTCTGCCCCTCGCCGATCTCCGCCTGGTCGGTGATGGCGGGGCCGGACTGGATGGTGAAGGTGGGCGCGCCGGTGATGGTGGCGTTGAGGGCGGCGGACGACAGATCGTCGATGGCGCCTGCCGCATTGGTGCCGTCCAGGCGCCAGTAGCCGGCCAGCCCGGTCTCGATGCCGTCGGGCCGCTCGGCCATGGAAGCCCGGACCTCGCCTTCGCTCAGCGCCCTGGTCCACACCGAGACGTCGCTGATGGCCCCCAGGAAGGTCTGGTCGCCCAGGCCCGTGGCGCCGCCGATGGTGGTGACGCCGGTGGGGGTGACCGGAACGGCGGTGGTGGTACCGGTCAGGGTCGCGGCGACCCCGTCCACGTAAAGCGTCCACGCGGTGCCGTCGCGGACGATGGCGTAATGGTGCCACTCGCCGGTACCGATGGTGACGCCGTTGGCGACCAGATTGGCGCTGCCGCTGGCCCACATTGCCGGATGGCCCTGGTAGAGGGTCAGGCCGTAGCCGTTGGCGGAGCCGGGCGAGCCGTTGTAGAAGACGATCTGCGACGCCGACGGATTGGCGGTATCCAGGCGCGCCCACGCCTCCATGGTCACCGTGCCGGTGGTGCTGGTGGCCAGGGCGGCGGTGGCGGCGAATTGATTGGTGGCGGTGAAGACCAGCGCCCGCTCCGGCGGGTCGATCACCACCGGCGTGGTGCTGACCCCGCCGGCCGCCAGGTTGAGGATGGTGTCGCCGCCGGCATTGTCATCGACCACCGAGCCGCCGGCATCGTCGAAGGTCCAGTTGGCGGTCAGGCCCTGTTCGGACCCGGTCAGGGTCTTGTCGTAATTGTCGGCGATCTCCTCGGCCGTGCGCACGTCCGACCAGATGCGGATGTCGTCCAGCTGGCCGCCGAAATTGTTGGTGCCGTCGGGGAACACCGCACGGCCGATCTCCAGCACGCCGGTGCCGATGAAATCGCCGGTGGCGACGTTGCGCGCCACCTCGACGCCATTCTTGTACAGGATGCGAACATTGGTCGTGGCATCGTAGGTGCCGGCCCAGTGCGCCCACTGGCCGACGCCGTTGGTGGAGTCGGTGTAGGTCAGGTCATCGTAGGCAAAGCCGAAATTGAACTGGTTCCCGGCGAAGTAGCCGACATGGAGCAGCCCGTCATTCGGCACCACCCCGGTGGACTGGCCGCCGATGCTGAGGACCAGGTCGGCGTTGGTCGCGGCTGCGCGATTGGCCCAGAACTCCCAACTGAACGACTGGCCGTTCAGGGCAACGGCGGTGGCGGTGGTGGAGGCGTAGTCGTTGCTGCCGTCCAGCTTCAACTGGCCGCCGGCATCGCGGACGCCGATCTCGATGTCGCTGGCGCCCTTGACGGTGATGGTCCTGGTGACGGTGTTCTGGCCGTCGCTGGCGATCACCACGAAGCTGTCGTCGCCGGCATAGCCGTTGGTGCCCTGGTAGGTGAAGCGGCCATCCGGTGTCACGGTGACGGTGCCGTGCGCGGTGGCCTGGGCATTCATCGTCGTCCAGGTCAGATTGTCGCCCACCAACGGGTCCCAGGCGGCCAGGCGGCCGGTATAGGTGACGCCGGGCTCGACATGGATGGTGTCGTCCACCACGTCGGGCATGGTGGCGACAATGGTCGGGCCGTTATTGGCCGTGCCGGAATTGGTGCCTGTGGCGTCGGGCACCGTGGTGCCGGTGGCATCGCCCAGCAGCCAGTTGCCGACCAGGCCCGATTCGTTGCCGGCCAGCCGGTCGTACATGGTGGACTTGATGTCGGCCAGGGTCCTTGCCGTGTTCCACAGCCGGGTGTCGGCGATGTCGCCGGCGAAGGCCTGCGAGGAATCCGCCCCCGACGTGGTGTTGCCCAGGGTCATGCCGGTATTGGTCACGGGGGTGGATGCCACCGTGTTGACCAGGACGCCGTCGATGTACAGGGTCGCGGTACCCGAGGCGAAGGTCATGGCGGCGTGGTGCCACACGCCGTCGGCGACGTTGACCCCGCTCTGGATGGTTGGCCAGGAACTGCCGTTATAGGTCTCGGCCCACAGGGTGCCGTCCGAGCGGACTGCCAGCGCGAAGGGCTGGCTGTGGATGATGCGGTTGGCGACGCCAGAGATGTCGGTGGTCCGGAACCAGGTCTCCACCGTCCAGGCCGAGGTGTGGTAGGCGGCGTTGTCGGCGATGGAGACGGTGTCGTTCACCCCGTCGAAGCGCATGGCGGTGCCGGGCGGCGCGGCGATGGAGATGCCGTTGTTGATCAGCGCGTTGTTGGTGCCGGCCTGGTCGTCCAGCGGGTTGTCGCCGTCGAAGGTCCAGTTGGCCAGCAGGCCGGCTTCGTCGCCGCTCAGGGTGGTCTGGTAATTGGCCTCGATCTCGGCGGCGCTGCGCACGTCCGACCAGATGCGGACATCATCGACGCTGCCGCTGAAGGCGGTGGTATCCCACGTGGTCTTGCCGATGTACAGCGTGCCGGTGCCGGTGTAGTCGCGGTCGGTGACGTTGAAGGTGTTGTCGCGCGCTACCTCGACCCCGTTCATGTACAGGATGCGGGTGTTGCTGACGGCATCGTAGGTGCCGGCCCAGTGGATCCACTCGCCGACGCCGGTGCTCCCCCCCGGAATGGCGACGTTCAAGTCCACGCCGTAGAACGAGTACGTGAAGCTGCTGCCGGCGCCGTAGCCGATCTGCAGGCCGGTCCCGACGCCGGCGGTGCCCTGGCCGAGGACGTAGTCCATGCCGGAGCTGGTGGCGCGGTTGGCCCAGAACTCCCAGCTGAACGACTTGCCGCTCAGGTCGATGGTACCGGCGGCGGTGGCGTAGTCGGTGGTGCCGTTCAGGCTGGCGAAGCGGCTTTCCTGGGTGGCGCCGTCGATTTCCGTGCTGTTGGTCACGGTGACGGTGAAGGTCTTGCTGCTGGTGGTGGTGCCGTCGCTGGCCTGGACGGTGAAGGTGTCGCCGCCGACATAGCCGGGTTTGGGAATGTACAGGAAGGTGCCGTCGGCATTGATGGCCAGGCGGCCGTTGGTCGGCGCGGTGGTGGTGTTGAAGGTGACGGCCGGCCCGGTATCGGGGTCGTATGCGATCAGCTGGCCGCCCAGCGGGGTGTCCTCAAGGGTGGTCAGTGCGGTGCCGACCTCGGGCACCGCATCCACCACCACCGTCTTGGTGGCGGTGAGGTCGCCCACCGCGTTGTCGATGAGACCGCCGCCGCCCGAGCCCTCGTCCAGCTTCCAGTAGCGCAGCAGGCCGCTCTCGCCACCGGTCAGGCGCACCGCCATGTTGTCTGAAATGTTCGTCTGGCTTCGGGCCGTGTTCCACACCCGCACGTCGGCCAACTGACCGTTCAGGAAATTGGCGGCGGTGCCGCTGGAGTTCAGGCTGGTGCCCAGGGCCCACGACATGGACGGATCGTCGTACAGCGATCCGGTGAACGCGGACGAACCGGCCAGGGTGCCGTTGACGTAGATCTTGGCGGTGGCGCCGTCATAGGTGGCGGCCACATGGTACCAGTTGGTTGCGGTGAGCGGCGAACCGACCGCGCTGGCGCTGGTCCCCGAGCCGTTCATCAAGGTCAGCCGGACGATGCCGCTGGAATCGACGGTCACGTCGAAGCTGCCGCCTCCATGGGCGAACAGCGTCTGGGTGCCGGACAGCGGCGAATCGAGCCTCACCCAGCCCTCGACGGTGATGGCGTTGCCGATGCCGGCGATGTCGCCCAGCAGCACCTTGTCGTTGGTGCCGTCGAAATCCAGCACCACGCCGGCGCTGGCCAGGGACAGGCCGGTCGGGTTGGTCCAGGTGGCGCCATCCACCAGCGCCGAGCCCACCAGGTTCTCGGCCCCGGTCTCGCCCAGGCGCCAATAGCCCATCAGGTCGGGCTCGTGGCCGCTGAGCTGGGCGTTCATGCCCTCGGCGATGTCGCCCGGGCTCAGGGCCCGGTTCCAGATGCTGGCCTCGGCGATCAGGCCGGTGAAGCCGTCGCTGGCGCCGTCCGAGCCGATGGCGACGGTCGCCCCGGACACCACGGTGGGGGCGGTGCCGGCGCCCGACGAGATGGCGACCTCGGCGCCGTCCACGTAGATGTGCCAGGTGTTGCCGGTATAGGTGGCCGCCACGTGCTGCCAGGTGTCGGCCTGGGCGGTGATATTGGTGGTGACCGCGCTCGCCCCGGCGGCGACGCAGACCTTGCCAGTGGCGTCCAGGTACAGGCCGAAGCCGCTGCTGCCCGGGTCGCCGTTATGGACGATGACCTGCTTGGCCAGGGTGCCGTCCCACTTGATCCAGGCGCCGACGCTGACGTCGGTCAGGCTGGTGGTCGCCACGGCGTTGCTGACCAGGCCGGTGCCGCCGGTGAACTGCATGCCGATGGCCGGCGGAGTCTTGGCAATCGGGTGCAGATTGCCGGCCCCCAGGTCCATGACGTTGTCGGTGCCGGCGCGGTCGGCCACCGTGGCGGCGTCCGCGTCCAGGTTGTCGAAGGTCCAGTTGGCCAGCAGGCCGCTTTCGTTGCCGACCGGCACCGCGTTCTTGTTGGCGGCGATCTGGGCCGGAGTGCGGGCGGTGGTCCACATCCGCACGTCGTCCAGGCTGCCGCTGAACGAGTCGGTCGCACCGTCGTACATTCGCCCGAAGGTCCAGGCATCCAGCGCGTCGGCGGGAATCTCCAGGGTGGTGGTGGCGGTTTTCACCACGGCGCCGTCGGCCAGCAGGCGCAGGGTGGTGATGCCGGCGCTGCGTTCCCAGCTGATGGCGACGTGATGCCACGACCCGTCGGCCCAGGCGTCGCTGCCGGCATAGGTGAGGGCGGTGCTGCCCTCCTGGCTCCAGCCGCCGTAGCGGAAGTGCAGGCCTTCGTCGTTGTGGACCGACAGATAGAGGGCGTTGTCGGTGACGTAGCTCAGCCCGTTGCCGACCAGCGCCTCGTCCTGGGTGGTGTTCCAGCTGCCTTCCTGCACCCACATCTCGATGGTGCCGGAACTGGCCGACATCTGCGCATTGGTGGTGGCGATGTCGTCGGCGAAATTCAGGATTCCGGTGCGCGACCCGGCGCCCAGGAAGGTGTAGCCGTCATTGACCGGCGCCACCGTGACCATCATCGGCACATAGCCGACATTGCCGTTCGGATCGGTGACGGCGACCTCGAAATGGTCGATGCCGGCGTAATTGGCCGCCGGCGTGTAGGTGTAGCTGCCGTTGGCGGCGATGGTGACGGTGCCGTGGGCGGGATGTTCCGCAACGGCGTAGGTCAGGCTGGCGGCGGCGGCCTCGTCGGTGACCGGCAGGGCGCCGGTCAGCGGCGTGTCCTCGGTGGCGTAGAGGCCGGCCACCGTCTCGACCGCCAGATCGTCCAGCGACAGAATGTGGTTCGCGGTGGTGTATTCTCGGTTGGTCACGACCACGTAGCTGGTGGCCGGCGCATAGGTCGAGGTCGCGGTCAGGCTGGCCGAATTGGCGGCGTCGTTTTCCTGGACGATATTGAAGGTGACGGCGCTGCCGGTGTCGGTGATGGAGAACCGGTATTTCATGCCGGCGGTCCAGGTCAGCGTTGTGTCGCCGGTCACGCCGGTGACCGAGGCGCCACCCAGGCCGATGATGTTCACCGTCCCGTCATAGTGCGCCTGCACGTTGATGCCGTCGGTGGGGAAGCCGTAATTGGCGTTGTCCGGCGTGGCGGCGGTGCGCAGCACAACCGAAAGGATGTCATCGGCGCCGGCGGTGAAGGTGCCCCACACCACCAGCGGATTGGCTGAGGTGCCGGCGAACTGGTCGGTGGTGCGCAGGAACTCGCGGTTCTGGATAATCGCCTTGTCGCCCGCCACGGTGACGGAATCCCGATCCGGGTCGTAGGTGTCATAGCCCTCGACCACCGTCCAAAGGTCGGTGTCCAGCGAGGCGGCGCTGAAGTCGTCGGCCGCCATCCGCACCCCGGCCGAAGACGGCGCATCATCGACCGCCGCCACGGTGACGGTGGCGGTCTGGGTCGCCGCGCTGAAGGCGGTCCTGCCGCCCGTCGCGGTGATGTCATAGGTCTGACCGCCGCCGCCGACGGTCATGTCCCAGGCGCGGTAGGTGAAGGTGGCGGTGCCGCTGTACTCGGCGTTGGGCACGAAGCGCACCTTGGTGGCCGAGGTCAGCAGCAGCGCGGCGCTTTCCGCCACCGCCGGGAAGCCGGTCCAGGTGGTGCCCGAATCGATGCTGTACTGCCAGCTGCCGTTGGCGGTGGCGGCGCCGACCACGGCGATGCCCATGGTCATCGACCCGTCGGCGTCCGTGGCCCGGTAGGCGCCGCCATCGGTCATGCCGACCATGGCGGCGACGGTGGTGCCGGAATTGACGTCCGGGTCCTCATCAATGGTCGGCAGGGTGTAGCCGGCGGTCAGCACCGGCGCGTCGTTCACCGGGACGGCGTTGACGATGATGCTCCTGGTCGCGGTGCCGCCCAGGGAATCGATCGCCGTCACCGTGAAGGTGTCGCTCATGTTGGACATGAACGGCCAGTTGGCCATGGGCGTGTAGGTCCACGCGCCGTCCTGCGCCAGCGTCACCGAACCGTGCAGGGGGGCGAGGCTGACGCTGAGGGTCGGCGTGCCGCCGTCGCCGTTGGTGATGGCCAGCGCGCCCGAGACCGAGCCGTCCTCCATCACCACCCGCTGGGCGCCGTCGGCCAGCAGGGTGTTCTGCCAGACCGGGTTTTCGCTGCCCGCGCCCAGGGTCATGGGGTGGTTGCCGCTGGTCTGGTCGGCCATGGTGGTGCCGGAGCCGTCGTCCATGCGCCAGTAGCCGGCCAGCCCGGTCTCGGCGCCGGTCAGCTGGTTGTCCATGTCCGCCTTGATCTGGGCGGCGCTGCGCGCCACCGTCCACACCCGCAGCTCATCAACCATGCCGACGAACGAGGCGGTGTCGGTGGTGTTGATCGTGGTGCCGATGCCGGTGGCGCCGGTGGCGGTGGTCAGGGCGGCGGCGGTATTGCCCGACACGGTCTGCTGGACGCCGTCCACGAACAGCTTCCAGGCGGTGCCGTCATAGGTGGCGGCGACGTGCTGCCAGGCGTTGTCCGAGGTCTTGAGGTTGGACAGCAGCAGGGTGCCGCCGACCCGGATGCCGAGGCAGCCGTCGGGGCCGACCACCAGGCCGAAGCCGTTGGAGCCGAAGGTGCCGTTATAGGCGATCACCTTCTCGGCGGTGCCGATCGCGGCGCCCTTGACCAGCGCCTCGATGGTGACGTTGGTGGTGGCGGTGACCACCAGGGCGGCGGTTTCGGCGTGCTTGGAGACCCCCAGCGACAGGGCCGAGGTGCCGCCCGCCGCCGGCGCCGCCAGGGCCGGGCTGTCCAGGACCGGCTCGACCTTGATGGCCAGGGTGCGGGTGGCGACGGCGCCGCCCTCGTCGGTGACGTTGACGGTGAAGGTGTCGGTGCCGCTGAAATTGGCGTTGGGGGTATAGCTGACCAAGCCGCCGGCGGTGACCGACAAGGTGCCGTTGGCGGTGGTCGAGGCCACCGCGAAGGTGGCGGTGGGGGTGACGTCGTTGGGGTCGTTGAAGGCCAGTTGGTGCGTCACCTGGCCGCCATCCTCGGTGGCGCTGAAGGTGACCGCCGGGGCCAGCTCGCCGAAGCGCTGCAGCGCGTTCGAGGCGGAGTTGACGATGCTGGCCACCGTGGTGCCGCTGACGTCGGCGAAGGTGTAGCCGGCGGCCAGGCCGGTGGTCGAGCTCGAGATGCCGTCCAGGTCGTCCTGGATCTGCGCCGCCGTGCGGACGCTGTCCCAGATGCGGATTTCGTCCAGGCTGCCGCGCATGGACTTGGTCGGGTCGAAGCCGCCGCCGGCGAAGGCCTGGTCCTGGCCGATCACCAGGGTGCCGCCGCCGCCGATGGTCTGGCCGGTGCCGAGGCCGGTGACGGTGCCCGAGGACACCCCGTCCACGTACAGCGTCGCGGTGCCGCCGGTGTTGCTCCAGGTCAGCGCCAGATGGTGCCAGGCGCCCGAGGCGACGGTGACGGCCGGGGCGAAGGGCGCCGTGCTGCCCTCGATGGCGGCGCGGATCTCGCCGGTGTCGGTGGCGAACAGCGCCAGCTTGCCGCCGTCGGGGGCGACATAGGACAGGATGGTGGACCGCTGGCCGCCGCCGATGGCGTCGAACTTCGCCCACGCCTCGACGGTGATGCCGGTGCCGCTGGAGATGCCGGCCAGGGCGTCGTTCTTCAGGTAGGTCTCGGAGCCGGTGAAGACGGCGCCGAGCCCTTCGGGGGCCTGGACCACCATGGGCGGATTCGGGGTGACGTCGGTGATGCCGTCGAAGTGCAGGGCACCGGGCGGCGTCAGCTTGCCGGTCAGCTTGATCAGGGTGGTGTCGAAGCTGGTTCCGGTCCCGGCGCCCTTGACGTACAGCCACCCGTCGGTGCCGTCGGTGACGTGGTACAGACGGTTGGCGGCGCCGCTGGCGACGATGTCGGCGATGGTGGCCGTAAGCCCGCCGGCGTTCCAGGCGAACGAGGCGCTGGAATCGTAGGTGATGCCGGCCATGCCCTGGAATTTGACGATGTCGGCACCGTTGGCGCCGCCGAAATCGGCGATGGTGTCGGTGGCGGCGGCGGTGGACTGGGTATTGCCGGTATAGATGAAGGTGTCGGCGCCCATGCCGCCGGTGAGCAGGTCGGCACCGGCCCCGCCGGTGAAGGTGTCGGCGCCCATGCCGCCGGTCAGGGTGTCGGCCAGGGCGCCGCCCAGCACGGTCAGCGCGGCCGAGGTCTCGGCGGCGCCGTTGAGGATCAGCGACCCATTGGCGAGGACGGTGCCGTCGATGGTCAGGCCGGCGCTGTTGCTGGCATCGTGCAGGGTGATGTTATAGGGGCCGGTGTAGGTTGTCAGCGCCCAGTTTTCCCAATTGATCAGCCCGGCGGTCTCGGTGGCGTCCAGCACCTGGGTGCTATAGGTCGAGAGGAACAGGGTGTCATTGCCGGCACCGCCGTCGAAGGCGCGGCCGGTGGTGTTGTTGAGGATGGCGGCCTCGACGAACACGCGGTCGTCGCCGCCGCCGCCGACCAGCGATTCCACATTGGTGACGGCCACCTGCACGCCGCCGGCCGCAAGCAGCACCGTATCGGTGCCCGCGCCGCCATCCACCTGGTCGATGCCCGCGCCGATATTCAGGATGTCGTTGCCGGTCGTTCCGGTCAGCATGGCATCCGGCCCAAGCACCGGATTGCCCGAGGCATCGAAGCGGCGGGAGAAAATGCCGCTGTCACTGGTATCCTGGAATCCGCTGGGCCAAGCGACCACGAAGCCGCCATCATCCAGCGCGGCCACCGAAACGGACGGATAACCCTGATCTTCCGGGCCATAGGTGTTGACGAGGAATTCGGGACCCTGCGCGGTTCCGGCGGCGTCGTAACGTTGGCCGTAGATGTTGTAGCCGCCGCTGTTGCCGCTGCCCGCGACACCCCGCCAGACCATGACGAAACCGCCATCCGCCAGCGCCGTCACCGAGGGGTATGCCTCACTGTGTCTGTTCGGCATCACGAACTCGGCGCCCACGGGCGCCCCGGCGGCGTTAAAGCAACGGCCGACCACGTCGTTATCTGTGCCGGTGGGATTGCTGTACCAGGTGACCACGAAGCCGCCGCCCGACAGGCCGGCAACCGCCGGGTCAAACTGACGGCCTGCCGTCGTCGCGTTGATCGGGAATTCCGCCCCCTGGGCGATTCCGGCGGCACTATAGCGCTGTCCGTAGATGCCGTAATCCGCGCCATCCTGCAGATTGCTGTGCCAGACCACCACGAAGCCGTTGTCGGACAAGCCCGAAATGGCCGGGTAATCCTGGATGTCGGCGGTGGTGGTGTTGACTCGGAACTCGTCGGCGCCGGTGGTCGTGCCGGCCCGGCTGACCGCCACGCCCGAAGCGTTGAAGCGCTGGCTGTAGATCCCGTAGGACGAGCCATCCTGCCCGTTGCTGGCCCACGTCGCCAGGAAGCCGCCGTCGGACAAGGCCGTCGTCGAACTAAAGCTCTGGTGGTTGAGCGTATATGGGTTGACCCGGAACTCGGCCCCTTGGGCGGTTCCGGCAGCGTTAAAGATCTGGCCGTAAATACCGGTGGCCGACCCGTCCTGGGCGTAGCTGTCCCAGGTCACCACGAAGCCGCCGCCTGACAGCCCGGTCACCGAGGGGTACGACTGGGCGTTGGCGGTAAAGGTGTTGACCAGGAATTCCGATCCCTGGGCCATGCCGGCGGCATCAAAGCGCTGGGCGTAGATTCCGTTGCCATCCTGGTCGGCGCTCTGCCACACCACCACGTAGCCGCCACCGTTCAGCCCGGTCACCGCTTGATACACTTGGCTGCCGGCGACGGTGGTGTTGACGCGGGTATCCGCCGCCGACAGGGTGACCGTGCCGCCGCTGAAGGACAGCGTCTCGATCCCGGTCAGGCTGTCGGTGCCGTCGGGGCCGGTGACGGTCAGGGTCTGACCGGCATAGGTGAAACTGTAGGCCGATACGGCACCCGAGAAGGACGCGGTGTCGCTGCCGGCGCCGCCGGTGAGGGTGTCGTTGCCGCTGCCGCCGGTCAGCACGTCGTTGCCGGCGCCGCCGGTCAGGGTGATGCCGGTGGTGCGGGCCGAGGCGTTCAAGGTGACGGCGCCGGTGGCGGCCGAGGCGTCAACCTCGACGATGCCGGCGTTCTGCGAGGCATTGCCCAGGGTGACCGACTGCGCGGCGGCGTTGGTCGAGCCCAGGACCAGCCGTTCCACCCCCGAGACGTGCGACAGCGGGGTGTCGGTGACGGCGGCGGTGTCGCTCAGGCGGATGGTGTCGGTGCCGAGGCCGCCGCTGAAGGTGGTGGTGCCGGTCAGCACCGCGCTGGTGGTGACCATCAGGTCGTTGCCGTCCTGAGTGCCGACATGGTTGATGCCGGTGCCGACATTCAGGGTATCTGCGCCGGTGGTTCCGGTCAGGTTGAAGGTGGTGCCGCTGGCATAGGGCTCGGAGACGGCGGTTGCGTCGCGGGCCGTGGCCGAGCTGCCGCCCACCGTCGCCGGCACGGTGCCGCCCGAATAGTCGCCGAAGTCCCAATAGCCCTCAAGCCCGGTCCCGGAAGGCGTTCCACTCCATGAGGCCTGCATGTCGGCGGCGATCTGGGCCGCATCCCGAGCGGTATTCCAGGACGAGAAATTGGCCACCGTGCCGTCCAGACCCGATCCGGCGTATAGATTGACGTTGGCCTCGGCGCCGACGACGTACAGCGATCCGCTCGGGAAACTGGTCAGCGGAAGGGCCGTGCCCTCCTCGACGCCATTGACGAACAGCCGCAGGTTGCCGCCGCTCGAGGCACTCAGGGCAAGATGATACCATTGCCCGGGCACCATGACCGTGGTGCCCTCGACAATCCGCCCGCCAAGGGTATTGTCCCACACATAGGCGCGGAAATGGTGGCTGGTCGGCTCGACGTAGATCGCCTGGGTGAACATTGACGAAGATTGGGTAAAGGTCGTGGTGTTCCACGCGCTCGAATCGGTGCTGAAAAAGACGTTTTCATACCCGTCACGCAGGGAATCGAACTTAACCCAGGTCTCGACGGTGACGGCGGCCGAGGCGGTGTGGGCCACGGTAACCCCCGAACCGGTGGCGCCGGTGAAGGACAGGCCATTGATGGTCGGGGTGTTGGTGGTCACGCCGATGATGCCGCTCGAGAACTCCAGTTCCTCGATGCCGGTCAGGGTGTCGGTGCCGTCGCTGCTGCCGGTATCGGTGACGGTCAGCGTGCCGTTGGCGGCCGAGACGGTGTAGAAGCCGGAGCCGCCGGAGAACACCGCGGTGTCGGTGCCGAGGCCGCCATTGATGGTGTCGTTGCCGGCCCCGCCGGTGACGGTGTCGTCGCCGGCTCCGGCGTTGAATAAATCGTTGCCGGCCAGCAGATCGACCACGTCGGAGCCGCCGCCGCCACTGGCGGTGTCGTTGCCGGCGGTGGCGGTGAACGCGTTGATATTGACGGTGATGGTGGTCTCGGTGATGCCGCCCAGGAGATCGGTGACCTGCACCTGGAAGGAATCGGTGCCGATGTAGTCGGCCTCGGGCGTATAGGTGTAGGTGCCGCTGGAATCGATGCTGACGGTACCGTGGGCGGTGGTGGGGCCGCCCAGGATCTCGTAGCTGGAGATGCCGCCGTCCGCGTCGGTGGCCGTCACCGACGCGGTGATGACCGTGTTCATGACGCCCTGGGCGCTGGTGCTGCCGAAGACCGCTTCGTCGTCCACCGGCGCCAGTTCCATGTCGGCCATGGCCGCCACCGACCCGCCGTGGCCGTCCTCGAGGGTGTAGGTGAACGCCACCGGGCCGGAATAATTGGGCGTGGGCGTGAAGGTGTACGACGTCCCGTTGTCCACCAGCGTGCCGTGATCGACACTCAGGCCGGTCACCGTCAGCGTATCGCCGTCGGGATCGCTGGCGGCGGCGGCCAGATCGGCCTTCAGGATGGTTGCCGAGACGTCCTCGGTGCCGCCGGCCAAGGTCACCGGCCCGACGATCGTTGGCACGTCGTTGAATCCCGTCACCGTCACCGTCGCGGTCGCCGCCGCGCTGGTGGCAGTGCCGTCGCTGACGGTGGCGGAAATGGTGCGCGAGCCCGAGGCCAGGGCATCGGACGGGTTGGAGAAGGTGACCGAGCGCAGCGCCGCCTGATAGGTGGCCAGGGTGGCGGAGCCCGACAGGGTCAGTACGCCGGCCGAGTAGGAACCGGTGATGCCGCCCTGGTCGGTGAAGGCCAGGACGTCGCCGGCCACCGGGGCGGCGATGGTGATGGTGGCGCCGGTCAGGTTGGCATTATCGACGTCGTTCAGCGTCAGGTCGCCGAACGGTGCCGTCGCCGAGCCGCCCTCGGAAAAGCCCGACGCGCTGGTGGTCAGCGCCACGCTCGGCGCGTCGTTGACCGCCGTCACCGTCAGGGTGGCGGTGTTGGTGAGGCTGCTGAAAGCGGTGTTGCCGCCGTTGACGCTGGTATCGACCTTGAGGCCGTGGCTGCCGCTGGTCTGGTCCCAGGCGCGCCAGGTGAAGGACGGGGTGCCGGAATAATCGGCGTTGGGGGTGAACCGCACCTTGTCGGTGTCGGCCAGCAGCAGCGACGAGGTCGGCGACACCAGGGCGAATTGCAGCCAATTGGTGCCAGCGTCCAGGCTGTACTCCCAGGTGCCGCCCGCCGCCGGGGCATCGGTGATCGCGATGCCCTTCAGGGCGCCGACGCCATCGGGGTCGGTGACCGACGCGGTGAGGGTCGAGACCAGGCTGCCGATGCCGGGCGCGCTGTCCTCGGCCATGGTGCCCAGCGTGGTGGCGCCGTTGAGCAGTGTCGGCGCCGCATTGCCGGCGCCCAGCGTCATGGCTGCGCCGCCCGATACCTTGTTGAGGCCGGGATCGCTGGCGGGGAAGGTCCAGTCGGCGGCCAGGTTGGTCTCGTTGCCGGCCAACGTGGTCCACGCCGAGCTCATCTCGGCGCCGGAGCGGGTGGCGTTCCACACCCGCACTTCGCTGATCTCGATGGGCACGAAGCCGGCGGACGTGCGGTTGACGCCCAGCATCACCGGGGCGTTGATGGTCAGCGCCGTCATGCCGGCAGCGTTTTCGCCGGTGCCGCAGGCGACGCCGTCCACATACACGGTCGCCGACTTGGTCGTATGGTCGTAGGTGAAGCCGACCCGGTGCCAGGCGCCATTATTGATATCGACGGTGCTGGTGGCGTAGAAACCCTGGCCGTTGTTGTCGCTGACCTGCACCACCAGCTTGCCGGAGTTCATCACCATCTGGAAGAACCCGCCGGCAAAGGACGAGTTGCTGCTGACGATGCCGGCGAAGCTGGTGCCGACGGCCGAGGTCTTGATCATTGCCTCGACCGCGTGGCCGCCGGTCAATGTCATGTTGGTCGCCGTCGTGGCGATGTCGTTGGCGCCGTCGAAGGACAGGGCGGTCGGCGCGAGCACCGGCGCGTCGTTGACGCCGGTGACGGTGACGTTCAGGACGGCGTGGTCGATGCGGGTGCCGTCCGAGGTCCGGTAATTGAAGCTGTCCACCGCGGTCTGACCGGCGCCAAGGGCCTTGACCGCCGCGCTGGCCGTATCGACCACATAGGTGTAGGTGCCATTGGAGTTCAGGGTCAACGAGCCATAGGTGCCGGCCATGGGTACGCCGAGGGTTCCGGCGGTGCCGGCGTTCTCGACGGCGCCGACGCGCGGTCCGACGACGGAGAAATTGGAATCAGGGTCGTAGTCGTTGGTCGCGACGTTGCCGCTGACGGTGCCGGCGGTCACCGTCACCGTGGCAGTGTCGTCCACCGCCACCGGGGCATCGTCGCCGCCGGTGATGGAGAACGCCACGCTTCCGGCGGCGGTGACGCCGTCGTCGTCCACCACCTGCACGGCGAAGGTATCGGTGACCGAGTTTATGGACTTCAGCGCCTGGGTCGCGACGCGGCTGTTGTCCAGCGCGTAGTTGACGACGTTGGTGGCGACGGTCAGGGTCGCGGTGCCGTAGGTTCCGGACTTGGTGTAGGTCAGGCCGGCATCGGCGGTGGTCCACCCCTGGCCGGTCAGCCAGGTGGTGTCGTAGGTGACGGTACCGTCGATATCGACCTTGGTCAGCGTGACGGAGGCGGTGGCGACGCCGGCGATGGCGTTGGCGGTGCCGCCGGCCTCGACCAGGGTGGCACTCGGCGTGCCGATGCCCAGCGCCGGGCTCATGTTGGCGACGCCGTTGAACGTCATGGTGACGTCGGTGTCGATCTTGAGGTCGAACCCGCTCTTGGTGAACCAGGCGTAGGTCTGGCCCGATTCGTACAGGCCGTTGAAGGTCCAGCCGGTGTCGGTCACCGTGACGGAATCGCCCGCGGTGCCATCGACGAACAGGACGTTGCCGCCGCCGGTAACGCCGTTGATGGCGGCCTGGGACAGGGTGACCGACTGGTTGCCCGAGTTCCAGTTGAGGTTGACCGCCTCGATGCCGGTCATCGACGTGTTGGCGTTGAGATCCAGGCTGAGGGGCGCGCCGTCGTTGGTATCGAGGGCGATGGCGTCCCATCCGGTACCGCCGGTGACGGTGTCGCCCTCGCCGGCGCGGATCACGAAGGTGTCGTTGCCGGCGCCGCCGACCAGGGTGTCGATGCCCTCGCCGCCGGCAAGGTAGTAATTGCCGCTGGCCCCGGCGAACATCACGTCGGCGAAGGCGGAGCCCCACACCTTGGCGATACCGGTCAGGGTATCGGTACCGCCCAATCCGTCCGACACGCTCATGGCGGCGACGCCGGCCTGGGTGGTGCCCGACAGATTGGCGATGATGCCGGCCGAGGACGTCCAGTATTCCGCCCAGGTGTTGGCGCCGGCTCCGGCGATCAGCGTATCGTTGCCGCCTCCGCCGAGCAGATTGGAATTCAGGGAATCGAGGCCGGTCAGGGTGTCGGCGCCGGCCGAGCCGATCAGGCCGTCGATGTTGACGAACGTCGCCGTGGTGTTGAGGTTGGCGGTGACCGGGCTGGCCGACATGGCGAACGAGACCTCGCCGCCGACCACGTTGCCCCAGGCATCGGTGGTGCCGTCGCCGATGAACTTGTCGGTGCCGCCGCCGCCGAAGAACATGTCCTCGCCGCCGTTGCCCACCAGGGTCTCGTCGGCGCTGGTGCCGACGATGATCTCCCCGACGGCGGTTCCGGTCAGGACGTTGCCGGCCTGGGTGGCGGGGGACAGCTTGACGCTGCCTTCGGCATCGATGCCGGTGCCGATGGTGTGGCCGGCGAAATGGTCGCGCACCACCACCTTGGCCGCGTTGGCGAAGACGATGTGCAGGTCGTTGCCGCTGCGCTCGAAGCCCTTCAAGGCGTAGTCGGGCAGCGCCGAGACGTTCAAGGCGTCGCTGCCGCCGGTGTCGTCGATGGTTACCGTGGTGCTTGCCGGCGGCATGGCGGCAAGGGTGTAGGTGTCGTCGCCGGCCCCGCCCAGGATCAGGTCGCCGTCCTGGGCGGTGGCCAGAGTCAGGGCGTCGTTGCCGGTGGTACCCAACATCAGGCGTCCATCGACGCCCAGGATGTTGGCGATGTCGGGAGCGGCGGTGACACCGGGCAGCGTGATCAGGGTGCCGGCGAAATGGGTGCCGCCGGCATTACCCTTGACGTACAGCCAGCCGTGGCTGGTGCCGTTGGTCAGGAACACCACCGCGACGTTGAGGTCGGCGGGCAGGGCGGCGATGGCGGTGGCGACGTCGGTGCCAATCACCTGCGTCGGCGCGACGTAGAGCTTGTAGCCCGAGGCGCCTGCCAGCTGGATCGTGTCGGACGCGCCGAAATCGGTGAAGACGTCGGGGGAGGCCACGGTCGAGTAAGCGGGGGTGATCTTGAAGACGTCGCTGCCGGCGCCGCCGGTGAAGGTGTCCTGGCCGGGACCGCTGGTGAAGGTGTCGTTTCCGGTGCCGCCGATGACCGCCTCGATACCGGACACGGTGGTGGTGTCGCCGCCGTAAGTGATGGTTTCCGCGGTCATGTCGGCCACCACCGAGCCGGCCATCGCGGAATAGGTCACGGTGTCGTTGCCGGCTCCACCCTCCAGATAGTCGTTGCCGGCACTGCCGACCAGGGTGTCGCTGCCGGCACCGCCATAGAGGTTGTCGTCGCCGGCCGAGCCGTACAGGAAGTCGTCGCCGGAACCGGCGATCGCGGTTTCGAAGCTGGTCAGCGTGTCGCTGCCGATCTGGGCACCTGCGGCGGTGCCGGCGCCCAGGTTGATGGTGACCGTCGAGGTCGCGGCCGACGCGTCGTAGGTGTCGTAGCCGGTGCCGCCGTCCAGCATGTTGTTGCCGGCGCTGCCGACGATGATGTCCTCGCCGGCGCCGGCGATGACGTGCTCGAACCCTGACAGGGTGTCGGTGCCGATGTCGACGCCCGAGGCGGTGCCGGTGGTCAGGTTGACGGTGATCGGGCTGGTGGCGCTGGAGTACTTGATGGTGTCGCCGGCGTTGTCGTCCAGCGCGGCGGTGCCGCCGTAATAGGTGTCGTCGCCGTTGCCGGTGCCGCCGACGATGACGTCGGCGCCGGTGCCGCCCGACACGGTATCGTTGCCGGCCCCGGCGGTGATGGTGTCGGCCCCCGAACCGCCGATGATGGTGTCGGCGCCGCTGCCGCCGGTCAGGGTCTGGGCAATGGCCAGCGGGCTGCCGTCATAGGCGCCGTTGACGCTCGTCACCATGCTGGAGCCGACCGCCACGTACAGGGTCCGGGTGGTGGCCAGGGCGGTGCCGGCATCGTCGGTGTGGACGGTGACCGACAGGGCCACGTCGGTCTCGCCGCCCTGCGACCACGTCATGGTCAGGCCGGCCAGCTGGGCCGGGGTCAGGGTCCAGGTGCCGTCGCCGTTGTTGGTGCCGGCCGACAGGGTGGCGCCGCTCGGCAGGTTGCCGACGACGATGGCGGTGATGGTCTCGGACGGATCGGTGATCGCGGTGGCGATATTCAGCGCGGCGGTCAGCGAGGTGCCGTCGGCGATCCAGGTGGGGGAACCGGTCAGGGCGCCGGCATTGGTCCCGGCCAGGTCGGCGGTGGTGGTGCCGCTGCCCTCGGCGAAGGTCCAGTACCCGACCAGGGCGGAATCGGCGGGGTTGGGCGCGGTGGTGAGGTCGGCCAGCACCTGCGCTTCGCTGCGCGCCACGTTCCAGAGCCGCACATCCTCGATCACCGAGGTGGAGGCGTAGGTGCCGTCGCCGCGGGCGCCGATGGACAGGGCCTGGGCATTGGAGGTGGGGTTGCCGCCGGAGGGGCTTTCCTCGGCCTCCTTCTGCCCGTTGACGAAGATCCTGGCGGTGGTGCCGTCCCATGTGGCGGTCACGTGGTACCAGGTTCCCGCCTGAATGACCGTGGTGCCGGGCAGGTACACATAGCTGGTGGAGGGGAAGGTCCACGGACTGGCGGCGAGGGCGAAGGTGGCGCCGCCGGCGCCATTGGGCTTGGAATGCAGAACCCAGCTGCCGGCCCAGTTGCCCTTCTCGACCAGGTTGGTCTCGGTGGTGACGTCGGAGAGCTTGACCCAGGCCTGGACGGTGAAGGCGGATTCGACGTCGAGGTCCGGGGCGTCGGCCACCAGCACCCGCGAGCCGCCGGCAAAGGACAGCGCGCCGCCATGGGCACTGGCCTGACCGCTGGCCTGGCTGACCGGAACGGTGAGGATCGGCGCGTCGGGAACGGCCGTCACCACCTGGTGCAGGCTGGCGACGGCGTCGGAAATGGCCGTGGTGCCGCCATGGGCGGTGGTGTCGATGGTGGACCGGGTGGCGCCGCTGGTCCAGCCGCCGCCATGGGTATTGTCGATGGCGCGGAAGGCGAGGTCCGGCGGGGTGCCGCTGTAATTGGCCACCGGGCTGAAGCGCAGCTGGGTCGCGGCGGACAGCGCCAGGGCGGTGGCGCCGTCGCCGACGCTGCCCACCGCGTGCCAGGTGGTGCCGGCATCGGTGGAATACTGCCAGGTTCCCTGGGTGGCGGCGTTGGCGGTGTTGCCGACCACGGCGATGCCGCCGAGGCCGGAGGCGGCATCGACGTCCTGCACCTGGCCGGCCAAGAGCGCCGACACAGCCTGGCCGGTGATGGAGGTCGGGTCCTCGGTAATGGCGGACATGTCGATGGGCGACGCGGCCGTCACGACGGGCGCGTCGTTCACCGCGGTGACGGAGGTGGTCAGCGTGGTGGTGGTCGCCGCGATGGGCGTGATGCCCCCGGTTGTATTGGTGTCGATGGTGATGGGGTTGGCGCCGCTTTGCGCCCACGGGCCGGCGTAGGAATTGTCGATGCCGCGCACGGTCAGCGCCGGAGCGGCGCCGTTGTAGTCGGGCAGGGCGAGGAAGCGCAGCCGGGCGGTGGCCTGGATGGCCATGGCCATGGAGCCGTCCATGGCGGGGCCGATATCGGCCCAGGTGGTGCCGTCGTCGCTGGAGAACTGCCATGTCCCCTGGGTGGCGGCGACCGACATGTTGTTGCCGACCACGGCGATGCCGCCCAGGGCGGCGGCGGCGTCGATGTCCGAGAAATTGCCGCCGAACAATGACGCCACGGTGGCCCCGGCTGGCGCGGCGGCGTCCTCGGCCACCGGTGCCAGGGTGGCGGCGCCGGTCATGGTCGGCGCATCGTTCTCGGGCAGGATGGTCGTGGAGAGCGTGCCGGTGGCGCCGGCGATGGCGGTGCCGCCGCCATTGGTCGTGGTGTTGACGGCGATGCGGTCGGTGGCGCCGGAGAACAGGCCGGTGAAGGTGTTGTCGATGGCGCGCACCACCAGCGCCGGCGGCGTGCCCTCGTAATCGGCCACCGACAGGAAGCGCAGCTTGGTGGCGGCCGACAGCGCCAGCGCGGTGGCGCCCTCGGCCACCGTGCCGACGTCGGACCAGGTGGTGCCGTTGACCGAGTACTGCCACTTGCCCTGGGTGGCGGCCACCGCCGCATTGCCGACCACCGCGATGCCGGCCAGGCTGAAGCCGGGGTCGGGGTCGACCACATTGGTGAACAGCGAGGCGATGGTGGCCCCGGCCGGCGCGGCGACATCCTCCTTGACCGCCGTCAGGGTGGCGGTGCCGGTGGCCGACGGCGCGTCGTTGGCGTTGGTGACCGTGGTGGTCAGTAGCGTCGGCTCCGTGGCGTGGGCCGAACTGGGCAGGCGCGAGGCGACGTCGGTCAGGGCACGGGTGGCGGTCAGGCTATTGGACCAGGTGCCGCCATAGGTGTTGTCGACCGCCAGCACCGCCAACTCGGGGGTGGTGCCGGCGAAATCGGTGGCGGGCACGAAGCGCAGCTTGGCGGTGGCCTGCACCGCCAGGGCGCCGGCGCCGCCATCGACCGTGCCGACATTGGCCCAGGTGGTGCCGTTGTCGGACGAAAATTGCCAGTTGCCCTGCGTCGTGGCCGGATTGCCGACGATGGCGATGCCCGACAGGCTGGAGCCGGTGTCGGGATCGCTGAACAGCGCCCCGAACAGGCTGGTCACCGTGGCGCCGGTGATGGTGGCGGCGGAAGCGCCCTCGGTGATGGCCGCCAGGGTGGCGGCGGCGGTGAAGGCGGGGGCGTCGTTGACGTTGTTGACCTGGACCGTGACGGTGGCGTCGGCCTCGGAATAGCCGGTGCCGTCATGGGCCTTCCACTTGAAGGTGGCGGCGCCGGTGGCATCACCGTTGGGCACGAACTTCAGGTAGCCGCCGGTCAGTTGCGCGCTGGTGACGGTGACCTCGCTTGCCTGCAGCATGGCGCTGGTGACGGTGGTCCAGGTGCTGCCGTCCGAAGTGATCTGCAGCGTGCCGGCGCTGGTGGCGGGCACGGTGACCAGCTTGATCTTGGTCATCGTGTCGGCATCGACGTCCACATACGCGCCGGTGAAGTCGGACAACTGGAAGACGTAATCGGTGGATTCGGGCGTCGATTTGGTGAAGCCGGACACCACCGGCAGATCGTTGGTGCCGGTCACCGTCACCGTCACCGAGCCGGTCTGGCTGCCGCCCTGGCCGTCCGAGGCGGTGTAGGTGAAGGTGTCGGTGCCGGTCTGGCCGGCCTTCAGCGCCTGGTACTGCGCCGGTGTCGGGGTGTAGACCAGCTTGCCCGCGCTGATGGCCACCGTGCCCTTGGCGCCTTGCGTCACCGAGGCCAGCGCCAGGGTGTTGCCGTCCGCGTCGCTGTCGTTGGCCAGGGCGTCGATGACCACCGCGGTGTTGGCGTTCACGGCGGTGCCCACATCGGCGGTCACCACCGGGGCGTCGTTCACCGACAGCACGTTCACCGTCACCGTGGCAGTGTCGCTGGTGACCTTGGTGACGCCGCCGATGGTCACCGTGTTGGTGATGGTGTAGGTGAAGGTGTCGGTGCCGTGGAAATTGGCGTCGGGGGTATAGACCACGGCGGTGCCGGCGGCATTCAGCGCGATCTTGCCGTTGCTGGGGGCGACCACGGCGCCGATGGAGATGATTTTGCCGCTGTCCAGGGCGGCGCCGTCGGTGCGGGTGTCGTTGCCCAGCACCGAGATGGTGACGGTGCCGTCCTCGTTGACGGTGGCGGTGTCGTTCTTGGCGTCGGCGGCGGCGGCCGCCGCCTGGGCCTCCGCCTGTTGCGCGGCGGCGAGCTGGGCGGCCTGCAGCACCTGGCTCTTCCAGCTGGTGAAGTCGGTGTAGAGCGCGTTGGAATCGGCCAGCACCTGGGTCGCCGACGACAGCTGCAGCTGGGCGATGGTGGCCTGGGCCTTGGCGTTGGTGGCGGCGGTGGCCGCCTCCTGGGCGTATCCGCTGGCCTCGGTGGTGTCGGCCAGGGTGTTGGCGTCGTCTCCGACCGTATTGGTATCGTCGTCCAGGGTGGTGACGTCGGCAAGCTTGCCGTCGGCCTCGTCGTCCCAGTGGGCGGCCTGGGTGGCGGCGTTGGCCGCCAGCTGCTTGATGCCCAGGGTGCCGGTGGCCGAATCGGCCTTGGTCTGCAGCGCCACCGCCTTGGCCCGGATGGCGTCGGCGATGGTGGCGTCGGCGGTCGGGTTGGCGGCCTTCCAGGTATCGATGTCGCTGATGATGGTGGCCAGCTTGTTCAGCACCGTGCCGGCGCCGCCGGCGGTGCCGATCAGGGCATCGACGCTGTCCCTGGCATCAGCGGCGGCGGTCTTGGCGGCTTCGGTATCGGCGGCCGAGCGGGCGGTGGCCGAGACCGACGAATCCACCATCTGCTCGTAGACCAGGGCGGCGTTGCTGCCGGCGGTGCTGGCGGCGTTGGCGGACAGCGCCGCGTCGGCGGCGGCGGCGTTGGCGGTGGCGACGGCGCGGTCGGCATCGATCACCTGGGTGGCGGCGCTGGTGGCGGCGGCCTGGGTCTTGTCGGCCCAGGCTTGGGCCTCGGTGGCGGCGACCAGGGTGAAGGCGCCGGTGGACAGGGTGACGGTCTTGGCCGCATTGGCCGCCAGCGCCGCCGAAGCGGCCTCGGTGGTCAGCCCGTTGCTGTCGTCATAGGCGGCGGCCGCCGCCAGCTTGGCGGTGTTGGCCTCGTTGCGCGCGGCCAGCGCGGCGGCGGCGGCGTTGTCGGCCTGGGTCTTCCAATGGGCGGCATTCTCGCCGAGATAGAGGCCGGTGGGGGTTGGCGTTGCGACGGTTGGAACCGCGTTCAGCGCCGCCTGGGCGGCGCGGAAGGCGTATTCCTTGGCCAGGGCCGCCTGGGTCGCCGCAGTGGCCGCCTTGGCCTGGGCGATGGCGAGCTGGTCATTGGCGGTCTGGTAGGCGGTCCGCGCGGTGGTGGCGTTGGTGACCAGAATCTGTGCCGCCTGGGCCACCAGCAGTTCGTCGGCGACCTTGATCCGCTCGGCCGCCGTCTTGGTCTGGGCGGTATCGACGATGGCGGCCAGGCGCTCGATCTCGATGCGGGCGTCGTCGACGGTCTTGGCGTATTCGACCGCCTGGCCGGCGGTGACGGTGGCGGAGCCCAGTTTGGTGGCGCCGATGGTCTGGTTGATCAGCGCCAATTGGCCGTAGGCGCTCTTGACGGTGGCGGCGTCGGTGGTGGTGCCCAGCGCGGTGGCGGACTGGGTGGAGTAGTCGTCCACCGCGGACTTGGCCAGCAGTGCCTTCTTGTAGGCGGCTTCGATGATGGCGCGGGCGCTGCGGTCGGCCGAGGCGGTGTCGCTCTGGTTGACGTAGAGCGCGTTGTAGATGCCGAGGATGGTGTCGTAATCGCCGCCGGCATTGGCCTTGGAAGCGGCGGCCAAAGCGGCCTTGCCGGCGGCGTCGTTGGCGCTGCCGGTGGCATCGACGGTGTTCTGGGCCGAACTTTTGTCGTCGGCGGCGTCGGCCTTGGCGGTGACGATGGTGACCTTGTTCTCGGCGTCCGCCAGCAGCTGGCCGGCGACCGAGACCTGGGACGAGACGTCGGATTGCAGCTTGGCCACCACCTTGACCTGGTCCTGGGCGGTGGCGGCCTTGGCGGCGGCGGATTCCGACGCGGCGGCGGCGGTCTTGGCGAAGGCGGCGGCGGCGGCGGCGGCGGCCTGGGCGGTGGTGAAGTCGTCGGTTTCTGCGGCCAGGGCGGCCTTGCCGGCGGCATCGTTGGTGGTGCCGCTGGCGTCGTAGGCGTTCTGGGCGTCGGTGGCCAGCGAGGCGGCGTCGGCGGCATTGGTTCCGTCGTCATAGGCGGCGGTGGCGGCGGCGGCGGCGGCATCGGCCTTGACGGCGGCGGAATCGGTGGCGCCGTCGCCCAGCACCGTTACCCGCGCGGTGCCGATATTGGTGGCGGCGGCGTCCTTGGCGTCGGTGAGGGTGTTCAGCGTGGCGGTATCGACACCGGTGCGTCCGCTCAGACTGGTGATCTTGTCGATGAGCGCCTTCAGGCGGCCCGAGGCGGTGTCGCCGTAATCGGCCAGGCGGGTGGTGGCCTTGCCGATTTCGGTGTCCAGGGTGGCGCGCAAGGACCCATCGGCGACGGTGTCGGCATCGCCGCCGTCCACCGCGATCAGGTTGCGCGCGGCCAACGCGGTGGCGGCGGCGGCGGCGGCCTTGGTGGCGGCGCTCAAAGCGGCCTGGCGGGCCGCCTCGGCCGCCGACTGGGCGCCGGCGAGGGTGCCGGCCTCAGCCGCCTGGGCCTCGGCCAGCAGCGACTTGGTGACGTTCAGCGACTCGAAGGCCTGGTCGGCGTAGGACTTGGCCAGCGCCGCCTGCTTGGCGACCTCGGCCTGGATGCCGGTGGCCTTGGCCAGGTCGGCCTCGGCCTTGGCGAGGGCGAGGCGGGCGGCGGCGGCGGTTGCGGCCTGGGGATCGTTGGCATCGTCGTCGGTGGTGCCGAGATTGTCGGCATTGACATTCATCTGGTCGGGCAGGTCGGCGGCCAGGTCGCGGGCGGCCTGGGCACCGGCCAGGGCGGCATTGGCCTCGACCCCCACCGCCAGGGCCTGCTCGTAGGCGGCGAAGGCGTTGGTGTACGCGGTTTCGGCGGCGGTGACCTTGGCCAGTGCGGCGGCGCTGGTGATGGCGGTGCCGTCGGTGTTGTCGGCGGTGGCGTCCAGGGCCGCCTGGGCGGCGACGTTCTTGGCCGCCAGGGCATCGGCGACGTGGTCGATGCCGTCGGCGTCGCCGGTATTGGAGGTGACCTTCTTAAGCGCGGCATCGGCATCGGCCAGCGCCGTGGTCATGGCCGTCTCCACCTCGCGCTGGGCGGTGTACTGGGCCAGGGTCTCGGCGGCGGTGGCATTGGCCTGGGTGGCGGCGGCGTCGGCCAAAGCGGACTGGGCACCCACATAGGACTCGTAGGCGGTATCGGCGGTGGCCTCGGCCAGGGCGGCGCGGGCGACGGCGGCATCGGCGGCGGCGCGGGCCTTGGTGGCGGCATCGACGGCATTGTTGTAGGCGGCCAGGGCGGCGTTGTAGGCGTCCTGGTAGGCCACCACCACCAGGTTGGCGGCGTCGTTGCCGTTGGCCGACAGCGCCGCCTGGTATGCGGCATAGGCGGTGTTTTTCGACCCCAGCTGCGAATCGCGGGCGGCCTCGGCGGCGGCGGCGGCGATCAGCGGGTCGCGGGTGTCGGCGCGGGCGGAATTGGCGGCGATGGCCGCCGCCTCGTAGGAGGCCTGGGCGGTGGTCAGCCCGGCACCGGCGTCGGTGTAGCCGGCGATGGAGCCCAGACGGGTGGTGACCACCGTGCCCAGGCGCCAGGATTCGGCGGCCGCCTTCAGGTTGCCGGCGGCGTCCGAGATGGCGCGGGCGACGGCGGCGTAGCTCTGGGCGTCCTTGTTGTGATTGGCGGCCGCCGCCACCTCGTCCATGGCGGCGGAATAGCCGTCGCCGGCCTCGGCCGCCGCCTCGAACGCCGCCTTGGCCTTCAGCGCCGAAGCCGCAGACTTGGCGGCCGCCGACTGGGCACCGGCGATATCGCCGGCCTCGAACAAACTCTGCGCCTGATTCTGGAACGTCTGGGCGTCGGTCTTGTGGCCGGCGGCGGCGGTGACGTAGTCGCCGGCCTGCGACTCGGCGCGGGCCTCGGCGGCGGCGCGGGTGCGCTCGGCCTCCAGGATCTCTTCCAGCTTGGCGGTGGCGGCGGCCTTCGAGGCGTTTTCGGCGTCGGTCTTGGCCTGGGCGGCGGCGGCGTAGGTGGTGAGCTTGGCCTCGGCGGCGGCGTCCACCTGCAGCGCCTGGGCCTTGGCCGCTTCGGCGGTGGCGACGGCTTTCTCGGCGCGGGTCACCAGCTGCTCGAGCTGCAGGATGGTGGTGTTGGCTTCCTTGGCCTTGGCGGCGGCGGCCGGGCCAAGGTCGAGCAGGGTCAGCACGGTGGCCTTGACCGCCGCCAGCTGGGCCCTGGTCTCGTCGAGCTTGCCGGCGGCATCGTTGGTGGAGCCGTCGGCGTTCCACGCGGCGACCGCGCTATTCTTCAGGGTGTCGATGTCGCTGGCCAGCGTATTGAAGTCGCCGGTCGATGTCATCTGACCCAGTTTGGTCTTGGCCGTCCCCAAGGCATTGGTGGCGGTGGTGGCGAAGCCCTCGGCGGCGACGGCGGCATTGGTTGCCGCAACCTTGGCCGCGGCGATTTCAGCCAGGCCGGCATCGGCGGCGGCGCCCTGGGCATGGTCGGCCTTGAGGCGGGCATCGGCGGCGGCGGTGCGGGCCTCTTCCAGGCGGGCGCGGGCGGCCTGGGCGGCGGCCTCGGCGGCGGCGCGGCTGCCGGCGCCATCGGCGGTGGCGACCTCGGCCTCGATGGCGCCCAGCTTGGTGGTCACGGTGCCGGCGGCATTCTGGGCGTCGGCCTGGTCCTGGGTGGTGGTGGCGTTGGTATAGGCGGTCTTGGCCTCGTCGGCGTCGGCCAGCGACGCCTGGGCCTCGGCATTCAGGCGCCTGGCCTCGTCCAGGGCGGCGGCGGCCTGCTGGCGGGCGGCGTCGATGCCCTTGGTCTCGGCCTGGGCGGCGACGGCGGTCAGTCCGTTCACCGCGCTGTCGATGGCGGCGGCGTTGCCGGTGGCGCGGGCCTGGGCCAGCAGCAGCGAGGCCTCGGCCGAATCGGCGGCGAAGTCGGCGGCGTCGCGCGCCGCCTGGGCCGACAGAACCGCCTTCACCGCCGCATGATAGACCGAATTCATCTGGGTGACGAAGGCGGTCTCGGTGCTCAGGTTCCAGGTGGCGATCTTGGCCAGCACGATTGCCGCCTCGGCCCGGGCGCCCTCGGCCTGCTGGTACTTGGTCGCCGCCAGGTCGGCGGCGGCGCGGGCCTGCTGGGCGTCGGTCTGGGCGGCGGCGACGTCGAAGGTGCCGGCATCGTCGTGGCCATCGGCCTCGGCGGCCTCGGTCTTGGCGGTCTGCGACGCCTGCTCGGCCGCCTTGGTGGCGGTGACCGCGGCGTCCACCGCAATCGCCAGGTCGCCCTTGATGTCGTTGATGGCGGTGGTCTTGGCGAAGCTCAGATACCACTCGGCCGCCGCTTCGTCGCCGCGGGCCTTGGTCTGGGCGTCGTAGGCGGCCAGCAGGGCGGACAGCTTGACGGAAGCGCTGGTCTCCGCCTGGGTGACCTGGGCCTTGACCGTGTTGTAGGCGGTCTCGGCCAGGGCGGCGGCGGCCTCGTACTTGACCGCCTCGGCGTTGACGATGGCGTAGGCCTGTTCCCACTGGGAGAAGATGCCGGTGAAGAAGGCCTTGATTTCCAGGTTGATGGCCAGACCCTGCGCCACCAGCACGGTGGTCGCCTCGAGGCGGGCGTCGGTGACCGGCAGGCCGAGGGCGGCGTTGAGCAGGGTGGTATTGGTGGGATCGGCCTCGGCCGCCTGGATCTTGGTCACCGCGTCGGCGGCGAAGGCCTTGGCCTTGATCTCGTCGGCGAGGTCGGTGGAGGCCGCGGCGGCGGCGGCGTCGGCGCCGGTGTGGGCGGCGATGTAGGCGGCGACGGCGCCGTCATAGGCGGTGTCGGCGGCGGTCTTGGCGGCGTTGGCGGCAGCCAGGGCCTGGGTCAGGTAGTCCCCGCGGACATCGCCGATGGCGGCGGCGGCGGAGGCCACCATGGTGGTGGCGGTGACGTAGTTCTGTCCCAGCATCACCAGCGCCTTGGCGTCGAGGATGCGGGTATAGGCATCGGCAGCCACCGTGGACGCCGCCTTCCATGCCGCCACCTCCACATACTTGTCGGTGGCGGTGTTGGTGGCGCCGGTGGCGGCCTGGTAGGTGTTGAAGGCCAGGGTGTAGTTGGTGGCGGCGTTGGTCTTGGCGGCCAGGGCCGAGTCCAGGGCGTCGTCCAGGTGACCCAGCCGGGTGGCGCCGGTCGAGGTGAAGGCCGACACCACCTTGTTGGCGGCGCCCTGCAGGTTGGCGCCCACGGTGACATCGACGGTGGTGGCGCCGATCTTCACCGTGGTGGCGGTGGACGAGAAGGTCGCCACCGCGTCGGCGGCGTCGTCCATCTTCGGCTTGACCTGGGTGTCGGCATAGCCGCGCGCCCCTTCCGCCACCGCCTCGGCCTTCTGCCAGGTCAGGTAGGCCGGGGTCTCGGCGTCGCGGGCGTCCTCGAGCGCCGCGATGGCGGCGGCGCTGGCGTCCTTGGCGGTGTTGAGGTCCAGGGTCTTGGTGACGCGGGTCGCCTGCTTGGTCGCCTCGTCCGCGGCGGCGGTGCCGCTGACCCAGGCGGTGATGGCGTCGGTCTTGTAGCTGTCGCTGTCGGGGTTGGCGGTGATGGTCTTCAGCATGTTCAGCGGCGCGCCCGCCGCCGCGACCGCGACCTCGACCTTGGCGAAGCTGGTCGCCGCCGCATCCAGCTTGGCCGCTATGGTACCGCTGGGATAATTGACCGCCAGGGTGGCGACCTGGGCCTTGTAGGTGGTCGCCTGGGTCTGGTAGGTGGTGAGCTTTCCGCTCAGGGTGTCGAACTTGGCCTGCTCCTGCGCCGTCAGGGTGCCGGCGGTCTGCCAGGTGGTCAGCAGCGCCTCGATCTGCGCCTGCACCACTTCCTGGCGCGCGGCCAGGACCTGGACCTTGGCGGTGGCCTTGGCGGCTTCGACCTCGGCCTTGGCGATCTCGAGCCCCTGGAACAGGCCGCTGCTGGAGGCGCCCTGTTCCTCGAGCTGCTCGACGATGGTGGTGGCGGCGGTTTCCTTGGTGGTAATCAGGTTCTCGAGGGCGATGATCTTGTCGTCGTTGTCGACGTCGCCATCGGCATCCTGATCGGTCAGGCCGGTGAACGCGGCGGTGATCTCCGCCTCGATCTCGTCGTCCTCGGCATCGGTGACGCCGTCCTCGTTCCAGTCGCCCGAGGCGTTCAGCGCCACCGAGCCGTCGGCGGCGGTAGTGGTGAAGCCGAGGCCGCCGAAATACTGCGCCGCCAGATCCTCGCCGCGGGCGCCGTAGAGCAGCTGCAGCGCGGCGATGTCGTGGGCCAGCGGCTTGTCGGAATAGCCGTAGAGGCCGCCGCCGTAATAGGACATGACGCTGTAGGCCAGCGAATCGTAGGGGCCGGCCTGGGCGCCGGTGCCGTTGTACTCGCCGGAATGCTCCAGGCCCAAGGCGTGGCCGATCTCGTGCAGCAGGGTGAAGAAGCCGTAGCTGCCCGCCCCCAAATCCCAGTTCATGGGGTTGGCGGCATCGATCCAGACGTCGCCGCCGATGCCCTCGCCGGGCATGTAGGTCCAGGCCACGTCGGGGCCGGTGGTGGTGTTGGCGAAGCGGATTTCGCCGCCCTCGCCGGTGACCTCGACGAAGGTGATGTTGGCGACGTCGGCCCAATTGGCCAGGGCCTGGCGCACCGCCGCCTTCTGGGCGTCCGAGAACGAGCCGAAGCCGCCGCCCTCGATCATGCCGGCGTAATCGGCCGGCACCTGGTCGGGGAAGGAATAGGTGACGATGGTGGTGCCCGAGGCATCGGTGTCGCCCCAGGTCCTGCTGCTGATCAGCTCCAGGATGGCCTCGGCCTGGTCCAGCTGATCGGGGGTGAAGCCCTGGATGAACGACAGGTCGCCGTAGAGCAGACGGGCCTGTTCGACCGGAATCAGGGTTTCCAGGTAATTGGAAATGCCGCTGACCAGTTCCAGCAGTTCGGTGACTTCCTCGATGGCCACCTGGATGTCGTCGGCGAAGGCGTCGGCATCCTCGACGTCGATGTCGTCGATGAAGTCCTCGAAATCGTCCTCGATCTCCTCGATGTCCTCGTCAAGTCCCTGCAACAGCTCGATCAGTTCGGCCGCAAGCTCCTCGAGGCCGTTCTGGATGTAGAGTTCGGCCAGATCCGACACGCCGTTGAACAGGGTGTCCGGCTGCTGATAGGTCTGCGGCGGTTCCGGCAGCAAATTGATCTGCTGGTCGGTGCCCTGGGTGGTGCCCGGCTGCAGGGTCTCGGAAAAGCCCTTGTCGATCTGGCTCGAGAACGAGCCCACATTGGCGTTGCCGATCATCGAGCCGATCTGGGCGGCCGAGAATTGCTGCACGCTGGCGACGCCGGACGGGCTGACGTTCAGGCCCAGGCCGGGGGTGTTGACGGTGAAGCTCTGGCCCGACGAGGTGGTGAAGGTCAGCTGGCCGACCACGCCGCCCTGTTCCGGCACCAGCACCGCTTGCACGCCGTCCGATCCGACCTTGCCGCCGCCGGCGGTGCCGCGGATGCCGATGGTCATGGCCGGCGTCTTGATGCTGGCCGCCTCGGGCGCCATCTTGGCGATCTGGCCGGACACGAAGGTGAACGAGCCGCTCACCACCGACATCTGGGCGTGGGCCAGGTTGGCGCCGGGGTCGTAGACCAGGTCGTCGAGCACGGCGCGGCCCTTGGCGCCCACCGCGAAGGTGGACTTGTCGGCGAAGACCAGGCTGACATTGGCGCCTTCGCCCGACAGGATCTGGTCGCCCTTGTGGACCACGTCGCCCTGCTTCAGCGTGGCGCGGGTGCCGTCGGCCCGGCGCACCTCGACCGAGCCGGTGACCGTCTCGACCTTGCCGATGGGGTCCAGTCCGGGGCCGTCGCCGGCCTGGGCGAACTGCCCGGGCGCCATCGGCCCGGCCAGCTTTCCGGCCAGCGCCGGATCGATCAGCATGCCGATCTCGTTGACCAGCGCCGGCGGCGTCTCGGTGGCGAAGTAGTTCTTGATGACGATGCGGCTGCCGTCGGCGCCGACCAGGACCAGATCGAGGCCGGACCTCTGGTAGTCGGCGGTCAGCAGGAAGTCGCCGCCCGGCACCAGGATGCGAGCCGATCCGCCAGCGTCGATGACGTGGGGAGCAATCATGTGAGGCCCCTGGCCCGCGGGCACTTGCGGGCTGTTGCCGTCTGGTGCTCCCGAACGATCCTTAGGCAATGCAATCCGTCCCAGCTAGGTTCGCCGCCCGCCTCCGTGGCCACGGGGAACGGCACCTCGTAGCATAGCAAGAAGGGGAAGGAGAATCTAACACATAACAGCCGGAATTTCTCGGTTCGAAGGTTTGACGAACGGGCAATACAGTAAAGACCGGATGCCGGCGCCTCGGTCCTAGGCGCGGGGTATTCCCGGATCGGAGGCTGCGCCGGCGTGGCGAAGGGGAATGGTGCAAGATACTTTTGGATGACAATAAATGATGTGTATCGTTGTAATGCGGGCGCGTTGACATGACGATTTTGTGAAGTAATATCCGCCGGGTGTCGGCGGCTCTACGTGGGCCGTGGCGGGCTGATCTGCCCAACTGGCGGTTCCCCGGCGGCCACAGCCGCGCTATCCTGGACGCCAGCCTCGAACCAGTGCGGAGGGGGCCATGCGCATGAGCGGTCGTGTCATGGGAATCGTCGCATCCGTGGCGGTGGCGATCTGGGCGGCCCTGCCCCCCGGCGACGTGGCGCTGGACGACGATTGCCGGCCCGCCGACCCGGTGGCGCAGTTCAGCGCCGTGGTCACCGGCGGCTGGTTCTGGAGCCGCCAGGTGACGGCGCTGGAGGAGGAGCAGGGCCATCTGCTGGCCCTGGTCGGGCGGGGGCCGCAGCATCTCGGCACCCGCCTCGAGGAGCGCCTGTCGCGGCTGGCCGAGCGCGAGGCCACCGCCAGTCAGGGCGACCAGGCCGAACGCGAGGCGGCGGCCCAGCGCTACCGCACCCGCCGCATGGCGTGGCTGGGCGCCTGCCTGGACGAGGCGCGGCGGCGGGCCGGGAACTAGCCTAACCTAACCTAACCTAACCCAATCCCGCCAGCACCGCGACGCCGCCGAAGCTCAGGGCCACTCCCAGCCATTGCGGCGGCGTCACCGCCTCCTTGAGGATGAAGCGGGCCAGCAGGAAGGTGATGATGCCGAAGGTGGAGGCGACCACGGTGGCGTCGGCCGCCGCCTCGCCGGCCCCGGCCCACAGCAGGGCCAGCAGCCCCAGCGTGTCGAGCAGCCCCTGGACCGCCACCAGCGCCGCCCAGCGCGGCGGCACCCGCCACTCGCCGCGACGGACCACCACCGGGACCAGCACCAGGGCGGCGAGGCTGCGGGCGATCCATACCGTCTCGACCTCGCCGTGCACGGGGGCGGCGAGGGTGCCGCAATTGAGGGCGGCGCCGAAGGCGGCGCCGCTGGCCAGCGCCAGCACGATGGTGGAGCGGGACGGGCGCACGCTGGTCCTGTCCTCGGGGGCGTGGCGGGCGACCAGCCAGACGCCGGCCATCACCGCCGCCATGGCGGCCCATTCCGCCGGGCCGGGGCGCACGCCGCCGAACGCCACCATCAGCGCCAGCGCCCAGGCCGGGAAGGTATCGACCAGCGGCACCACCACGGTGACCGGGCCGCGCCGCAGGCATTCGTAAAGGCCCAGCATGCCGGCCAGGCCGAAACCGCCATAGGCCAGCGCCCACGGCGACGGCCAACTCGTCAGCGGCAGGCCGTCGCCGGCCGTCAGCAGCCACAGCGTCAACGCGGCGCTGCCCGCCACCGCCACGCCGGCCAGCGCCGCCACGCTGCCCAGCGCGCGGCCCGAGAAGCGGGCGGCGAAGTCGGCCAGGCCCCAGCCCAGGGCGGCCAGCAATCCGAGCAGGACCGATGTCATGTCCGCCACACTGCCCGTGCGCGATCCGTCAGGCAAGCGGCTGTGTTGATCTCGATCAAGGGCGGATTGCGGCATCCACGGCAGGATGGGCGCAAAGGCATCTGGAAAGGACGACCGATGACGATGCGGATCGCGGTTCTGGCATTGGCGGCGACCATGGCGTGGGCGCCGGCCGGCGCGGCCGAGGCGCCGCCCCTGGTGGAAGTGTGGAAAAGCCCGAGCTGCGGCTGCTGCGGCGGCTGGATCGAGCACATGAAGGAGAGCGGCTACCGCGTCAAGGTCACCGACATCGACGACGTCGACCCGGTCAAGGCCGCCCTCGGCGTGCCCAGGCACCTGCGCTCGTGCCATACCGCGCGGGTGGCCGGCTATGTGGTCGAGGGCCATGTCCCGGCCGAGGCGGTCGGCCGCCTGCTGCGCGAGCGCCCGACCGGGATCGGCGGGCTGTCCTCGCCCGACATGCCGTCGGGGTCGCCCGGCATGCCCGGCCCCAAGCAGGTCAACGAGGTGCGCGCGTTCGGAAGCGGCGGCGAGACGGTCTATGGGCGATATTGACGCCACCGGGAAATCGTTCCCGTCCTCTTGACCGACGTCACGGCGGCGCGGCCGGCTTGCCGCCACGCTGTCCCCGACCAAGGAGAGCCGGGACGATGACCTTGTTCGGGGTGACAGCGCTGAAACGCATGGGACGCGGACTTGTCCGCGACCTCGGCGCGCTGGCCGCCCTGCTCGGCTTCCTGTTCACCGCGACGTCGCCCGGCATGGCGCTGGTCGGCCAGGCCGGCGGCCTGGCCGTCCACGGCCCGCTGGCGGCGTTCGTGTGCCAGGCCGAGGGCGGCTCCGTTCAGGCGCTGCCCGCCGGAGAAGAGGCGCCAAAGGGTGCCGAGGATTGCTGCCTGACCTGTCAGGCGGCGCAGTTGGCGAACGGGGCGGTGCCGCCCCAGCACTTCACTCTCCCCACCGAGAGCGCGGACCCGATCCGCTTGCCGCCTGCCGCCCAGTCCTTGGTCCCGTCGGCCCCCGCCCGGCATGCCCAGGCCCGCGCCCCGCCGGCCGCGTAAGGCAGCCGTTTCCACACCTTCACGTCAGTCCGTTTCGCGCCGGCCGCGCACATGCCGGGCATCACGCACCAGCTGGTCACGGCGCCGTCGCCGGTCGCTTGACCGGCGGCGGCGGGGCCAGGCCGGCCAGCGGGCGGCCCTCGCCGAGGGCCAGCAGCAGCGCCACGCCGGCCGCCGAATCCCATTCGGCGGCGCCGACGAAGCGTGCCCGCTCGAGTCCCTGGGGGTCGAGCAGCAGGGTGGTCGGCAGCACCGGCGCGCCCCAGGCCTCGCCGGCCTGGCGGTGGTGGTCGATGCGCACGGCCAGGGTGCGGATGCCCAGGCGGGCATAGGTGTTGACCGCCGACACCGCGCCGGCGCGGTCCAGGCACAGCGCCACCACGTGGGCGCGCCCCGCCATGCGGGCGGCCAGCCGGTCCAGCGCCGGCAGCTCGGCGACGCAGGGCAGGCACCAGCTGGCCCACAGATTGACCAGGGCCGGCCGGCCGCGCCACTGCTCGGGTCCGGCCGCCCGGCCTTCGCCGTCGCGGATGTCGAGGGTGGGCAGCGGCCGTGGCTGGGCGTGGACGAACAGGCCCATCTCCGCCTTGGCGGCGAACGCGGGCAGGGGCAGGGCGGCGGCCGCGAGGGTGGCCAGCAGGGCGCGGCGGTTCATTGCGCCAGCACCTGGCGCAGGCGCGCCGCCACCTCGTCGGGGCCGGCCATGTGGCCCAGGCGGGCGGCGAAGCTGCCGTCGCGGCGCATCAGGTAGATGCCGGCCGAGTGATCGACCAGGTAGGAATCCCGCGCCTCGCCCGGCGGCGGATGGATCTGGTAGCGGACCTTGAAGGCGCGCGCCGCCGCGTCGGTCATCTGCGGCGTGCCGGTCAGGCCGACGAAGGCCGGGCCGAAGGCCGCCATGTAGTCCTTGAGGTGCGCCACGGTGTCGCGCTTGGGATCGACGGTGGCGAAGATCGGCACCACCTGGGCCGCCTCGTCGGCGCTCAGCAGGTCCAGGGCCGCCGCCATGGTCGCCAGGGTGGTCGGGCAGATGTCGGGGCAGTAGGTATAGCCGAACGCCATCATCCGCACCTTGCCGGCGAAACTGGAATCGGTGACGCGGCGGCCGTCATGGGTCTCCAGTAGGAAACGGCCGGTCACCTCCTCGGCCGGCGCCGGCGCCGCCAGGGTCAGCGCCAAGGCGGCCGCCATCACGACTTTCCTCCACATGTCTTCCTCCTTGCCCGGACCGGTACGGGCGGAAGTGAAGCAGACTTCGCACCGTCCCGAATTGACCAAGGTCACGGCTGGCGGGGCGCCATCTCCCCATCCTCGCCGGTGAAGTGTTGGAAACGCTGCCATTCTTATTAACAGCTTGAAGGTGGGGAAAATGAATAGAAGCATGAAGCTGGCGAGCCTGCTCGCCACGGCGAGCTTCGTTGCGCTGGCCGCCGGCCAGGCCTGGTCCGCCGAGAGCCTGCAGGACGTGATGAAGCGCCGCGGGCTGAACGAAAAGGATGTCCTGGCCGCGGCCAAGACCTACACGCCCACCGGCAAGCGCGACGAGTTCGTCGTGTTCTCGTCGGGCGGCCAGAGCGGCCAGGTGATCGTGTACGGCATCCCGTCCATGCGCATCCTCAAGTACATCGGCGTGTTCACGCCCGAGCCCTGGCAGGGCTACGGCTACGACGACGAGTCGAAGCGGGTGCTGAAGGAAGGCTCGACCGTGGACGGCCGCGAGGTGCTGTTCGGCGACACCCACCACCCCGCCATCTCCGAGACCAACGGCGAGTATGACGGCCAGTACCTGTTCATCAACGACAAGAACACCCCGCGCGTCGCCGTCATCGACCTCAAGGACTTCGAGACCAAGCAGATCGTCCAGAACCCGATCCTGCAGTCCGAGCACGGCGGCACCTTCGTGTCGCCCAACACCGACTACATCATCGAGGCGGCCCAGTACGCGGCCCCGCTGGGCGGCGATTTCGTGCCGACCGAGCAGTTCAACGACAAGTACCGCGGCGCGGTGACCTATTGGAAGTTCAACCGGGCCAAGGGCCGCATCGAGCCCGAGAACTCGTTCTCGCTGGAGCTGCCGCCCTACAGCCAGGATCTGTCGGACTTCGGCAAGGGTCCGTCGGACGGCTGGTCGTTCACCAACTCGTTCTGCTCCGAGCGCTATGTCGGCGGCATCGAGCGGGGCCGTCCGCCGTTCGAGGCGGGCTGCTCGGCCAAGGACACCGACTTCCTGCACGTGGTCAACTGGAAGAAGGCCGAGGAGCTGTTCAAGGCCGGCAAGTTCACCAAGGTCAAGGGCCACGCGGTCATCGACCTGGCCACCGCCGCCAAGGAAGGCGTGCTGTTCCTGATCCCCGAGCCGAAGTCGCCGCACGGCGTCGACGTCACCCCCGACGGCAAGTTCATCACCGTCTCGGGCAAGCTCGACACCCACACCAGCGTCTATTCGTTCGAGAAGATCCAGGGCCTGATCAAGGCCGGCCAGTTCGCCGGCAAGGATGAGTACGGCATCCCGATCCTCGACATGCAGAAGTCGCTGCACAAGCAGGTGGAGATCGGCCTCGGCCCGCTGCACACCCAGTACGATGCCAAGCCCTGCGTCGCCTACACCTCGGTGTACGTCGACTCGCAGCTGGCCAAGTGGGATTACTGCGAGGGCAAGGTGCTCGACAAGGTGTCGGTGCACTACAACATCGGCCACCTGATGGCCATGGAAGGCGATTCGGCCAAGCCCGCCGGCAAGTACGTGGTGGCGCTGAACAAGCTGGCCATCGACCGCTTCAATCCGGTCGGCCCGCTGCATCCGCAGAACCACCAGCTGATCGACGCCTCCAACGACAAGATGCAGCTGCTCTACGACATGCCGCTTCCGCTGGGCGAGCCCCACTACGCGGTGGCCATCGCCGCCGACAAGCTGAAGCCGCATATCCGCTACCCGCACGGCACCGATTCGCGCACCGAGGAGAAGCACCCGGCCGCCGTCCGCGCCGGCCAGGAGCGGACCGAGAGGAAGCCCGGCAAGGTCGAGGTGTTCGGCACCGTCATCCGCTCGCACATCACGCCCGAGATCATCGAGGTCACGGAAGGCGACGAAGTCACCGTCCACCTCACCAACCTCGAGCGTGCCCAGGACGAGACCCACGGCTTCGCGGTGTCCAAGCACAACGTCAACCTGTCGCTGGAGCCGGGCAAGACCGCCTCGGCCACCTTCAAGGCCAACAAGGCCGGCGTCTATCCGTACTACTGCACCGAGTTCTGCTCGGCGCTGCACCTGGAGATGCAGGGCTACCTGCTGGTCCAGCCCGCCAACTACAAGGCGGCCGACGCCGCCAAGGGCAAGGAGGGCGTGGCCTACACCCAGAAGGACTATGACGGCCGCGTGAAGGCCAACGTCGATACCCAGAAGGTGATCGACAGCGTGGTCGGCTACATCACCAGCGTGAACTACAAGGACTTCCCGCAGGCGGTCGCCCTGGTCGAGGACGCCACCGACCAGCTCAACTTCGCCAAGGGCGCCAAGGACAAGTCCGAGGAGTTCGCCAAGAAGGCGGACTGGCAGAACGCCATGCTGTGGGCCGAGCAGTGGTTCCAGTACCAGGTCAAGGCGGCCGATATCGGTCTGCGCGCCAAGTCCCACCTGGAGCAGAACGGGGCCAAGAAGGTCCAGTAACCGAAATCCTTCCCCCGCGCCCGGCGCGGGGGAAGGGGATGTTGCGATTATCGACGACGGGGGGCGGAGCAATCCGCCCCCCGTTTCACAAGGACGAGGGAGGTATTGATGTTCGTCAACCCGTTGATCCGTCCGCTGGCGGTGGCCGCGCTGCTGGCCGTTGCGGCGGCCCCGGCGCTGGCCGCCGACGGCAAGCAGCTGTTCACCGACAAGGGCTGCGTCGCCTGTCACGGCGAGGACGCCAACACGCCCCTCGACGTCGGCTATCCCCGCCTGGCCGGCCAGAACGCCGAATACGCCTTCACCCAGATGAAGGACATCAAGTCGGGGGCGCGAGCCAACGGGCTCACCGCCGAGACCATGAAGCCGATCCTGGACGAGGTCTCCGAGCCCGAGATGCGGGCCCTGGCCGATTACCTGGCCACGCTGCCGCGCCTGGCCGGCACCGGTCCCGCCGGCGCCGGCAAGAAGCTGTACATGACCAAGACCTGCGTCGCCTGCCACGGCAAGGACGGGCTGAAGCCGGTGCTGAAGACCTATCCGGCCATCGGCGGCCAGGAGAAGGCGTACCTGCTGACCCAGATGAAGGACATCAAGTCCGGGGCCCGCAAGAACGGCGCCACCAACGCCATGCAGCCGGTCATGCACCTGGTGACCGAGGCCGAGATCGAGCCCATCGCCGAGTTCTTAGCCAACGTCAAGTAAGTCCCGCACCCCTAGGGGTACAAGCATTACCTAATAAACCAAGCCAGCGGAGAGAGAGGAATGAAGACCATCATCCGGGCCGCCGCGGTCGCCTTCGTGGCAACCGCCGCCTTCGGCACTATCGCCCTTGCCGGGCCGCGCGACAAGCCGGCCCAGGGCAAGTCGGTGGGCGACAAGGACTACCAGTGGAACGCCGGCGGCGGCGAGCAGGACGAAGCGCTGCACCTCAAGCCCGACCTCAAGAACGGCCGCGACGTCTACGAGGTCTGCGCCGCCTGCCACCTGCCCGAAGGCTGGGGCCTGACCGACGGCACCTTCCCGCAGCTGGCCGGCCAGCACAACAAGGTCATCATCAAGCAGCTGGCCGACATCCGCGCCCTCAACCGCGACAACCCGACCATGTATCCCTTCGCGCTGCCCGACCAGATCGGCGGCCCCCAGGCCATCGCCGACGTCGCCGCCTATATCGGCACGCTGAAGATGAACCCGGAACCCGGCATGGGCGACGGCAAGGACCTGGAGCACGGCAAGAAGCTCTACAAGGACAATTGCGCCCGCTGCCACGGCGACCACGGCCAGGGCGACAACGCGAAGTATTATCCGCGCCTGGAGGGCCAGCATTACAACTACCTGGTCCGCCAGTACCAGTGGATCAAGGAAGGCAAGCGCCGCAACGCCAATCCCGACATGATCAAGCAGATCCAGTGGATGACCGAGCGCGACACCAAGGCGGTGCTGGACTACGTCAGCCGCATCAAGCCCCCGGCCGACAAGATCGGTCCCAAGGGCTGGAAGAATCCCGACTTCGAATGATCGGGAGGCGGGCGCCCGGGTCCTCCGGGCGCCCCATCGCCAAGACCAGCGAGAGGCTGCCATGCAGACCCAGATTTCCGGCCCGCCGCGGCACCTGTTCCGCATCCTCACCGCCATTGCCATGGCGCTGATCGTGGCCGCGTTCTTTTCCCCCATCTGGTGGGTGGCGCTGAAGGCGCCCAACTACCCCGAGCACACCTTCCCCGACGGCGTGCGCATCCACTTCCACGTCAACGGCGTCTTCAACGGCTGCAAGGAGCGCCCCAAGACCGCCGACGTCTACGAGGACGAGGCGCTGGACTGCGTCCACGAGATGAACGTCATCAACCACTTCATCGGCATGGAGCCGATCGAGAAGGGGGCGCGGCTGGAGATCGCCGCCAGCCCGTACCTGTTCGGCCTGGCGCTCGCCATGCTGGCCGGGTTCCTGGTCTATTCGGGGCCGTTCTGGTGGGCGCTGCCGCTGGCCGGCGTGGTCATCCCGGTGGCCTTCGTGGTCGATTACGCCGCCTGGCTGTGGTGGTTCGGCCACAACCTGCATCCGTGGGGCGCCTTCACGGTCAAGCCGTTCATGCCGACCGTGTTCGGCGAGGGCAAGGTCGCCCAGTTCGGCACCTTCTCGTATCCCCATTACGGCTTCGGCCTGCTCGCCGCCGCCGCCCTGCTGCTGCTGCTGGCCCTGCTGCTGCGGCGCAAGCAGCTGAAGGCGGAGCGGGGGTAGGGCGCCATGATCCGGGCACTGTCGTACGGAATTCGAATAATCCGTTCGATTTCCGTATCATGCGCCCATTGCGGGCGCGGCCAAGCAAACCGGAGGTTTGCGCCCGGCGAGGGACGAACAAAACCATACCAAGTCCGAATTCATAATTCGGACTTGGTATCAGCCGTCGCCGCCCTGCTCGCCGCCGCCTCGGTGGTCGGCGCGGCGGTGCCGGAGCCGCCGCCTTCGCGCGACGCCGCCGAGATCCAGGCGATGATCGACGCCGCCGAACCCGGGGCGGAGATCCGGCCCGAGCCGGGGCGCTACCGCGGCCGGGTGCTGGTGGACAAGCCGCTGATCCTGGACGGCGGCGGCAAGGTCACCATCGACGCCGGCGGCAGCGGCACCGTGATGGTGGTGCGCACCAACGACGCCACCGTGCGCGGCCTGCACCTGACCGGCACCGGCGAGGACCACAACGCCGAGGATTCGGGCATCCAGGTGCGCGGCAACAACAACGTGGTCAAGGACAACGTCATCGACGACGCGCTGTTCGGCATCGACCTGCAGCAATCCTATTTCAACGTCATCCGCCGCAACCGCATCGCCTCGAAGCCCCTCGATCTCGGGGTGCGCGGCGATTCCATCCGGCTGTGGTACTCCGACGACAACCTGATCGAGGACAACGAGGTCAAGGACAGCCGCGATTTCGTGCTGTGGTACGCCAAGCGCAACACCGTGCGCGGCAACCTGTCGACCGGCAGCCGCTACGGCATGCATTTCATGTTCGCCGCCGACAATGTGGTGGAGAACAACCGCTTCCTCAACAATTCGGTCGGCATCTCGATGATGTACGACGAGGGCGACGTGGTGCGCAACAACGTCATCTCGCACTCGGTGGGGGCGACCGGGACCTGTCTGTCGCTCAAGGAGGCCAGCAACATCGTCATCGAGGGCAACGAGATCCTGTATTGCGCCAACGGCATCTTCCTCGATCTCTCGCCGTTCCAGCCCGAGGCGGTCAACCGCATATCCAACAACCGCATCGCCTTCAACGACATCGCCATCTCGTTCCTCAACGACTGGGAGCGCAACCACTTCACCGGCAACCGGCTGACCGGCAACATGACCGAGGTGGCGGTGTTCGGCGGCGGCTCGGCCAAGCGCAACCTGTGGGATGGCAATGCCTGGGACGGCTACGAGGGCTTCGATCGCGACGGCGACGGCATCGGCGACACCCCGCACCGGGTGATGGGCTATGCCGGCCGGGTGTGGATGGACGTTCCCGACACCCGCTTCTTCAAGGGCACGGCGATCCTTGAAGTGCTCGACTTCCTCGACCGTCTGGCCCCGTTCAGCGAGCCCGAACTGCTGCTGGAGGACAGCCGCCCGGTTAGCGCCAAGAGAAAGGAGCCGGCATGACCGCCGCCGCCGTCCGGCCGCCGCCATCCCCGGTGCAACTGGAACGCCGCCGCCGCTTCCTGCGCTCGGTCCTGCTGGGCGGGGCCGCCGTGGGCGCCGCCCTGGCCGGGTGGATACCCATTGCCATTCGCGCCGAACCCCGGCTGCGTCCGCCGGGCGCCATCGCCGAGGACGAGTTCCTGGCCTCGTGCATCAAGTGCGGCCAGTGCGTCCAGGTCTGTCCCGTCAAGGCCATCGAGCTGGGCGACATCACCGAGGGCTTCGGCATCGGCGTGCCCCACATCGACGCCCGCGCCCAGGCCTGCGACTTCTCGTGCGACGCGGTGCAGTGCATCCTGGCCTGCCCGACCGGGGCGCTGACCCACGCCATCTCGAAGAAGGAAGAGGTGCGCATGGGCATCGCCCGGCTGGCCCGGCCCGATGCCTGCCTGGCCCGCCAGGGCGCCGGCTTCAAGGGCCAGGCGCGGGGGCCGTCCTATACCGGCCTGCACCGCTACGAGAAGGTGGATCGCTGGAAGCCGATCCCGGTGGCCGACCATCCCTACGACCTGGAGCTGTGCGATTTGTGCGTGCGCGAATGCCCGGTCCCGGAGGCCATCCGGCTGGGGCCCATGAGCGATGATCCCGCCGACCGCCGCCGCCACGTCGAGATCACCCAGACCTGCGTCGGCTGCGGCATGTGCGAGATGATCTGCCCGGTGGAACCGGCCGCCATCGTCATCGACGCCCGCGCCCAATGGAGGCCGGCATGAGCCTGATGCAGTCCATCGCCATCATGCTCGGGCGCGAGCCGGCCAAGCCCGCACCCGAGGCCTATTCGCCCGAGGCCCGGGCGCTGCACGAGGAGAAGCGCGCCCACAAGGCCGACAAGGCGTTGCGCGACGAGCTGCACGCCGCCTTGCACGACGCCCACAAGGTCCATACCTGGCGCAACCGGCGCTGGATCACCCTGCTGGTGGTGAACCTGCTGTTCGTCGCCTCGTACCGCTTCGACGTGCAGCTGATCGAGGGGGCGCTGACCGCCTCGCGGGTCATCGGCTTCCACTTCGCCGACCTCAATTCGGCGCTGCAGGTGACGCTGGCCTTCAAGACCATCCTCATCAACCTGATCATCGGCACCGGCACGGTGCTGCTGATGTGGCTGCTGCTGGGCGGGCGCTCGTTCTGTTCCTGGACCTGCCCCTACCATCTGGTGGCCGAATGGGCCGAGGCGCTGCACCTGAAGCTTGCGGCCAGGAAGCTGGTCAAGGACCACGCCCTCGACCGCCGTGTCCGCACCGTGCTGTGGGTGGTGTTCGCGGTGCTGGCCCTGGGAACCGGCTATACGGTGTACGAGACCATTTCGCCCACCGGCATCCTCTCGCGCGCCCTGATCTACGGCCCCGGCCTGGCGCTGGGGGTGGTCGGCGTGCTGCTGCTGCTGGAGATCTTCTATTCGCGTCGCCTGTGGTGCCGCTATTTGTGCCCCATCGGGCTGACCTACGGCGCGGTGGGGGCGGTGAGCCCGCTGCGGGTGGCCTATCGCCCGGCGCTGTGCCACCACGAGGGCGCCTGCCGCAAGGTCTGCCTGGTGCCGCACGTGCTCGACGCCACCAAGAAGGGCTACGCCACCGGCCTGCACCAGGGGCTGGGGGCCGATTGCACCCGCTGCGGCCTGTGCGTCGACATCTGCCCGACCGGATCGCTGCGGTTCGAGGTCAAGTACCTGGACAAGCTGCTGTGAGAAAGGACCCCCGCCCATGATCCGCTTCCAGGACGTCGCCAAGACCTTCCGGCGCACAGCTGTGCTGGAGCGGGTCTCGCTCGACATCCTGAAGGGCGACCGCATCGCCCTGGTCGGCTCCAACGGCGCCGGCAAGACCACGCTGATCCGCTGCCTGCTGGGCGAATACGTGCATGAGGGACGGGTGTGGGTGGACGGGCTCGAGCCGCGCCGGGCCCGCCGCGAGGTGCTGGCCCGGGTCGGCTTCGTGCCGCAGATCCCGCCGCCGCTGAAGATGCCGGTGGGCGAGCTGGTGGGCTTCGCCGCCTCGGTCTGCGGCTCGGACCCGGCCCGCATGGTGGCGGTGATGGCCGAGCTGGGCCTGGATTACGACCGCATCCGTCGGCTGCCCTTCGTCAAGCTGTCGGGCGGCATGAAGCAGAAGACCCTGATCGGGGTGGCGCTGGGCCGGCCCTCGGACATCCTGATCATGGACGAGCCGGCCGCCAACCTGGACCCCGAGGCCCGCCACATCTTCTTCCGCCTGCTGGCGGCCCGGAAGGACGACGGCATCATGCTGATCACCAGCCACCGCCTGGACGAGGTGGCGGCGCTGGTCAACCGGGTCGTCGAGATGGACATGGGCCGGGTGGTGCTGGACGACCGCGTCGCCGATACGGTGGACATGGCCAGCCGCATGGCCTGCCGCGTCACCCTGGTCCGCCCCGACGAGGCCTTCGCCCGCACCATCGCCGACTGGGGCTTCGAGGGCGGCGGCACCCACTGGCGGGGGCCGGTCAACGGGCCGGACCGGCTCAGGTTCTTCGCCATGCTGTCGCGTTACACCGGGCTGATCGCCGGGCTGGAAATGGCCGAGGGGAAACGGGAGGGGAATCCATGTGCAACCGAGAAGGTGTGAGCCGCCGCTTTTTCATCGGCCTGGCCCCTGGACTGGTTCTCACCCTGGCCGGCTGCGGAGAGGACAGGACCGGGCCGGTCTCGGTGCGCTGGGGCAAGGAATATTGCGAGTATTGCGGCATGATCGTCGACGATCCCCGCTATGCCGCCCAGGTCCGCGCCAAGGGCGGGCGGGCGAAGAAATTCGACGATCTGGGCGACGCCGTGCTGTGGCTGGCCCGGCAGCCCTTCGCCGAGGACCCCGCCACCGAGTTCTGGGTCGGCGATTGCGAGAAGGGGGTGTGGCTGGACGGCCGCATGGCCTGGTACCTGGAGGGCCGCAAATCGCCCATGGGCCATAATTTCGGCGCGGTGCCCGACGGCCGCGCCGGGGCGGTTGACTTCGCCGCCTTCCGGCGCACCATCCTGGAGCGCGGTTCCACCAGCCGTTGCGAGACGCCGACGCAAGGGAGCACCTAGCGATGATCGCCTTCCTCCGCGCCGCCCGCCTGGACGTCCAGGAATCGCTGCGGGCGCGCTGGTTCCTGTTCTACGCCCTGGTGTTCGGCGGCATCGTGGTCGGGCTGTTCGTGTTCGGCCTGACCGAATCGCGCATCCTGGGCTTCACCGGGTTGTCGCGGCTGCTGGTCACCTACATCCAGCTCTGCGTCGCCATCCTGCCCATCTTCGTGCTCATCACCACCGTGCGCTCGGTGGCCGGCGACCGCGAGGCCGGGGTGTTCGAGTACATGCTGTCGCTGCCGGTGCCGCTGTCGGCCTGGTACTGGGGCCGCATGACCGGGCGCTTCACCGTGGTGTTCCTGCCGGTCTTCGCCGCCATGGCCGCCGCCGCCGCCTATGCCGAATTCCGCCAGATCGGCGTCGCCTGGGACCTGTTCGCCGTCTACACCCTGCTGCTGGTGTCGCTGGCCTGGGCGTTCCTGGGCTTCGGCATGCTGATCTCGGTGCTGGCGCGGTCCTCGGACGTGGCCCAGACCGGGGCCTTCCTGCTGTGGCTGGTGCTGCTGCTGTTCCTCGACCTGGTGCTGCTGGGGGTGCTGGTGCGCGAGCAGATGCCGCTGGAGCTGGTGGTCGGCCTCGCCCTGCTCAATCCGCTGCAATCCTTCCGCACCGCCGCCATCCTGCTGTTCGATCCGCAGATGGTGGTGCTGGGGCCGGCCGCCTACGTCATCCTCGATTCGCTGGGGGCCAAGGGCTACCTGGCCTTCGCCCTGGCCTGGCCGGTGCTGCTGGGGACCGGGGCGGCGGCGTTGGGCTACCGGCTGTTCCGGCGGGGCGACCTGCCGTGACCCTGTCGGGGACCTTCGGCCGCGAGAGCGTCGCGCCGGCCGAGCGCGAGCGCCGCATCCGCGCCGTGTTCCAGGCGGTGGCCGGGCGCTACGACCTGATGAACGACGTCATGAGCATGGGCATCCACCGGCTGTGGAAGCGGGCCATGGCCAAGGCGGCGAACCCTAAGCCGGGCGAGTTCGTGGTCGATCTGGCCGGCGGCACCGGCGACGTCGCCCGCCTGCTGGCCGGGGCGGGAGCGGCGGTGATGGTGTGCGACCCCAGCCCGGCGATGATGGCGGTGGGACGGCGGCGCTGCCCGCCCGAGGTGGGGTTCGTCGAGGGCAGCGCCGAGGCGATGCCGTTCGAGACCGGCTCGGTGGATCTGGTCACCATCGCCTTCGGCCTGCGCAACGCCACCGAGCCCGAGGCCGCCTTGCGCGAGATCATCCGCGTGCTAAAGCCGGGCGGGCGCGTCCTGTGCCTGGAATTCTCGCGCCCCTGGGCGCCGGTGCGGCCGTTCTACGATTCCTGGTCCTATTGGGCGATTCCGCGCCTGGGCGCCTGGGTGGCGGGCGAGCCGGCGGCCTATGAATACCTGGTGGAGTCCATCCGCCGCTTCCCCGACCAGCGCGAGCTGGCCAACATGATGCACGATGCCGGCTTTGCCAATGTCGGGTGGAGGAACTACTCTGCCGGCATCGCATGCCTGCACCGCGGGGTGAAGCCATGAGGATCGAGCCCGGCGCGCCGCCGCCGGAGATCGCCGTTCCCGGCGCCGAACCGGCCAGCCGCTCCGACCGGCCGCCCACCGGCTGGCGGCTGTGGCTGGTCGCGGCGCGGCCGCGCACCCTGTCCATCGCGGTGGCGCCGGTCGTCCTCGGGGCGGCGCTGGCCCAGGGCGGCTGGGGCGCCTTCCGGCCGCTGCCGCTGCTGGCGACGCTGCTGGCGGCGCTGCTGATCCAGGCCGGCACCAATCTGTGGAACGACGTCGGCGACGCCATCAGGGGCGGCGACCAGCCCATGCGCCAGGGGCCGCCGCGGGTGACGGCGCTGGGCTGGGCCAGTCCGGCCCGGGTCCGGGCGGCCGCCTCGGCCTGCTTCGGCCTCGCCGGCCTGCTCGGTCTGTATCTCGGCTGGCTGGGCGGCTGGCCGGTCCTGGCCCTGGGGGCGGCGTCGCTGCTGGCCGGCTGGGCCTATTCCGGCGGACCGTTCCCCATCGCCTATACCGCCCTGGGCGAGGCCTTCGTGGTCGCCTTCTTCGGCGTCGGCGCGGTGGCCGGCACGGTGTGGCTGCAGGCCGAAGCCATGGACGCCGCCACCCTGGCCGCCGGTTTCGCCATCGGCCTGCCGGCGGCGGCGGTGCTGATGGTCAACAATTTCCGCGACCTCGAGCCCGACCGCCTGGCCGGGCGGCGCACCCTGGCCATCCGGCTGGGGCCGGACGGGGCGCGGGCGGTCTACGCCATCCTGATGATGGCGCCGTTGGCGCTGCTGCCGCCGGCCGGCGCCGGGTGGCCGGTGCTGCTGGCGGCGCCCGAGGCGGTGCGCCTGATCCTGGCCTTCGCCCGCGAGCCGCGCGGTCCCGGCTTCAACCGCATCCTCGCCCAGACCGCGCGCTATCAGCTGCTGCTGGCCGGCCTCGCCGCCCTGGGGCTGCTGGCATGATCACCGAGGCCCTGCTGCCCTTGGGCCTGGCCTTCATCATGTTCGCCATGGGTCTGGCCCTGACGCCCGCCGATTTCCGCCTGGTGGCGACCCGGCCGCGCGCCGTCGCCCTCGGGCTGGCCTGCCAGATGCTGCTGTTGCCGGCCCTGGCCTGGGGGCTGGTCGAGGTCTTCGCGCCGCCGCCGGCCTTCGCGGTGGGATTGATCATCCTGGCCGCCTGCCCGGGCGGCATCACCTCGAACCTGCTCACCCACCTGGCCGGCGGCGCCACCGCCCTGGCGGTGTCGCTGACCGCGCTGACCAGCGTCGCCGGCGCGGTGTCGGTGCCGCTGGTGGTCAATCTGGCCCTGATGCGCTTCGCCGGGGCCGAGCAGATGGTCGATCTGCCGGTGGCGCGCATGACCCTGGGCGTGTTCGCCGTCGCCACCCTGCCGCTGCTGCTGGCCATGGCGGTCAAGGCCCGCTTCCCCGCCGCCGCCCTGCGCACGGAGCCAATCGCCCGCCACGTCGCCACCGTCCTGTTCGCCCTCATCGTGGTCGGCGCCTTCGCCAGCCAGTGGGCGACCATGACCGAGCATGCCGGGCAGGTGCTGCCGCCGGCCCTGGCCCTCAACGCCGCCGCCATGGCGCTGGCGTTCCTGGCGGCGCGCGGCGCCCGGCTGGAGCGGCGCGAGGGCATCGCGGTGGTGATGGAGACCGGGCTGCAGAACGGCGCGCTGGGCATCTTCGTGGCGGCGACCCTGCTGCAGGATCCGGCCATGATGGTGCCCAGCATCACCTACGCGCTGGTGATGAACGCCACCGCCGTGCTGTTCATCCTGGCGGTGCGCGGCCGCCTTACCGCCCGAACAGCGCGCCCGGGTTGAGCGGCAGCGGTCCCTGGTTCTGCTTCTGCTGCGGCTGCTGCTGCTGCTGCTGCCCGCCGGACGAGCCCGACCCCGAGCCGCCGCCCAGCAGGCCGCCCAGCGCGCCGCCCACCGCGCCGCCCTTGCCCTGCAGCGCGCCCTGGATGGCCTGGCCGGCCTGGCCCTTGACCATGGCGGCGAGGTCGGGGCGGTAGGACAGGTTGTCCCACGGGCCTTCGACGATCACCGGCACGGCGAGGCCGGCCACGTCGGACTTGCCGCCCTGGCCTTCCAGGCTGGCCACCGCCTTGGGCTCGATGCGGTAATGGATGGTGCGCGGCGGCAGTTCCACCGTGCCGGCGCCCTCGACCCGCAGCAGCGGCGACTTCAACGCCAGGTCCTTGTTGCTGACGATGCCGTCGGTGATGGTGAAGGTGCCGCCCAGCTCGGCGAAATCGGTCTTCTGGGCGCCGCCGGTGCCGGTGAAGGCGGTGGCGACGTTGCGCACCATCTCGCCCAGGTTGATGCCCTTGATGGCGCCGTTCAGGAAGGCCAGGGCGCCCTTGCCGTCGAGGCTGGAGACCAGCTGGCGCTCGGACTTGCCGCGCCCCGTGACCTGGACGTCGAAATTGCCGGTGCCCGACAGCCGGTCGAAGCCGGCGGAATCGGTCAGGAACGGCTCGGCGGCCAGGCCCTTGAGGTTGAAGGCGGCGTCCAGGCCGATGCCGGGCTGGCTGCCGTCCACCGCCAGGCGGCCCTTGCCGGCGCCCTGGTAGAGCGACAGCTGGGTGAGGTCGGCGACCATGCGGCCGTTGGCGATGTCCAGGGTGAGGGCGCTCTTGCCGACCTGGATCTTCTTGACCTTGATGGCGCCCACCGACAGGGCGAAGTCCACATCGGCGGCCTTCAGGCCCGAGGCGTCGATGGCATCGTCGCTCCAGTCCGACTTGGCCGCGCCGCCGCCGCCGGCCGGGGCGGGGGAGGAGGCGCCGCCGCCGCCGGCCTTGGCCTGGCCCTCGGGCGGCAGATAGGGGTTGAGGTCGAGGGTGTCGATGTCGAGGCGGCCCTTCAGCGCCGGCCGCGCCCCGCCGGTATCGACGGCGAAGTCGCCATTGGCCTTGATGGAATCGATGGCGATGGCGGCCTGGGACAGCGACACCTTGGTGCCGCCGGCCGCCAGCATGCCCTTCAGCGAGAACGGACCGAGGCCGGTGCCGGGGGCGTCCAGCGGCTTGGTGGTCGCCCACTGGACCAGATTGCGGATCGAGGGCACCGAGAGGTCGAGCTCGCCCTTGGCGCCGGCCGCCTTGCCGCCGGTGGCGTCGCCCTTGAACGACAGCTTGACGGTCTCGGCGCCGATGGCGATCTCGACCGGCGAGGTGCCGCCCTCCATCACCGCGCGCGGCTTGGCCACGCCCAGGGACAGGTCGATGGTCTTGCCGTGCCACTTGGCCGAGCCCTTGGCGGCCAGCGGCGAATCCAGATTCTTCAGGGTGAGGGTGAGGTCGACCGCGTCCACCTCCTCCTTGGTGCCGGCCTTGGCGTCCACATAGACCAGACGGCCGTTGGAAATGCGGACGTCGCCCAAGGCCACGTCGCCCAGCCCGGCACCGCCGCCGCCGCCGCCGCCCGAATCCGCGGGCTTGGCGGCCGGCTTGGCCTCGGTCTTGGCGCCGGGGGTGTCGAACACCCAGTTGGCGCGGCCCTGGCGGTCCACTTCCAGGTTGATGAGCGGATCGACCAGCACGAAGCTGTCCACCTCGACCCGGCCCGACAGGATGGGGATCAGCTTCAGCTGCACGTCCAGAGCCCCCAGGCGCACCAGATCCTTGGACGAGAAGCCGGGCGGATTGGACAGCGCCACGTTGGACACCTGCACCGACAGCGAGGGGAAGGCCGAGACCGAGACCTTGCCGTCGATGGTGAGGTCGCGGCCGGTGGCCGCCTTCACCTGGGCCACCACCTCCTGCTTGATGCGGTCGGCCGGGACCAGGGACGGCAGCACCACCAGGGCGGCCACCACCACGGCGGCGAGGGCGGCGAGTGCAATCAGCAGTTTCTTCATGACGGACCTCGGCGATCGGAGCGCGGATGCAAATCCTATACCCGGGCCATTGTGCATATCTACCCCGGAATTCCGCACGGGCGGGTGGCAGCCCATCGGCGTTCCCTTAGGCGGGAGCTTCGTCTCATTCGGGCCTCACCCTGAGGAGCCGCCCCAGGCGGCGTCTCGAAGGGCCTGGCCCGCCCCAT
>NZ_CACVCG010000102.1 GCF_902729435.1 Magnetospirillum sp. UT-4
GGGGGGCGAAGTAGGGCTGGGGCGCGGCCGGCGTTCAGGCCGGCACGGCAAGGCTGCCGTCGGGGCGCAGGACGCCCTCGCGGCGCAGGTGGCCCAGCATCTCGAAATCGGCGCGGATCAGTTCCAGCAGGGTCATGAAGGTGCCGATCTGCTCCATGTCGCCGGGCGCCACGGTGCCGTCGGCCACGGCGCGGCGCAGCGCCTGCACCCGGTGGACGAACTCGGCATGGCCCTTGGAATGCTGGACCCGGTGCGACCGTCCGGGCGGCAGGGTGAGAAACTGCAGCATGTGCTCCTCGGCCTGGATGTGGATGGTGAAGGCGGCGAGCCAGCGATCGATCTCGGCAATCACCTCGGCATTCGGCCGGGCTTCGTCCAGCGCCAGGCCGATGGCGTTGATGCCGGCGATCAGTGCACGATGATCCTGGTCCAGGTCGGCATGCCCGATCAGGAATTCGTCGGACCACACGATTACCGCCAAGTCGGTGCCCTCCCACAGCGTCTGACTTCCCCTTTAGATTAAAAAAAAATCATATGCAATCATACCAAGGGGTGGGGTGTCCTCCGCCCTGGGCGCATCGGGCGCTTGACATGGAAGGGGCTTGCCCCTTTCCTCTCGCGTGATTTTTTCTCAGGAATGGACCTTCGAGATGACGCGCGCATTCGTATTTCCGGGACAGGGATCGCAGGCGGTCGGCATGGGCCGCGAACTGGCCGACGCCTTCGCCGAGGCCCGGCACGTCTTCGAGGAGGTCGACGACGCGCTGGGGCAGAAGCTGTCGGTGCTGATGTTCGATGGTCCCGAGGACGAGCTGACCCTGACCGAGAACGCCCAGCCCGCCCTGATGGCGGTGTCGCTGGCGGTGGTGCGGGTGCTCGAGAAGCAGGGCGGACTCGATCTTGCCACCCAGGCGGCCTTCGTCGCCGGCCATTCCCTGGGCGAATATTCGGCCCTGGCCGCCGCCGGCACCTTCTCGCTGGCCGATGCGGCGCGGCTGCTGAAGCTGCGTGGCCGCAGCATGCAGAAGGCGGTGCCGGTGGGGCTGGGCGCCATGGCCGCGCTGCTGGGGGCCGAGTACGAGCAGGCGAAGGACATCGCCGCCGCGGCGGCCGAAGGCGAGGTGTGCGAGGCGGCCAACGACAATGCCCCCGGCCAGGTGGTGGTGTCGGGCCACCGCACCGCCGTCGAGCGCGCCATCAAGATCGCCGCCGAGAAGGGCATCAAGCGCGCCGTCATGCTGCCGGTCTCCGCCCCCTTCCACTGCGCCCTGATGCAGCCCGCCGCCGACGCCATGGCCGAAGCCCTGGCCGGGACCGCCATGGCCGCGCCGAAGGCGCCGCTGGTGGCCAACGTGATCGCCTCGCGGGTCACCGACCCGGCCGAGATCCGCGACCTGCTGGTGCGCCAGGTGACCGGCACCGTGCGCTGGCGCGAGGGCGTCCTCTATATGAAGGAGCAGGGCGTCACCGGCCTGGTCGAACTGGGCGCCGGCAAGGTGCTGTCGGGCCTGGCCAAGCGCATCGACAAGGAGCTGACCGGGAGTTCGGTGGGCACGCCCGCCGACATCGAGGCGTTCCTCAAGGGCTGACGACATCATCATGGGAGATATCATGTTCGACCTTTCCGGCAAGACCGCGCTGGTGACCGGCGCTTCGGGCGGCATCGGCGGGGCCATCGCCGCCGCCCTGCATGGGGCCGGCGCCACCGTCGCCCTGCACGGCACCCGGCGCGAGGCCCTCGACGCCCTGGCCGCCCAGCTGGGCGAGCGGGTGCACGTGCTGCCCGCCAACCTGTCCGACGGGGCGGCGGTGGAGCAGCTGGCCAAGGACGCCGAGGCGGCCATGGGGTCGCTCGACATCCTGGTCAACAACGCCGGCATCACCAAGGACGGCCTGGTCATGCGCATGAAGGACGAGGACTGGGAGGCGGTCCTGGCCGTCAACCTGACCGCCGCCTTCCGCCTGTGCCGCGCCGCGGTCAAGGGGATGATGAAGCGCCGCTCGGGCCGCATCATCAACATCACCTCCATCGTCGGAGTCACCGGCAATCCCGGCCAGGTCAATTACTGCGCCTCGAAGGCCGGCATGATCGGCATGACCAAGGCGCTGGCCCAGGAAGTGGCCAGCCGCGGCGTCACCGCCAATTGCGTCGCCCCCGGCTTCATCTCGACGCCCATGACCCACGATCTCACCGACGACCAGAAGGCGCGCCTGCTGCCGGCCATCCCCATGGGCCGCATGGGCGAGGTCGACGACATCGCCGCGGCGGTGCTCTACCTGGCCTCGGACCGCGCCGGCTACGTCACCGGCCAGACCCTGCACGTCAACGGCGGCATGGCCATGCCGTGACCGTCCGAAGCCCCTCCCCCACAAGGGGGGAGGGAGATCGTGAACGTCTTACCCAACAACTTGTGTTCGGGCGCTGGTCAAGGGGCGAAAAGTGTGCTAGGTACGGGCCACTTTCCGCCGGACGGGGGGGGCTTTCGCGCCGCCCAGCGCGGGATACCCACTGCACGAGACTTCCGAGGGAATTCAAATGAGCGACGTCGCCGAGCGGGTTAAGAAGATTGTCGTCGAGCACCTGGGCGTTGAAGAGTCCAAGGTGACCGAGAACGCCAGCTTCATCGACGACCTGGGCGCTGACAGCCTCGACACCGTCGAGCTGGTTATGGCCTTCGAAGAAGAGTTCGGGTGCGAAATCCCCGATGATGCCGCCGAGAAGATCCTGACCGTCAAGGACGCGATCGATTTCATCTCGAAGGCCCAGTAATTTCATTCCGAGGGCGTCGTTCCCGACGGGGGCGGCGCCCTTACTCTAAGTATCGGACGGACCATTCCGCATGAGACGAGTCGTCGTAACCGGCCTTGGCATCGTCAGCCCGCTGGGCGTGGGCGCCGAACTCAACTGGAAGCGCCTCATCGCCGGCGAATCCGGCATCCGCGCCATCGAGCATTTCGAGGTGTCGGACCTGGCCGCCAAGATCGGCGGCGTGGTGCCGCGCGGCACCGGCGACGGTGAGTTCGACCCCGACAAGGTGGCCTCGGCCAAGGAACGCCGCCGCATGGACGATTTCATCGTCTACGGCATGGGCGCCGCCATGGAGGCGGTCGAGGATTCCGGCTGGACGCCGCCGGACGAGGAGGCCCGCTGCCGCACCGGCGTGATGATCGGTTCCGGCATCGGCGGGTTGCCCGGCATCGCCGACGGCGCATTGCTGCTCAGGGAGCAGGGACCGCGCCGCGTCAGCCCGTTCTTCATTCCCGCCGCGCTGATCAACCTGATCTCCGGCCATGTTTCGATCAAGTACGGCTTCAAGGGTCCCAACCACTCGGTGGTGACGGCCTGCGCCACCGGCGCTCACGCCATCGGCGACGCCGCCCGCCTGATCATGTTCGACGATGCCGACGTGATGGTCGCCGGCGGGGCCGAGGCCGCCCTGTGCCGCCTGGGCATCGCCGGCTTCGCCGCCGCCAAGGCGCTGTGCACCAGCTACAACGACCGCCCGACCGAAGGCTCGCGCCCGTGGGACAAGGATCGCGACGGCTTCGTCATGGGCGAGGGGGCCGGCGTCGTGGTGCTCGAGGAACTCGAACACGCCAAGAAGCGCGGCGCCAAGATCTACGGCGAAGTGGTGGGCTACGGCCTGTCGGGCGACGCCTATCACATCACCGCCCCGGCCGAGGACGGCGACGGCGCCGCCCGCGCCATGGTCGCCGCCATGAAGCGGGCCGGCCTCAACACCGACCAAATCGACTACGTCAACGCCCACGGTACCGCCACCATGGGCGACACCATCGAGCTGGGGGCGGTCAAGCGGGTGTTCGGCCAGGATGCCTACAAGCTGTCCATGAGCTCGACCAAGTCGGCCATCGGCCACCTGCTGGGCGCCGCCGGCGCGGCCGAGGCGATCTACTCGCTGCTGGCGCTGCGCGACCAGGTGGCGCCGCCGACGCTGAACCTGCACAACCCGGACGAGGGCTGCGACCTCGACCTGGTGCCGCTGGTCGCCAAGCCGCGTCAGATCCGCTACGCCATGTCGAACTCGTTCGGCTTCGGCGGCACCAACGCGTCGCTGATCTTCGCCAAGGCGCCGTAGGTCCTTTCCGTCGTCCCGGGCCTGATCCGGGGCGACGCGGCGGCTCGTCATCGGCCTTTCATTCGGGCCTCACCCTGAGGAGGCCGATCGAGCGGCCGTCTCGAAGGGTGCGGCCCGTCGCACGTCCTTGGCCCGCCTCGT
>NZ_CACVCG010000103.1 GCF_902729435.1 Magnetospirillum sp. UT-4
GGGCTAGAGGCCGACGGGGCCGAACCGCTCCGGGTCGCCCCCCTGTTCTGGTTCGGCGGACTGGATCAGGACACGGCTGTCCCCGAAGGGACCGTGGTCTGCACGCCCGAGGTTCCGGAGGACGCCCCCTCCTGGCGGGTGGCCACCTCGCCGTAATGCACGAAGCAACATCGCACACCGCGATCTGCTCGCCGTCAAGCCGACATTGCCGCAGTCGTCAGCCGACGCTTACTGCGCTTCATAGTCCGTCTCCGTAGATGACGGACTCTACCCAAATTCGGAGAAATTTGCCGGTCTCAGGTCACTTTGGCCGCCAGGTCGCGCTCCTCGGGGCAACCGCCCCTGCCCCGGATTTCCGGGGTGTCGATGCCGGCCAGGCGCACCATCGTCTCCACGTCCTGGCCCAGCCGGATGCGGGCACGGACATGGACGGTGTCGCCATCGACCACCTTCTGCACGGTCGCCGGGATGGGGCCGGGCAGGATGTCGCCGGATCTGGCCTGACCGGCCATCAGTGCCGCGATCATCAGCAACATGGCGGACAGCAGTAGCCGGCGCCTGCGGGCGCGGCGCAGTTGGATACGGGACGGGCGGGGCTGGAGGTAGACCATGGTGGAGAGCGTAGCAGACCTTCCTCGCTGGCGGGAGCCATCCGCGCAAGAGTGGGGTACAGATCCCGCAATAACGTCCGGATCATCCGACATCTCGGCGACGTCAAGCCATGCTCGACGGGATCGACTGGCGCAACCGGGATCGCCCGCTCCTCCCACGCCGTACCCGCCATAAGCCTCTGCCTGGTGCAGCCCGGCATACCCAGCCGGATGGGCTTGAGGGTGCTCATCCTTTCGGTCGCGCGAACAGGCAATTTAGTGCACTTCCGTAATTCGTCGGGTGGCCGACTTTTGCACGCCGCCGCACATAATCTGCTCGCCCTATCTGAACAAAATATTTTGCTTCGGTCATGTCGCTGACAAATGTCAGTGATACCGACCCAATTGCTGCCTATACAGGGGGGGCTTCCACACCAGACAGGCATCCTGGGCACTCAAGGACCGAGCACGATGATCGCTACCGAACTCGACGTTAACGCCGCTAGGCTGGCCCATCTTCGTTGGGAAGCAGCATTGGAGGCCACCGTGAACGGTGAAGGGGCGCAAGAACCGTTAATGGGTCATGAGGATTGCGATCTTGGCACCTGGATTTACGGTACCGGCCTTAGTCGTTATGGCAAATTGGGAGCTGTCTGGCAGTTAAAAACTGCTCATAAGCGCTTTCACTATCTTGCCGAAGAAACTTTGTCTGCATGCGCAGCTGGCAAGGCCGAACGCGCTGTGGAAAAGCTGGCCGCTGTTCGCAAGCTTAGCGGCGAAATACTTTTTTTACTGACCGCCCTTGAACTCGACGTCATCGAGGCAGCAATCAGCAGCGCCCAACCAAACGACATTCCATCTCGGCTGATGAGAGCGCTTTTCCCAAAACCACTCCCCCTCAACATCATTTCCATTCAGGCTTTAGGCGAGAGCGGCAGTGGTCGTCATGCTTTAAACGTCACGGGCGCTCGGCTTGTCCATCTAAAATGGATTCGCGATCTTCAATCGGCGTTCCGTGGTCATGGCAAGGCTATGCGTGCCCAACCAAGCGATGAGTGCAGCCTCGGAATTTGGATACATGGTACCGCCATGAGGGAGTTGGGTCCCACCGAGGAATTGAAAAGCCTTGATGCCGTCCACAAGCGATTCCATCGGGAGGTTGACATGGTCATCTCATCTCTCAATCACGGAAAGCTTCGTGCTGCCGACGAGGCTTATGAGGATGCCCTGGTCCTGAGTGGCGAGATCATCACCCTCCTGACGCGCCTACAAATTGAACTGGCCGATTCCGAAGTCCTGTCGGCAGGAAGTTCAAAACTCTAAGCCTGCCACCAGATGCCTTGAAGGATAGTTCATCATGCCTTTGCGTCTTCATTCCATGCCCGCAGGCCAGGGTTGCCCTATGAACGGAAGCTCAGCTTTAGGGAGCAAGGCGGGAGCCTTTAAAGGTCTTGGCGTAAAGACCGGATCTGGGGCGGGGCTGGGCCTCGGGCAAACGACTGTTGGCAAAATGGCCGTGGGCGCCAAAGGCGTTCCAATAGGATGGGGGGCAGGGGCAGGGGCAGGGGCAGGCGCAGGAACCGGAGCAGGTACCGGTCTGGGCGGCATTGGGCCATGTGGCACCGCTGTCGGCAAGATGGTTGTGGGAGCCAAGTCAGCCACTCCCATAGTGTGGAGCACCGGAACTGGTGCGGCCTCTGGTCATGGGATCAGTTTGAGTCTGGGACTTGGACTTGGGGCATGGGGGCCGGTTTTACTGGGGGCTGGCATTGCTGCACTCGGCTATTACCTCTATGCCAACAGGAACCGAAAGCCCATCCCTAACAAAGATGAATTGGCGGTAGCCTTGAACGACGCCGCCTGCTGATCCGGACCTAATACCAGTTCCATTAAATATTGACCGCTGACGCCCAAGGTAGTGAGCAGAGTGATCGGATTCGCCCGGTATCCCTGTCATCGTCCCCGCAGTGGAGGCGGCGGGTGGCGCCGCGGGGATCGGTCGTTCCATCTGAAGCGTCAGGAGGCCGGCAAGCCTGCCTTCCAAGGCCGTCCGTTCCGCATCAAGCGCGACAAGGCGTTCCCGGATCGCGGCACTCTCGTCATCGTCGGAAGGCGTGGGCAATGTCGCGACGATGACCTCCCGAGATTATCGTTCGGCCAGCCAGTCGCGGATCTCGGGCAGCAGCGCCTCGATGTCGGCCAGTGCCGCCTCGACGTCGCCCGGATCGGGCATGGCCGGGAACCAGCCGCCGGGGCTAGGGTAGCGCCACGCCGTGGCCGCCGCCGACAGATTGTCGAGGCCCAGAAGGTCCTCCTTGAAAACATGGCCGTCGGGAAGGGAGCCGGCGGCCTGTCCGATATTGTGTGTGCGGCCGACGGCGAGTCCTTCGCCTTCGCAGACCGCCCGCGTCATTTTCTCCGCCGCCTGCTGGGCATGGAAGATCGCCTGGTCGGGCATTTCGGGAAGCAATCGTCGCGCGGCTTCGATGTCGCGCTCGGCAGCGGTCATCAGGGCGGAGAGGCGCCGGTTCGTCATTGGCTGACCGCCTGACCGCGCCAGCGGTCACGGAAGGGAGAGCCGGGGCTGGCATACAGCAACCGGCCTGCGCTGTCCGCCGCATGGGCAATGGTGCCGGGCCGTTGCCGTTCAGCCTCGAAATCGGCGAGGCGGCAGGGCACGACGTCGACGCCGATGCCGCAGCCCGCCACCGGCGCATAGGCGGCGAAATAGTCCGGGGGGCCGCTTTCGTCGTTGGGCAGGATGACCAAAAGGTCGAAATCACTGTCCGGGCGTGCCGATCCGGCGGCGCGGCTGCCGAACAGGAAAAGCGCCACCGGACGGAGCGCCGTCTTGAGGCGTCCGACCAGGAACGACAACGCAGCGTCTTCGTTGCGGAACGGGCCGATGTTGCGGATCGCCGTGTCGCCACCAGTTCCCGGAACCAGGGACGGTCGCGTGCGGATGAATTCCAGTATGGCCGCCGTCATGCCCGGATCATCCTTGATGGCGTTGACGAGTTCGCGGACGGCCTGTTGCCGTTCGGGTTTCACCCGGAAGGTGATCGTGGGGGTGGACATGTGGAGCGTTCCAGCCTCGTGACACAGACTTTCATATATGTAATACGCAGTCGTGACGCAGGCAAGAAGTCGTATGGAAGGCTCCCTGTGGTCCGATGCTCC
>NZ_CACVCG010000104.1 GCF_902729435.1 Magnetospirillum sp. UT-4
GGGGGGGCGTTGAAGCACCTCGATGACGATGGCATCCGCGTCGTATCGGTCGTCGTTCCCCGGGTCAATTCCCGGGTGTCGTTGAATCCAGCCTGTCTTATAACGACCGTTTCCGAACAGGTCGTTGATCCGCGCAGATGGAGTGTCCAAAAATACGCTTGGCAACTTTTGGACACGTGATATTCTGAACATCCATTTTGAACAGGGTGTTTGGAATGCACACGTTCATCTACGCCCGTGTCTCCACGTCGGGTCAGACGACCGAGAACCAGTTGCTGGAGATTGAACGGGCAGGCTACGAGGCTGATGCCATCTTTGCCGACACCATCAGCGGCAAGGTCCCCGCGATTGAGCGCCCGGAGTTCGCCAAACTGATGGACACCATCAGCCGGACCAGGAAGCCGAAGCGGCTGATCGTCAGCAAGCTGGACCGGCTCGGTCGCGATGCCGTGGACATCCTCGGATCGGTCCGTGCCCTGGAGCAGGCCGGTTGTTCGGTCCGCGTGCTCCAGCTTGGCGATTTGGACCTGACCTCATCGGCAGGCAAGCTCGTGCTCTCGACCCTCGCTGCGGTGGCCGAAATCGAGCGAGACTTCCTGGTAGAACGTACCCAGGCGGGATTGGCCCGAGCCAGGGTCGAAGGAAAGCGGCTTGGACGCCCCAAGGTTACGAATGACGATTCTGTGGAATCCATCCGCAATGCCCTGAGCGGTGGCGTTAGCGTTTCCCAGATTGCCCGAGACCACGGCGTGTCTCGTGCCACCGTCATCCGGGTGCGAGATGGCGAATACGCAGCGTGAGCGGAGCGTGACGACCACCCCAACATCACGATGTTTGTTGCGACCGTTCAATCGTGGTCAGCACCATCAGGGCGGCGTCATAGGCGCGCATGTCGCCGGAGGCCCGCGCACGCTCTACGCACTCGTTGGCGACAGCGACGGCTTGAGTCCCATGGCGAGCGATCAGCCGTTCAGCTTCCTGCTCAATTTCTTCATTCATGTGCAGCGCCAACCGCGATGGTGATGGTCCGTTCCAGGACGATCCCCTGTTCCAGCCCGGCGGCCAACACGACATCTGCAATTGCATCACGTACGGGATCGGGGACGACGATCAGCGCCCGGTTATCACGATCCACGGGCAGGCGGACAGAAACCCGGTAGGCTTCGCGCTCCAGTCTGATGGAGTTGATCTCAATCTCTATCCCGTCAATGTCCACCAGCACATCGGCAAGGGCCAACATCCGTTTGCTGCCTGGGACCGGGGTGATCCGCAGGCATTCACATCTGATATCTGTCGTGCCGCCTACGCCATGGGTCATCGGTTCCGTCCACCCCGTCCCTCGTAAGCTTCGGAATGCCCGGCATGTTTCCGCCAGTTGGCCTCGTATTGGGACGCCATGACGGGATCACGAATGACCAACAGGTTCTCGGCGTTTCGTTCCTGGGCAGCTTTCGTAAAATTGAATGAGCCGGTGATGACGGTGCTTCCATCCAGCACAATAGAGATCGCACATGGCGCGGCCCATGCGCAGAAGCGCCCTATTGCCCGGAAGGTTCTCCAGCCGCGAGATGGTCGATTGCGAGCACAGCGCCCGGCCCGATGGTGATCCAGCGCCATCTTGTACACCGAATCGAGCCGCAGGCCGGTGGCGTCGTTGCCGCCCTCGTATCCGGCGGCGATCATCATCAGCCTGAACCGTATGACCTTGGCCAGCCCATGTCTGGCCTGCCCCGGTGCGCGGGGATCATCCAGGCAAGCGGCCAAGTATCTTCTCGACACCAGCGAGCAGAATTTTCACGGAGATCGGTTTCTCGATAAAGAGATCTACTCCGGCGGCATAAGCCGTATCGGAATTCTTTTCGCCACCCATCCCCGTCACCATAACGATAGCTGTTTTCGGATCGACCCCGTCTACACCGGCTCGGATTCGACGGGTGCATTCCAGTCCATCCATGACATCCATCCGCCAGTCCATGAAGACGATGTCCGTCCCGCCAGTCTGGAGAGCAGAGATGGCCTCGGCACCATTGGCAGCCGAGACGATCTCCTTAATGCCGAGTGACTCTAGAACCACCTGGATGAGTTGTCTCATCTGGGTGTTATCCTCGACGATAACAGCGCGCCCGTGCTTCACGTTCATCCGACATTTCCCAGATAGGCGGACCATCGGCCCCTGATTGACACCAAAATAGCCGATTATCGGCCCAACCGGAAGCCGGAATGCCAAGACGTCAGCGTTCGCCGCAGCATGATTGCCACCTCGACCGCTTCGGGGGTCTCCTGCCACGCGGTTCCAGCCCGTTTCGCAACGTGGCGGGCGCACTTCGCCTGCCGTTCGCCCCGTGCCGACGACATCAGCCGTCAACATGGCGCGGGCTCTCGTGGTCGCAGATCGTCGATCATGTCGAGGATGCACAGGAACAGGTCGCGCGGCACCGCGACCTCGGCCATCTGGAAGATGGCGTAGCGTGCGTGGGCGATCACCTTCGCGCCGATCTTGACCACCTTCTCGCGGATGGTGGTCAGCGACCAGCTTGGGGATTGGTCGCGCGAGCGCCTATCGCGCGCTTGGGGCCGGGAGGTGATCAGTTTTCGTGCTGAGTGAGACCTCCTGCGTGGGCTTCGGCTTCGGCTTCGGCTTGGGCTTCGGCTTGGGCTTCGGCGTTCTGGGGGCAATTATCTCGGCGTAGCGCATGGTATTCTCCTGGTTGGACGCACCTATTTATCCAGGCCGGACCCTCGATGACCGCTGATCCCACCGCCCTCGCCGTATGCGGCCACTATGAGATCAACCAGACGGTCTGGGACTTCGCGGCAACGCATATGATCTTGATCACCGACCCAGAGAGCACGGGGCCGGACAGCCCGGCTGGGGTCACGATGCTGCGATTGGAGTTCCATGACGTCACTGCTTTAACCGACGTGACGTCTCTCGCGCTCCAGGGCGGTGTGGTGTTGCCAACCCGCGAGCATGTTCTCGCCGCTCTCACCTTTGCCGCTGAGATGCCAGCAGAGGCCCGCCTGTTGGTGACCTGCGGCGCAGGCATCTCGCGATCAACGGCGATTGCCTTGACGCTGCTGGCGCAAGCAATGCCGGGGCGGGAAGCCGACGCAGTCACGAGGTTGCACAGGATTCGATCCGGTGCGCGCCCCAATCCGCTGATCGTGCAATATGCTGATGACGCATTGGGGCTGGGCGGACGGTTGGTCGGCGCAATTTGCGGTTTAGGATGAGCGCGAGGAGGTAACCTGACCCGTCCCGCCGCCCGTGTTCTGGCGCATCCTCGAGGGCCGCAAGCGGTCCCCGAAACACTCTGCCTACCAGGGGCGATATAGGCAGCCTTCATTGGCGCGCATCGGTTGTCTCGCTGACTAAATGCCGGTACATTTTGGCGCACCTTCCGAGGGGGATGCTGAACCATGTCCGCGCGCCGGTCATCCAAGCTTTCGCGCCAGGAGATCGCCGTCATTAACCC
>NZ_CACVCG010000105.1 GCF_902729435.1 Magnetospirillum sp. UT-4
GGGTTAGCGCGGGGGCGGCATCGCGGGTGGCCAATTGACCGCTTCGCGCCCATCATCGCCGTTCCGTGGATCAGCGCAGGCTCCCGACAGCGGACGTTGCGCGGAAAAGGCGGGCCGTCTGAGGTGTGCCACAAACCGTCATTTACTTGCCCTGTTGGGGGCTGTCGGCTTTTGGCATGGGCGGTAACAGCTGATGTGCTAGTCTAAATTCGTATGGCTGTCTGCCATTTGGGGGAGGATGATGCCTATACTTCTGATCGTGCTGTCGGCTTGTGGCTTCTTTGCCGTCATGGTTGGCGTGTCCAAACTGGCTGATCGAACCAAGGCGAAGACAGCCGCCAAGGGTGGCCGAACCATAAACTTTCAGGGCATCGATGATGCAGGAAAGCTGACCCGACAGAAGGCCGATCTTGAAGCCCGGGTAAAGGCTCTGACTGCCAAGGAGGCATCCCTGATCGCGTCCGTGGAGGAATATGAGCGCGGCATCGATACCCGCAGGGCTGCGAAGCTGGCTGCCGAGCAAGACGAAATCAATGCCGCCAATGCGGCTAGGAGCGCGGTTGAGGCGCGAGTTCACCAGCTTCGCGAGAGTGAGCGGAAGCTGGCCGACGCCGTCTCCGACCTTCAGGACGAGGCCGACCGCAGAAAAGCGCAAGTGGATGATCTGTCCGCCGACGTTGCCGATCTCACCCGGACCAAGGACGCTCTCGACGAGAGCATCACCACTCTCTTGTCTCGGCAGCGTGAGATTGAGGCGGAGATGGCCGAACTGGATCGGGCCATCGACGAGCGCCGCCGAGAAAGATTATCTGAGATGGAAGCGGCGGTAGCCGCGCAGAAGGAATTGGCGCTGTCCAAAATCATGGCGTGGACGGAGTCCGAGAAGTCGCGGCTTCAGGAACGGTTCGAGAGCAGTTACCAATCCGAGGTCACCGACCTGCGGCGTCAGCTGATCGAAAAAGTTACTGCCGAATTCGACAGCATCCACGAATATTTTTCGGCCTTCGCCTCGGAGCGCAAGCTCATGGCCGAGACTGAAATCAAGGATTTCCTGGCGGAGAAGCGTTCGACCATCCTGTCCAACCTCGAATAGACGGGAGGCGAACATGCTTGCTCGCGCCATCCGAACTGTCGCCTTGATTGTCTGTGTTCTGGTTGGTTCGGTTGGATCGGGTTCGGCCCAGGAACAACCGGACATCATGATCCTGTTCGATCAATCGGGGTCGGTTGGAAAGCATGATCCAAAGCTTGCCTCAAAGGCTTGGCTTTTGACCTTCCTGAAGACTTTCGATAATCCCTATAAAATCGAAGTCGTCGGCTTTGATGAAGCCCTATACCGCCACCTTGCCGTTGAGCGCGATACCGCCACCGACATTAAGGCACTGAACCAAGCGATTGACGAAATCGAGATGGCTGGCAAGGCGACCGACTTGGAGATGCCTTTTCGGTATCTTCTGAATTTTGCCAAACCCTCCACCAAACTGGCGATCATCATATCCGATGGAGAGCCGGAAATTTGGGATGCCAAACTGGGCTATCTCAGCAAGGAGGTTCAAGCGGACCCCCGCTATGATGATCTAAACCGCCAGCATCAGCAGATGAAGGATGCCGGGGTCTCGAAGCGGAAGCGGTTTGAGAAACTCGGCACACTTTACCACGCCCGCAATATCGAACTGATCGAAGGCCAGTTGCCGGGCATCGCCAAGTTGATCGGAGATAGGCTTATCATCTGGGATTTGTCGGGAACCTCCTACTATCTCAAAACCTGGGCCAAGGCGGCGGGAGCCCAGTATCTGCCCATGCGGGTTGCCGCTCAGGAAAACCCTGTCGAGCAGTTGCAGAAGGCCATGACGGCCTTGCAGCAGCATTCCAGTGCCATCGTCAAGGAGGCTTTGCCTGACGACCATGAGAACCGGGCGGCAGTCGCCTTGACCGCCATTCCCGAGATCGCGGCAAAGGTTCAGCCCAAGGAGATGCCAGCCTCCAAGCAGCCAGCTCCACCGGTTGAAACGAAAGCACCAGAACCGGCACCGCTACAACCCGTGGCTCCGTCACCTTCAAAAGATGACCAGCCCTCATCCTGGTTGATCGTGCTGGTGCTGCTGGGAGGAGCCGCCGGGGTTTATGCTTTCTTCCGTCGGCGAGCGCCGGTCGCGTCGTCGGCCAAGGCTGGACCCGCCGTACCCTTGGACCTTGCATCTCAGTACATCGACGCCAAGGTCAAGAACGCTCTCGATGATGCGGAGAAACTGCGACGTAAGCTTCTCGTCAATGAGAGCGGGGCTGTCAATGTCGAGCGACGGTTCTCATTGCGCGTATCTGTTCCGCCCGGAGCCATGGAGGTTCAATGGATCGGTGAGGATGGCGACAAGCGGGAAACCCCCGCAATCGACATCTCCATGCATGGCGTCAAATTTGAGACATATGGAGCCGGGATAGCCTCGGTCACCGCAATCATCTGTCCGAAGATGGAGGTGGTGCTGGCCGTGAAGAAATTCGAGGAAATCCGCCGTGACGGAAGCCGCGCTGTAGCCCTGCTGATCGAGTTCGATAACAATCTCGACGACTGGATGCGGTGGGTGGAAATCATCACCAGGATTGATCAGGCTGTCACGAAGTGATTGGACCACGACCGTGGCGGAGACCCGCCTGTGGCCACCAAACAGGAGATTTCCATGAGCAATCTGATTGATGACACTCTGGATTTCGTGGGGCATGAGCTTCAGATTGCTCGTGTTCGGGTTGAAGGTCTTGCCCATGCCCTTGGCGCTTCCGTCCTGCCCTCCCCTCCGGAACCAAAACAGAAGCCGCCAACAGCGAAACAGGTTCATGAGCTTGAAATGCGCCTCCATGAGATTGAGGTCAAGCTCAGGGCAACCCAGCGCGAACTAGGGCTGAAGAAAGCCGCAAACGAAGGTCTGATGGCCCAGGCAAACGCCCTGAAAGACGCATTGAAGGCTGCTTACCCTAAAAGCCCACTGTTGGGATCGAGTGGAAAAACTTGGAAATCTGGACCGATGGCAGGAAAGCTAAAGTCCCAGTTACGTGTTGTCTGGGAAAAAGCTTTCGACAAAGAAGCCAAGCGCCTTGGGGCCGTCGATCCTCTGAAGATCCGGCTTTCCTGAGTTGGGAGAAATTTCACGCATCAAATGCCTCTTCTGGGTCAGTAGCTGCCACAGCACTTTTTCACGGCAGCGTCTGTATTACCTGTTTCGCGTCCGATAGCCGCCATTCCGTTCACGGCCCAAACTGGACATTCAAGGATAAATACGCCAACCCAATGGCTAGAGCG
>NZ_CACVCG010000106.1 GCF_902729435.1 Magnetospirillum sp. UT-4
CCGGACAGAAGTGGGTCAAGCCCGGCGATGACGGGTGAGGGGGGCGATTCGAGTCCCGTCCCACACGGGGCCACGACGCCGATGCGTTGAACGGCCGAAAGGGGATGGATGAATCCCCTCGGCTCGCTGTCCGCATCGCGGTTCAGTGGCTCATCAGCACCGGCACCGTCATGTGGTTGAGCAGGTGGCGGGTGGCGCCGCCCAGGACCATCTCGCGGAAGCGGGAATGGCCGTAGGCGCCCATCACCATCATGTCGATGCCCTCGTCGGCGACGCGGTTGAGCAGGGTCTCGCCGACATTGATGCCCTCGGCGTTGAGGTGCTCCCACACCACGTTGACGCCGTGGCGCTGCAGGTGGGCGGACAGATCGGCGCCGGGATTTTCGCCGTGGACGGCGCCGCCCTCGGGCTCGCCGGCGACCACGCGCACCATCTTGGCCTTGGACAGCAGCGGCATGGCGTCGTGCACGGCGCGGGTGGCCTCGCGGCTGGCGTTCCACGCCACCAGGATGCGCTCGCCGACAGTCTCGAACCGGCCCACCCGGGGCACGATCATCACCGGCCGTCCCACCGCCATGATCAGGGCGTCGCACAGCGGCTTCTCGCCGTTGCTGTGGTCGGCCTGGCCGATCAGGGTGAGGTCGGCGTAGCGGGCGTGCATGGACATCATCTCCAGCTGCGCGCCTTCGACGTTGCGCCATTCCTTGGTCACGCCATCGGCCACCTCGAGGCCTTCGAACAGCGCCTTGGCCTTGCGCGCCGCCTCGATATTGTGGCCGTCGTGGATGTTGTCGAAGCGGCTGCCGCTTTTCAGCGCCATGTAGTGATGCAGCTCGACCCGGGTGCGGACGTTCAGGCCGATCAGGTGTCCCTGGTGGATGGCACCGATCCTGGCCGCCAGGGCCAGGCGGATGCGGCAGCGCTCGCTGTCGTCCATATGAACCAGAATATCCTTGATGGCCATGACCGCACCTGTCGGGAAGCTGAAAACGCCGAAGGATAATCCCATAGAAAAATTAGGGCTAGACGTGAACGACAGGACCCACCCTTGCAACCGTCCACTGCCACTGCCTTATAGAGGTAACCATTGGATTCGCCCCCTGCCCGAACAGGCGGGCTGCCACTCCCAAGGAGGCGAACGCCCGTCCATGTTCGGCATCACCCGCGCCCCCGAGATCGACCGCCCCGGACTGCTTTGGTTCAACGTCGATGCGCCGCTGTCCCTGGCGGATCTGAAGGGGCGGCTGGTGGTGCTGGATTTCTGGACCTTCTGCTGTGTCAACTGCGTCCACACCCTGCCGGTGCTCAAGTGCATCGAGGAGCGCTTCGCCGACGAGGTGGCGGTGATCGGCGTGCACAGCCCGAAATTCGCCCATGAATGCGACCCGGCGGCGCTGGCCGGCGCCATCGCCCGGCTGGGCATCACCCATCCGGTGGTGCACGACCCGCGCCTGACCCTGTGGGACGATTACTGCATCCGCGCCTGGCCGACCCTGGCCATGATCTCGCCGGACGGCTACGTCATCGGCGCCCTGCCCGGCGAGCCCCATCCCGATCTGCTGGTCGAGGGGATCGGCGACATGGTGCGGGAATTCTTCGAGCGCGGCGAGCTGGCGCCCCGGCCGCTGGCGGTCAGCCCCATCACCGAGGGCGGCGGCCGGCTGCGCTTTCCCGGCAAGATCAAGCGCTGCCCGGATGGCGGCGCCAGGCTGTGGGCGGTGGCCGATGGCGGTCATCACCAGGTGGCGCTGTTCGACGACGATGGCGGCGAGGTGGCGCGCTTCGGCAGCGGCCGGCCCGGCTGGCAGGACGGCACCGGCGCCGCCGCCGCCTTCAACGGCCCCGAGGGGCTGGCCTGCGACGAGCGCGCCATCTACGTCGCCGATACCGGCAACCACCTGATCCGGCGTATCGACCGGGCCAGCGGCCGGGTCGACACGGTGGCCGGCATGGCCGGCTTCCGCGGTCCCGCCTTGCGCCATGCCTCCGGCGCCGGAAGCTGCGCCCTGGCCTCGCCCTGGGACCTCGAGGTGGCCGGGGGGCGGCTGTATTTCGCCAATGCCGGCAGCCACCAGCTCGGGCTGGTCGATCTGGCCGGCGGCACCGTCACGCCGCTGGCCGGCACCGGCGCCGAAAGTCTGGTCGACGGGCCGGCCGCCGAGGCGGTGCTGGCCCAGCCCTCGGGCCTGGCGCTGTGCCCCGAGAGCACCGGGCTGTTCTTCGCCGACGCCGAATCCTCGGCATTGCGGCGGCTCGATCTGGACGGCGGCCGGGTCGAGACCCTGGTGGGGGCGGGGCTGTTCGATTACGGCCACGTCGACGGCACGCTGGCCGAGGCGCGCCTGCAGCACCCGCTGGGCCTGGCCGTCGCCGATGGCCGCGTGTACGTCGCCGACACCTACAATTCCGCCATCCGCGTGGTCGATCTGGCGGGGGGCAGCGTGCGCGACGTCGCCCGCTTCGGGCACGGCGCCTCGTCCGGCCGGCTGCCGTCGGAGCCGTCCGGCATCGCCGCCGATGGACCCGGCCGGCTGCTGGTCAGCGACAGCGGCAACCACCGGGTGCTCGAGCTGGCCCCGGAGGAGGGCTCGGTGCGGATCTGGGTGGAATAGTGTGAGCGCCCGATTGCGTGCCGGCTGAGGTGGGCTTATGGTCGGGCGGGGACGACAAGGGGGGGCCGTCGATGGCGGTGAAATCACGCTCGGTCATCATCGGCGAAATCGAGGACCATATCACCAAGTACGGCGGTGATTTCGCCGAGTGGTTCATCGGCTGCACCGGCACCCCGACCGCCACCCTGTTCACCAAACACCAGGTGCGCGAGAAGGGCGACCCGTGGATCGTCCGCCGCGCCAAGGACGAGTACGACGCCCACGACGTGGTCGATTATTTCCGCGCCAGCCGCAACGCCAAGGCCCGCCCGCGCGAACCGCGCGACACCGACCTCTACATCTACGCCTTCAAGATCAAGGGCCACACCAAGGTTTAGGCCGGAGCTGAAGGTCCCCGCAGCGCCAAATCAGGTCATTCCCTATCTGTGGCCTCATCCAGAGGAGAGCGCGTGAGCGTTCGTC
>NZ_CACVCG010000107.1 GCF_902729435.1 Magnetospirillum sp. UT-4
TACCGCAACGCCTCCCGTCACGTAACAGACTGCCGCTCGCCAACACAACTAAAACATTTCATTTCGGCTTCGGCGAGCCTGGGAGCGCTGCTGCCGGGAGAATTTGGCTGAGACCGCCCAAGCCAGGCGACTTCCATCAACCACCCGATGCGTTCCGCCCCCCCCAGAGATCCAAAAGCCTGGATTAGGAAGGCCATGGCGCGCTGCCCAAGCGAATATCTGCCATTAACACCGGGCCTTATTGTGCGCCACAACCTCTTGGTGCCGAACTTATCGACAAAAACAATCACCCTAAACACGCCCCGATCGCTTATATTTTTGATGGCAATTCAAAAGGAATATTATGTCGGCAATTTGCCGTCGTCGCACAGCGAATGCGTTGATACATATTTTTTCTGACCACCTCTTCCATTTTTCATTGCGTGGCAGAACCACGTAAAGCCCAGGGTTTTTCCTCGCCACAAGTCCACATCCTTTGGTATTTTCCTTGTTGGCGGCGTTGCGCTATGGAGGGGCGGGTGGGTCAGGAAGAGGAAGAAATTGAGACGGTCGACACGATCGTGCCGGAACCGAGCCGTGAGGAGCTGAACAACGGCGTGCTGATCGGTGTGCTTGGAGCGCAGGGCTCGGGCAAGACCATCCTGCTGAGCGCCTTCTTCAACACCATCCAAAGGATTAATGTGGATTGGGGGCAGGTGCTCATCGATCCGCATTTCCCCGGCAACTCCACTTTCACCAATATCCACCGAGCCTTGGCCGCAGAGGGGCGCCCGCCCGCCGGCAGCGACAGATGCCATTACATCCGCGTGAAGACCGGAATTGCCGACACTTCCCCACCGCTGTACCTGATGGATTTCAAGGGCGGTGACCTTGATCGGCTGATGGAGCTGGATTCTGCCAGCCTTAAGGAAAACCCCGATGTGGGCAAGCTCAACGATATGGTGGCGGAATGCAGCGCCCTGCTATTGACGGTGAATGCACAACACCTTCCGGGTTCAAACAACAATCCGAAACGGGAAATGTGTTTTCCGTATGTTTACGAAAACATTTTACTTCTCGCCAAGGCCCGGCGGATACCGACCATTATCGCATTCACACAGTTTCATGGGGCCGCCGCAAACACCAATATCGATGACATCGATTTTGTGAAGAAATTCATGGCGGATTTCGCCGACATCCCTCATTCCGTCGAAAAGGTACTTTGCTACAAGACGAACGGAAAAGGGGTTGTCCAAGCTCAAGGCCATGGCGGCGGCATTTGGTCCGACGACACCAGCCGGGTGTTCGGCAAACTGTTCAACTTGGCCGCCCCCAACATAATGGAGAGAATGGCTTGGATCGCGGCTCAAAAGGAAGAAGCCGAAAAACTACGCATTGCCGCGGAAAAGGCGCGGGCTCGCCGTAAGGCCAATACAAGGCAGGCCATTCTTGCGGCCGCCGTCATCACCCCGCTGTTGTCTTTCGGCGCGTACCTCCTAAAAGACTCATGGGAAACCGGCCAGCGCTTCAACGCCGTGATGGCGGAGCTGGATGGGCTCGAAGTGAAGGTTTCCTCCTCGAACGGAGGTATTCCCTCCGATGCCCTGCAGTTGATCCGCCGGGCAAAGGACCTTGCCCCCGGCCCCGAGCGACGGATGGCGAACAGGTTGGCGGATTTGGGCGGCCTGGTTCAAGTCACCATCAGCGACGATATTTCCGGACGAAGCGGGCCCGCGCGGACCGTCCCCACACTCCAACTCTTGCGGACCATCTGCAATGACCTTCCTTGCTCGGTCGATGGCGCCGCTTTCGACCGCCGGGTGGGTTTGCTGAACGACATTCAGGACCTCCCAAAACTGGCGCCCCTGCCGCGTCTGGTGCGCATTGACGCCCTTCGGTCGGTGGGTTCCCTGTCGGCCGACTTACGGGCTCACATGGAGGATTTGCGCAACGAGGCACGGGGCCGACTGCGCGCCGACTGGAAACAAACCATTTTCGAAAAGCCGTTGCTTGACGAGCAAATGGATGAAATTGGCACAATATCGAAGACCGTAGCCCATGAACTGGAGGGCGACTCCCTGAAATGGGCGCGGAACGTCTTGGCTGCGTATATGGTGCAATCCCTCATCGTGACCGGCGAGAACCCGCACATCCGGGAAATGCTAAGAAGCGTTGGCATAAACGACAGTGCGGATGCCGAGCTGGCCCAAGTTCTGATCTTCGTTCGCGATCGCGCCCAGCGGGATGGTGGGAGGGAGCTTTACACAAAGACCGCCAACGCGGCCAACCAGCTTGCCGAAGCCGTCCGCCTGCGCTCACCGCAAGTGGCCAGCGTGGTCTCGGGCCTGGTGGATTTCGGCGATCAAAAAAGCATCCAGTCCTTCAGCCACGTGGCGACGGACAGCTTCAAGAGGCTTTCAGCGTTTTCGACCAAAGGGATAAGGCCCGAGCAATACAGCTCGTCCGTCGAAATGTTCGCCAGCCTACCCGCGAATTACCAGGGGCAACGGATGCTTAATGACGTGATGGTCATGAGACCCCTGCATGTGATCGAAATGGAGACCGTCGCAGCGGCGGCGGCAAGCGGCTGGGCACGGCGGCGTACCGTCGAAACATACCGCTGGGTATACGATCAAGTATATGCAGGACTCCAACCGTCAACGACGCCCTTGGATACCTTGCTAACAGAAATAGACGCCATAGAGCCGGCAAATAGAGATTACCTCAGACAAACTGCAAAACTTTTCACCGCATTCCGAGAGCAAATCGGCAAAATCCATGGCGCAATCACCAGAAACTACACCCGCCAACAGCGACTAACCC
>NZ_CACVCG010000108.1 GCF_902729435.1 Magnetospirillum sp. UT-4
TGTCAATCGGCGTCGAAAACTGACCCCCTTTACCGCCCGAATCGGCGTCCAATTTTGACCCCCCTGTTGGACGGGGCGGCGGGTTGTCCAGGTAGTCCATAGGAGGGGCCCGAGCGCGCCCGCAGCGCTCGTCACGAAGCTGGCGGAGGGCGCGCTTGGGAGGTTTCCTGTGGACCCACCTGGGCAATCCCGCCGGGGTGGGGGTCCGGGGGAGGGATCAGCTTCGGTTGTTGAAGCGCCAGCTGTCGTTGCCGGTCTCGATGATGTCGCAGTGGTGGGTCAAGCGGTCCAGCAGCGCCGTGGTCATCTTGACGTCGCCGAAGACGGAGGCCCATTCGGCGAAGGCCAGGTTGGTGGTGATGACGATGGCGGTGCGCTCGTAGAGGCGGCTGACCAGATGGAAGAGCAGTTGGCCGCCGCTCTGGGGAAATGGCAGATAGCCCAGTTCGTCGAGGACGACGAGATCGAGGCGGGTGAGTTGCTCGGCCAGCTTGCCGGTGGTTCCGGCGCGGGCCTCGGCCTCCAGTTGGTTGACCAGATCGACGACATTGAAGTAGCGGCCGCGTGCGCCGTTGCGGATGCAATGGGCGGCGATGGCGATGGCCAGGTGGGTCTTGCCGGTGCCGGTGCCGCCGACCAGGACGGCGTTGCGGGGCGGCGACAGCATGCCGCCCTGATGGAGGTCGCGCACCAGGGGGGCGTTGACCGGCGACACCGAGAAGTCGAAGTCGGCCAGTTCCTTGGCCAACGGCAGCTTGGCCGAGGCCAGGCGGTATCGGATGGAGCGGGCCTGTTTCTCGGCCAGTTCGGCCTGCAGCAAGTCACCGAGGATGCGTTGGGCCGAGTGCTGGCGGCGGATGCCGTCGGCCATCACCTCGTCGTAGGCGGTGCGCATCCCGGCCAGATGCAATGCCGACATCATCGCCAGCAGGTCATGCCGTTCCATGGCAAGCCCCCAGCAGCAGGGTGTCGTAGCGGGCGCAGTCGGCTACCGGTGGGATGGCCAGCACCAGGGTATCGGGGGTGGCAACCGGCTTGGCGGCCACCGGTTCTATCTGCCGGGCCAGAAGGTTGAGGACCACCGCGCTGGTGCAGGTCCCGGCGGCCAGCGCCTTGGCGCAGGCGGCCTCCACCGCCTCCAGGCCGTATTCCCGGGCCGCCATCAGGATATCGACGAAGTGCCGGTCGCCGTCGTTGCCATTGCCCAGTCTCTGGCGGATTGTGGCCAGCATCGGCGACGGCTCCCAGTCGCGGAAGGGTGCGCCGTTGCGCAGCGCCCCGGGCTTGCGGGCCAGCACCGGGACATAGTGCCACGGCTCGTAGACGGTGCGGTCGCGGCCGAACACGCGGGCGTGCTCGGCCACCACCTCGCCGCCGTGGCGGATCACCACCCGGTCGGCATAGGCGTGGACGCTGACCGGCTGGTTGGCGGCCGTGGCGTCCACGCTGTAGCGGTTGCGGTCGAAACGCACCAGGCAGCACTTCGAGGCCGTGGTGTGGGTTTCATGGAAGCCGTCGAACGGGCCGCGATAGCCGATCAGCGCCGCCTTCTCTTCGGCGAAGACCTCGGCCACGCTGCGATCCTTCATCTCGGGATGAGGCTCGGCGGCCCTCTTCAAGCATTGCTCCATCAGCCAGTCGTTCAACTCGGCCAAGGTGGCGAAGCGCGCACGCGGCGTGAAAAACCATTCGCGGACGTTGCCGACCTGGTTCTCCACTTGGCCCTTCTCCCAGCCCGCGGCGGGGGTGCAGGCCACCGGTTCGACCAGGTAGTGCGAGCACAGCTGCTCGAAGCGCCGGTTGAAACGCCGGTTCTTGCCGGTGAAGATCGCGTCCACCGCCGTCTTCATGTTGTCGTAGATGCCGCGCTGGCAGGCCCCGCCAAAGAAGCGGAAGCCCCGGTCATGGGCGTCGAACACCATCTCCTGGGTCTCGCGCGGATACGCCACCACTAGAAACATCCGGCTGTGGCACAGGCGGATGTGCGCGACCTTGATCGTCGTCGTCACCCCGCCGAGCACCGCGATCTCGTGGCTCCAGTCGAATTGGTACGCCTCGCCCGGCGCGAACCACAGCGGGACGTAGGCCGCGACACTCGCCCCACCNTCCGGCTGTGGCACAGGCGGATGTGCGCGACCTTGATCGTCGTCGTCACCCCGCCGAGCACCGCGATCTCGTGGCTCCAGTCGAATTGGTACGCCTCGCCCGGCGCGAACCACAGCGGGACGTAGGCCGCGACACTCGCCCCACCCGCCGCCTGGGTATTGCTCCGCTTCCACTGCTGCGCATGCCGTCGGACGGCGTCATAGCCGCCGGTGTAACCGGACTCTTCCAGCAGCTGGAATATCCGGGTCATCGTCAGGCGCTCGCGCCGTCCCTTGCGCCCGTTCTCCTTCAGCATCGTCTCCAGAAGTTCAACATGCGGACCGAGCTGTGGCAGCGGCTGATGCTCCCGCTCGTAGCTGAACGCGGTCTCCTCGGAGCGCAGGATCTTGCGCACCGTGTTGCGCGACAGGCCGCGCTCGCGCGCGATCCGCTTGATCCCCTTCTTCTCGACGAAATGGTCCCGGCGGACCCGCCCTATCGTTTCCACGATCAACATCCCCTGGTTTGCTCCGACGTGTCGTCACATCGGATGATGGTCGCCGTCACCAGGGTATAGGGGGGTCAAAATTCGACGCCGATTTCCCCGGTTAGGGGGTCAATTTTGCACGCCGGTTTCC
>NZ_CACVCG010000109.1 GCF_902729435.1 Magnetospirillum sp. UT-4
ACGCTGTCCACCGCGGTCGGACCCGGCGAAGAGCCAGGACTTCCGGCCGAGCGCGATGCCACGAAGGGCGCGTTCGGCGGAATTGTTGGTCGTGCAGACGCGGCCGTCGTCGAGGAAGCGGGTGAAGGCGGGCCAGCGTTTCAGCATGTAGTCCATGGCCTTGGCAAGATCGTTGCCTCGCGACAGACCGGCGCGCTTCTCCGTCAGCCATCGTTCCAGGTCGGCGACCAGGGGGGCGCTGAGCTCCTGGCGGATCGCCCGCCGCCGGTCGTCGTCTTGGCCGCTGATGGCGCGCTCGATCTCGAACAGGGCGTCGATGCGCCGGACCGCCTCCAGCGCCAGGGGCGAGATCACCGAGGCAGCCCGGCCCTCGGCCTTGCGGCGGGCATTGGCCGCCAGGTCGGCTAGGGCGAAGAACGGACGCCTCGCATGCGCCCAGCAGGCGGCCTCCAGGATTGGCCCGGGTTTTCGGTCGGGCAGGTAGAGTGCGCCATAGCCCCCATAGGCGTCCGCCTGAAGCAGCCCGGCATACCCAGCGAGATGGGCCTGGGGGTGTTCACCTCTCCGGTCGCGCGAATAGTAGAACATGGCCGCCGGTGGTGCCGGTCCGCCGAAGGGGCGGTCGTCGCGGACATAGACCCAACATCGGCCGGTGTCGGTCTTACCCTTCGCCAGGACGGGCACCGTGGTGTCGTCGCCATGCAGACGCGCGGCGGCAAACACATGGGCCTCGATGCGCCGGATCAACGGCTCCAGGGCGGCGCAGCCGGCGCCCACCTGGTCGGCCAGCGTGGACAGGCTGAGCGGCACACCCTCCTTGGCATAGCGCTCGGCCTGGCGGTTCAGCGGCTGGTGCTGCCCGAACTTCTCGAACAGGATCATGGCCAGCAGGCTGGGGCCGGCCCAGCCGCGCGGGGTCACATGGAAGGGCGCCGGCGCCTGGCTGATCTTCTCGCAGTCCCGGCAGCTGAACTTCTCGCGGACCCGCTGGATGACCTTCCACTGGCGCGGGATCACCTCCAGGGTCTCGGTGACGTCCTCGCCGATCTTGCGCAGCCGGTCACCGCCACAGCAGGAGCAGGCCGACGGAGCCGGCTCGACCACCCGCTCGCGCGGCAAATGCTCGGGAAACGGCTTGCGGGCAGGACGGTTGCGGGTGAAGGCCGCCACGTTGGTGGTGCGCGCCGCGGCCTTCTCGGCGGTGATCTCGTCCTCGGTGGCCGCCGCCGCCAGTTCCTCGAACGCCAGCTCCATCTGGTCGATCAGGCGGGCCGAGCGTTCCGCCCGGGGGCCGTAGAGTTCGCGCTTCAGTTTCTCGATCTGCAGCTTCTGGTGCGCGATCAGCGCCTGGTCCTCGGCGGCCCTGGCGCGCGCGACCGCCAGCTCCGCCCTCAGGGCGTCGATGTCGTCTGTCGGGGTCTCGCGGCCGATTTCCATGCCCCAATGGAATCATAAAACCCGGCCGCTGACTCGCTAAAAATGTGGGTTTCCGCCCTATCCGGCACTTCGCGGGCGGAAGGTGTGGCGCGGGTTGCGCCAGTCGATCCCGTCGAGCATGTAGGCCAGTTGGGCCGACGAGATCGCCACCACGCCGTCAGCCGGAGAGGGCCAGATGAACCGCCCCTTCTCCAGGCGCTTGGCGTACAGCGACATGCCCAGGCCGTCGTGCCAAAGGACCTTGATCAGATCCCCCCGAGCACCCCGGAAAACGAACAGGTCACCGGCGTGGGGATCGCGGCCGAGCGCCTCCTGCACCAGCAGCGCCAAGCCGTTCATGCCGCGCCGCATGTCCGTCCGCCCGACCGCCAGCCAGACCCGGACGCCCGTCGGAACCGGGATCATCGCCGCTCCAGCACGTCCAAGACCCGGCACAGCAGCTGGGCACCGACACCATCGCCGACACGGACACGGTAGCCACCAGCCAGATTGATCTCCACCACGCCGGCAGAAGAAGAGGCTTCCTTCCGCCCGGCGGCCGCCATGTCCTCGGCCACCACCACCGGCACCATATGGGCCGGCACCGTCTCGCCCTGTTGTCCCCCGAAACGCTTGCGCCAAGTGAAAACCTGACTGTCGTTGACCCCGTACCGCCGCGCCACCCCGGCCACAGAGGCCCCGGGCTCGTAGGTCGCCGCGACGATCTCCCGCTTCAGATCCTCAGGCCAAGAACGGTTCCGCCGCCGCCCGGTCGAGTTTCTGTCCATAAATGAATCCGTGGACACTTCCGCCAACTTCAACGCCAATCAGGCGATCAGATTCGCCGAAGCTCACCCGGCCGGGAAGGCGGTCCACGCCGGAGGGATAC
>NZ_CACVCG010000110.1 GCF_902729435.1 Magnetospirillum sp. UT-4
CGCCCCCCCCCGCATCCGCCCCCGCATCCGCCCCCGCATCCGTCGTGCAAGCCGACAACGGCGAAAGCTATCGCGCCTCGGCCATCATCGACAAGGCGTTCGTGACCGCACGCATGGTCGAGCAATTACTGGCGCGGCGGCGCAACAACGCGCCCGGTAGCAACGACGCCGCTCACCATGAACTGCTTGTCGACGCGCAGGAGCGCCTGATTAACCTCATGTTACTGGCGCAGTTGCACATCGAGGCGTCCGGATGTTCGGCCAACGACGTTGCGAAGCTGCAATTCATCCACAAACTGCTGATCGGCAGCGCTGAATCTCTGGTGCGTACCGCGATCGAGCAGGTAATACGCATCGGCAACAGCATCATTTCCGGCCAAACCGGGGTCCCCATGAATATCGGCAACATACTAAAGGCGAAGATGGACCACGCGAGCCTGCTGGCCAGTGTCGTCGGCGGGGCGGAGAAGCTGCCCGAGGACATCCGGAGCCAGTTGCTTATGGGCGAGAACATCGTCCTTCAGGTCAACTCGATCAGCGATCAGCACCTCCGTCTGCCGCATTTCGATTCCGCCCGAAGATTAGGCGCCCCCGCGTGATGGCTCCCCTGGATCCTGAGGGCTGAAATCCACTTGCGGGCGTGAAGACGATTCCCATACTCTGGCCCAGGCCGAGCCCCCATAGGCGGAGGCCGAGCGCCGTGTCACATGCGGGCATCCATCGACCCCACCATCATGACCGATGATCGAGAAGCAAACCTAGCCGAAATCACCAACCGCATCCGAGCGTTGCTGGTGGGTGAAGGGACGCGGCAAGGCGAGGCGCAGGCTTCTCGCGACGAGGTGGTGAAGCGCAGTATCCAACGGCTGACCGTTCTGGCCAATCATGTTTTCGGCGACGAGGCAAAGGCGCGCATATGGCTGACCCAGCCACAGCCCGACTTTCAGGGCCGTTCCATCCTGCAACTGGCGGAACACGAATCCACCGCCACCCAGATCGAAGAGGCGTTGCACAAGATCGACGAGCAATACCTGTTCAGCAATTAACCGTGGGTCTAGGTATGCCCCACCCTTCCGCCCACCCGCCATACCGCTACGGGGCGCGCGTTCCCAGGATTGAGGTGTTGCCATGATGACGGCCGTCATCGCCGGAGTTCTGCTGCTTTTGCTGGGCGCCATCCTTAAGGGGCTGTTTGCCCACGCGATGGTATTTTTCGTCGCTTGGCTCGCGAAGAATGGATTGCTGCTGGCCTTCCTGCGCACCCGCATTGGTCGCCGCATGGTCCGCAATGTCCGCTTCAAGACCTATACCCAGATCGGTTCGGGGCCGGGGCGGCGGCGGGCCTATCGCGTGTTTCGCCACATGGCGGGGGCCGAACATGCGACCATCACCGGACTGCGCCGTATCCGCAATGCCGTCATGCGGGGCGGTCAGCGTCTTGGCATAAAGATTTCGCACTGACCTGCGAATGCGGTAAGGCGGGAGTTGAGGGGGTCTGACTATATTACAGCTGGTCCAAGGAATTCCTGGAGGCGGGCAAGATGCGGCTGTCAGGCGACACAGCGCGCCAAGCCAGCGCCGGCGAAGTCCAGAACCTGCGCCGCGAGATACGCGACCAGAAAGAAGTGATCGCGGATGGGGGCCGAACGGCGCATGGCACACGAAAAAGGCCACCCGAAGGTGGCCTTGATCATTGTTTTCGTTGATAATTTTTGTTGCGGGGACGGGATTTGAACCTGTGACCTTCAGGTTATGAGACCCATATTTTGTGTTTCTCAGCATTTCCACACGCCCCTCAGGTATTCGCTTTTTTTCCACCATATCAAAGCGATAGCCCATATCGAACGCGCTCTCCCTGTCGCGCCGTCCCGCTACATTTTGTGCCTCATTGAGTCCATGAGGAGTCCATGGATCGATGGCAATGAGCCCTGGAGCATCGTATCCATCCGGTGAAGGACGCAGGGGGGGGCGGCGTCAGGCGGCGACGGCGGAGGCCGGGTTGGCGTTCCGCCAGTTCCAGGGCAGGAGCTCGTCGATGCGGCTGGCGGGGTGACCCGCGATCCGTGCAAGGACATCGGCCAGCCAGGCTTGCGGATCGATGTCGTTCATCTTGGCGGTGACGATGAGGCTGTACATGGAGGCGCC
>NZ_CACVCG010000111.1 GCF_902729435.1 Magnetospirillum sp. UT-4
AGGCAATGGGACGTGACTGGTGAAGAGGATGCGGTAGATGTCAATCCTGGTCCCGTCGGACGAGGACGGACTGCGCCGCGCGCTCGCCCCAGTGCATCGTCGCTATGCCGGCCATGTTCACGCGCGGCTGCGGCGCACCGGTCATTTCTGGCAGGGACGCTTCGGCGCCGTCGTCATGGACGAGACCCATCTCGCCGCTGCGTTGCGCTATGTGGCTTTCAACCCCGTGCGCGCCGGACTGGCCGACCAGCCCCGGGACTGGGCGTGGTCCAGCGCCCACGCCCATCTGTCGGCCTCCAACGACGGCATCACCGCCCTGGCGCCGGTCCTGGCGCGGTTTCCCGATTTCGCCGGCTTTCTCGATACCCCAGCCGATGGGGCGGCGATCAAGCGCCTGCGCCAAGCCGAGACCATCGGCCGCCCACTGGGCGACGACGGCTTTGTCTCGGCCCTGGAAGATCGCTGCGGCAGCCCCCTGAAACCCGCCCGGCGCGGCCCGAGGCCAAGGCCGCAGGCCGACGGTGCCCTCGCGCCGTCACTTTCATCATGATGGCCGTCGGCGGGAGGGGTACGCGCATCCGGGCAGACTTGGCGCGCCGCCGACCTGCCGGCGGTCGGTGGCGGCCCGGCATCGACGTGATAGACGGTGGACATGTCCGGTGCCGACGCCCTTTACCATCGCCTGTTCTCCCATCCGCTGATGGCGGAACAATTCGTGCGCGATTTCGTCCCCGAAGCCATGTCGGCGGGGCTGGACTTCGCCCGCATGGAGCGGGACGGCGCCCCTATGTCTCCGGGGCGATCAAACTGAGAGACGGGAAATATGTCCGATAGCGTTGTACGTCGCGGGTCAGGAGCGGCAGGCCGACAACAGCGGCATGAGCCCCAATGAAGAAATCAGGCAGGACACCGTTGCGGCCACCACCGGCTGCGCGGTAGCGTTGGAAAGCCTTGCCCGCAAGGAAAAGGGCCGCGCGCGGCATCTGTGCCAGCGTGATGCCGGCCTCGTCCAGCACGTCATCGAGGGCCTCGATCCGCTCGAAACGGACGGACAACTCCGCATAGACGACATCGTTGATGGAGAGCGGTCCCTTGACCGACGCGGCTTCCAGTTGCCGAATCGACCATTCCGCCCACACCGGGTCATCGGTCACCAGATCCAGCAGGACGTTCGTGTCGATCAGCGTCACATCACGCCTCGCCGCGGGTCAGCGCCATGATCTCGTCGGTGCTGAGGCCTTTGCCGGCACGTCCGCGCAATGCGGCAAACCGGCTCGCCGGGGGGGCGGCATCGACCTTGACCAGGACGATTCGTCCATCCGAGGCCAGTTCGAACTCGACCGCGCTGCCGGGCGCGATCCCGAGCCGATCACGGACCGGCTTGGGAATGGTGACCTGCCCCTTGCTGGTGACCAAAGTGGCCATTTCGCCCTCGGTATTACCTGTTTTCGGTGAGTAATACATAGCGCTTCGGGCACGGTTTTTCCAGGGCAAAGCGGTCAGGCAGGTCAATTGCACCGTCAGAGATCAGCGGTAAGAACGGAGAAGGTCTGCCTCAGCCCCTTTCCCTCCGCCAATTTACGTTCTGGGGGACATCTATCCGCTTGGCAATGACGCAAGGGCACCTGAGTCTCACGCATCGTGGGCTGAACCCGATGATTGCGGGTCCGTCTCACGGCCAGCGGGCACATTCTCACCGAATGTGGGTCTGCGACGCGCTACAGTCTCACGGAATGTTGGCCGAATTTCGCGATTAAATCAGGTCGGGCGGCGGATGATTGCGGGCCGCTATCCCGTCCTATTCATGACAGCGGTTCCAGCCTGCATACAATCCGGCAGGGCTGAGGCTGGGCGCGTGTTGTCGCGACGGCCGCTTGGTCGTCGGTTTGGTTTCGGTTGGGGGGG
>NZ_CACVCG010000112.1 GCF_902729435.1 Magnetospirillum sp. UT-4
TGGAGATGGCGGCGCGCAACGATACCGCGAACAGGGTGGTGAGCAGGGTGGCGACCATGCCGGCGGCGATCAGGCCCCAGCGGCTGGCGGAATAGACCGCGTCGCCTTGTTCGGCGGCGGTGCGGGCGGCGGCCAGGCTGTGCTCCAGCATCTCGTCGAGGGCCTTGCGCGCCTCGGCGTAGATCTTGGCGGCGGGGCCGGTGGTATAGGCCAGCGCCTCGTCCTTGCGGCCGGGACGGGACAGTTCCATCACCCTGTCGCCTTCCCCGCGGTATCGCTTCAGCCCGTCTGTCACCGCGGCGAACATGCGGCGTTCCTCGCCCGAGGCGATCAGCGGCTCGTAGGCGATGAAGATCTTGTCCAGGCGGTCGTTCAGGCCGGCGATGTCGCGCTCGTAGCGGCCCATGGCCGCCTCGTCGGCGAACAGGATGTGACCGGCCAGCAGGCGGCGGTAATCGGCGAAGCCGGCATCGATCTGGCCCAGCATGCGGGTGGCCGGCAGCGACCGGGTGGCCATGGCCGATGCGGTGGCGTTGACGGTGGCGAGGCGGTCGATGCTGACCAGCGCCAGGGCGATCACGATGACGGCCAGAAGCGCGAAGGATCCGGCCAATTTCCGGGCGATGGTCAAATTGCGGAACATATTGCGGCGATCCTGGTCAAAGGTAGCGCAGCATGATCCGCCGAAGTTGCGAATGCAAGTTTACGAGCCATAGAGAAAATGCATGGCCCTATTCGTTTCGCAAAGTTAGAAAAAACGAATTAAACCGAAGATGAATACATCGCCAAGGCACCGTTCAATTGATGGAGGACAGGCCCTGCGCCTGGACGCGGTTCTTCCAGTCGCCCATGAAGGTCTGGAAGGCCTCGACCTGCTTGATCTTGTCGCCGACGCGGCGGAAGTCGATGATGCCCCGCTCCGGCTCCGAGGTCAGCAGGTCGAAGGCTTCGCGGAACTCGGTGGCGGCCATCTTGGCGCCGTAGCTGCGGCGCAGGCGCTGCAGGCCGCGGTCGTCGCGGGCCAGGGTCATGGCGGTGGCGAGATCGACCAGCTTGCGCGCCAGGACGGGCTGGATCGGGGTGGCGCCCTCGGGCGGCTCGATCAGGGCCTCCATGGCCGCCGCCGCCTCGGGCCACTTCTTGAGGTCCCAGTAGATTTCGGCCCGCAGCTGCTTGGCCTTGTCCGACTGGTCGTTGATGATGAGGGCCAGCGCCTCGGCGGTGCGGCCCAGATCGGCCAGCGCCCGCACCCGCATGTAGCGGCGCTGGTCGAACAGCTCGGCCGGCATGTCGGGAATCTCGCTCTGGTCCAGGGCCTCCAGCGCCAGGCCGGGCTTGCGGTCGGACAGTTCCAGGAAGGCCAGCCGCGTCGCCACCCGCGCCTTCTCGACGCCCTGCAGGCGGAATTGCACCTGGTGGCGCAGCAGTTCGCCGGCGCGGTCGATGAGGTCGACCGCCGCCAGCCGGTCGGCCAGCTTGCGGATCATCTCGTCGCCCTTGGTGCCGGTGGGCGTCAGCTCCTGGAACTCGTCGTAGAGGCCGATGGCGGCGATGGGCGACAGCCCGTCGGCGAGGCCGCCGAGGTATAGCTTCTCGAAGGCCTCCGCCATCATCTGCTGCACGGTGCCGATGTCGGGATGGTCGCTGTAATTGGCGGCGATCTCGCGCAGGGCCCGCAGGCCGTTGGCATACTGGCCGTCGGCGATCATCAGTTCGCCCAGGCGCTTCAGCAGCTCGTACTCGTAATCGCCCTCGCGCCAGGCGAAGCGCAGCTTTTCCAGCTGCTTGATGGCGTCGGCGCGGGGCAGCATGCCGCGGCGCATCTGCAGTTCGATGCGGGCGCGGCCGGCCTGGGCGCGGTCCGGCCGGCTTTCGCTGTCCTCGGCCTCGCGGTACTTGGCGATGGCCTGGTCCCACTGCTTGGCCGCCTCGGCCACCGTGCCCTGCAGGTAGCTGATGGTGCCGGTGTCGCGGCGCGACAGGCCGGGTCCGTTCATGGCCTCGATGGTCTTGATCGCCGACTTGGTGTCGCCCGCCGCCGCCGCGGCGCGGGCCGCCACCGGCCCCAGGGCCATGCGCAGGCGGGGGTTGAGGCCCTTCAGGTCCTCGTGCGCCAGGCGCAGCATCAGCGCCTGCTTGGGATCGCCGGTCAGGCGCGACTTGGCCGCCGCCAGCCACAGCGGGGCGTGGGGGTCCTTGGCCAGGCCGGGATGGGAGAGGTCGTCGATGGCCTCGATGTCGCGGCGGGTGAGGAAATTGGCGACGCCGCGCACGGCGCGGAACTGGGGGGTGTCGACCATGGCCGGGTCGGCGGCGGCGATCACCTTGAGCAGGCCCAGCGCCTCGTGCGGCATGGCGTTGGCGAGGTAATGGCGGGCGATTTCCAGGCGCTGGGCGTTCTTGTCCTCGGGCTTGAGGTAGGCCATGCGCTGCAGCAGCTTCTGGTGCTCGGGCACGAACTTGTCGAGGCCGCCGCGCATCCAGCGCAGCAGGTCCAGCGGCCCGCCGCCCGAGGTCTGGACCTCCATGGTCTCGCCGGACCCCGCCTCGCCGCTGCCGGGCAGGTCCCGCGACAGGTGCAGCCCCCCCGGCATCGACACTTCGACCCCCGACCGGTTGCCTTCCAGGCGGGCGCCATCGGCCAGCGGCACCATCGCCACGCCCTGCGCCGTGGGCAGCAACTGGGCACCCGGCACCACCGTCTCGGCCGGAACGCCGACCCCGATCTGGGTCAGCGGGGTGACGAACAGGGTGTCGCCGACTTCCGGATCGCGGAAGCTCACCGCCTTCTGCGGCGGGTCCTGGACCGGCAGGATCAGGCGGCCGCGGTCCTCGAAATCGAATTGGCGCTCGATCGACAGCGGCGTGCGCGGCCCCAGCGGCGTCTCGGCCAGGTCGAACACCCAGAGCTGGCCTTCCTTGCGCACGATGGGGTTGAAGCCGGGGCGGGTGACCAGGCGGATCGCGCTGCCGTCGCGGACGCCGGGCACCTGCTCGGCATGCAGGACGACATCGCCGCCGGTGCGCTTCAGCAGTTTGGTGTCGATCTCGGCCTTGCTGTCGAACACCAGCCACAGCCAGCCGGCGCGGCGGAAGGCGGCGGCGGCGGTCGGCTTCTCGAACGGCACGCCCAGGCTGACCTGCGGCACCGCCGGCTTGGGCGGTTGCGCCGGAGCATCCGCGGTGGCGGCGGCATCGGCGGCGGGCGTCGAGGGGGCCAGCGGCTTGGCGGCGGGCGGCTGTTCCTCGGTGCCGGGGGCGGGGGCCAGGGGCGGCGGCGCCGTGCCGGCGGCGCGCGGCGGCGGCGGGCTGCCGGCGGCCCGCACCAGATCCACCGCCACCCGGGGACCGCTGGTGAAGTGGCGCACCCGCATGTCGGCGGGCAACGCCAGCACCACCGCGGTGCCCTTGCCCTGGGGCCGGGTCTCGATCAGGCGGACATCGGGCGGAAGGGCCGCCTCCAGCGAGGTGACCTTGACGTTGGCGGGGCGATCGAAGGCGATCACCGCCTTGCCGTCGGCGACGTCGATGCTGTAGCCGACCGGCTTGGCCCAGTCGAACACCAGGCGGTTGAAGCCGGTATGTTCGCCACCCCGCACCGTCAGGTCGACCGGCGCCTCCGCCTTGGCCGCCGCCGGCGGAGGTTCGGGCTTCGGCGCCGGCTTTTCGGGGACGGGCTTTTCGGGGGCGGGCTTTTCCGAGGCGGGGGCGGCCTTGGCGGCGGGGGTCATGTCGACCACCGTCGAGGTGCCGCTGGTGAAGGTTTTCAGCTGCACCGGCTGGGCCAGCCCGAAGGTGACCATGCGGCGGTCGGGGCTGACATTGGCCGATTTCAGGTATTTGGCCAGCGGCTTCAGCAGGGATTGGGGGTCGCCGGCCAGGGGGCGTTCGAACCGGACCACCAGGTCGCCGTTGACGGTGTCGGCGGACCACCGCACCGGGCCGTCCCAATCGAACACCATGCGGCCGAAGCTGTCATGCTCGGCGCCGCGCGGCGTGCTCTGGGCGAAGGCGGCCGCAGCCAAACTGAGGAGAAAGGCGACAATCAGCGCCGTCGGTCGGAGAAAGCGGCGGCAGGCCGCCTTGCCTTTCCGTCCCAGACCGCCAGCTTGGCCGCGCGCCTCCATTCGGACTCAGTCGAAGCTCGCCAGCAGCCTGTCGATCTCGGCCTGGTCGGCGGCAGAGGCGGGAAGCTGGGGGCCGTTGAGGAGGTCCTCGTCGGTGACCAGTGCCTTCGCGGCCTTTTCGCCCGGCCCCTCCATTTCCGAACCGAGCGCCCGGACCAGGCTCTCGACGCGGCCTTCGATCTCCTTCAGCATTTTCACCACCTTGGTGATGCGCTGCCCGGTGATGTCCTGGAAGGTGCAGGCCTCGAAGATCTGGGTGGTCACCTCGGTGAGGCGTTGCGCCACCTCGGAATCCATCATGGGGGCCAGGCCCTCGATGCGCTCGGCGGCATCCATGATCTGGTTGGTGGCGGCCTCGGTGGCGCCGACGATGGCGTCCAGCTCATCGGTGGCGGTGGCGATGAACTCGTTCTTGATGTCGCCCGGCCGGAGCGCCGCGATCTCGGCCTTGGCGGCGTGGATGTAGTCCGCCAGCGACTCGATCTCGCGGTACAGCTTGATGTCGCCGGCGTTCAGGTCTCCCTTCATGGTGTCGAGGATGGCACGCACCACCTCGGCGACCTGATCCACATGGACGGTTTCGCCATGTTCGCGGCGAATGGCGTCCAAACGCAAGGCAAGGTCGCGGTCAACGCCCTTCACCACCATGGCACGTCCCCCTTTGCCACGTGGGCGGTTAGGCGAAGTCGCCGATGACGGTCACCATCTTGGTCTTCAGCGTCTCCGCGTTGAACGGCTTGACGATGTAGTTGGAAACGCCGGCTTCCTTGGCCGCGATGACGTTTTCGGACTTGGACTCGGCGGTGACCATGATGAAGGGAATGGCCTTCAGCTTGGGATCGGCGCGAACCTCGCGCAGCAGCTGCAGGCCGGTCATGGGCTCCATGTTCCAGTCCGAGATGATCAGGCCGTAATTGCCGACGCGCAGCATCTGAAGCGCCATGGAGCCGTCCGTGGCCTCGTCGACGTTGTTGAAGCCGAGCTGCTTCAGCAGGTTGCGGATGATTCGCAGCATCGTCTTGTAATCGTCGACGATGAGCACGTTCATATTCTTGTCGACAGCCATCAATTAGCTCCTTCCAAGCACTCGCCACGCTAACATTAAGAACCCGACGGTGCGAATTGGCCTAGTTAAGATACTGGAGAGCAACCGCGCAAGGCATTTTTCGCTCCCCCCCGAACAAATCCCCGGTCATCCCCCGGGCAGGGTCCTGTTGGTTGGAATCTGGCGCCGCTGGGCCAGCTCCGAGGTCAGGGTGCGGGCCTTGGCGGGGTCCATTTCCGCCAGGATCGGCGCCACTTTGGCCTCCTTCATCCGCTCGACCACGTCGAGCATGATGCCCATGTCGAGCTGCTCGAAGATTTTGGCGGCGTCCTTCGGCTTCATGTTCTCGTATATTTTGACCAGGGACCGCATCTTGTTGTCTTCCTGGTCATTGTATTGGCGCAGCAGCCCTTCGATTGTGTTCTGCAGCGTCTTCATTTCGGAAATCTTGCGCTCGATCTGGTCCTCGGCCGCCTTCAGCATGGCCTCGCGGCGCTCGATGTCGCGCTCGCGCACGTCGATGGCGCCACGGCGGGCCTGCAGCTTCTGCAGCACGTCCATTTCCGTCTGGCTCAGGCTGGCCTGCTCCGGCGCCGGCGCGGATTCGGCGGCGGGCGGGGCCGGCTTGGGCTCCGGCATCGGCTTGGACTCCGGCGCCGGCTTGGCCTCGGCGGCGGCTTCGGGCGCCGGCTTGGCCTCGGGCTGCTGTGCCTGCAGCTCGCCGGCGACACGCAGGGAGGCGCCGTCGAAAAATCCCTTGCGCAGATCGTTCACCCGCACCGACAGCATCAGCGCCGCCACGGCGATGAGCACGGGCAGCAGGCGCACGAAGGGCGTGCGCGGCTGTTTGGACTTGGAGGGCGAAGCGGCCATGGTGTCACCTCATGGACTGGAGCGCGCGCAGCAGCTCGCGCTCGGCTTCGGACCGCTCGTCGCCGTCGATCTCGTTGGCCGCCGCCGCCGCCGCCGCCATGGTGGCGGCGCGCGGGCTGGAATGGGCCGGCTGCTGCGGCGCCGGGGCGGCCGAGGGCATCGGCGCGCTCATGCGCGGCTGGGACGTGACCTGGGGCCGGGCCTCGGTGCGGGCCGAGCGCACCGCGCCTTCCAGCCGGTTGGCCATGGTGTCGGCGCGCTCGATCATGAAGGCGAGGTCGTCGCGCAGCTGCTGCGCCTTCTCGACCCGCTCCTGCAACGCCATTCCGGCGTCCTCGGCGGCCTTGCGGAGCTTGGGGATCGAGGATTCGGCGCGCACCGTCGCCTCGTTGAACGAGACGATGATCTTGGCCATCTCGTCGCGGTTCTTGCGCAGCTGGGTGAGCCGGCGGTTGAGGGTGACCGCATAGCCGATGGTGGCGATCAGCAGCACCGAGACGAAGAGGTCGAGGATGATCTTCCAGTCCATGGCGTCAACCCTTGATCTTGTCGTCGACGCGGATGGCGATGTGCGGACCCTTGCGCCCCATCTTGCCGCGGAACATGGAGATGTTGCCACACCGCAGGTCGATGGCCGACGTGGGCTGGGCGTTGAGCATGATCTTCGATCCCACCTTCCAGGCGATGACGTCGCGCAAGCTCATCACCTGCTGGTCCAGCACCGCCTCCATCTGCACCTCGGTCAGCCACAGCTCTTCCGCCAGGTGGGTTTCCCAGATGGAGTCGCGGCCGAACTTCTCGCCCATGAACATCTGCAGCAGCAGCTCGCGGACGGGTTCCAGGGTGGCGTAGGGCAGCAGCAGTTCCAGGCGTCCGCCGCGATCCTCCATGTCGATGCGCAGCTTGGCGACGATGGCGGCGTTGCTGGGACGCGAGATGGTGGCGAAGCGCGGGTTGGTTTCCAGGCGGTCGAAGCGGAAGGTCACCGGCGACAGCGGGTCGAACGCCGCCGACAGGTCGGACAGCACCACGTGGACCATGCGCTCGACCAGGTTGCGCTCGATGGTGGTGTAGGGGCGGCCCTCGATGCGCATGGCGGCGGTGCCGCGGCGGCCGCCCAGCAGCACATCGACGATGGAGTAGATGAGCGAGGAATCGACCGTCAGCAGGCCGTAATTGTCCCATTCCTCGGCCTTGAACACCGCCAGCATGGCAGGCAGCGGAATCGAGTTCAGGTAGTCGCCGAAGCGCAACGACAGGATGTTGTCCAGCGACACCTCGACGTTGTCCGAGGTGAAATTGCGCATGGAGGTGGACATCATGCGGACCAGGCGGTCGAAGACCACCTCCAGCATGGGCAGGCGCTCGTACGAGACCAGCGCCGAATTGAGGATGGCCTGAATGCCCGAGCGGTCGTCGCCGCGGCCGTGGTCGTCGTCGAAGCCCAGCAGCGAATCGATTTCGTCCTGGTTCAGGACGCGGGTGGATTCCTTCGGCGCACCGTCGCCGCCGCCACCCCCCTCGTCGTCGCCGCCGCCAAGCATGGCCTCCCATTCGGCGGCCATGGCGTCGCTTTCCTCGCCGCCGCCGTCACCGCCACCGCCGCCACCACCGCCGCCGTCGCCATCGCCTTCGGCCATGGCGGCCCATTCCTTCATCAGGGCCTCTTCGTCGTCGGTGGACCGACCGGGTCCGCCTTCCTCTTCCATCGCCATCGCTTGCGCCTACTGGACCAGCATTTCGCGGAACAGCACGTCGTTGACCTTCACCGGCTTCACCGCGGCCTGGACCCGGTTCAGCAATTCCTCGCGCAGCAGGTGCATGCCGGCGGCGCCCTGCAGGTCCTCGACCCGAAGCTCGCGCAGATAGACCTGGAAGGCGTCGACGATGCGCGGCATGACCTGGTCGATGCGCGGCATGTCGGTCGGGCTTTCCAGCTCGAGGGCGACGCGGATCTTGAGGAAGGCCTGCTTGCGCCCCTGCGTCTGCAGGTTCACCAACATTTCGGGCAGGTCCATGAACACCGCCGGGCCGACCACCTTGGGCGCCTCGGCCTTGTGCTCGGCCTCGGGGGCGGCCTCTTCCGTCTTGCCACCCAGCAGGCTGTCGAGGATGCCGGAGAAATAGAGTCCGGCGCCGGCGCCAAGCAGCAGCAGCACCGGCAGGACGATGATCAGGATCTTCTTGATCGGAAGCTTGCTTTTGGGGGAATCGGAGGATTCCTCGCCGCCTGCGCCTTCGTCGAAATCCTCTTCCAGGTCTTCGGCCATGATCCCCACCCTGTCGGCCGGCCGGCCACGACGCGCGCCCGGCCGCATGTGTACGAGTGTGAAGGTACGCCGGCGCGGTTAACAGAAGGTTGAACCCGCCCGCGCGAATGGTTCGGGGACGCGGCGGGCGCCGTTGCCCCCTTTGCCGGGTGGGACCATACGACGGCGCGGGGCGGGCGGCAATAACTGCCCGGCAGGGCCTGCCCCGCCATCCCGCCGTTCGCGCAGAAGTCCAGGGTTTCCGCCATTTCGTCGGCGCCGAGAGAACTGGCACGCGGGCTGCAAGGGAAGGGGCGCAGGTTTCGTCAATCAGGTATGCAGACGATGGAAAACACCTCCTACATCGCTCTCTCGCGCCAGAATGCGCTGTGGCGTCAGCTCGACGTCATCGCCACCAACATGGCCAACGCGAACACCCCGGCCTACAAGGCCGAGCACATGATGTTCCGCGAGTACCTGATGCCGACGCGCTCCAGCGACCGCACCTTCGGCGACAAGCTGTCCTATGTCCAGGACGTCTCGGTCCTGCGCAATACCGAGGAAGGTTCGCTGACCAAGACCGACAACCCGCTGGACGTGGCCCTGCACGGCGACGGCTTCTTCCAGGTCGAGACCGAGGCCGGCATGCGCTACAGCCGCAACGGCCACTTCCGCCTGGACGAGGGCGGCATGCTGGTCAATTCCCTGGGGCATGCGGTGATGGACAACGCCGACAACCCCATCATCTTCGCCCCCAACGAGACCCGCATCACCATCACCCCCGACGGCACCGTCGCCACCGAAAACGGCCAGGTCGCCAAGCTGAAGGTGGTGCGGTTCTTCAACGACCAGGACATGCGCAAGGTGGGCGACAGCCTGTACGAGACCACCCAGGAGCCGCAGCTGGTCGAGCGCCCCGCCATCGTCCAGGGGATGATGGAGGAATCGAACGTCCAGCCGGTGGTCGAGATCACCCGGATGACCGAAGTGCTGCGCCAGTACCAGGCGCTGCAGCAGATGATCGACAAGGAGCACGAGCGCCAGCTTAAGGCGATCGAAACGCTCGTGCCCCGCGCTTAAGAGGAGATATCGACCATGCGTTCCCTGAACATCGCCGCCACCGGCATGCTGGCTCAGCAGACCAATGTCGAGGTGATCTCCAACAACATCGCCAACATGAACACCACCGCCTTCACCCGTCGGCGGCCGGAGTTCAGCGACCTGCTGTACCAGAACCTGCGCCGCGTCGGCGCCGCCTCGTCGGATGCCGGGACCATCGTGCCGACCGGCGTGCAGCTGGGCCTGGGCGTGAAGACCACCGCGGTGTACCGCATCACCGAACAGGGCTCGGTGCAGAGCACCGACAACACCCTGGACCTGGCCATCCAGGGCAAGGGCTACTTCCAGATCAAGCTGCCCTCGGGCGAGACCGCCTATACCCGCGACGGCTCGTTCCAGCTGTCCGACAAGGGCGAGATCGTCACCCACGAAGGGTTCCAGGTGGTGCCGGGCATCACCGTGCCGGCCGACGCGGTCGGCGTCTCCATCAACGCCTCGGGCCAGGTGCTGATCAAGAAGGACGGCTCCATCGAGCAGAGCACCGCCGGCCAGCTCCAGCTCGCCATCTTCCCCAACGAGGCCGGCCTGGAAGCCCGCGGCGACAACCTGTTCCTCGAGACCCCGGCCTCGGGCGCGGCGGTCCAGGCGGCTCCCGGCTCGGCCGGCTACGGCACCCTGCTGCAGGGCTTCCTCGAGACCTCCAACGTCAACGTGGTGGCCGAGGTGACCAACCTGATCTCGGCCCAGCGCGCCTATGAAATGAACTCGAAGGTGATCCAGACCTCGGACGAGATGCTGGGCACCATCAACCAGATGAAGTGATAGGGCACCGCCATGAAGCGCCTCATCCTCGCCGCCCTGTTCGCGATTGCCGGGCACGCCGCCCTGGCCGCCGACCTGCCGCCCGAGCTCAAGCCCCAGGCGGTGCTGGACGCCGACGTGGTCAGGCTGGGCGACCTGTGGGACAACCTGGGGCCCAAGGCCGAGACCGTGGTCGCCGGTGCGCCGCAGCCGGGCAAGCGGGTCACCGCCGACGCCCGCTGGCTGGTCGCGGTGGCCCAGGCCTACGGCATCGACTGGCAGCCGGCCTCGGCCTACGACCGCATCGTCATCGAGCGCGCCGGCCAGGTGGTCGACATGCGCCTGATCGAGACCGAACTGCGCGAGGCCCTCGCCATGGAAGGCGTGCGCGGCAATTTCGACTTCGACGTCGCCAACCGCGGCGCCCTCAACATCATGGTGCCGGGCAACGGCCCCACCACCGTGGCGGTCCGCGACCTTGGCTGGGACCCGCGCACCAACCGCTTCGCCGCCACCATCGAGGTGCCGGCCGGATCGCCGGCGGCGGTGCGCCAGCGGGTCCAGGGGCGGGTGTTCCCGACCGTGCGGATGCCGGTGCTGGCCCGGGCCATGGGCCGCGGCGAGGTGATCGCCGAGAAGGACATCCAGTGGGTCGACATGCGCGAGGAGCAGGCCCGCCGCGACGTCATCACCGACGCCCGCCAGATGATCGGCCAGGAACCCCGCTTCCAGGTCCGCGCCGGGGTGCCGGTGCGCCTGAACGACCTGCAGCGTTCCGTCCTGGTCAGCCGCAACTCGCTGGTCACGGTGGCGCTGAAGACCCCGTTCATGAGCCTGACCACCCAGGCCCGCGCCGTCGAGGACGGCGGCAAGGGTGACGTCATCCGCATCACCAACCTGCAGACCAAGCGCACGGTGGAAGCCACCGTCGACGGACCCGGCCTGGTGTCGGTGGTCCCCGGCGGCCCCCGCCTGCTGTCCAACTGATCGCCCAAGAGGAGAGCGCCATGACCTCCCCCATCCGTTCCAAAGCCCTGCGCGCCATCCTGATGGCCACCGCGATCGGTTCCCTCAGCGCCTGCAACGCGCTGACCCGCCTGTCCGAAGTGGGCTCCGGCCCGCAGGTTTCGGCCATCCAGAACCCGACCCAGAAGGCCGGCTACCAGGCGGTCAGCATGCCCATGCCGCAGCCGGTGGCGCCGCCGCAGAACGCCAACTCCCTGTGGCGCCCGGGCTCGCGGGCGTTCTTCAAGGACCAGCGCGCCAAGGAAGTGGGCGACATCCTGACGGTGGCGGTGGCCATCGACAACGAGAACGCCACCGTCGAGACCGGCCTCAACCGCAACCGCGGCGCCACCGAGGACATGGGCTCGGCCTTCAACCTGCTGGGCTTCGAGAACAGCCTGACCAAGATCCTGCCGGATGCGGTCAACCCCGCCGCCCTGGTCAACGTGACCGGCAACAGCACCAACACCAACACCGCCGACACCACCCGGTCCGAGACCATCGAGGTCAAGCTGGCGGCGATCATCACCCAGATCCTGCCCAACGGGAACCTGGTCATCTCGGGCAAGCAGGAAATCCGGGTGAACTACGAAATGCGCGAGCTGTCGGTGCAGGGCATCATCCGGCCCGAGGACATCAGCTCGTCGAACTCGGTCACCTACGACAAGATCGCCGAAGCCCGCATCAATTACGGCGGCCGCGGCGTCGTCACCGAGATCACCCAGCCGCGCTACGGCCAGGAAATCCTCGACATCATCCTGCCGTTCTGATCCGGGAGTTCCCCCTCTCGCCCGCTTGAGGGCGAGGGGGGGAAGAAACTGCCTACTCCGCCGCCCCTCGCAGCGCCGACGCCCCGGGCAGGGTGAAGTGGATGGTGGCGCCCTGGTCGGGTCCGGGCGATTCCACCCAGATGCGGCCGCCATTGTACTCGACCACCTTCTTGCAGATGGCCAGGCCGATGCCGGAACCGCCGCCATGGGCGTCGCGGGCGTGCAGGCGCTGGAAGATGCGGAAGATGCGTTCGAAGTACTGCGGATCGATGCCGATGCCGTTGTCGGCGACGCTGAACGACCATCCCGATTCCGACGGCTGCGCCTCGATGGTGATGCGCGGCGGCACGCCGGGGCGGGCGTATTTGACGGCGTTGCCGACCAGATTCTGGAACAGCCGCACCAGGTCGCTTTCGCTGGCGGTCACCATGGGTAGCTGGCCGACGCACAGGATCGCCTTGGATTCGCTCAGCAGGAGCCCCAACTGGGCCAGGGCGGTGGCCAGCGCCTCGTTGGCATCGACCGCCCGGGCGGGCGAGGACATGCGCCCGATGCGCGAGAACTGCAGCAGGTCGAGCACCAGCTGGTCCATGCGCACCGCCCCGTCCTTGGCGAAGGCGAGGAATTCCCGGATGTCCTGATCGGCGCTGGCTCCCAGGCGGCGTTCGATCAGCGCGATGTAGCTGCCGATCATGCGCAAAGGTTCGCGCAGATCGTGGCTGGCGACATAGGCGAACTGCTCGAGTTCGGCATTGGAATTCTGCAACTGCTGCTGCACCTGCTTGGCCTCGGTGATGTCCAGGCAGGCCGAGAGCACGCCGTCGGGATTGCCGTCGGCATCGATGAAGGCGTGGCGGAGTTCGCGCACCCAGCGGCAGCTGCCGTCGCGGCACAGCAGGCGGTACTCGCGCTCGTCGTTGCCGGGCTTTTCGGCGATGGCGCGGTCTTCGGGGGGCAGGCGCATCAGCCAGCCCTCGCCCACCTCCTCGGGGAACGAGCGGCCGGTGAAGTCCAGCCAGGTCTGGTTGACGTAGACGCAGCGGCCATCGGCGTTGGTGCGCCGGACCAGGGCCGGGAAGTGGTCGAGAATGCGCATGTAATGGTCGCGGGCGCGGGCGGTCTGGCGCTCGGCCTCGGCCCTGGCCCGTTCGCGCCCCAACGACAGGCGATAGAGCGGCACCGTCACCACCACCACCGCCAGCAGGAACAGGGCGCGGCCCATCAGGCCGCGGATGACCGGCTCGGTCACCTCGTCCTTGGCGACGCTGACCCCGACGGTGAAATCGTAGGGCTTGATGGTGCGCACCGCGATCAGGCGGGGTACGCCATCGACGCCGCCGACCCCTTCCAGGCGGCTCTCGATGCCGCCAGCCGCCAGGTGCTGGAGCATCAGCGGCGCCTCGGCCAGCGACTGGCCGATGGCCTGGCCCTCGGGAAGGCGGGCGAGAATGATGTGCCCGCGGTTGGCCAGGCTGACCGCGCCGGTGGCCTCGGACGGCACCACCGCGTCGAGTATGCCTGCGAACAGGTCGGGTGACAGCGCCGCCACCACCACCGCCCGCAGGGTGCCATCGGCATTGCGGACGGCACGGGCGGCGAAAACAACCTGCCGGTTGAGCAGGGCGGTGACCGGCTCGCCGATGAACAGGGAATCGTCTTCCGGCTGGGTCCGGAAATGGGTGAGGTACGAGCGGTCGCCGACGTTCCGCCCGACCAGATTGGCAACCGACGAATGGCGAATGGTGCCGTCGGCGCCGACCACCGTGGCGGTCAGCGCGTCGGAGCGGATGCGCGCCCGCGCGGTCAGATAGCGGTGCATTTGCGGGTCGCCGGGCTGGTCTTCCGCCCCCAGTTCCTTGGCGACGTCCAGCAGCATCAGATCGACCGCCTGGAAGGTCTGCACGGTCCGCGCCTCGACCACCCGGGCCAGGGCGCTCATCCGCTCGAAGCTGCTGGCATGGGCCTCGCGGTAATCGCCGATGGCATCCCACAACGCCATACCCAGGGCCACCGCGATCACCAGCGGCGCCCACAGCCACTCCAGTCCCGCGGTCTTCAGCCCGCTCAGTCCCATCATCCCCTCCGGCACCCCGAGGGAAATCTTATGCCACCAGTCCAGAAGCTAAAAGAGAAAAGCCCCGGGGCCTGGGGCGCCGGGGCTTGTGCTCAACCTGAGGCTAAATCAGTTCTTGGCCTTGTCCACCAGCTTGTTCTTGGCGATCCACGGCATCATGCCGCGCAGGCGCTCGCCCACCTGTTCGATCTGGTGGGTCGCCTGGTTGCGGCGGATGGCCTTGAAGCTGGGCTGGCCGGCCTTGCACTCCAGCATCCAGTCGCGGACGAAGCGGCCCGACTGGATGTCGTCGAGGACGCGCTTCATCTCGGCCTTGGTCTCGGGCGTGACGATGCGCGGGCCGGTGACGTAGTCGCCGTATTCGGCGGTGTTGCTGATGGAGTAGCGCATGTTGGCGATGCCGCCCTCATAGATCAGGTCGACGATCAGCTTGACCTCGTGCAGGCACTCGAAATAGGCCATCTCGGGGGCGTAGCCGGCCTCGACCAGGGTCTCGAAGCCGTACTGGATCAGCTTGGTCAGGCCGCCGCACAGCACCACCTGCTCGCCGAACAGGTCGGTCTCGCATTCCTCGCGGAAGGTGGTCTCGATGATGCCCGAGCGGCCGCCGCCGATGGCCGAGGCGTAGGACAGCGCGATCTCCAGCGCGTTGCCGGTGGCGTTCTGGGCCACCGCCACCAGGCACGGCACGCCGCCGCCCTTCAGGTACTCGCCGCGGACGGTATGGCCGGGACCCTTGGGGGCGACCATGAACACGTCGAGGTCGGCGCGCGCCTCGATCAGGCCGAAATGGATGTTGAGGCCGTGGGCGAAGACCAGCGCCGCGCCCTGCTTCAGGTTGGCGGCCAGGTCGTTCCTGTAGATGTCGGCCTGCAGCTCGTCGGGGGTGAGCATCATCACCACGTCGGCCCACTTGGCGGCGTCGGCCGGGCTCATCACCTTGAGGCCCTCGCCCTCGGCCTTCTTCACCGTGGCCGAACCGGGGCGCAGCGCCACGGCAACCTCCTTGGCCCCCGAATCGCGCAGGTTCAGCGCGTGGGCGTGGCCCTGGCTGCCGTAGCCGATGATGGCCACCTTCTTGCCCTTGATCAGGCTGACGTCGGCGTCAGTTTCGTAATAAACGCGCATGGTTCCTCTCTTTCGGCTGCTGAGCCGGGTGGTGCATCAGTCGGGCCTCATGCTGAGGAGCGAAGCGTCTCGAAGCACGAGGCCCGCCTCGCTCTTTGAGACGGCCCCGAAGGGGCCTCCTCAGGGTGAGGCTATCCCGGGAAGATGCAGGTTCTTAAATCGGATTGGGTCCGCGCGCAATGGCGACGGCGCCGGTGCGCGAGACATCGACCAGGCCCAGCGGCTCCATCAGCTTGATGAAGGCGTCCACCTTGTCGGTGGCGCCGACCACCTCGAACACGAAGCTGTCGTTGGTGGCGTCCACCGGCCGGGCGCGGAAGATCTCGGCGATGCGCAGGGATTCGACCCGCTTGTCGCCGGTGCCCGCCACCTTCACCAGGGCCAGCTCGCGGCTGACATGGGGCCCCTCGATGGTGAGGTCCGACACCTTGTGCACCGGCACCAGGCGGCGCAGCTGGTTCTTGATCTGCTCGATGATCATGCGGGTGCCGCTGGTCACGATGGTGATGCGCGACAGCTGTTCGGCGGCATCGACCTCGGCCACGGTCAGGCTTTCGATGTTGTAGCCGCGGCCCGAGAACAGCCCGATGACGCGGGCGAGCACGCCGGCCTCGTTGTCGACGAGGACGGCGATGGTGTGGCGGGCGATTTCCTCATGCTTGGTCACGTGCGTGTCCCCCTAGACCAGAACCATGCCGTCTTCTTCCGAGCCGGGCTTGTCCACCGACCGGTCCTCCGGCCCCAGCACCATCTCGTTGTGGGCCATGCCGGGCATGATCATCGGGAAGCAGTTCTCGGAGGCGTCGGTGCGCAGCTCGGCGACCACCGGGCGATCGACGGCGATCATCTCCTTGATCAGGTCGTCCACCTCCGAGGGCTTCTCGGCGCGCAGGCCCACCGCGCCGAAGGCCTCGGCCAGCTTGACGAAATCGGGATGGGTGTGCATGTGGCTTTCGGAATAGCGGCCGCCGTGGATCAGCTCCTGCCACTGGCGGACCATGCCCATGTACTGGTTGTTCAGGATGAACACCTTCACCGGCAGCCGGTGCTGGGCCAGGGTGGCCAGCTCCTGGATGTTCATCTGGATCGACGATTCGCCGGCGATGTCGATGACCAGGGCGCCGGGATGGGCCATCTGCACGCCCATGGCCGAGGGCAGGCCGTAGCCCATGGTGCCCAGCCCGCCCGAGGTCATCCAGTGGTTGGGCTGCTCGAAGCGGAAATGCTGGGCCGCCCACATCTGGTGCTGGCCGACCTCGGTGCAGATGTAGGGATTGCGGTCCTTGGTCAGCTCGTACAGGCGCTGGATGGCGTATTGCGGCTTGATCAGCTTGTTGGAATTCTCGTAGTGCAGGCAGTTGCGCGAGCGCCACTGGTCGATCTGGCTCCACCACGCCTTCAGCGCCTTGTCATCGACGCGGGCCTGCCTGGCCTTCCACACCTTGATCATGTCTTCCAGGATGTGGGCGGCGTCGCCGACCACCGCCAGGTCGACCGCCACGTTCTTGTTGATGGAACTGGGGTCGATGTCGATGTGGATCTTCTTGGAATTCGGCGCGAAGGCGTTGAGCCGCCCGGTGACGCGGTCGTCGAAGCGGGCGCCGACATTGATCATCAGATCGCAGCCGTGCATGGCCAGGTTGGCCTCGTAGGTGCCGTGCATGCCGAGCATGCCCAGCGACTGCGGATCCGAGCCCGGGAAGCCGCCCAGGCCCATCAGGGTCTGGGTGCAGGGGAAGCCGGTCATGCGCACGAACTGGGTCAGCAGCTGGCAGGCCGCGGCGCCGGAATTGACCACGCCGCCGCCGACGTAGAACAACGGCCGCTTGGCGTGGGCGATCATGTCGACCGCCTTCTCGATGGCCTTGATGTCGCCCTTCACCGGCGGCTTGTATTTGGACTTGAGCTTGCTCGGCCCCTGGTACTCGCCCTTGGCCTGGACCACGTCCTTGGGCAGGTCGACCAGCACCGGGCCGGGACGGCCGGAGCGGGCGACGTGGAAGGCCTCGTGCACGGTGCGGGCCAGATTGTTGACGTCCTTGACCAGGTAATTGTGCTTGGTGCACGGCCGGGTGATGCCGGTGATGTCGGCTTCCTGGAAGGCGTCGTTGCCGATCAGGCTGGTCGGCACCTGGCCGGTGAAGCACACCAGCGGCACCGAGTCGCACAGGGCATCGGTCAGGCCGGTGACGGTGTTGGTGGCGCCGGGGCCCGAGGTGACCAGCACGCAGCCGACCTTGCCGGTGGAGCGGGCGTAGCCCTCGGCGGCATGCACGGCGGCCTGCTCGTGACGGACCAGCACGTGCTTGAGGCGGTTCTGCTTGAACAGCTCGTCGTAGATGGGCAGTACCGCGCCGCCCGGATAGCCGAAGAGCACCTCGACGCCCTGGTCGACCAGAGCCTTCAAAAGGATTTCCGCGCCGGTCAACGTATCCTGCTGTGCCATTGTCGCACCCTGATCGTGAAACATCCGAAACGCGCCCGGCACTCACGCAATTTTATTGCGCAGGCGCGGGGGCGCGAGGGGCACAACCTATCCCCTCGCTAAGCCTCGGTCAACAGAAACTGACGAATAAACGGAAAGATTTTTTCTGCCAGACTTTCCGAAAATTGCTCCGCCACCCCCATATCCGCAGGAAACTGGTGCCGGAACCAGGTCAGCTGGCGTTTCGCATAATTGCGGGTGGCCCGGGTGGCCCCGGCCACCGCCTCCTCCAGCGGGGTTTCGCCGGCCAGGAAAGCGGCCAGCTCCGGCACCCCCAGCGCCTTGCCGGCGGGCAGCGCCGGATCGAGGCCGAGGGCCATGAGATCGCGCACCTCGTCCAGCGCCCCGGTCTCGACCATGCGCCGGAAGCGGCCGTCGCAGGCGGCATAAAGTGCCTCCCGCCCGGGCAGCAGGGCGAGGCGGCACCAGCGCGCCGCCACCGCGCCCTCGGGCGGCTCGGCCTGCCACTCGGCCAGCGAGCGCCCGGTGGCCGCCAGCACCTCCCAGGCCCGCGCCAGGCGTTGGCTGTTGCCGGGATCGAGGCGCGCCGCCATCACCGGATCGCGCGCCGCCAATTCGGCATGGAAGGCGGCATTGCCCAGCTTGGCCAGACGGGCGCGGGATTCGGCGCGGATGGCGTCGGGGATCTCGGGCACCGGCGAGATGCCCGCCATCAGGGTGCGCAGGTACAGCCCGGTGCCGCCCACCACTACCGGCACAAGCCCGGCCGCCCACGCTGCCGCCATCTCGGCCGCCGCCAGGTCGCGCCAGCGCGCCGCCGAACACAGCTCGGACGGATGCAGCACGCCGTAGAGCCGGTGCGGCGCCGCCGCCTCGTCCTCGGGCGACGGCCGCGCCGTCAGCACGCGCAGCACCGAATAGACCTGCATGGAATCGGCATTGATGACCACCCCGCCGAACTCACGGGCGATGGCCAGGGCAAGGCCCGACTTTCCGGAAGCGGTGGGGCCGGCGATGACGATGGCGGGGGAGGTCATGCCCGCTGGCGCCTATTCCTCGGCCAGCAGGGCGAGGACGTGCGTCTCCAGCGCAGGCATATCCTCTTCGATCACCTTCCATACCAATGATGGGCGGATGTCCGTGTATTGGTGGATGAGGAAGTTCCGGAACGCCTTGATGTCGGCCCACGGAACCGCCCCGCAACTCCTGACTTCGGATGACAGGCGGCTGCCCGCTTCGCCGATGATCTCGAAGTTGCGGAAAACCGCATCCTGACACATGCGCGAGGCGAGAAAGGCGTCCTTGCCCGGTGCCGTATACTCGCGGATCGTCCTGATACAGTCCCGTATGTGCGAGAGATAGGTCCGGTCCCGCTCGTTCACAGCGACCTCGCCTCGGCCAGGACACGATCGCGGATGAGGGCGTGGAGGCTGCCCTCATCGACCACATCGACTTTCCTGTCCAAGAGGAGCTGAACATCCCGCCAGAACCGGATCAGATCCATCAGGCTGCCGTCGTCGCCCATGTCCACCAGCAGGTCGATGTCGCTGTCCGGCCCGTCCTCGCCGCGCGCCACCGAGCCGAACACCCGCACCCGGCCGGCGCCGTGCAGCGCCGCCAGGCGCAGGATGTCGTCGCGCTTCTCGTCGAGGATGCGTCGTGCGCTGCCCATGGCCTTCTCCGTGTCCGAGGATAGCGCCGCCGATGGCAAAACGCTACGCGGCGTTCAGCAGACGCCTGACGCTTGCCTCCAGGTCCGGCAGATCACGCTCGACGACCCGCCAGACCAGTTCGAAATCGACCACGTCGTACTGGTGGGACAGCAGATTCCGGAACGCCTTGATCTGCGACCAGGCCACCGCCGTCCTGTCGCGAAACTCGATGGACAGGCGGCCGGCCGCCTCGCCGATGATCTCGAAATTGCGCACCGTGGCATCCCGGTGGAGCCGCGACGCCAGGAAGGCGTCCCTGCCCACCGCCGCGAAATCCTTGATGGCGTCGATGCAGTCGAGAATCTGGAGCAGGCAGACCCGGTCGCGGTCGGTCATAACGGTCGGGCTTCGGCCAGGACGGCATCGCGCAGGGTCGGGCTGATGCCGCCGTCGCTGACCACGTCCACCTTGCATCCAACCAGGTCCTGCACCGCCTGCCAGAACCCGATCAGATCGAGCAGGCTGCGATCGTCGTCCATGTGGACCAGCAGGTCGATGTCGCTGTCCGGCCCGTCCTCGCCGCGCGCCACCGAGCCGAACACCCGCACCCGGCCGGCGCCGTGCAGCGCCGCCAGGCGCAGGATGTCGTCGCGCTTCTCGTCGAGGATGCGTCGTGCGCTGCCCATGGCCTTCTCCGTGTCCGAGGATAGCGCCGCCGATGGCAAAACGCCACGCGGCGCTCGCCCTCACCCCAGCGGATAGCTGACCAGGCCGTCGGCCAGCTTGGGCTCGAACCAGGTGGATTTGGGCGGCATCACCTGGCCGGCCTCGGCCACCGCCACCAGGTCCTCCATCTGGGTCGGGTAGACGGCGAAGGCCACCGCCATCTCGCCCGAATTGACCCGCTTCTCCAGTTCGGCCATGCCGCGGCGGCCGCCGACGAAGTCGATGCGCTTGTCCTTCCTGAGATCGGCGATGCCCAGCACCGGGGTCAGCAGGCGGTCGGACAGCAGCGACACGTCGAGCCGCGCCACCGGGTCGGCGGGAGCCGGGTTCTTCACGTCCAGGCGATACCACTGGCCCTTGAGGTACATGCCGAAGCTGCGCGGCGCCTCGGGCTTGGCGATGGCGTCCACCGCGACCACCTCGAACTCGGCCGCGAGGGCGGCCAGGAACTGCTCGCGGCTGAGGCCGTTCAGGTCGCGGACCACGCGGTTGTAGTCGAGGATCTTCATCTCGTGGATGGGGAAGGTCACCACCAGGAAGGATTCATGGGAATCGCCCTTGGCCTTGCCGCGGCGCATGGCGGCGACGCGGGAGGCGGCGGCCGAGCGGTGGTGGCCGTCGGCGATGTAGAGCGCCGGCATGGCTTCGAACGCCGCGACCACGATGTCGATCAGCACGTCGTCGTCCATCACCCACAGGGTATGCTCGATGCCGTCGGCGGCGGTGACGCTGTAGGCCGGCGGGCAGGCGGTGGTGGCGATGATGGCGGCGTCCACCTCGGGATCATTGCGGTGGGCCAGCAGCACTGGGCCGGTCTGGGCGTTGCAGGCGTCGATCTGGCGGACGCGGTCGTCCTCCTTGTCGGGACGGGTGAATTCGTGCTTGCGGATGCGGTTCTCGTCATAGGCCGCCACCGAGCCGCCGCCCACCAGGCCGGTCTGGATGTGGTCGCCCATCTTGATGCGGTAGACGTAGAAGCAGGGAATGTCGTCGCGCTTCAGCACCCCGGCCTTGACCATCGCGTCCAGGTTCTCGCGCGCCTTGGCGTAGACCTTGGCGTCGTAGATGTCGATGGCCGGGTCGAGGTCGATCTCCGGCTTCGAGATGTGCAGGAAGCTCCAGCGCTTGCCTTCAGCCAGCACCCGCGCCTCGTCCGAGGACAGCACGTCATAGGGCGGCGCCGCCACCTCGGCGGCATGCTCGGGGTTGGGGCGAAGACCGGCGAACGGGCGAAGCAGCGGCACGGGCACGGGCGAACCTCCGGCGGGACGTTGGGGCAAGGTCTCTCAAATGTGCTCCCCTCCCCTTGACGGGGAGGGGTAGGGGGCGGGGTGGAGTCGCACACTCTGGCGCCGACGCGGTTCCCCCCCACCCCAACCCTCCCCCACAAGGGGGGAGGGGGGGGGAATTCAGGGCCGTCCGATGCTGGTATAGGCGAAGCCGGCCTCGCGCATTTCGGCCGGGTCCCACACGTTGCGCAGGTCGATCACCACCGGGGCCTTCAGCAGCTCCTTGACCCGCGACAGGTCCAGGGCGCGGAACTCGTTCCATTCGGTGACCAGCACCAGGCAGTCGGCGCCGGCCATGGTGGCGTAGGCGTCGTCGCAATAGGTGATGTCGGTGAGCAGCTTCTTCGCCTCCTCGGTCCCTTCGGGGTCGAAGGCGCGCACCGCCGCCCCGGCCTTGACCAGGGCCGGCACGATGTCGAGCGAGGGCGAATCGCGCATGTCGTCGGTGTTGGGCTTGAAGGTCAGGCCCAGCACCGCCACCGTCTTGCCCTTGACCGAGCCGCCGCAGGCGGCGACCACGCGCTCGGCCATGGCCTTCTTGCGCTTGTCGTTGACGTCGACCACGGTCTCGATGATGCGCAGCGGCGCGTCGTAGTCGCGGGCGGTCTTGACCAGGGCCAGGGTGTCCTTGGGGAAGCACGAGCCGCCGTAGCCCGGCCCGGGATGCAGGAACTTCTTGCCGATACGGCCGTCCAGGCCGATGCCCTTGGCGACGTCGTGGACGTCGGCGCCCACCTTCTCGCACAGATCGGCGATCTCGTTGATGAAGGTGATCTTGGTCGCCAGGAAGGTGTTGCCGGCGTACTTGATCAACTCCGAGGTGCGGCGGCTGGTGAAGACGATGGGCGTCTCGATCAGGTACAGCACGCGGTAGAGCTGCTTCATCACCGCCCGGGCCTTGTCGGACTCGGTGCCGATGACGACGCGGTCGGGCCGCATGAAGTCGTTGATGGCCGAACCCTCGCGCAGGAATTCGGGGTTCGAGACCACGTCGAACTCGGCGTCGGGGCGGCGCTTGCGGATGATCGCCTCGACCTCGTCGCCGGTGCCCACCGGCACGGTGGACTTGTTGACGATGACGGTGTAGCCGTCCAGCGCGTCGGCGATCTCCTCGGCGGCGGCATAGACGTAGGACAGGTCGGCGTGGCCGTCGCCGCGCCGCGACGGCGTGCCGACCGCGATGAACACCGCGTCGGCCTGCTTGACCGCCGCCTTGAGGTCGGTGGTGAAGGTCAGCCGCCCGGCCTTGACGTTGTCGGCCACCATCTGATCCAGGCCCGGCTCGTAGATGGGCATGATGTTCCGGTGCAGCCGCTCGATCTTGCCGGTGTCGTTGTCGACGCAGGTGACGTTGATGCCGAACTCGGAAAAACAGGTTCCCGACACCAGGCCGACATAGCCGGTGCCGATCATGGCGATACGCATGACTCGCTATCCCCTATTCAGAAACTGAACTGCTTCAAGGCCTCGCGCACCGAGGCGCCGATGTCGTCGCGCTCCAGCGCGAAGGCGAGGTTGGCTTCCAGCCAGCCCACCTTGTCGCCGCAATCGAAGCGCTTGCCCTCGAAACGCAGGCCGTGGAACGGCACCATGCCGATGGTCTGGCTGATGGCGTCGGTCAGCTGAATCTCGCCGCCGGCACCCTTCTCCTGCCGGTCCAGCACCTCGAACACCGCCGGATGCAGGATGTAGCGGCCGATGATCGACAGGGTCGAGGGCGCCACCGCCGGCTCGGGCTTCTCGACCAGGCCCTGGGCCTTGGCGATGCGGCCGTTGTCGAATTCCACGTCGAGGATGCCGTAGCGCTTGGTGTGCTCGCGCGGGACGTCCGAGACCGCCACCACGTGGCCGCCGACCTCGGTGTGGACCGCCGCCATCTGCTTCAGGCAGGGGGTCTTGGCCAGGATCAGATCGTCGGGCAGCAGCACCGCGAAGGGCTCGTCCTCGACCAGGTCGCGGGCGCACCACACGGCATGGCCCAGGCCCATGGGCTCCTGCTGGCGGGTGTAGCTGATCTGGCCGGACTTGGGCATCCAGCTGGTCACCGCCTCGACCAGGTCGAGCTTGCCGCGCTCCTTCAGGGTGCGCTCCAGCTCGGGGTTGTGGTCGAAATGGTCCTCGAGTGCGTTCTTGCCGCGGCCGGTGACGAAGATGAAATGCTCGATTCCGGCGGCCGCGGCCTCTTCCACCGCGTACTGGATCAGCGGCTTGTCCACCACCGGCAGCATCTCCTTGGGCATCGCCTTGGTGGCGGGCAGGAAGCGGGTACCCATGCCACCGACCGGGAACACGGCCTTGCGCACGCGACGAGCCATCGGGAACTCCTTCATTAAGGTTTCGCCGGCGGGCGGACCTGGGGGCGGGACCGCGCCGGGCCGGACGCCGCATGTTGTGCCACGCCCGCGCGCCCGACGCAACGGGGGCGAGGAACGTCACGAAAGGGTCAAGGGGAGAAGGTGTCCGGCGTCATCACCCCCCCAGCAGCACGTCGCGGGCCTGGTTGATGCGGCTGGCGATCCAGGTGGAGCCGCCGTGATCGGGGTGATTGGCCAGCATCAACCGGCGGTGGGCGGCCTTGATCTCGTCGTCGCCGGCGCCGGGGCCGACGCCCAGGATGTCGCGCGCCTCCTCGGGGGTCATGGCCGACCCGGGCGGTGGCGGCTCGGCCGCGTTCCCCACTCCCGCCGTGTCGCGCCAATCCGGCCACGTGCGGTCGGCCCAGGATTCGAAGACCTGGACCGAATCGGCATCGGCCTGGATGTGGCGCCACAGCTCCATCGCCTCGTCCAGGCTGAGCGAGGACAGCCGGCGGCCGCGCCACTTGCCCTCCAGCACCTCGCCGTCGAGGCGGCCGCTGTCGTGGTCCAGCTCCATGGCCAGGAAGCGGGTCGCCACCCGGCTGGTGCCGCCGCCCTGGGCCTGGCCGCCGCCCATGCGGATACCCAATTGCCGCAGCATCCGCCACAGCCCGTGCAGCCGCATGGCCCGGATGATCCACGGCGCCAGGCCGGCGGCGACGGCGAACAGGCCGGCCAGCTTGCCGGTCAGCACCAGCCACGCCCCCAGCACCACCAGCCCGCCCAGTCCCAGCCATCGCATGGCGCGGGCGGCGGTGCCGGGGCGGGTGCGGGCGAACCAGTCGGCGACCAGCCACAGGGCGACCAGAAACCCGACGATGAACAGAATCTGCGGCAGCATGGCCCCAATATAATCCGCTTCGCGGCCGGCGTCTGGATTTCGCGCGCAAGACGTCCCATCTTCCGGGTGCGCGTTCCGCGCAAAGGCAGGGAGGGGAAACCATGGATCCGGTGATCGCGGGCAAAGAGCCCATCGAGGTCGAGGTCGAGGAAGGCAAGACCTATTTCTGGTGCACCTGCGGCCGCAGCGCCCGCCAGCCGTTCTGCGACGGCGCCCACAAGGGCAGCGACATGGCGCCCAAATCCTTCAAGGCGGAGACCAGCGGCACCGTCTGGCTGTGCGCCTGCAAGCGCACGCGCGAACAGCCGTTCTGCGACGGCAGCCACGAAGCTTTGTAGCTCCCTCCCCCCTTGCGGGCGAAGCCCGCCGTACAACAATGCCTGCTTCGCACGCGGGGGAGGGGAGCAAGGTGTGAAGACCCCTCCCCATCAAGGGGAGGGGAGTTGCGTGGTCAGGCGCAGGGCCATGCCGCCGGCCGTCCTGGCGTGGTCGGCCAGGGCCTTGCGGCCGCCGGCGGCGAACACCGCCACCGCCTTCAACAGCTCGCGCAATTGCCCCGGCGCCGAGGCGTCGAAGGCGCAGGCGGCCCCGCCCGACAGCTTGGCGATCTGGCGGAAGGCGCGCTCGGCCACCTCGTCGCGGCCCTCGTGGAACAGGAAGGCCGGCACCCCCAGCAGCCCCAGTTCGCCGGCCAGCCGGCACAGGGTGTCGACGTTCTCCTCCATGCAGTCGCCGACGAAGACCAGGGCGTGGACCTTGGCCTTGGCGGTCTCGGCGGCGACGTGCTTGAGCACCTTGGCGATCTGGGTCTCGCCGCCGATGCAGGCGACCCGGCGCAGCTGGCCCAGCAGCTTGTCGGGGTCCGAGGTCCATGGCCCTGCCTTGCATTCGCCCATGCCGCGGTAGAACACCAATTGGATGTCGAGCCCGCCCACCAAAGCTGCCGATTGGAACATGTCGGCGTGGATGGCCTGGGCCTGGCGCCAGGTGCCTTCGCGGCTGGCGGTGGCGTCCAGCGCGAAGATCAGGCGGCCGCGGCCGGCGCGCGACACCGGCGGGGTGGCGGCCACCTTGGTCAGGAAGGCATCGATCTCGGCGCGCCCCGGGGACGCGGGAAGCTTGTCGGCCATGACCGACAACATAGGTCGGCGGCGGCCTTGGCGCCAGTGCCGGCGATCCCCACATGGCGGCCATGGCACGGAAAGTGGACGATCCCGAACTGAACCGCTTCGCCCCCAGCGGCGCCGAGACCCCGGGCGCCGCCCCCGAGACCGAGGTGCTGCCGCAGGAGGTGGGCCTCACCCCCGAGCCCGAGGAACTGCCGGGGGCGCCGGTCCGCGTCTATCGCCGCAGCCCCGGCACGGTGCAGTCCGGCCCGGCCCATACCTCGGACTGGATCGTCGAGTTCGAGCCGCGCCTGCGGCCGGGCATCGAGCCGCTGATGGGCTGGACCAGTTCGGCCGATCCGCTGCAGCAGGTGCGGATGACGTTCGCCGACCTGGAGTCCGCGCTGACCTATTGCCAGCGGCGCGGCCTGGTCCCCGATGTTCAGAAGCCCCCGGTCCGCCGGCACCGGACGCGCAGCTACGCCGACAACTTCCTGCCCTTCCCCGACGGCGAGCCGCGGCCGATCTATCAGCATTAACCGCTATCGCCCGCCGAAGCCCTTCAGCAGGTCCTGCAGCACCCGTTTGCCCGACGGCTTTTCTTCCGCCTGGCCCTGCTGCTCGGTTCCCTGCTGCGGCTCGCCGCGCTGCCCATCGCCGCGTTGCCCATCGCCGCGTTGCCCATCGCCGCGTTGGATGCCCAGCAGGCCCTCGACGATGCCGCCGCCCTTGCCCTTCAGCGCCCGTCCCAGGCCGCGGGCCACCAAGTGCTGCTGCAAGGCGTTGACATCGACCACCTTGCGCGGGTTGCCGATGGGTCCTTCAAGGCGCACCAGCAGCGGCGGCGCCGTGCTGTCGGCCAGGGCGAAGGCGATCTCGGTGGCGGTGGTCCAGCGCCCCAGATCGGTGGTGCTGACCGCCGTCGCGCCACCGCCCTCGGCGTCGAGGCGGAGGTCGCGGGTGGTCACCACGCCGTTCTCGGCCCGGAAGGTGCCGGCCAGCGACGAGAAGCGGGTGGAGCCGCCCGACAGGCCCGACTGGGCCAGCCCCAGCAGGCTGCCGATAGTCTCGATGGTCTTCAGCTGGCGGCTGACCGCCGGCAGGTCGAAGCCGTCGATGGTGCCGTCCCTCACCAGCAGGCGGCCGTCGCCGGACAGGCTGGAGGCCATGTCCTGGGTCGAGCGGCCGCTGGCGGCGAAACGGCCCTGCGCCTCCATCCGCCCGCGTGAGACCTTGATGGCGCCGGCCCCCAGGCCGAGGGCGCCGATCTCGGCGCCGGCGATGGCGAACTGGCCGGACAGGCCGGGCGAGGCGGCGGCGGCGTTCAGGCGGCCCGAGGCGGTCAGGGCGCCGCCCATCAGGGTGCCGGTCAGGCTGTCCAGGGCGAGCACGCCGTCGGCCAGGGTGGCGTTGGCCTTGGGCGTGTCCAGCCGCCAGCCGCCGCCGGCCAGAGAGCGGGCCTCCAGCATCAACTGGGCGTCGAAGCCGCGCAGGGCGGCGAGGTCGAGGGGCTCGCGCGACCACGGCGCCGCGCCGGCCGGGGACGCCGCCGCCGGAAGCGGCGGCGGGGCAGGCAGGACATCGACGGGCGGCAGGCGCGGGCCGCCGGGCGCCGCCCGGCCGGTGCGGCGGGGGGCGAGGAAGGGATCGAGGTCGATGGACTCGCCGCTCAGACGGGCGATGACGCGCGGGCGCGGCCCGGCGGTCTCGACCCGGGCCTCGCCGGCCAGACGGTTGGACCCGGCCGATACGGTGAGGCCGCTTACGTCGTAGGCGTTGCCGCCGCCGGTCACGGTGGCGGCCAGGTCGAACGCCCCCAGCGGGCCGCGCGGGCGGTAGTCGGGGGCGAAGCGGCGCAGCGCCTGCAGCAGGTCGGGGTGACGCGCCGCCACCGCCAGCGCGGTGCTGGCGCCCAGGGTGCCCTGGATGGTGGCGGAAGCGCCGAAGGCCCGGGCGGCGAGATCGACCGCCCCGGATGCCACGGTGCCCTTCAAGGCCAGCGGGCCGACTCCCTCGACGGTGGCGTCCAGGTCCACCGCCAGCGGCGTGCCCAGCGCCAGGGCCAGCGCGCCGCGCGCCGAATCCTTGCCCAGCGCGGCGCGGAAGCCCGGCAGCGCCAGATTCGGCCAGTCCACCTTGACCGGCGAGGCCAGGGTCAGCCGTCCCGGCCGCCCGGCCAGCAGGTCGCCGCCGGCCCCGGCCCAGGCCAGCAGGGCCGAGGGATTGTCCGAGCCCAGTTCCAGTGAGCCGTCGAAGGCCGGCCGGCCCTGGCGTGCCATCACCGTGCCCTCGGCCGCCAGGGCGGTGCCGCCGGGCAGTTGGGCGCTCGCCCGCTGCACCACCACTTCGCCCGAATCCAGGGTCGCCTGCACCCGGGCCTGACGGATCACCTGACCGCGCCAGGACAGCGCCTCGACCTCGGCCTGCAGGGTGGCGAAGATGTCCTGGGGAAGCGAAAAGCCGCCGGCCGCCGCCTGCGGCGCGGCGGATTGGGCCGGAGCCTGGGCCGGCGGGGATGGCGCGGCCGGGGCCGGCCGGGCCGGGGCCGGGGGCGCCGCCATCAGGGCGTCCAGGTCGATGGCGCCGGCCTTCAGGCTGGCATCGATGCGCGGCGTGCCGTTGAGGGCGGCGGTGACGGCGCCGGTGGCGCGGGCGGAGCCCAGGTTCAGCACCAGATCGGTGGCGGCCAGTTCCTCGGCGGCCAGGCTGAGTTCGGCTTCGGCCTTGAACGGGGTCGCCGCCGGCAGCGGCGCGGCGATGCCGAAGCGGCCCAGGGCCGCCCCCAGGTCGGGGGCTTCGGCGGACAGGCGGCCGCGCAGCGTCTCGCCCCCCGACAGCCGGCTGAGCAGGCCGGAGAAGGCGAGGCTGGCATCGCTGTCGGGCAGCGTCACCCGCAGCGCCGCCGGCGAGCCGCGGCCGGCGGCGACGCGGTCGAGATCGGCGCGGAAGCCGATCGGGTGGCCCTGGACCCGCGCGCTGCCCTCGCCCGAGAACGGGCCGGCAAGCCCGCCGATGGCGATGCGGGCCGCCACCGCCTCGACCGTCACCGTCGGCGCCTTGGCGTCGCCGTAGGTCACGGTGCCGTCGTGGATGACCAGGTCGTTGATGGACAGCTCCCGCCCGGCTTCGGCCGGCGGCGACGGCTCGGTCTGCAGGCGCCGGCGGCCGGCCTCCGCTGCCGGTTCCTCCGCCGCCTGTCCGCCCAGTTGCCAGTTGGCGCTGCCGTCCTTGTAGCGGACAAGGTTGATGCGGGGGCGGTCCAGGGTCAGGGCGGACACCTCGACCCGGCCGGCCAGCAGCGGCAGCAGCCGGACGCTGACCCGCAGGCGGCCGATCTCGGCCAGCGGCGGCCCTTCGGCGCCGGCCGGCGAGGCGATGCGGATGTCCTCGGCCGACAGCGCGGGCGAGGGGATCAGGCGCAGGCTCATGGGGCCGGCGATGGCGACGTCGCGGCCGGTGGCCTCGCTCAGCCGCGCGGCGACGGTGCCGCGCCAGCGTTCGGCCCCGATCAGCGCCGGTCCCACGGCCAAAGCCGCCACCGCCGCCACCGCGACTCCGATCGTGATCTTGGCCCAGGTCTTCACCGGCACCCTCCGCAGCTGCGGATGCGAGTGTACGTGGCCGGCGCCCCGGCTTCAAACCCCGGCTCGTCCCCTGGAAGGCCTACTTCGTTGGGAGATGGCGTCGTCTCATTCGGGCCTCATCCTGAGGAGCCGCCGCAGGCGGCGTCTCGAAGGACGAGGCCCGTGGCAGGGCGCCCGTGGCCCGCCTCTTCCTTCGAGACGAGCGCTGCGCGCTCTCCTCAGGATGAGGCTACGGAAACGCGGGATTCTGGGTTGGCGCCGATGCGCCTGCGCGGGGACGACGGTGTACTACCGGGAGTCCCCGTCCAGGCCCTCGATCAGGCGGCGCAGGCGATCCTCGATGCTCGAGGGGGCCTGGTCCGCGGTCTCGGCCTCGGATTCGGCGGCCATGGCCTCGATACGGCGCATGGCCTCGGCCAGGGTTTCCTGTTCGTCGGTCTCGACGCGGTGCTTCGGTTTCGCCATCCCAGCCTCTCCGGGGCGAAAAGGGAGCAAGAACATTACACTTTGGAGTCAGGTTTTGTCCAGAACTGTGCATAACGCCACCAGCCATAGGCCGAGCAGCGCCGCTCCGGCCAGGACGTAGCGGCCGTTCCAGGTACGGATCACCTCGGTCAGCGGCACGCCGGCCATGCGCGCCACCGTGAGCACCGCCGCGCCCGCCGGGGTCGAGCAGGCCGACAGCGCCCAGGCTCCCATCAGCCCGCTGGCCACCGCCAGCGGCGGCAACCCCAGCGGCGCCAACTCGGCGATGGCGCCGCCGAACAGGGTGACGGTGACGATCTGGTTGACCCCGATCTGGGCCAGCGCCATCACCGACCAGGCCAGCAGCACCACCACCAGCGGCGCCGGCAGTCCCAGTCCGGCCACCGTGCCGGCGATGGCGCCGGCGGGGACGAAATCGGCCAGGATGGTGCCAAGATACATGGCGCCGCCCAGGATCGCCGTCTCGTCGCGGAAGGCCGGCAGCGCCACCGCCAGGCGGCGCGACAGGGCGCCGGCGGCGGCGACCGGGGAGCTCATCTGCAGCGCCAGCCAGGCCAGCGCCGCCAGCGGCACCGCCAGCATGGCCCCCACCACCACCCGCACGCCAAGAAGCTCGGCCATGCCCAGCGCAGCGGCCACCACCGCCGCCACCAGCAGGGCGAGGCGGCCCAGGGGGCGCCAGTCGGAGAGGGAGATTTCGGGGCGCGGCGGCGTCGGGAACTGACGGCGGTCCTGCCACCAGCCCAGCATCAGCAGGGCAACCGCCAGCACCGCCTGCAGCGGCAGGAGATGCCACCAGGCGATGCCGGGCACGGCGCTCTGGGTGACCACGAAGGCCACCGACAGCGGCGACCACGCGGTCATCACCGCGAAGCCGCGCAGCAGGGCCGACAGCATGCGGCGGGTGCGCACCGCCACCACCCGCAGGTCGCCGCCCGCCGCCTCGGGGGTGTTGCCGCGCAGCACCATGGTGCCCAGCAGCGGCAGCATGCCGAAGTTCAGCACCACCGAGACCAGGTGGCCGCCCAGGGTCAAGGCGAGGTATCGCCGCCCCGGCGGCTGGCGCACCATGACGTCGCCGCAGGCCTGGATCAGCGCCGAACTCTCGGCGGCCTGGCGCAGCATCCCCAGGGCGACGAACAGCCCGACCAGCGCGCCGGCCTGGGCGGCGGCATGGACGGCCAGGTCGATGGGGTGCGGCCGCAGCGCCAGGGCGGCGGCGCTGGCCAGGGCGGCGAGAGTCAGGGTCAGCCGGCCGGTGCGGCCGACCTTGCCGCCCTCGAGCAGCAGGTACAGCAGAAGGGCGGCGCCGGTGACCCAGCCGGCCGTCTCCCACCGCGTCAGGGCGAGGACGATGGCCCCCGCCACCACGGCGGCCAGCGCCAGGCTGGAGCCGGCCGCCCTCACTGCGGCGGCGCGACGACGAAGCGTGATTTCGGCGCCGGCAGCTGCTTGGCCGGGCGGGCGATGTCCTTCATCAGGGCCGGGCCGTTGACCATGGCGAAGCCGGCATGGATGGCGCCGTAAAGGGCGGGGCGGCGGCGGATGTTCCAGACATAGGCGCCCAGCCCGGCGCGCCGGGCGGTGGCGAGCAGGCGCGCCAGCGACGCGATCAGGTGCTGGTCGTCGGTCTTCTCGGCCTCGGTCAGCTCGGACATGTCGACGCCGATCAGGCTGGCGCCGCAATCGGAGGCCAGCCGGGTGTTGACGCTGGCCAGGCGGACCCTGAGCGCGACCTCGCGGCACAGCGGCTTGGCGGCGCGCACCGCCTCGGCCAGGGCCTTGTCGCCGACCCCCTCGGGCACCCCGAACAGGTCGATGATCACCCGGGCGCCGCGGGCGGCGGGGGCGATGTCGGCGAAGGGGGCGAGGAATTCCATGCGGTTGGCCGCGCTCAGGGTGGCCCAGTGGATCGGGATCACCACCGTCGAGCCGTTGCCGGCGTTGTCGGAGACGCGGAAATCGCGTACCGCCCCGGCCACCCCGAAGCGGTCGATGGTCTGGCACGACGGGGCGTCGAGGCGCGCATAGGCGCCCGAGCCCTCCAGCGGCGCCGCCTCGGGGAAGTCGTGGCGGACGACCCGGGCGATATAGGCGCCGATGGCCTCGCCGGCGGCGACCCAGGTCGGCCGCCACAGCATGGTGAGCTTGGACTCGGGCGGCAGGTCCTCGGTCCCGGCGGCCGGCAGCGGCACCGAGGGATCGACGGCGACCGCGTTCCAGTCGCGCTCGCGCTGATCACGGCGGGGATCGAGCGGCTTCCATTGCGGTTCCGGTCCGCTGGCCCGCCCGTCGATCAGGCCGGTGAGCGAGGCCGGCGGCGCCGGGCGGGCGGCCGGCGCCGGGGCCGAGGGCATCATGTGCCGGCGCGGCGCCTCGGCGGCGGCGGGAGCGGCCGCCCGCGGCACCCAGGCGCGCGAGGCGGTGTCGGCGACGTCGCGGACGATGACCGAACGCACCGCGCTGACCGCCGCGTGCACCTTGCCCAGGTTGAGCACGCCGCCGGGCTGGAAGGCCTCGGCGGCATCCAGCTCGGCGGCCAGCGCCAGCGGCTGCTCGACCCCCTCGAACTGGTCGCCGACCAGCCGGGTGCCCAATTCCTGGGCGATGGCCAGGGTGCGGCGCCGGGCCTCGTCGGGCGGGGTGTTGCGGAACAGCAGGACGAACATGTCGTTGCCCTGGCGGGTGAACATGTTGCCCGCCCCCAGGTGCAGGTTGATGACCCCCTCGGCGATCATCATCACCTTGTCGGCGACCTTGCTCCAGCGCTCGCCCACCGCCTCGCGGAACTCGACCAGCGAGACCACCTGCAGCTTGACGCCGAAGCGGCCGTCCTGCTCCTGCACCAGCTGGTCGACGGCAAGGCGGAAATCCTCGTCGGTCAGCGCCTGCGAGAAGGGCTGGCCGCCGCGCCCGGCGCTGCCGGCGCGCTCCTTGCGCGGCGCCGCCTCCACCGCGCCGCCGCCCTTGACCAGGCGGGCGATGGGCTTGGCGATGCGGTGCAGCAGGCCGGCCTTGGACTGTTCGTCGCTCATGCGCAGAAGATAGGCGTGCCGGGATCGGATGCGCAACCGGTTAGGGAAGGTCGGCCCCGGCAAGGTCGGCGCGGTAGCCGGCGGCCAGCATCTGGTAGTTGGCGGCCGAGTGCGGGAAGAAGGCGGTTTCTTCCGGCTTCAGCGGGCGCATCAGCTTGGCCGGGTTGCCGCCCCACACTTCGCCGGTCCTCACCCGCTTGCCCGGGGTGACCACCGCCCCGGCGGCGACCATGGCCCCCGATTCCACCACCACCCCGTCCATCACCGTGGCGCCCATGCCGATGAAGCAGCCATCCTCGAGGGTGCAGGCGTGCAGGATGGCGCCGTGGCCGATGGTGATGTCGGAGCCGATATAGGTGCCGAACTTGCCGCCGGTGACGTGCACCACGGTGCCGTCCTGAATGTTGGTGCGCTCGCCGATGCGGATCTCGTGGACGTCGCCGCGCACCACGCAGCCGAACCATACCGACGAGCCGGCGCCGATCACCACGTCGCCGATCACGGTGGCGTTGGGGGCGACGAAGGCGTCGTCGGCGATGGTCGGCAGCACGCCCTTCCAGGGCAGGATCAGCGGCGACATGGGAACCCTCTGTGGTGCGGTGTTGAACTTCAAGTCGCTCTCTCCGTAGCCTCATCCTGAGGAGCGGGCCCGTCCGGGACGCGTCTCGAAGGACGAGGCGGTCCAAGGACGCGCGACCGGGCGGCGGGCGACGGGCCAGGCCCTTCGAGACGGCCGCTGGCGCGGCCTCCTCAGGGTGAGGCCCGAATGAGAGGCCGGCGGGCCTTCCGGACCCACCCCTACGGAAACAGCGGCTGCTGGTCGAGGCCGGCAGTCTCGGGCAGGCCGAACATCAGGTTCATGTTCTGCAGCGCCTGGCCCGAGGCGCCCTTGACCAGATTGTCGATCACCGCGGCGATGATGGCGCGGCCCGGGAGGCGGTCGTCGAAGGCGTTCATCAGGCAATGGTTCGAGCCGCGCACGTGCCTGGTGTGCGGCGCGGCGCCGTCCGGCAGCACCCGCACGAAGGCCTCGCCGGCATAGACCCGGCTCCACTCGGCGCGCAGGTCGGCGGCCTTGGCGCCTTTGGCCAGGCGGACGTTGATGGTCGACAGCATGCCGCGGCTCATGGGCATCAGGTGGGGGGTGAAGCTGACGATCACAGGGGTGCCGGCCACCGCCGCCAGCTCCTGCTCGATCTCGGGGGCGTGGCGGTGGCTGGCGATGCCGTAGGGGTGGATGCCCTCGGTGACCTCGCAATAGAGGTTGGCCTCCTTGGCCGAGCGCCCGGCCCCCGAGGTGCCTGACTTGGCGTCGATGACGATGTCGGCGGTCTCGATCAGCCCGGCCTTGATCAGCGGCACCAGCGGCAACTGGACCGAGGTCGGGTAGCAGCCGGGATTGGCCACCAGCCGGGCGTCCCGGATGGCGTCGCGCTTCAGCTCGGTGAGGCCGTAGACGGCGGATTTCTGCAACTCCGGCGCCTTGTGCGGATGGCCGTACCAGGTGTTGTAGGCCTCGAGGTCGTAAAGCCGGAAATCGGCCGACAGGTCCACCGTGCGGACATGGGCCGGCAGGGCGGCGATGACCTCCTGGGTGGTGCCGTGGGGCAGGCAGCAGAACACCGCGTCCACCGTGGCGAAATCCACATCGGCGATGGCCACCAGGTCGGGTAGCGCGAGGCCGCCCAGATGCGGGAACACCGCCGCCATGGACATGCCGGCCTTGCGGTCGCCGGTCATGGCGGCGATGGAGAAACCGGAATGGCGGGCGAGCAGGCGCACCAGCTCGGCGCCGGTATATCCGCTGGCTCCCAGGATCGCGACCTTGACCTCGGCCATCTCGTCTGCCCTCCGCTGCATGTGCGAACCGATGGAGGGCGGACGATAGCAGGGGCGGGGGTGACAGCCAAGGGGCGGAGACATCGCCCGCTCACCGGCAATGGGCCAGCAGCCATCGTTCGAGCTCGGCCTCACCCATCGTGCCGGCCGCCACCTCCTGCATGACGCGGGTCGCCTCGGCCTCGGTGACGTCGAGAATGCGGCCGTGCGCCTTGAGGAACGCCACCATGGCCGCGAAGCCGATGCGCTTGTTGCCGTCCACAAAGCCGTGGGCCTTGGCGAGGCCGATTCCGTAGAGCACCGCCAGCCGTTCGGTGGTGACGTCCGGCCCCTCGTATGCCACCAGGTTGCGCGGCCGGGCCAGGGCGCCCTCGACCAGGCCCAGGTCGCGGATGCCCGGTGCGCCGCCGTAAAGACCGATCAGCCGGGCGTGCCAGCTGACCGCCAGATGGGGCGAAACCCAGCGCCAGGTCACTTGGCCAGGTCGCGGTAGGTGTCGGGATAGCGGCCCAGGCTCCACTCGAAGGCGGCTTCCAGATCGGCCTCGCCCGGGGCGGCATGCCGGATCTCGATCACCCCGTCGTCGCGGGCCAGCAGCGACAGCTCGTCGCCCTGGCGCAGGCCGGCGGCCTCGAGCATGTCCTTGGGGATGGTGACGGCGAGCGAATTGCCGCGCGGCGACAGCTTGGCGGTGGTCTTCAGCATGGCGACGGCCTATGTTGCAACGATGGTTACAACATAGGCCGTCAGGCCTCGGAGGTCAAGTTGTGCGCCCTCAAGCGCCGGGCGGCGGACCTCGGTCCGCCTTGGCTACCGCGCCGCCACCCAGGGATTCATCTCGACCAGCCCGAGGCCGGCGGGAAGCTGGGCGCGGGCGAGGTCGAGGCTGTCGCCGTCGATGGGGATGCGCACGGTGCCGGCCGCCAGATTGAGGTCGATGGTGCGGCGGCTGGCATCCTCCATGCGCGGCACCGGCCGCGTCATCGCCACCGAGCTGCGCAGCAGGCGGGCGCGGGTGGCGTCGTCGGCGGTCAGCATCACCCGCTTCAGCGCGGTCTGGTTGGTGGCGTAGGTCAGCACCGCGATGCTGCCGGGCGGCATGTCGTCCTCGGCGCCGCTGATGGCGACGACGCGGCGGCGCTCGCCCTCCAGCGTGAACGAGGTGGCCGGTACGTCGGCATCGTAAAGCCACTCCCCGCTGGACAGGGCATAGACGCTGCGCCGGGTGCCGCGCTCCACCACCAGGGTGCCGTCGCCCTCGATGCTGGCGGCGCGACCCGGGGCGATGACGGTGTAGAGGGCGGCGCTCCTGATCTGCTCGGGGCCGTCCAGCGGCCAGGCGTCGAGGCGGACCCGGCCCTCGGCCGGGCCGGTGGCGAAGACGTCGGAATCCACCACCTCGAGCCGCAGCAGCAGCCGGCGCGGGCGGGGATCGCCGGCCACCGGGACCATCACGGTGTGGAAGCCGACATTGACCATGCGCCCGTCCAGTCCGCCGCCGGAGTCGCGCAGGCCGAACACCGATTCTCCCGACAGCGCGCTATAGGATTCGCCGTGCCGGGACCACGCCAGGGCCCCCAGGCCGACGATCAACAACGGCGACGTCACCACCAGGATGAAGGTGGCGAAGACGACGCCGGCGAAGAACATCCAGGCTTTGCCAATCACGCTTTCATCTCCCCGCGCGGCACCTTACGCGCCCTTTGGCCGGCGGGCAAGCGGCGGCAAACCTCATCCTTTGGCGGCGATGAAGCGGACGTAATCGGTGTCGGTTTCCAGGATATGGCCGAGCAGCCAGTCCAGCACCGCCTTGCGCATCTCCTCGGTTGCGGCGGCCACGTCGCCGGAGTCGAGCTTGCAGCGCAGCCGCGCCACCTCGGCGACGAAGGTGTGGTGCGTCGCCGCATGGGCATCGAGGCCGGGATAGCCGTGATAGAGCATCAGGGCTTCCTCGTGGGCGAAGTGGTACTCGATATAGGCGGTCAGCGCCCCCAGCAGATCGACGGCGCAGCGCTTGGTCATGCCCGCCTGCAGGTTGATGTCGATCTGGTTGAGCAGCGAGAACAGGATCAGGTGCTGGGCGTCCATGTCCACGTGGCCGATCCGGTAGCCGTCTTCCCACGCAAGCATCCGAAAATCCTCCACGATGGACAAAAAAAGCCGTCGCGCCAGAGGGCGGACGGCAGCAAGCCAATCAAACCTATCCTTTCGAATAGGGGTCCTGCAAGTGTTGATTTGTGACAATGCGTGCCGCCATGGCGTCCAGCGCCCCCTGCAGGATGTAGGCGGCGGCCATCTTGTCCACCACCTCGGCGCGGCGCGCGCGTGAGGCGTCGGCCTCCAGCAGGGTGCGGGTGACCGCCGCGGTGGACAGCCGCTCGTCCCACAGGCAGACCGGCAGATCGCGCAAGGCCAGCAGGTTGCGTACGAAGGCCCGGGTCGACTGGCAGCGCGCCCCCTCGCGGCCGTCCATCTCCACCGGCAGCCCCACCACCAGCCCGCCGATTCCGTGGCGATCGACCACCGCCAGCAACGCCTCGGCGTCCTTGGTGAACTTGCTGCGGCGCAGGGTCTCGAAGGGCGAGGCGATGGACCGGCGGACGTCCGACAACGCCAGCCCGATGGTCTTGGTCCCCAGGTCGAGGCCGAGCAGGCGGGCGTCGCGGGACAGGGACGGGTCGAGGTCGGCAAGGGCAAGCACGGGCATGGCGCCAGCCTGGGCGAGAACCGCCGCCGACGCAAGGGCGGCGCCGATGCGCGCAATCGACGGCGAGGCATGCGCACAAACCCATTCCCTTTCGGCGTAGGGATGCTAATACTTTTGGTCGGGAGTTATTCCGGGGACAGGTATGACTCAGGTACTCGCCAGGCTGGCGGCCGTGGGGATGGTCGTCGTCCTGGGGTTCGCACAGCCGGTGGCGGCCGGCGCCGAGGGATCGGCCGAGGGATCGAAAAGATCCGGCCCGGCCGTGGTTCGCCTGCGCGAGCCGATCCGGCCTCTGACGCCCATTGGCGGACTCGACCCCGCCAAGGTCGATCTGGGCCGGCGGCTGTTCCACGATCCCATCCTGTCGCGCGACGGCACCATCGCTTGCGCCACCTGCCACGATCTCGGCCGCGCCGGCATGGACGGCCGCCCGGTTTCGGCCGGCATCGGCGGTGCGCTGGGCGTGCGCAACGCCCCCACCGTCTACAACGCCGCCCTCAACCTCGCCCAGTTCTGGGACGGCCGCGCCGCCACCCTGCAGCACCAGGCGGCGGGGCCGGTGACCAACCCGGTGGAGATGGGGGCGCAATGGCCGGAGGTGCTGGCCCGGCTGGAGGCCTCGGTGCATGCCGAGGACCTGCATGCCCTCTACGGCCGGCCGGTGACCATGGAGGCGGTGCTGGACTCCATCGCCGTCTTCGAGAAGACGCTGGTGACCACCGGCTCCCGCTTCGACCGCTGGCTGCTGGGCGACGAGGCGGCGCTGACCAACGCCGAGAAACGGGGTTACGCCCTGTTCAAATCCTATGGCTGCGCCGCCTGCCACCAGGGCGCCAACGTGGGCGGCAACCTCTACCAGCGCTTCGGCTTCTTCGGCGACTGGTTCGCCGAGCGCGGCCGGCCGCTGACCGACAGCGATTTCGGCCGCTTCAAGGTGACCGGGCGGGACAGGGACCGCTTCGTCTTCAAGGTGCCGTCGCTGCGCCTGGCGGCGCTGACCGCGCCCTATTTCCACGACGGCAGCGTCGCCACCCTGGAAGAAGCCATCCGCCTGATGGCCCGCCACCAGCTGGGCCGCGACATGCCCGAGAGCGACATCCGGCTGGTGGCGGCCTTCCTGGCCTCGCTGGTCGATCCCGAACGGCTGCCGCCATGAGAGGTGCCAACCATCGCGTCCTGGCGGTGTTCGCCGCCGCGCTGCTGGCCTTCGCGGCGATGCTGGCCGCCGCCGACCGCAGCGAGGTGGATGCCGGCCGCCATGCCGAGGTGGTGGCGACCTTCCTGGCGGTCGAGCAGGCCGAGACCAGCATGGACCGCGACCTGTTGCAGGCCATGGTCGGGCTGCTGCCCCATTTCGACACCGTGGTCGAGCACGATCGCGCTTTGCTCGCCCATCTCGGGCGGCTGCAGGCGGACCGGTCCCTGGTCGCCGCAATCGCCGACGCGCTGGGCGAATACGGCCGCCGGATCGAGAACAAGCGCATGGCCGCCGAAGACGCCAAGGCGCTGACCTCGTTCACCCTCAAGGAACAGGCCTATGTGCCCTTCGCCGTCGCCGCCCTCGAGGGCCGCGTGCCCCCCGAGCGGCTGGCGCTGCTGCAATCGGCCATCATCCGGCTGCTGGGCGGCGAGACCGAGCGCGGCGGTGCCGCTGCCGCCATCGCGCCGCTGCTGGACGCGCTGTCGCGATCGGCCGATCCGACCGAGGCCCACGTCGCCCAGCACGCCCGCTCGCTGCTGCACGCGCGCGAGGCCCTGCGCGACACCATCGAGGCCTATCTCGGCATCGACACCCGCAGCGCCCTGGCCGCCGCCCGAGACCGCTACATGGAGGTCTTCGCCCAGCGCCAGCGGCAGATGACCTGGCTGATCCGCGCGTTGCAGGGGGCGACCATGGCCCTGTTCGCCGCCCTGGGCTGGGCCATCTCGCGCCTCGACCGCGCCCACCGCCAGGCCGCCACCGCCCATAGCCGGCTGGTCGCCGCGGTGGGCAGCCTGGGCGACGCCTTCGCCCTGTTCGATAATTCCGGCCGCCGGGTGGTCAGCAATGCCGGCTTCACCGCGCTGCTGGACGGGGCGGCGGTCGATGGCCTGGTTGCACTGCCCGCCGGTCTGGCCGCCGCCGGCATCCGGGTCGAGAGCGGCGACGGTCCGCCCGCCTCGCCCGCCGCCGCCAGCGGCCTGCTGTACCAGGCCGGCGGGGAACGCTGGCACCTGTTCCGCGCCCGCCCCACCGAGGACGGCGGCATGGTGTGCCTGTTCACCGACGTCACCGACCTGCACCGCGCCGATTCCGAGCTGCGCAAGCTGTGGGCGGCGGTGGAGCAGAGCCCGCTGGCCATCGTCATCACCGATTGCAGGGGACTGATCGAGTACGTCAACCCGCGCTTCGAGGGCCTGACCGGCTATTCCGCCGCCGAGGCGGTGGGCAACACCCCGCGCATCCTCAAATCGGGCGAGGTGCCCGAGGCGACCTACCACGAAATGTGGACCACCATCGCCGCCGGCCTGACCTGGCGCGGCGAGATGGTCAACCGCAAGAAGACCGGCGAGCTGTTCCGCGAGAACACCATCATCTCGCCGGTGCGCGATCCGGCCGGCCAGATCACCCATTTCATCGCGCTGAAGGAGGACATCACCCAGCAGCGCCGCAACGCCGATCTGCTGCTCGAGGCCAGCACCGATTACGAGCGCCTGCTCTACGCCGCCTCGCACGACCTGCAGGAGCCGGCCCGCACGGTGGTGACCTATTGCCAGCGGCTGGAACGCCAGCTGCCCGCCGCCGGCGATGCCGAGCTGCGCGTCACCCTGGACGAGATCGCCGCCAGCGCCCGCCAGCTCAGCCTGTTGATCGCCGGACTGGTCGCCTATGGCCGCACCTCGCGCCAGACCGAGGCCTTCGTGCCGGTGGACTGCGCCGCCGCCGCCCGGGCCGCCATCGCCGAGCTGCACCGCGCCGACGTCGAGGTGCCCGGCATCCGCATCGGCCCGCTGCCCACCATCCTGGGCGACCCGGTGCTGATGATCATGCTGCTGCGCAACCTGCTGGACAATTCCGTCAAGTTCGCCCGCCCCGACGCGCCGGCGCGGGTGGAGCTGTCCGCCGCCCCCGACGGCGGCGGCTGGCGCCTGGACGTGGCCGATAACGGCATCGGCATCGAGGCCGAATACCTGGACCGCGTCCTGGCCCCGTTCTCCCGCCTCCACCCCCGCGCCACCTATCCCGGCGCCGGCCTGGGCCTGGCCTCCTGCGCCAAGATCGCCCGCCTGCACGGCGGCCGCCTGTGGCTGGACTCCACCCCCGGCCAGGGCACCACCGTGCACGTCTGGCTGCCGGCGGTGGCGGCGCTGGAGTAGGGGGCCGGGACCGTGTTGTCAGGATTGATTGTGGTTCATCACGGATTTGTGGGGTGTGGTTCGGAAAGCGCATGCCGTCGTTCCCGCGAAGGCGGGAACCCAGGAGGCGCGGACAAGAAGCCGGTGCACCCCTGGGTCCCCGCCTTCGCGGGGACGACGTTCACTATGGTCAGAACTCCCCGCCAATGCGCGAAGAACCTCAATTCAAGCCGGACTGGCGTGGGTCAAACCCGGGCGTGACGGGGACCGGGCGCCTACTTCTGCGGAGAACTCTTCTTCGGCGAAGGGGTTTCCACAGTCAATGACGGGGTGGAAACTATCTTCTTGGTGCTTTTCTTCGGCTTCTTGGGCTCCCTGGAGCCACGGTTCTTATCCTTCGACACTACAGTTCTCCTTGGGCTGAATTCGGCTTCCTCGGCCAGGCCGTGGTTTTGGTGGTCGCGGCGGGAAGCTTTTCCGAGCGGCGTCTGGCATCCTCGAAGCCGAGCGTCCAGCGTTGTCGCTTTTCCTCGTCCTGGTACGGATTCTGGGTTGCGATGATCGAGGCCACGTCCTCGTCGGTGTCCGGGCAAAGCCTGCCGGCGGACCACCCCTGGGCGTAGATTCGACTGAATTCGTAGGCATTGTTCGCCATGATCGGCTCTTCCCCCCAACCAGATATCAGCCGAGATACGGCTTGATTATGACCCAAACTGCGACCGCGACGACGAAAATAACCGGAAGGATGACCGGTGGCACCATGTAGTCGCGTACCGAATGGGTGGCGCGCTTGATGTTGCTGTCCATTTTCGGAGTCCTTGGCACCAGATGTGCATTATTCAACGTCATCAGATGGTGCCGATAGTCATATTTTCAATGGGGTTGCTGCGGCACTATCCTTAATGCCTGCCCGATAACGCGGTGCCCTCCCTGGGGCGGCGGCGCGCCCTTCCCCGGTTGCTCTCGGCCGGTCCGGGTGCTAAACCCGCCGGGACAGGATTTCTAGGACCGGAGCACCCCATGTCCCTGGACAAAGCCGCCGTGCGCGCCATCGCCGAGCTGGCGCGCATCGAGGTCGCCGACGACGAGCTGGACCATCTGGCCGGCGAGCTGACCGGCATCCTCACCTTCGTCGAGCAGCTGGCCGAGGTGGATACCAATGGTGTCGAGCCGATGTCTTCGGTGGCCGCCATGACCCTGCCCATGCGCAAGGACGCGGTCACCGACGGCGGTTACGCGGCGGCCGTGCTGGCCAACGCCCCCGACGCCAAGGAAGGGTTCTTCACCGTGCCGAAGGTGGTGGAATGACCGGCATTTTCATCGTCATTCCCGCGCAGGCGGGAATCCATTTCGCCACCGCACCGGCTGTGTGTCCGGCATGGACCCCCGCCTTCGCGGGGGTGACGCCACAGGGGAATGTCGAGGGGGCCGCCCATGTCTAACCTTACCCACCTCACCATCGCCCAGGCGCTCAAGTCCATGGACAAGGGCGAGTTCACCGCCACCGAGCTGACCCAGGCCCATATCGAGGCCATGGCGGCCCGGCGCTCGCTGAACGCCTATATCACCGAGACGCCCGAGCTGGCCCTCGGGCAGGCCAAGGCCGCCGACGACCGGCGCCGGGCCGGCACCGCCGGCGGGCTGGAGGGCATTCCGCTCGGCATCAAGGACCTGTTCTGCACCAAGGGGGTGCTGACCACCGCCGCCAGCCACATCCTCGACGGCTTCACGCCGCAATATGAAAGCACCGTCTCGGCCAACCTGCTGAAGGCCGGCGCGGTCACCCTGGGCAAGCTCAACCTGGACGAGTTCGCCATGGGCTCGTCCAACATGACCAGCCACTACGGCGCGGTCGAGAATCCCTGGAAGCGCACGTCCGACCCGGCGGCCAGGCTGGTCCCCGGCGGCTCGTCGGGCGGCTCGGCGGCGGCGGTTTCGGCCCGCATCGCCATGGGCGCCACCGGCACCGATACCGGCGGCTCGATCCGCCAGCCGGCGGCGTTCTGCGGCATCACCGGCATCAAGCCGACCTATGGCCGTTGCTCGCGCTGGGGCATCGTCGCCTTCGCCTCCTCCCTCGACCAGGCCGGCCCCATGGCCCGCACGGTGGAGGATTGCGCCCTGATGCTGAACGCCATGGCCGGGCACGATCCCAAGGATTCCACCTCGGCGCCCATGCCGGTGCCCGATTTCGCCAAGGCCCTGACCGGCGACATCCGCGGCCTGAAGGTCGGCATCCCGCTGGAATACCGCCCCGATGGTTTGAACGCCGAAGTGCTGAAGGTGTGGGAGCAGGGCATCGAGTGGCTGCGGGCCGCCGGCGCCACCCCGGTGGAGATTTCCCTGCCGCACACCAAGTACGCCCTGCCCACCTATTACATCGTCGCCCCGGCCGAAGCGTCGTCGAACCTGGCCCGCTACGACGGTGTGCGCTTCGGCCTGCGCGTACCGGGCACCTCGCTGGACGACATGTACAAGAAGACCCGGGCCGCCGGCTTCGGCAAGGAAGTGCGCCGCCGCATCATGATCGGCACCTATGTCTTGAGCGCCGGCTATTACGACGCCTATTACGCCAAGGCGCAGAAGGTGCGGCGCATGATCGCCGAGGATTTCCGCAAGGCGTTCGAGACGGTGGACGTGATCCTGACGCCTACCGCTCCCTCGGCCGCCTTCGGCATGGGCGAGAACATGGACGATCCGGTCACCATGTGGCTGAACGACGTCTTCACCATCCCCACCTCGCTGGCCGGCCTGCCCGGCCTGTCGCTGCCGGCCGGGCTGTCCTCGGACGGGCTGCCGCTGGGGCTGCAGCTGATCGGGCGGCCGTTCGACGAGGAAACCGTGTTCAAGGTGGCCGGCGTGATGGAATCCGCCGCCCAGTTCACCGCTGCTCCGGAGGGGATCTGACCATGGCCTATCTCATCCAGGGCGAAACCGGCGATTGGGAGATCGTCATCGGCCTCGAGGTGCACGCCCAGGTCATCTCCAACGCCAAGCTGTTTTCGGGCGCCGCCACCACCTTCGGGGCCGAGCCCAACGACCAGGTCAGCTTCGTCGATGCCGGCTTTCCCGGCATGCTGCCGGTGATCAACGAGACCTGCGTCGAGCAGGCGGTGCGGACCGGATTGGGCCTGAAGGCGGCCATCAACCTGAAGAGCGTGTTCGCCCGCAAGAACTACTTCTACGCCGACCTGCCCCAGGGCTACCAGATCAGCCAGTACGAGCTGCCGGTGGTCGGCGAGGGCGAACTGCTGATCGATCTGGCCGACGGGTCCTCCCGCGCCATCGGCATCGAGCGGCTGCACCTGGAGCAGGACGCCGGCAAGTCCATCCACGACATGCACGCCACCAAGTCGTTCATTGACCTCAACCGCTCGGGCGTGGCGCTGATGGAGATCGTCTCCAAGCCCGACATGCGCAGCCCGGAAGAGGCCGGGGCGTATCTGACCAAGCTGCGCTCGATCCTGCGCTATCTCGGCACCTGCGACGGCAACATGCAGGAAGGTTCCATGCGCTGCGACGCCAACGTCTCGGTGCGGCCCAAGGGCTCGACCGAGCTTCGGACCCGCTGCGAGATCAAGAACGTCAACTCCATCCGCTTCGTCCAGCAGGCCATCGAGTACGAGGCCCGGCGCCACATCGAGGTCTACGAATCGGGCGGCACCATCAACCAGGAAACCCGGCTGTTCGATTCGGGGCGCGGCGAGACCCGCTCCATGCGCTCGAAGGAACACGCCCACGATTACCGCTATTTCCCCGATCCCGACCTGCTGCCGCTGGTGGTCAGCCAGGATTTCGTGGACGCCATCAAGGCCACCCTGCCGGAGCTGCCCGACGACAAGAAGGCCCGCTTCATGGCCGAATACGGCCTGAACGCCTACGATGCCGGGGTGATGGTGGCGGAGCGGGCCTCGGCCGACTTCTTCGAAGCGGTGGCCAAGGGCCGGGATGCCAAGAAGGCGGCCAACTGGGTGATGGGCGACTTCTTCGCCGCCATGAATTCGGGCGATTATTCGTGGGAGAAGCCGCCGGTCTCGGCGGCCAACCTGGGCAGGATGATCGACCTGATCGAGGACGGCACCCTCTCGGGCCGGCTGGCCAAGGACGTGTTCCAGTTCATGGTGGCGGAAGGCAAGGACCCGGCGGTGATCGTCGCGGAGAAGGGCCTGAAGCAGGTCACCGATACCGGCGCCATCGAGAAGGCCATCGACGAGGTCATCGCCGCCAATCCGGACAAGGTGGCCGAGGTCCAGGCCGGCAAGGACAAGCTGATCGGCTGGTTCGTCGGCCAGGTGATGAAGTCCACCCAGGGCAAGGCCAATCCCGGAATGCTGAACGAGCTGATCGTCAAGAAGCTGAAGGGGTAGAGCATTTTGCGCCCTGACGCGGTCAGGGCGCAAAATGCGACAAGCCCGCGCGGCGTTTGAGCGGCCCCCGGAGGGGGCGCCTCGGGCAAGGACTGGAGATGGTTACGCGTGAGCGGAAACAGCTTTGGCGGCGGCGCTCAGGCGCAGCGCGGCTCCATCTGGCGGCGCAGCACGTCCAGTGCCCGCTCGGCGCGCCAGGTGCGGTCGCTGTCGTCCCTGCGGAAGCGCATCAGGAAGGCGATGCGGGATTCCATCTCGGCCAGCATGTCGCGCGGCCGGTCGGGCTCGGCCGGCTCGCCGGTCAGGGCGCCGATGGTGCTGTCGTAATCGGGGCTGAGCTGGCTGGGGAAGCCGACCCACTGGTACTCCTCCCAGCGCAGCGACCCTTCGACATAGAGCTCGTGGGCGATCTCGGCGAAGCGGCGCGGGCTGACGTTGCGCAGGTCGAAGCGCGGCCGCGCCTCGGCACGGGGCGGCGGCAGCAGGATGATTGCGGGCGGCTCGGGCCGCGCCGGCCGCTCCACCGGCGGCTCGATGGGCTGCGGGCGGGAATTGGTCGGGCCGCGAAACAGCCTCATCGCCGCGCGCTCCGGGCCTTGCGGGTTTCGGGCACCTCGGCGATGGCGTCGCCCAGCAGGCCACGCAGTTCCGGCACCGCGCCAAGGGCGCGCAGCTGCTCGTAGGACAGGGTGCCTTCGTCGAACAGCTCCTCGACCAGGGCGGCCAGCTGCGGCATGGTGGGGTGGCCCGGGGCGCGCTGACGCAGGCCGGTTGCCGGCGGCTGCGGCCGGGCCGCGGGCGTGCCGTATTCGATGGCGGTGTCGGTCTGGCTCCAGGTCGGCGCGAAGTCGAAGGTCATCGGTAGTGCCTCCTCGTGTTCTGATCCCCGGCCACGTTACCCAGCGCAAGCGCCGTGCCAGCCGGCACCCGGCGGGATGCCTCGGACGGGCGGCGAGGGGGCGGCACGTCCTGCCGGGCCGGGCGGCAATTCCTGCCGGGCGGCCGGCAAATCCGGCCGGGTGGCGGCGCCCCGGAAGGCGAGGAGGACGCGAACCCCTGGTCGAGTCCGTGGCGCGATGTATAATGGCGGCGAATTCGTACCGGAGGACCCGATGGACCGGCGTGTGGTGTTGGTGGCGGCGGCGATGTTCGCCGCCAGTGCGGAAGCGGCCCCGCCCAGCCTGGCCGGGGCCGCCGATCTGGCGCCGCACCGCGCGGTCTATGCCATGGGGCTGGCGACGGTGAAGCCGGGCTCCAGCATCGTCGGCGCCTCGGGCTCCATGACCTACCAGTTCGACGACACCTGCGACGGCTGGGTGGTGGAGAACCGCATCGCCATCAACTACGCCTATTCCGAGGGCGGGCAGATGCAGTCGACCACCGATTTCATCACCTGGGAATCCAAGGACGGCCTGCACTACCGCTTCCGCATGCGCAAGACCCGCGACGGCCAGGTCACCGAGGACATCGAGGGCCGCGCCGACCTCAAGGGCAAGGGCCAGGGCGGCACCGCCCAGTTCGCCCGGCCCGAGCCGATGAAGTTCGCCCTGCCCAAGGGCACCGTGTTCCCCACCGAGCACACCGCCCGCCTGCTCGACACCGCCGGCGCCGGCGGCCATTCGCTATGGCGGGTGGTGTTCGACGGCTCGGACACCGAGGGCATGTACGAGGTCAACGCCCTGATCGGCCGCGAGAGCAAGGCCCAGCCGGCGCGCACGTCCTCGCAAATGGCGGGTTCGCCGCTGCTGGGCACCCCGGCCTGGCCGGTGCGGCTGGCCTTTTATCCGGTCAGCACCAAGGACCCGGCGCCGGAATTCGAGATGGCGCTGGACTACCACGGCAACGGCGTCGCCCGCGAGATCGTCCAGACCTTCAAGAGCTTCAGCCTGAAGGGGCAACTGCAAAGCATCGAGGCCCTGCCCCGGCGCGGGTGCTGAGCCCTTTTCCGCTCGTTTCAGTCGTGCTGTAATGCCCGGCGCGCGAACGCGGCGGATGTTGACATTTATGGCAACAATAACGACATTGACCGAAGGCGGCCGGCTGGTGGCCATCAATGTCGAATTGCCCGCCGGCATCCTGCCCCACCGGCTGCTGTACGGCACGGCACGATTCCGCCAATTCCTGGAGGTGGACCTGCATGCCATCCGACGCTACTGGGACCCGGAACTCGAGCCTGCGCAGCAGGTCCTGGCTTTGCTGGAGGCCTACATCGGTGGATATCCGCTGCTGTTCCAGCGGCAGTATTGGCCGTTGAAGCCGCATGAGGACGGGATTTGGGAACTGAAGACCCCCGACGTGCGGATATTCGGGTGGTTTCGGCAAAAGGACTTGTTCATAGCGGTCAACGGCATGGACGCCACCGAGGTCAAGGCCGGACACTATTACGGGCCGTTCGTCCGCGAGGCGGTCTGGCACCGGCAGAGCCTGGATTTGGATGGCGGAATTTTTGTCGAAGGAGATGATCCCGATGACGTCGTTTCTGTTCCGGCTTGATCCGCGCAAGACCAAGGCGGCCCAGTTCGTCGCCAAGGTCCGACGCGAACTTCAGCAAGCCCTGGCCGAGGAAGAGAAGCACGGGCTCACCAAGTCCCGCATCGCCGAGAAGCTGGGCATCCACCGCTCGGCCATCACCCGGCGCCTGCAGGGCACCGAGAACCTGACCCTTCACAGCCTGTCCGACCTCGCCTGGGCCATGAACCGCGACATCGTCTTCCGCCTGGAGCGACCCATGCCGAAGGGCAACGAACCGGCATGGACGGCGGTGGTGGATGGCAGCCGCACCGACACCCAGCCGGTGATCCGGAGCGTCCTGCTGATGGGTGAAGGCTGATGGAGTTCGTAGCATTCTGCCAGTTCTTCGAGGACATCCGGCACGAGGTGGGAGACACCTACTCCCTCATCGGACTGCGCGGAGATGCGCTCGTGGTCGAAAGGTTCCCTGCGGTCCTGCCGAAACTTGCGATCCAGGTCGTTCTTAAGGTTCCGGAGGCGGCGATCGCTGCGGCCGTCTTCGTCAGTATTTCCATTCCAGGTGGACCGCCCAATATGGCCGTCGGCAGCATCGAAATGGGTCAGATTGAGGCGTTCCTGGCTAGCGTCAGGGAGGATCCAGGGACCGAATTCGCGCGGTTCACCCTGATGGGGATGTTCCGTGACTTCGTCATCCCCGAACCCGGCCGGATTGTCGTTTCGGTCGATGCCGGCGCTGGCCCCCAGCGCGCCGGTTCGCTATTAATCAAGGCAGCCTGAGAAATCACCCCTCCGCTTCCTTACGGCATCGCGCCTGGGATGCGCCCACCGCGAAAAGGAAGTCCCATGACCGACGCCGCCGACGCCCTGGCCGAGATCGCCCGCCTGGAAGGGGTGATCGCCGAGTTCCGCGCCCGCATCGCCGCCGAGCCCGATTCCGCGTTTCCCGCCTTCGCCGATGCGCTGATGGGGCTGGCGGCGCTGCTGGCCGACGGCGGCCAGCATGACCGGGCCTTGGCTGCCGCCGAGGAAGGGGTCGAGCATTTCCGCGTGCTGTACGAGGTCGATGCCGGGGTGTTCGGCATCCACCTGGCCTCGGCGCTGAACAACTGCTCCAACCGCCTCAGCGACCTGGGCCGCGACGACGAGGCCCGGCGCCTGGGCGACGAGGCGTTCATGCTGGGGCGCGGCGCCCTGGAGGGCCAGCCCGACCAGGCCCGCTTCGTGCTGGTCTCGGTGCTGATGAACCAGGCGGGGCGCTCGTGGCGGGCCGGGCAGGGGCTGCGCGCCCTCGAGGAGCTGGGCACCGCCGTCGAGCTGTTCCGCGAGGGCGGCGAGGCGGTGATGGGCTATCTCGGGGTGATGGTCGACGCCCTGCACCGCAACGCCATGGCCCTGTCCGAGGCCGGCCGCTGGGAAGAGGCCATCGCCGTGCGCCGCATGTGCGCCGACATCTTCCCGCCCGATGCCATTCCCTACGCGGTGCTGCACCTGCTGGCCCTGACCCTGCAGCAGGGCGCCTTCGCCAAGAGCCGCGACGGCTTCCCCGGCGAGGCGCTGCCGCTGGTCGAGGAGGCGGCCGAACTGGCCCGTGCCCTGGCCGAGGTCAATCCCGACCAGTACCGCCTGTTCCTTGCCCAGAGCCTGGCCAACCTGGCCAGCCGCCAGCACGAGGCCCGTGCCGACGAGGAGGCGCTGGACGCCGCCCTCGAGGCGGTCACCGCCTTCCAGGAACTGACCAAGACCGACCCCGGCGCCGCCCTGGTGCCGCTGATCGGCACCCTGGAAACCTTCGCCTCGATCCTCACCGCGCTCGGCCAGCACGAACAGGCCGCCACCATCGTCGCCCAGCGCGCCCAGCTGCTGGAGGTGGTGCAGCAGGTCCAGGCCGGGCAGGGCCAGGGCTGAACCGTCTCAGATCCCCAGCGTGCGGTGGCGGAAGTCCTCGTCCGCCAGCTGCGCCGAGGTGCCGGTCCACGCCACCCGGCCCTTTTCCAGCACCACGTGGCGGTGGGCGAGGGCGAGCAGGGCGTCGAGGGTCTTGTCGATGACCAGGATGGCCAGCTTGGACTCGGCCAGCCGGCGGATGGCCGCCCAGATCTGCTCGCGCACCAGCGGCGCCAGCCCTTCGGTGGCCTCGTCCAGGATCAGCAGCGACGGGTTGGTCATCAGGGCGCGGCCGATGGCCACCATCTGCTGTTCGCCGCCCGACAGGTTGGCGGCCATGCGCCGGCGCAGCGCCGCCAGCGGCGGGAACAGGGCGTAGACCGCGTCCAGGGTCCAGGATGCGCCGCGGCGGGCGATGGCGGTGGCGACCAGGTTTTCCTCGACCGTCAGGTTGGGGAAGACGCGGCGGCCCTCGGGCACCAGCCCGATGCCGGCGCGGGCGATGAGGTGGGCCGGCCGGCCCGAGATCACCGTCCCCTGGAAGCGGATCTCGCCGCGCCTGGGCACCAGCAGGCCGGCGATGCTCTCCACCGTGGTCGACTTGCCCATGCCGTTGCGGCCCAGCAGCGCCACCACCTCGCCCTCGCCGACGCCGAACGAGACGCCGAACAGGGCCTGGGCGTCGCCGTGGAAGGTCTCGACCTCGGACAGCTCCAGCATCACGCCGCCTCGCCCAGATAGGCGCGGCGGACCTCGGCATCGGCGCGGATGTCGTCCGGCCGGCCCGAGGCGATGACGGCGCCGTAGACCAGCACCGAGATGCGGTCGGCCAGTTGGAACACCGCGTCCATGTCGTGCTCGACCAGCAGGATGGTGCGCTCGCCCTTCAGGCTCTCCAGCAGCGCGACCATGCGCCTGCCGTCCTCGGGACCCATGCCGGCCATGGGCTCGTCCAGCAGCAGCATGGCGGGGTCGCCGGCCAGCGCCATGGCCAGTTCCAGCTGGCGGCGCTCGCCGTGCGACAGGGTGGCGGCCGGGTCGTGGCGGCGCTCGGCCAGCCCGACCCGCTCCAGCGCCGCCAGGGCGGGCTCCACCAGCGCCGGATCGCGCGATGCCGGGCGCCAGAAGCGGAAGGAATGGCCGGCATGGGCCTGCACCGCCAGCACCACGTTGGCCAGCACGCCGAAGCTGTGGAAGATGCTGGTGACCTGGAACGAGCGGGCCAGTCCCAGCCGCGCCCGGCGGTGGACGTGCAGGCGGGTGACGTCGTGGCCGTTGAAGCGGATGGTGCCGGCGCCCGGCGCCATCTCGCCCGAAAGCAGGCCGATCAGGGTGCTCTTGCCGGCGCCGTTGGGGCCGATCACCGCGTGCAGGTGGCCGCGTTCCACCGCCAGCGTCACGTGATCGACGGCGACCACGCCGCCATAGCGCTTGACCAGGCCGGCGGTCGCCAGCAGCGGCTCAGCCATGGCGCCCTCCGCCGCCCAGCCAGCCCCACAGGCCGCGCCGCGCCGACAGCGCCAGCAACAGCAGCAGCGCCCCCAGGAGCAGCTGCCAGTGCTGGGTCAGGCCGGCCAGCGCCTCCTCGAGGATCAGCAGCGCCGCCGCTCCCAGCACCGCGCCGACCAGGCTGCCCATGCCGCCCAGCACCACCATCACCAGCAGCTCGCCCGAGCGCTGCCAGCCCATGTAGGCGGGGCCGGCGAACTCGCTGGCATTGGCCAGCAGCGCCCCGGCCAGGCCGCACACCGCCCCCGACAGGGTGAAGGCGGCCAGCTTGTAGCGGTAGGTGGGGAAGCCCAGCGCGCGCATCCGCCGCTCGTTGTCGCGCACCCCCTTCAGCACCATGCCGAAGCGGCTGTCGGCCAGCCGCAGGAAGGCGGCCAGGACCGCCGCCAGCAAGCCCAGGCACAGGTAGTAGAAGGTGAAGGGGTCGGACAGGTTCAGGCCGCCCAGGCTGCTGCGCGAATACAGGGTGATGCCGTCGTCGCCGCCATAGGTCTTCAGCCCGCCGGCCAGGTAGAACAGCATCTGGGCGAAGGCCAGGGTGATCATGATGAAGTGGATGCCGGTGGTGCGAAGGCTCACCGCGCCGATGCCCAGCGCCGCCAGCCCGGCCGCCAGCATGGCCAGCGGCCACACCACCAGGGCGTTCTCGCTGCCGGCCAGGCCGAAGGGCAGGGGGACGCCCTCGAAGACGTGCCACGAGCCGATGCCGACCACATAGGCGCCGATCCCCAGGAAGGCGGCGTGGCCGAAACTGACCATGCCGCCCAGCCCCATCACCAGATCCAGGCTGAGCGCCGCCATGGCCATGATCAGCACGCGGGCGGCGAAGCCGACGTAATAACCCTGGCCCAGCGCCGCCAGCACCGGCGGCAGCGCCAGGGCCGCCAACAGCAGGACGGCCAGGGCCAGACGGCGGCGGAGCTCAGGTGCGGGCGCCATAGAGCCCCTTCGGCCGCCAGGCCAGCACCAGCACCATCAGCAGGTAGACGCTGGTGGAGGACAGCGAGGCGGCGACGCTGTCGGCCTGCGACGCCGCCATGGCCGAGCGCAGCGCCACCGGCAGCGCGGTGCGCGCCAAGGTGTCCACCAGGCCGACCAGGATGGCGCCGACCAGGGCGCCCTTGATCGAGCCGATGCCGCCGATCACCACCACCACGAAGGCCAGGATCAGGATGCTCTCGCCCATGCCCACCTGCACCGACAGCACGGTGCCGGCCATGCCGCCGGCCAGGGCGGCCAGACCCGCCCCCAGCCCGAAGACGATGGTGAACAGCCGGTCGATGTCCACCCCCAGGGCGCCGGCCATGGCGCGGTCGCTGGCCCCGGCGCGCAGCCGCATGCCCAGCCGGGTGCGCCGGATCATCACCGCCAGCAGCACCGCCACCGCCAGTCCGGCGGCCAGGATGGCGAGGCGGAACAGCGGATAGGGAATGCCGGGCAGCACCTCGACGGTGCCGGCCAGGGCGGCGGGCGGCGACAGGAAGATGGGCTGGGATCCCCACACCATGCGCACCAGCTCGTTGAAGATCATGATCAGCCCGAAGGTGGCCAGCACCTGGTCCAGGTGCTGGCGCTGGTACAGGCGGCGGATGGCGATCCATTCCACCGCCATGCCGATCAGGGCCACCGCCGGGATGGCCAGGGCCAGGCCGATCAGGTAGCTGTCGAACCTGGACCCCAGCGACGCCGTCAGGAAGGCGCCCATCATGTAGAACGAGCCGTGCGACAGGTGGATCACGTCCATGACGCCGAACACCAGGGTCAGCCCGGCCGCCATCAGGAACAAGGTCACCCCGAACTGAAGCCCGTTCAGCCCCTGCTCGATCACCAACTGAAGAATCACATGCGGCACTCACCCGCATAGGCGTCGCCGCGCTCCTGGAAGATCGGGGCGATCTTCTTGTTCAGGTAGCGGCCCTTGGCGTCCTTGACCACCTCGCGCAGGAAGAAGTCCTGGATCGGGAAGTGGTTGGTGTTGAACCGGAAGCCGCCGCGCACGGACTTGAAATCGGCGGCCATCAGCGCCTTGCCCAGGGCGGCCTTGTCGTCGAGCTTGCCGCCGACCTTGCGGATGGCGGAATCCATCAGCATGGCGGCGTCATAGGCCTGGCTGGCATAGACGCTGGGCAGGCGGCCGTAGGCGGCCTCGAAATCGGCGACGAACTTCTTGTTCTGCGCATTGTCGAGGTCGGGGCTCCACTGGGCGGTATTGAGGGTGCCGAGCGCGGCGTCGCCCATGGCCGCCAGGGTGTCCTCGGAGAAGGTGAAGCCGGGGCCGAACAGCGGGATCTTGCCCTTCAGGCCGGCCTGCTCCCACTGCTTGACGAAGTTCACCCCCATGCCGCCGGGATAGAACACGTAGACCGCATCCGGGTTGGCGGCGCGCAGGCTCGCCAGCTCGGCGGCGTAGTCCAGCTGGTTGACGGTGGTGTAGACCTCGCCGGCGACGGTGCCGCCGTAGAAGCGCTTGAAGCCGTTCAGCCCGTCCTTGCCGGCCGGGTAGTTGGGCGCCATCAGGTAGACGTTCTTGAACCCCTTGGCCTGCACGTAATGGCCCATGGCCTCATGCTGGTTGTCGTTCTGGTAGGCGGCCGAGAAGAAGTAGGGCGAGCACTGCTTGCCGGCCAGCTGCGACGGGCTGGCATTGGCCGAGATGTAATGGATCTGTGCCCGCTCGAAGCCGGGCATCACCGCCAGCATCAGGTTCGAGAAGATGATGCCGGTGGCGAAATCCACCTTCTCCTTCTCGATCAGGCGGGTGGCGGCATCCTTGGCGACGTCGGGCTTCTGCTGGTCGTCGACCTCGATCACCGTGGCCTTGAGGCCGCCCAGCTTGCCGCCCAGGGTCTTCACCGCCAGGTTGAAGGCGTCGCGCACGTCGACTCCCAGGCTGGAGCCGGGCCCCGACAGGGTGGTGAGCATGCCGACCTTGACCTCTCCCGGTTCCGCCCAGGCGGGCGAAGCCGCGGCCAGAAGACCTGCCAGAACCAGTGACGAAGCAGCCACGCGCATCATACCATCTCCCCCCTCGGGCCATGACGAAGGCGGTATGAAATCAGCCCCGGAGCGGCGCGTCAAAATGAATCGACCCGGAGCGCGGCGCGCGGTTTGACCTTCCGGTTGCACGCGAGAGGGTATACTTTAGTAATGACGCAAGTGTGGCGTCCGGAAAGTTCGATGGAGGAGCGGCCCATGGCTCTGCAAACCTTCCGCGGCCGGTTCGTCCGGCTTTGTGCCGTCGTTCTGGCCCTCGCCGCGGCGGCGCCGGCCATGGCCGCCGAGATGGCGGTGGGGTCCGGCGGCAAGACCTACGTGGTCGCCTTCGCCCAGGACCACATGGCCAACGACTGGCGCGCCGCCCAGGTGCGCGACATCCAGCGCGAACTGGGCCGCTACCGCGACGTCCGCTTCGTCTTCACCGATGCCGGCGGCAGGACCGCGCAGCAGATCGCCGACATCGAGACGCTGGCGGGCCAGGGGATCGACCTGCTGATCACCAGCCCGCGCGACTCGGTGGCCATGGCCCCGGTCATCGCCGACGTGCACCGGCGCGGCATCCCGGTGGTGCTGCTGTCGCGCCAGGTCGAGGGCGACGGCTACACCGCCTTCATCGGCGCCAGCAACCGCGACATCGGGCGCAAGGCGGCGGCGCACCTGGCCAAGCGGCTGAACGGCAAGGGCCGGGTCCTGATCCTGCAGCACATCCCCACCACCACCCCGGGCCGCGACCGCACCGAGGCGTTCATCGAGGAACTGGCGAAGCATCCCGGGCTGACGGTGGCGGCCATCAAGCGGGCCGATTCGCTGCGCGCCCTGGCGATCCAGAAGGTCGAGGAGGCGCTGGCCGAGAAGCTGGCCTTCGACGCCATCTACGCCCAGAGCGACAGCATGGCCGCCGGCGCCCGCATCGCGCTGCGCGCCGCCGGCATCGCGCCCGGCAGCATCCCCACCATCGGCATCGACTACATCGCCGAGGCGCGCGAGGCGATCCGGGCCGGCGAGCAGGACGCCAGCTTCACCTATCCCACCTTCGGCAAGGAAGGGGCCGAGGTGGCGGTGCGGCTGCTGCGCGGCGAACGGGTGCGGAAGGAGATCACGGTCGATTCGGTGGCGGTGACCCGTGACAACGTCGAACAGGTGGAGCCCATCTTCTGAGCCCGCAAGAGCCTGCGGTGACCGCTCGCCCGCCCCAGATCCGCGATCCCATCGGCCGCCGGCTGCGCCTGCGGCTGCTGGCCATGTGGGTGGGCTCGATCCTGGGCGTGCTGCTGCTGGTCGGCGTGGTGCTGGCCATGCTGATCCGCGACGTCCGCGAGCGCGAGACCCGTCATTCCGTCACCGACGCGGTGACCATGCTGCGCCAGGAGCTGATCCACATCGCCGCCGGCCTGCTGCGCCAGGCCGACCTGCTGGCGGCCGACGCGCAGGTGGTCACCACCATCGCCATGATCCACCGCTACCAGGACCTGTCGGCCTACGAGCCCCTGGTCTTCGACGGCGAAAAGCAGGATCTGGCGCGCACCCTGGCGACCCGGCTGCGCACCGCCGGGCTGCATTTCGCCGCCATCCATGACGGCGACGGCCGCGCCGCCGCCTGGGCCGGGCTGGGGGCCGACGGTACTCCGGTTCCGGGGTACCACACGGTTCTGGACGGCACCGAGGCGATGCTGTCCCTGGACGACGGCGGCTGGATTCCGGTGCCGCCGCCGCCGCATCTGCACCGCGGCGACTGGCTCAGACAGGTCACCGAGGGCGACGTCACCTACCGCATGGTCGCCGGGCTGGTGACGCTGGACATCGTGGTGCCGGTGATCCGCACCCTGCCCGGGGGGCAGGTGGCGAATGTGGGCTACGTCCACCTGGCCCGGGCCGTCGATGGCGCCGCCATGGACACGGTGGCGCACCGGGCCGGCACTGGCGTCGCGCTCCTGGCGTCCGGGCGCCAGGTGGGGACGCTGCCGCCGCTGGAGGTTCCCCAGGGTCTCGACCTGCCCGACATGACCGGCCCGTCGATCTGCCCCTGCGCCTGGTTCAAGGCCGCCGGGCTGGAGGTCGGGGCGACCTCGTTCGAGCTCGACGACGCCAGCCGCGTGGTCTTCCTCGCCGGCCTGTCCGTCGCCGCGGTCGATCCCATCCTCGAATACTACAGCCAGGCCGCCATCGTCGCCGTGCTGGCGGTGTTCCTGCTGGTGCTGCCGGCCGGCCTGCTGGTGCTCGACCGCCTGCTGGTGCGCCCGCTGACGCGCCTGCTGGACGGCGTCGAGGCGCTGCGCCACGGCCGCACCGAGACCTTGGCCGGCGAGTTCCGCGACGACGAGTTCGGCACCCTGGCGCGCGGCTTCGACGCCATGGCCGCCAGCATCGCCGAGCGCGAGGATTCGCTGAAGGCCACCATCGACAAGCTGGCCGAGGCCAATGCCGAGCTGGAACGCTATGCCGTCATCGCCGCCCACGATCTGCAGGAGCCGCTGCGGCTGGTGGCCAGCTACAGCCAGCTGCTGAAGCGCCGCTACCATGGCCGCCTCGACGCCGAGGCCGACGAGATCATCGGCTTCGCCGTCGAAGGGGCCGAGCGCATGCAGGGGCTGATCCGCGATCTGCTCGACTATGCCCGGGTCGATACCATTCCCGCCATGAACGAGGCGGTCGACTGCGCCGCTCTGGTGACCGGAGTGCTGGCCCTGCTGGACGAGGTGGTGCGCGACAGCGGCGCCCGCATCACCGTCGAGCCGCTTCCAACCGTTCGCGGCAATGCCCGCCAACTGGGCCAGGTATTCCAGAACCTGGTCTCCAACGCCCTCAAGTTCCGCGACGGCGTGCCCGAGATTCGCATATGGGCCGAGCGCCGGGGCGAGTCCTGGGACTTCGCCGTCGCCGACAACGGCATCGGCATCCCGCCGGACTACCTGCCGCAGCTGTTCACCCTGTTCCGCCGCCTGCATACCCGCCGGGAATATCCCGGCAACGGTCTCGGTCTGGCCATCGCCAAGCGGGTGGTGGAGCGCCACGGCGGGCGCATCGAAGCGGAATCGGTGGAAGGCCAGGGCACCACCATCCGCTTCACCCTGCCGGCGTGACCGGCTCCAGGGGCAGCGTGAAGGTGAAGGTGGAGCCCTGCCCCGGCACGCTGTCGACGCGGATGGTGCCGCCGTAATGCTCGACCACGCGGCGGCAGATGGCCAGGCCGATGCCGGTGCCTTCGACCTCGCGCCCGTGCAGGCGCTGGAAGATGTCGAAGATGCGGGCGTGGTAGGCCGGATCGATGCCGATGCCGTTGTCGGCGACGGAGAAGGTGGCGAAGCGCTCCGCGACGTCGCAGCGCACGTGAATCCGCAGCGGCCGATCCGGTGCGCGATACTTGACCGCGTTGCCGAGCAGGTTGGTGAACAGCTGGTCGAGGTCGCCGGCATGGACCCTGAGCGCGGGGAAGGTCCCGGGCCGCTCGATCACCACCGTCCGTTCATCCAGGTTGAGCAGGCCGACCACCTGTTCCAGCACGTGCCCCGACGCCGCCGCCGCTTCCGGTGGATGCGGGCGGCCGATGCTGGAATAGTCCAGGAGGTCCAGGATCATGCGGTCCATGCGCATCGCCCCGCTGCGGACGAACTCGAACTGCTGGGCGGTTTCCTCGTCCAGCCGTCCCGCCAGCTTGCGCTCCAGGATGCCGACGAAGCAGGCGATGGTCCGCATGGGCTCGCGCAGGTCGTGCGAGGAGATGTGGGCGAACTGCTCGAGGTCGGCGTTGGAACGCTCCAGCTCCAGCGTCTTGATCCGCAACTCGTCGCGCTGGGCGCGGACGTTGTCGCGTTCCTGGCGCAGGGCGGCGTCGCGGGCGGCGATCTCGCGCGCCGAGAGTTCCAGCCGCTCGCCCAGTTCGGCCAACTCGGCGCAGGGCATGGGCGGCAGCGCCGGCGGGGCGCCTCCGGTCTCGCCCATGAACTGGGCCGCCCGCGACAGGGATCGCGCCCCGGCCGCCAGGCGGGCGCCCAGCCACACCGCCAGGGCCAGGCCGGGCACCAGCAGCAGCAGCGCGATGACCGCCAGCAACAGGGCGTCCCTGCGGATGTCGCGCTCGAAATTATCGGCCTGCAGGCCGGCGGTGACCACCCAGCCCCAGCGCGCCGAGCGGCGGTAGGCGATCACCGCCTCGCCGCCGCGCCCCTTGATCCGCGTCCGTCCCTGGTCGTTCTGCCCGATGGCGTCCCTGATCGACTGCAGCGCGAACCCGCCGACCAGCTCGGGCATGTGCGGCCGGCGGACGGCGATGCGGCCGTCGCGGTCGAAGATGGCGGTCACCCAGGCCTCGGGCGTGTGGTCGATGAGCCGCGCCAGCTGGGTCACCGACGCCCCCAGGGTGAGCAGCAGCCGCTCGCCGCCGATCTCCACCGGCTTCACCATCAGGAAGACGAACTGCCCCGAGACCGCCCCCTTGACCACCGGCGAAATCGAGATTTCCGGCCGCGCGGCATAGGCCTCGAGGCCCGGCACCAGCGACTGGGGAAGCTGCGCCCCGAAGGGACGGCGGGTGTTGAGCAGCATTTCGGCGGTGGTCGGTCGCAGCAGGGCGACGAACTCGATGGGGGTGCCCTCGATGGCGGTGCCGGCGAAGCGGTGGAAGGCCGCCAGATCGCCGCCCTCCAGCGCCGGATGGCGCGACAGCAGTTCCAGGGTCGAGGCCATGACGTCCAACTGGGCGTCGAGGGCGTCGAGCAGGAACTGAGCCCGGTGCTCGGCCCGGACCCACGCGGATTCCTCGCTCTGCCGGATGTCGTGGACCAACAGGTAGGCGGCCGCCAGCACCCCAGGCAGGAACGCCGCCAGGACGATCAGGGCAAGATAGCGGCGGATCGGCGGGAAACGCATGGGACGGGTCACGGTTCGGGGGGCTCGGCAAGTGTATACCTCCGTCGCCCGATGTCCATGGCCGTTCGGCGCATCCGGCCCGGCGCCGCACGCATGGGGATGGCGTTACCATCCCGTTAACCGGCGACCGCCAAGGGTGGCCCGGCTGTGGCAAATGGGAGTGATCGGCATGGGGCGATATGGGCGGATGGCGCTGGGGGCGGGATTGCTGGTGCTGGCCGGCTGGGCGCTGGTGCCGGGGCTGATCCATCCCATCGACACCGACGCGGTGGTCAACGCCGAGATCATCACCCTGCGCGCACCGGCCGAGGGCCAGTTGCTGGCCGATGGCAATCCCGAGGTGGGCGAGCGGGTGGCGCAGGGCCGGGTGCTGGCGCGCATCAAGGCGGTGCGCCCCGAGACCGCCCGTCGCGACGGCCTCGCGCTGGAGCTGGCGGCGGCCCGCCGGCTGGCCCAGGCGCTGCGCGAGGAGGAAGCCGAACTGGCCCGCCTGGACGCCGAACTGGCGGCCCGGGGAACCGCCTATCGCGTCGCCGCCCGCGACGGGCTGCGCCTCGGCCGTGCCGAGGCCGGGGCGCGGCTGGCGGCGGCGCTGGCGGCGGGCGAGCGGGCGACGGGCGAGCAGGGCCGCAAGCAGGCGCTGGCGGACAAGGGTCTGGTCGCCCCGGCGGCGGTCGAAGCGGCGCAGGCGGCGGCGCGCGAGGCCGCGGCGGCGGTGGCGGAGGCGCGGGCCGAGTTGGCGCGTCTCGACGGCGAGATGCGGTCGGTGCAAAGCGGCGTCATCGTCGTCGGCGGCGGCGACGATTCCCCGTATGCCGATCAGCGGCGCGACGAAGTCCGGATCAAGCGCGCCGCCCGCCGCGTCGATACCGCCCAGGCCGAGGTGCGGATGGCCGGGCTGGAACGCCAGCTCGCCGCCGAGCAGGCCCAGGCCGAACGGCTCGCCCTGGCCGAGCTGGCGGCCCCGGTGGCCGGGGTGGTGTGGAGCCGCTTCGCCGCCGAGGGCGAGACGGTGCGGCCCGGCGATCCGGTGGTGGGCGTGGTGGATTGCCGCCGCCTGTTCCTCACAGCGGTGCTGCCGCGCCGGCATTTCGCCCAGCTGCAGGCGGGCGACCGGGCCAAGGCCAGGCTGTCGGGCATCGATCATCCGGTTGCCGCGGTGGTGCAGTCGGTGCGGGCCGGCGGCGGCGCCCAGGCGGTCGGTGCGGTGGCGGTCACCCCGGCGGCGGCCGAGGGGCGCGAGGTGGTGGTGACCCTGGCGGTGGCGGACGACAGCCTGGCCGGGCGGCCGGACAATCTGTGCCGGGTCGGGCAGCAGGCGGCGGTGACCTTCCAGTTGCCGGCGCTGATGCCGCTGGTCGATGCCCTCGCCGGCACCGCCATGGGACTGGTCGGCCGTGCTTCCTGAACTCGCGCCCACCCTGGCGCTGCTCGGGCTGGCGCTGCTGGTGCTTCCCCATGCCCGCCGCGACGGCGGCGCGGTGCGGGTGGCGGCGCTGGCGGTGGCGGTGGCGGCGACGGCGCGCTACCTGGTCTGGCGGCTGGGCACCACGCTGCCCGACCTGTCCCTCGACCCGGCGGCGCTGTGGATGTGGCTGCTGGCGGTGGTCGAGGCGCTGGCGACGCTCAACGCCATGGCCACCTGCGTCTTCCTGATGCGCCGCTCGTCGCGCCGGGCCGAGGCCGATGCCGGCGAGCGGCGGCTGGCATCGCGGGCGGTGCTGCCGCCGGTGGACGTGGTCATCGCCAGCTACAACGAGCCCTTCGAGGTGCTGGAACGCTCGATCCTGGGGGCGCTGGCGCTGGACTGGCCGCAGGTGCGGGTGTGGGTGCTGGACGACGGAAACCGCCCGTGGCTGGCCGAATACTGCACCGCCAGGGGCGTGCGCCGGGCGACGCGCGACGGCAACGCCCACGGCAAGGCCGGCAACCTCAACGCCTGGCTGGCGGCCAGCGGGGCCACGGAGGCGCCGTTCATCCTGGTGCTCGACGCCGATTTCGTGGCGCAGCCGCGCCTGCTGCGGCGGGTGATGGGGTTCTTCGACGAAGCCGGCGTGGCGCTGGTGCAGACGCCGCAAAGCTTCTTCAACCCCGACCCGATCCAGCTCAACCTGCTGGCCGGCGGCGCCCTGGCCGACGAGCAGCGCTTCTTCTACCACGACTTCCAGCCCAGCCTGGACGCCTGGGGGGCGGCGTTCTGCTGCGGCACCTCGTTCGTGGTGCGGCGCGACGCCCTGGTGGCGGCGGGCGGCATCCCCACCTGCACCGTCACCGAGGACATGATGACCACCTACGCCCTGGCGGCGCGAGGCGGCCGCACGGTCTATCTTGACGAGCCGCTGTCGGCCGGGCTGGCCCCCGAGGGCCTGGGCGCCTTCGTCACCCAGCGGGCGCGCTGGTGCCTGGGCACCGTCCAGGCGCTGCGCTCGCCGCTGTCGCCGCTGCGCGCCCGGGCCGGCTGGGCGCACCGTCTGTGCTTCCTCAACGCCCAGCTGTTCTGGCTGGCCGGGGTGCCGCTGATGCTGCTGGCGGTGCTGGCCCCGGCGGTGTTCTGGTGGACCGGGGTGCCGGCCTTCCTGGCCGAGCCGGGCGCCTTCATCGCCCATTTCGGGCCGCGCTTCGCCGTCGAGGCGGTGGTGCTGGGCTGGCTCAGCCGGGGCAAGGTGGTGCCGGTGTTCTCGGGCCTGGCGCCGCTGGTGGTGGCGCCGGCGGCGGTGGCGGCGGCGGCCAGGGGGCTGCTGCGGCCGCGCGGCCAGCGCTTCGCGGTGACGCCCAAGGGCGGCGGCCGGCGGCCGCGTGTGGTGCACGGGCGGCTGCTGGCCTGGCTGGGCGGCTGCGTCGCCGCCATCGCCCTGGGCATGGCCGCCACCCGGCTGCCCGACCTCGCGCCGCTGGCGGCCGGGCGGGCCAACGCGGTCAACCTGGGCTGGAGCGCCTATGCCCTGGTGCTGCTGTGCCTGGCCATGCTGGTCTGCGTCGAGATCCCCCGCCGCCGGCGCGAGGAGCGCATGCCGGTGGCCGAGGCGGTGGGGCTGGACGGAATCCCCGGCCGGCTGGTCGACCTGTCGCCCGGCGGCGCCTGCGTCGATGTGCGCTGGCGCGGCGGCGACACGGCGACGCTGGCGCTGGCCGGGGTGGGCGAGGTGCCGGCGCGGGTGGTGCGCCGCAGCGACGACCGCGTCATGCTGGCCTTCGGCGACCTGGGCGAGGCCCGCGACGCGCTGATCCGCAAGCTCTACACCGGCCCGGCGGCGCTGCCCCCGGCCCGGCTGGCGCCGCTTCGGGCCCTGACCGGGGCGGCGCGGCGGTGGCTGCTGTCGGAGGTGTGATACGGAATCCGAATCATTCGGGCCTCACCCTTCGAGACGCCGCCTGCGGCGGCTCCTCAGGATGAGGCTACTGATCCGAATGGGAATTCCGCAGCCTGCTACAGCCCGAAGATGGCCGGCCACCAGGCCGCCGCCACCGCCAGGGTGCCGGCCAGGCCGGGGAGCAGGGCGAGCAGGCGCCGCGCCGGGGCCACCGCCTGGCGGCCGAGGATGCGCCAGCCCAGCCACAGGCTCCACGCCACCCCGAGGGCGAAGAGGGCGCCCTTGGCGGCGCCGGCATGGGCGCCCAGCGGCTGGAACAGCATGCCGCCCAGGCCGACCACCAGCGACACCATGGCGACCGGGGCGTACTGATACCCCAGCTCGACGAAGCGGGTGCGCAAGCCGGGGCCGGCGATGAAGGCGGCGGCGGCGGTCAGGGACGCCAGCACGGCGGTCAGGGCCGCCATCACCGTCCCCATGACGCCGACGATGAGGGTGAAGTCGAGCCACAGGAAGACCTCGCGCCGCTCGGGATGCACGCTCATCAGCCACCACGGGCCGGCCCGGCCCAGCCAGGCCCAGTCGTGCTCGATGGCGAACAGGCCGAGGGCCTGGCGCAGGTCCTGGTAGTGCGGCAGCACCAGCCACAGGAAGCCGCCCAGGGCGATGCCGGTGCCCAGGAACAGGAACCACACCTCCACCGGGTTGGGATGGTGGGCGCGGATGTCCTCGATCTCGGTGCCGGGGCGGCGCAGGCGCAGCTCGACCGAACCCCTGGCCTCGGGATTGACGCAGCGGAAGCACTGGATGCAGTGGCGGCTTTCCTGCTTCCTCGGCAGGTCGATCATGGTCGGGCAGATTCCCTTCTCGGTCCAGGAATCGCCGCCGGCGCGCGCCAGCTTGGGGGCGAACTGCACCGCGCCGATGCGCGAGAACACCCCCAGCAACAGGCCGATGGGGCAGGCGTGGCGGCACCACGCCCGCTTGCGCCGGCCATAGAGGAACCCGAGCACGACCGCCGCCAGCATGGTGCCGCCGAACACCTCCAGCGCCGCCTCGGGGTGGTCGCGCACGCCGACCGTCTGGCCCAGGACGGTGACCACCAGGAAGCTGACGACGGGAGTGCCCTCCCAGCGCAGCCAGCCGGGAATGGGCCGCCGCGGCCCCCATCTGTTGGCCCATTCGGCCGCCGCCCCCATGGGGCACAGCAGGCCGCACCACGACCGCCCGGTGAAGATCACCGACAGGAACACCAGCGGGAACCACAGCCCCCACAGGGCGTAAGTGGCGAAGCTGGTCCAATGGCTCAGCGGGGTGGCGTCGCCGGGCGGGTCGGGCAGGAAGACCGGCAGCGCGATGACCGCCAGGAACACCACCGCCATGGCGGCCTGCAGCCAGACCAGCCGATGGCGATGGCGGACGAAGAAGGCCTCGAGCCTCAGGACCGCGACGCGGCGGCCTTGCGGCGGCGCAGCGCCAGCCACGCCAGCGCGGCAGCCATCGGCAGCAGCAGCACCATCTGTGCGGCCACGCTCTCCAGCGTGGGAAACAACCCCAGCCATTCGACCCTCGGCATCCAGTCAAGAGGTGTGATGGAAACCAGGCGGCCCTCCTGCAGCTCCAGCATGCCCTTGCCGGCGAAGCTGACGGCGAGGAAGAACAGCAGCGCCGCGGTGCCCGGGAAGACCAGCCCCAGCGGCAGGCGGAACGACAGCACGCGCATGGCGGAATAAAGCACCGCCATGGCCGATGCCCCGCTGAAGGCCAGCGCCCAGGCGACGCCGTACCACACCACCCGGACCTTGTCGGCCTGGCCGGCGCGCACCATCCTAATACCCGCCCTTCTTGCCGGCGCTGCCGACATAGGCGAAGTCCCATTCGACGGTGAAGGGAGCCCACCACTTGCCGACGCCGGTCTCCTTGTCGGTGTGGCGCAGGAAGCCGTGGGCGGCCGGCGCGATGCGGTAGGCGACGTGGTACTTGCCGGCGCCGTCCATCTTGACGTTGTCGCCGTAATGCGGCCCGTCCGAGGCCACCATGGGCACCAGCCTGCCTTCCTTCTTCCACGACGTCCCCGGCTTGGTCAGCACGTAGGTGACGTCGAGGTAGGGGATCCACTCGCCTTCGCCGAAGCCGTTGTTGTTGCCCTTGATGCCCTTGATGTCGGCCTCGATGTGGATGTCGGCGTGGTCATGGTGGGCCATGTGCGGCTCCATGGTCACCGCCTGCAGGTAGACGCCGGCGATTTCCATGCCGTTCTTTTCCACCGGCTCGCCGATGGGCAGCTCGGCGGCCAGGGCCGGAATCGCGATCAGGGCCGGAATCGCGATCAGGGCCGGAATCGCGATCAGGGCCGGAATCGCGATCAGGGCGGCCATGGCCGCGGCGGACAGGATGCTCTTCATTCGTGGTCCCCTTCGGTGAGGATGCGAACGAGAGGCGTTCGCATGTTGTATTTCCGGTCGTGCCTTGCGGAACGTCGTTCCAGGAAAGCGATACCAGCCCCAAACCGAATATGCAAATGCAAATCGTTATCATATTGGTATTGGACCCATGCAGGCCGGCGCCCATCTCCGGGTTGATCCCCGGCGACGCTCGTGTAGGCTGGAAGCGGGATGTGACAGGCTGTGGAGGGGTGGCTTTGGCGTCGGAGATGTTGGTCCCGATCCCGGCCGATGACGAGAACCGGCTGGCGGCGCTGCGGCGCTACGCCATCCTCGACACGCCGCCCGAGGCGGTGTTCGACGGCATCGTCGCGCTGCTGCGCGACCTGCTCGATACCCCCATCGTCACCGTTTCGCTGGTCGACCGCGAGCGCCAGTGGTTCAAGGCCCGCCTGGGCACCGAAACCACCGAGACGCCGCGCTCCATCGCCTTCTGTGCCCATGCCATCATGGGCGAGGAGGTGATGGAGATCGAGGACGCCGCCGCCGATCCCCGCTTCGCGTGCAGCCCGCTGGTGGTGGACGGCCCAAGGGTGCGCTATTACGTCGGCGCGCCGCTGCTCACGCCCGACGGCTATGCGCTGGGCACGCTGTGCGCCTACGACCTCAAGCCACGCCGCCTGAGCGAGGCGCAGCGGCGCCATCTCGTCCTGCTCGCCGCCACCGTGATGAACGAGCTGGAGCTGCGGCGCACCGCCCACGAGCTCGCCGCCGCGCTGGCCGAGGCCGAGCGGGTCAACGTTCTGCGCTCGCAATTGCTGGCGGCGGTCAGCCATGACCTGCGCTCGCCCCTGCATGCCGTGCTGGGATACTCGGAACTGCTGCTGCAGCCGGCCGGCGATGCCGACCAGCGCCGGCAATGGGCCGAGGCCATCGACGCGGTCGGCCGCCAGATGTTGTGGCAGGTGGACGACCTGCTCGACATGGCGGCGGTGGAGGCCGGGCACTTCAGCGTCGAACTGGGTCCGGTGCCGCTGGCGGCGTCGGTCGAGGCGGCGTCGCGTCTGGTTGTTCAGCGCGTCGAACAGGCCGGCATCACCTTCGAAACGCGCCTTGCCGAGGGCTTGGCGCCGGTCCTGGCCGATGGGCGCCGGCTCACCCAGGTGCTGGCCAACCTGCTCGACAACGCGGTGAAGTTCACGCCGGCCGGCGGGCGGGTGACGGTTTCGGCTTCCCGCGACGGCGCGGTGGTGGTGGTCGAGGTGGCCGATACCGGAATCGGCATCGCGCCCGCCGACCTGCCGCGCGTGCTGGAGCCCTACGGCCAGGCGCGCCCGGGCGTGGCGCAGCGGGGAACCGGCCTCGGCCTGCCCCTGGCCAAGGCCATGACCGAGGCCCAGGGCGGCACCTTCTCCATCGTCAGCACGCCGGGCGAGGGCACCCGGGTGCGGTTGGCCCTGCCCACCGATTCACAATCCGTTTTGGCGCCTCTCTAGGAATATTCTTGTTATTCTTCAAGGGTATATTCGGACTTTTGTAGGCTTGAATCATTGAAAGGAAGCCCCCGTCAGGCGTCGTCTCGACACGGCGCGAGCGGAGTTCCGAGCCTCGGAGCGAGCCCGCTCCGGCCCGCCACCAAGGACGAGGCCGATTGCTTCTTCTTCAAGGTGCCGCCCCTGCCGCCATCGACCGACGCCACCCCGGAGCCGCAACCCTTCAACTGATCTGAGCGGCCAGGACCCGGGCCGGGCGGCAGCGATGCCGCCCCTACAAATCCCCCGCCAGTTCGGCCCGGGTCGCCTCGGGCATCACCGCCATGTGGCCGTAGGCGGGATGGGCGACCGACACCATCACCCGGGCGCCGGGGCGGCGGAAGCGGTCGGCCAGGGCCGGGCCGAGGCGGAAATGCAGGAAGTGCAGCGCCGAGGTCTTGCCCTCGGCCGTGGTGCGATCGACCTCGGTCTCCCACGCGGCCGGCACCGTTTCGCCCTCCACCACCAGGCTCACCGTCTCCTCGATGCCGCCCAGCCGGGCCAGGGCGCGCGCCCGCATGACCGGATCGGGATATTCCAGCATGAAGGTGGCGACCAGCTCGTCGCCCTTGGGCACCAGCGGGTCGTAGGCGGCGATCTCGTCCTCCAGCTGCGCCGGGCCGCCGCCCTCGGCGTTCAGCATTTCCTGGATCTGGTAGAGCATGGTGGCGTAGCTCTCGAAGTACAGGGTGGCGTTGGGCCCCACCGCCATGCGCCGGCGCTCCTTCACCGCCATCATCTCGGCCCGGCGCTGCTTGCGCTGGGAGCGGTAGGCGGCGACGTCGAGGATGTCGGCGCGGTCGATGCTGCGTTTGCTGGTCATGTCCGCCTCCCTTACAGACCGTAGGCGTGGGCGAGAAGCTGGATCGGGTGCTGGAAGGCCCGGATGGCCGAGGTGTCCGCCTGCTCCCCCGCCATGCCCTGGAGGATGTGCTCGCGGGCCAGCGGGCATTCCGAGACCACGTAGGGCGAGCCCAGCTTGGCCGCCTGGCGGGCCACCGGCTTGCCGACCTTGAGGCCGATGTCGAACCACTCGCGCTTGATCCCCCACGAGCCGCCATGGCCGGAGCAGCGCTCGATCACCTCGACCTTGGTGTCGGGGATCAGCCCCAGCATCTGCGCCGCCTTGCGCCCCATGTTCTGGGCCCGGGCGTGGCAGGCGAGGTGGATGGTGACCGGCCCCTCCAGCGGTTTCAATCCCTCGGCCAGGCCCTCGCGCGCCGCCATGTCCATGACGTATTCCGGAATGTCGAAGGTGGCCCGGGCCAGCTTCGCCACAACCTCGTCGCCGGGCACGATCAGCGGCCATTCGAATTTCAGCATCAGGGCGCAGGACGGCACCAGGGCGACCACGTCGTAGCCCTTGTCGATCCACGGAACCAGCGCCGCCGCCACCGCCTTGGCCTTGTCGGCGACGCGGGCGAAGTCGCCGTGCTCCAGTTGCGGCATGCCGCAGCATTCGGGATAGACCAGCTCGGTCTCGACGCCGTTGCGGGCGAGCACGGCGCGCGCCGCCATGCCGATGGCCGGATTGTTGTAATTGGCGAAGCAGGTGGCGTAGAGCACCGCCTTGCGCCCGTGCGCCGGGGCCGCCTTGTTCACCTCGGGCGGCTCGGCCGCCGCCTGCTCGACCAGGGTGCGGCGGGCGTATTCGGGCAGCGCGGCCTCCTTGTGGATGCCGGCTACCGCCTGCATCAGCGGCCGGGTCAGGGAATTGCCCCGCCGCGTCGCCCAATTGGCGACGCCCGAGGCCACGCCGCAGCCCAGCCGGCCGTTGCGGTCGGTCTCGGTGAGCTGGCGATCGACCAGCCCGACCTCGCCCCGCTTCGCCTGGTAGGCCCGGTAGCGCAGGATCAGGTGCGGCACATCCAGGTTGAACTGGTGCGGCGGCACATAGGGGCACTTGGTCATGAAGCACATGTCGCACAGGGTGCAGGCGTCGGTGACCTCGGCGAAGCGCTCGGACTTGACGCCGGCCAGCTCGGCGTCGCCCGCCGCGTCGATCATGTCGAACAGGCGGGGAAAGCTTTCGCACAGGTTGAAGCAGCGGCGGCAGCCGTGGCAGATCTCGAACACCCGGCGCATCTCGGCATCGAGCTTCACGGGGTCGAGGAAATCGGGATTGCGCCAGTCCACCGGATGGCGGGTCGGGGCGTCGAGGCTTCCTTCACGCATGGCCAAAGACCCCTGCTGGTCCTCGTCCCCCCCGGGATCGCCCCGGGGGATGACGAGGAAGGGAACCTAGAGCTCGCCCAGCGCCCGCTGGAACCGGCCGGCATGGGACTTCTCGGCCCGCGCCAGGGTTTCGAACCAGTCGGCGATCTCGTCGAAGCCTTCGTCGCGGGCGGTCTTGGCCATGCCGGGATACATGTCGGTGTATTCGTGGGTCTCGCCGGCGATGGACGCCGCAAGGTTCTCCTTGGTGGCGCCGATGGGCAGGCCGCTGGCGGGGTCGCCGCATTCCTCGAGGTATTCGAGGTGGCCGTGGGCGTGTCCGGTCTCCCCTTCGGCGGTGGAGCGGAATACTGCCGCCACGTCGGGAAGGCCTTCGACGTCGGCCTTCTGGGCGAAATACAGATAGCGGCGGTTGGCCTGCGATTCGCCGGCGAACGCCGCCTTGAGATTCTCTTCGGTTCTGGAACCCTTCAATCCGGCCATGACGGTCCTCCTCTTGAAGCTGCCCCAATGCAAGGCCCTAGGATCGTAGACGGCTCTCGGCTATCGTTTCCAACGGGATGTTTCGATGGTTTTCAACGGCGGAGCCGATACATGGCCGTGCCCACCCTGCGCCAGCTGCGCTACCTGGTCACCCTGTGCGAGACCCGGAACTTCAGCCGCGCCGCCGAGCAATGCCACGTCACCCAGTCGACGCTGAGCGGCGGCATCCAGGATCTCGAGGGATTGGTGGGGTTCCAGCTGTTCGAGCGCGGCCACCGCCGGGTCATCGCCACCCCGGCGGCGCTGGATCTGGCCGAGCGGGCGCGGCGCATCCTGGCCGAGACCGAGGGCTTCGTCGAAGCCGCCGCCGCCCATGCGGATGAATCCTTCGCCCCCGTCCGGCTGGGGCTGATTCCCACCATCGGGCCGTTCCTGCTGCCGCAATTGCTGGCCGCCATCCGTCCGGCCCATCCGCGGCTCAAGCTGGTGCTGCGCGAGGACCACAGCGCGCGGCTGCTGGAGCGGCTGGCGGCCGGCGACCTGGATGCGGTGGTGCTGGCCTTTCCCTACGACTGCCCCGGCACCGAGACCCGGCTATTCGTGGCCGATCCGTTCTGGGTCGCGCTGCCGCCCGGCCATCCGTTGGCGGCGAAGGATTCCGTCACTCCCGCCGACATCGCCGCCGAGCGGCTGCTGCTGCTGGAGGACGGCCATTGCCTGCGCGAGCACGTGCTCGATGCCTGCGCCTTGGGCGAGCCGGCCGAGGGCATCCAGGGCACCAGCCTCTACACCCTGCTGCAAATGGTCGCCGACGGGCTGGGGGTGACGGTGGTTCCCGACATGGCCCGCGACAGCCCCATGCTGGCCGGCCTCGACGTGGTCTACCGGCCACTGCCGCCCGAGGTCCCGGCGCGGCGTATCGGCCTGGTGTGGCGGCCCAGCTCGGGGCGAAAGGGGCTGTTCCGGGACTTGGCGGAGCTGTGCGAAAAGGCGCTGGGGAATAAAGGGGGGGCACTCTCCCCTTGACATAATATGCGAATCACTCTTAATTGCAGCGACAGCGCAGCAATGGAGGTTCGCATGGGTGCCCAGGACAATTACGGACGAGCCGTCGACAGCGTCCGCCGTGCCGGGCTGCCGCCGACGCGGGAGCACATCCTGGTGGCGAGGCTGCTGCTCGACCGCGGCCCGGTGCCGGCGGTGGACGACCTGATGGACACCGTCTACGAGGAAGGCCTCGGCCTGTCGCGCCAGACCCTGGCCGACATCCTGGCCCGGTTCGGCGCCACCGCCGCGCCGGACCGCCCCCCGGTGCCCGCCGCCGATCCCGGCCGCCTGTCCGGCGTTGCCGCCATCCTGAAGGCGCTGGGCAATCCGTGGCGCTACACCATCCTGTGCCACCTCGCCAACGGCGAAAGCTCGGTCGGTACCCTGGTCGCCCGGGTCGGCATCACCCAGTCGGCGCTGTCGCAGCATCTGGCGCGCCTGCGCGATCTCGGCCTGGTCCGCACCCGGCGCCAGCGCCAGCGCGTCTTCTATTCCCTGGCCGGGCCGGCGGTGGCCGGATTGGTGGCGTCGCTGTGCGACGCCTGCGACGAGGTGCTGGCCAAGGGGTGAGGGTCGGCTCGGCCCCGCGCGACGTAGCCCCTAAGCTGATCGAGCCTGTCCGCGAGGCGCCAGCTTAAACAAAAATTGCCTCGCCATTCCCAAGTCCTGTCGTCATGGCCGGGCCTGATCCACGGCTGTCCGGTTTAAATTTCGGATTGCCTTCTGGAGCCCTTGGTGACGGCTGCGTCCAGGGTGACGCTGGCCGAAGTAGACAGGATTACCCTCGCCCGCTTGCGGGAGAGGGAGGGGCCCGTCGCGACAGCGACGGGAGGGAGAGGGTGCGCGCCGCCAGGTGCGCTTCGCGACAGCGAAAGCGCTGGTTTCTCCAGGTCTTGGACGCGTGGACACGCGCCGCCCTCACCCCGGCTCGCTGGCGCTCGCCCCCCCTCTCCCGCAAGCGGGCGAGGGGGGCAATTGCCAGCCGAAATTTAAACCGGACAGCCGTGGGCCTGATCTGCGGTTGTCCACACTGGCCAGCCGTGGATTTGACCCACTGGCGTCCGGTTGACTCATTGGCAGTCCTCCATGGCGACACGGATCAATAGCGAGAATTTCGCTTCCCCTCACTTGTGCTTGCTGAACAGGTCGAAGACCTTGCACAGCAGGGCGCCGATGGGGCGCGGGCGGGGCGGGGCGAGGTGGTGGCCGAGATGGTCGCGCACCGCCTTGGCGGGGTCGGTCTCGGCGGTCTGCACCGCCTCCACGCCACGCGCCGCCATGTGCTTGACGAAGCCCTCGCCGGCCGACAGGGTGATCAGCGCGGCGATGCCGTCCAGCGGATGCGGGCGGTCGTCCTGGAAATGGTGGAACACCATCTCGGGGGGCAGTTCCACCCGTTCGGGGGCGGACAGCGTGCCCGCCGTGTCGATGGTGTAGACCAGGAAGCGCCGCGCCCGACCGGCATGGCCGGTGACCGAAGCGAAATCGGAACTGGCGACCGCCACCCGCATTGATGAAAATCTCCGCACGTCTCGAGCTTCGCCGATTATCTGTGCAGTTCCCTCCGGCGGCAAGGGGCGGGCGCCGCTTACCCTCTCGATTCTTTACCGGATTTGGTGCATGGTACCCCCGGCCCCCCAATCAACGTCTCAACCGCTAAGGTTCGAGGGAGGTCGATTCTTGCCCATCCGGATCCTGATCGCTGAGGATCAGCAGCTCGTTCGCCAAGGGCTCGCCGCCTTGCTCAAGGCCGAAGACGTGGAGATCGTGGGCGAGGCCGAGGACGGCGAGGCCGCGGTCGCCGCCGCGCGCGCGCTGAGGCCGGACATCGTGCTGATGGACCTGTCCATGCCGGCCCTCGACGGCGTCGAGGCGACGCGGCGGATCAAGCGCGCGGTGCCGCAGGTCCGCGTGCTCATCCTCACCGTCGCCAATTGCGAGCGCCGCGTCGCCGAGGCGCTGCGCGCCGGCGCCGACGGCTACGCCCTGAAGAAGCTGGGGCACGAGCAGCTGATGGCGGCCATCCATGCGGTGCGGGCGGGACGCACCTATCTCGGCCCGGGCCTGGACGAGGCGCAGGTGCGCGAATTCCTCGAAACCGCCGAGCCGCCCAGCCCGTCGCTGACCGCGCGCGAGCGCGAGGTGCTGCGGCTGATCGCGCAAGGCCAGAAGAACCGCGAGATCGCCGAGCTGCTGTCCATCGCCATCAAGACGGTGGAGACCCACCGGACCAAGATCATGCAGAAGCTGGATCTGCACAATTCGGCGGAACTGGCCGCCTACGCCATCCGCCGCGGGCTGATCGAGTAGGTCCTCACGTCGTCCAGCCGTTGTCCATCAGCATGCGCATGGCCTGCAGGCGGTTATGCACGCCCAGCTTGCGGAAGACGTTGCCCAGGTGGGATTTCACCGTCACCTCGCTGACGTCCAGGCGGGCGGCGATGACCTTGTTGGGCAGGCCTTCGCGCAGCAGGCGGACGATGTCCTGTTCGCGCCGGGTCAGGCGCGTGGTGATGTCGCCGGCGCTCCGCCGCGGGGCGGTGCCGTTCAGCGCCGAGGACGGCATGAAGCGTTCGCCCGACGCCACCAGCCGCAGGGCCGACGTCATGGCCGCCCCGGACAGGTGCTTGGGGATGAAGCCGTCGGCGCCGCGGTTCATGGCTTCGAAGACGTGCTCGGGATCGGCGAAGGCGGAGAGAATGACGCAGCGGGTATGAGGGTGGACGCGGCGCATGTCGGTCAGGCCCTCGAAGCCGTTCATTCCCGGCATGCGCAAATCCAGGATGACCATGTTCACCGGCCGGTGGGCATGGACCGCCGCCAGCGCATCCTCGAAGCTTGCCGCCTCGAACACGGTGGTCTCGGGTGCGACGTTCTCCACGAACGGCCTCAACCCCTCCCTGACCATGGCGTGGTCGTCGGCTATCACGATGCGCATGAACGTTCCCTCCCCCGGGCTGAAGACCTACTTGATTCGGAATGGGTGCGCAAGGCGGAGGGGCGTGTCTTCCGCTTCCGTATAAGGCCCTCTATCCAAAGGAAATCCAACCTCCGGCCGGTCGCCGCAAAAACATCCTTTCGTTATGGTGCGGGAAAAAATACGGGAGGATTTGTCATGGCGGCAGAAAAGCGGCGGCGCAGGGCGCCACCCATGTGCCTTGAACTCATCGGCGTCCTGGAATTGCGCCGCGACTTGTTCGAACGCCGCTTCGGCCGGCCGCCGCAACCGGGCGAGCCGCTGTTCTTCGACCCCAATTCCGAGCAGCCGCGCCGCATGGACGAGGAGGGCCGCCGCCGCGCCATGGCCGAACTCGACGCATTGTGCAACCTTTGACGGGGAGCCCTTCGATGCCGCGCAAGCCTGCCGCCACGGACGAATTTTCCGAGGACGCCATCCGCGCCCGCGCCCGTCACATCTGGGAACGTGAAGGCTGCCCCGAGGGCCGCGCCCTCGACCATTGGCAGATGGCCCGCTCCGAGTTGGCCATGGAGGCCGGGGTGCCGGCCGCCACCGAGCCCAACCCGGCCGCCGAGCGCGAGGAAGCCCCCCGCGACCAGCCGGTGGAACCCATCGAGGCGGTGGAGAACCAGGGCGCCTTCCCCGGCCTGGCCGACCAGGACGAGGAACAGCAATACCCGCGCCGCCGGCGAACGGCGCGGCGGGCGGAACGCAAACTTTAGTCACATCCTGTTCATATGTAGCGGAAACCCTGTTTACCCCTTTTGTCGTAGAAACGGCGAAGGGGTGAGGGCATTCTGTCCGTGACACGGACAGTGGCCGGGAAGGGGACCGCAGGATGAAAATCGCGCAGGCTTCATGGAAGGGCGACGCGGCCGACATCGCGCCGCTGGCGGCGCTGCAGCCGCAGCTGGTGCTGGCCTTCGGGTCGGTCGGCATGCTCGGCGCCGAGGGAATGTTCACGCGGCTGACCGGGGCGTTTCCCGGCGCCGATCTGGCCGGCTGCAGCACCGCCGGCGAAATCACCGCGCGGGGCGTATCCGACGATACCCTGGTGCTGACCGCCATCCGCTTCGACGGGGTGCGCCACCGGGTGGCCGAGGCGGCGGTGCCGGCCATGGACCGCTCCGAGGCGGCCGGTCGCGCCATCGGCGCCGCGCTGAAGGGCGACGGGCCGGGCGGAGAACGGCTGGCCGCCATCCTGCTGTTCGGCAAGGGCCTCGACGTCAACGGCAGCAGCCTGATCGAGGGCGTGATCGCCGAGGTCGGCGCCGCCGTGCCGGTCTCCGGCGGCCTGGCCGGCGACGGCGGGGCGTTCAAGCGGACGCTGACGGTGACCCCCTCCGGCATCCAGGCCGACGCGGTGGTGGGCATCGGCCTGTACGGGGCCGGGCTGCGCATCGGCCACGGCAGCTTCGGCGGCTGGGTTCCGTTCGGGCCGGCGCGCAAGGTCACCCGCTGCAGCGGCAATATCCTGCACGAGCTGGACGGGCTGCCGGCGCTCAACATCTACCGCGAATACCTGGGCGAATACGCCAAGGACCTGCCGGCCTCGGGCCTGCTGTTCCCGTTCGAGATGCTGGACGAGAGCCACGCCTCGGTGGGCCTGATCCGCACCATCCTGGGCATCGACGAGCAGACCGGCAGCCTGGTGCTGGCCGGCGACATCGATCCCGACGGCCATCTGCGTCTGATGCATGCCAGCACCGACAAGCTGGTGGACGGCGCCGAGACCGCGGCGCGGCGCATCGCCGACACCCTGGGCGGGACGGTCGGCGACGGGCTGGGCGTGCTGGTGTCGTGCGTCGGCCGCAAGCTGGTGATGGGCGACGCCGTCGACGAGGAGATCGAGGCGGTGGCGGCGGTGCTGGGCAAGTCGGCGACCCTGACCGGATTCTATTCGTATGGCGAGATCGCCCCGTTCTCGACCACCACCGACTGCAAGCTGCACAACCAGACCATGACCGTCACCTTCATCGGCGAGACCTGACATGCATCGTCTGCTGCTGCGGCAGCTGCGAAGGGCCCTCGGAGTCGAGTCCGAGGATGAGGTCGAGAGAGTCCTGGCCGGCCTCCAGGGCGGCGACCCCGCCGCCCTGCCGACGGTGGTGGCGGCGCTGCCGGACCTGCTGAAGCGCGTCGGCGACACCTACGAACAGCACGAGCGCGACCTCACCTTGCGCCAGCGCAGCCTCGAGCTCAGCTCGGATGAGCTGGGGCGGGCCAATGCCAAGCTGCGGGCCGAGGCCGAGGCGCAGGCGCGGGCCATCGATTCGCTGCGCCGCACCGCCTCGGAAATCCTCACCTCCATGGGCCAGCAGGCGATCGGCGGCGAGGATGTCGGGCTCGAGGCGCTGTCGGGCCTGATGGCCGCCCTGGTGCGCGATCGCGGCACCTTCCAGCGCGAGCTGGAGCAGCAGAAATTCGCCCTCGACCAGCACGCCATCGTCAGCATCACCGATCAGGCCGGCAACATCGTCTACGCCAACGACAAGTTCTGCGAAATCAGCGAGTACCGCGCCGATGAGCTGATCGGGCACAACCACCGCATCGTCAATTCCGGGCTCCATCCCAAGGAATTCTTCGAGGACATGTGGAACACCATTTCGTCGGGCCGGGTCTGGCACGGCGAAATCTGCAACCGCAAGAAGGGCGGCGGCCTCTACTGGGTGGCGGCGACCATCGTGCCGATCCGCGACGACCAGGGCCGCTGCCGCCAGTATATCGGCATCCGCACCGACATCACCGACCGCCGCCGCATCGAGGACCTGCTGAAGGAGGCGGTGAGCAAGGCCGAGGCGGCCAGCCGCGCCAAAAGCGATTTCCTGGCCACCATGAGCCACGAGATCCGCACGCCCATGAACGGCATCATCGGCATGACCAGCCTGCTGCTGGACACCGAGCTGTCCCGCGACCAGCGCCATTTCGCCACCACCGTGCGCACCTCGGCCGAGGCGCTGCTGTCCATCATCAACGACATCCTCGATTTCTCGAAGATGGAGGCGGGCAAGCTGGAGTTCGAGGAAACCGCCTTCGAGATCCGGCCGCTGGTGGAAGGGGTGGTCGATATCCTGGGGCCGCGCCTCAAGGGCCGCAGCATCGACCTGTCCTATCTGATCCCGCAGGAGGCCCGCGGCGTGTTCCGCGGCGATCCCGGACGGCTGCGCCAGGTGCTGCTGAACCTGGCCGGCAATGCGGTGAAGTTCACCGAGAAGGGGGCGGTTTCGATCATCGTCTCGCTGAAGGCGGTCGATGGCGATCGGGCGACGCTCCGGGTCAAGGTCACCGACACCGGCGTCGGCATCCCCGATGCCGCCCGGGAACGCCTGTTCAGCATGTTCTCGCAGGCCGACGCCTCGACGGCGCGGCGCTTCGGCGGCAGCGGGCTCGGCCTGGCCATCTCGAAGCGCATCGTCGACATGCTGGGCGGCACCATCGGCTTCGAAAGCCGCGAGGGACTGGGCAGCACCTTCTGGTTCGAGGTGCCGCTGATCCGTTCGTCCGAGGCCCCCACCGACGATCTGCCGGAGAACCCGCTGCTGGGCACCCGCATCCTGGTGGTGGACGACAACGTCACCAACCGCGAAATCTTCCAGCACCAGCTGGAAAGCTGGGGGGCGACGGTGGAACTGGCCGATTCCGCCGCCGCCGGCCTGATGGCGGTGCGCGGCGCGGCCATGCGCGGCCTGCCCTTCGAGGTGGTGCTGCTCGACCACCTGATGCCGGGCATGAGCGGCCTCGACCTTGCCGCGGTGCTGCGCGCCGACCCCAACCTGGCGGCGCTGCGCCTGCTGCTCGCCACCTCCGAGGACCTGTCGCAGGTGCGCGAGCTCACCACCGCGCTGCGCATCGACCAGATCCTGGTCAAGCCGATCCGCCAGAGCGCCTTGCTCGACCACCTGATGCTGCTGCTGGGGCGCGGCATCGAGCGCACCGTCCATACCCGGCCCGAGGACGACGAGATGAAGGGGCCGCTGTTGTCACTCAAGGTGCTGGTGGCCGAGGACAACGCCATCAACCAGCAGGTGGCGGTCGGCCTGCTGGCCAAGCTGGGCCATCGCGCCGACGTCGCCGACGATGGCGGCGAGGCGGTGTCGCTGGTCGAGCAGGGCGATTACGACTTGGTCCTGATGGACATGCAGATGCCCCACATGGACGGCCTGGCCGCCACCCGCATGATCCGCGCGCTGCCGGGCGACAAGGCCAAGGTGGTGATCATCGCCATGACCGCCAACGCCATGACCGGCGACCGCGAGATCTGCCTCGAGGCGGGCATGGACGACTACATCGCCAAGCCCATCGACCGCCACCGCCTGCGCTCGGTCCTCGACCGCTGGGCCGAATCCCTGCTGGCCGGCCGCCAGGACCGGGATGTCGCGCCGTCCACAATCGCCGAGGAAACGGGACCTGCCGCCGCAGCTCCTTGCATCGATCACGATGCCGTCGCCGATGGCGGCGAGGCCGACGGCCCCCTGGTGGATGCCGAGGCCCAGGCGGACCTGGCCGACACCCTGGGCGAGGAGTCCTTCGCCGCGCTGGTGGCGTCGTTCCAGACCTCGCTGCCCAACCGCCTGCGCGACATCCGGGTCGCCCTCGACGCCGGAAATGCCGCCGCCGTCGCCGCCGCTGCCCATTCGCTGAAGGGGGCGGCGGCCAATCTCGGCTATCTGCGCCTGGCCCGAGCCACCGGGGCCATGGAGGCCGCCGCCAAGGCCGGCGAGGCCGACCTCGAGAAGTATTATCCGGCCGTGGTGTCGGCCACCCGCCTGTCCTTCCCCGAGATCGCCTGTCCCTAGGTGCCGCGATGCTGCTGCAGATCGTCGATGACAACGAAACCAACTTGATGCTGTTCGAGCAGATTGCGCGGCGGCTGGGACCCGAGGTCGAGGTCGCATGCCACGCCGATCCGCTGGCCGGAATCGCCGCCTGCGAGGCGGAGATGCCGGATCTGGTCCTGGTCGACTACATGATGCCGAACATGGACGGGCATGAATACGTCGCCCGCGTGCGCGCCATGCCGGGCGGCCGCGACGTTCCCATCGTCATGGTCACCGCCGCCGCCGAGCGTTCGGTGCGCCAGAAGGCCCTGGAACTGGGGGTCACCGACTTCCTGGCCAAGCCGGTCGATCCCAGCGAGGTGCGGGTGCGCCTCAACAACCTGCTGGCGCTGCGGAAGTCCCACCTCAAGCTCAAGAACCAGAACCGCTGGCTGGCCGACGAGGTGGCCAAGGCCACCGGTGCCCTCCTGGAGCGCGAGGAGGAGCTGATCGTCCGCCTGGCCCGGGCGGCCGAATTCCGCGATCCCGAGACCGGCGGCCACATCCACCGCATGGCCCATTATTCGCTGCTGATCGCCCGCAACTTGAATCTGCCCAAGGACACCTGCGAGCTGATCCTGAAGGCGGCGCCCATGCACGACATCGGCAAGCTGGGCACGCCCGACGGCATCCTGCTGAAGCCCGGCCGGCTCGACGAGGAGGAGCTGGTGGTGATGAAGCGCCATCCGGTCATCGGCCATGCCATCCTGTCCGGCTCGACCTCGCAGCTGATCCAACTGGGCGCCGAGATCGCCCTGTCGCACCACGAGCGCTGGGACGGGCTGGGCTATCCCCACGGCCTCAAAGGCGAGGCCATCGCGCTGCCCGGCCGCATCGTCGCCGTCGCCGACGTCTTCGACGCGCTGACCAGCGACCGCCCCTACAAGCGGTCGTGGGCGGTGGAGCGCGCCCGCGATCTGCTGGCCGAGAATTCCGGAACCCATTTCGAGCCGGCCTGCATCGACGCCTTCTTCGGCGCCTGGAGCGAGGTGCTGGCGATCAGGGAGCGGTTCGCCGATCCCGAGTTGCCCGAGGATGCGGGTCTTGCCGGAATGGTTTAGCGCTGGCCGTTCCAGTCGGGCAGGCCGTATTCGGCCAGAACGCGCTGGAACTCCCCGGAGGTGCGGAGGTCTTTGAGTCCTTGATCCAGCATTTCGGCATAGTCGGCGCCACGGCGCTCGGGCTTGGGCGTGAAGGCGACGAACAGGTCGCCGCCGGCCATGCGCCCGGCGATGCGCACCTGGACGCCGCCGTTGGAGTGGCGCTGGGTGTGGCGCAGCACCGCCTCGTCCTCGACCACCACGTCGACGCGCCGGGCTGCCAGCTTGCGCAGGTTGCGGCCCAGCGCGTTCTCGCCGGCCAGGGGCTGGACCTGGGTATGGCCGCCCGCCAGCCAGGAATCGATCTCGGGCGAATAGCTGTAATCCTGGGTGATGCCGACCACGCGGCCGCGCAAGCTGTCCAGGCCGGCGAAGCTCCAGGACTCGTCGGGACGGGTGGCGAAGGCGTTGACCTGCTTGCCCAACGCGTGGCGATGCAGGATCAGCCCATCGGCTTCGCCGGCCAGGGCGCCGACGGCGCCGTCGATGCGCCCGGCGCGCACGTCGGCCATGGCCCGCGACCACGGCATCGATTTGTAGACGACGCGCACGCCGCGCAGCGCGAAGGCCTTGCGGGCAAGCTCGATCATGTAGCCGGGCTGCGGCGAATCCGGCTCGCAGGTGTGCGGGCACCAGGGGTCGGCGGCCAGCACCAGGGTGGTTTCGGCCCGCGCCGGGACCGCCAGCGTCGCCATCAGGCCGAGGATCATGAGCAGGCGTCGCATGCGGTCCTCGTGCACAGGGGGGGATTGCCATACTATCATCCGGCAGGGGCCGTTCAAGGCAAGGGTGCGACATGACCGACGCCTCCATCCGTCCCGACCGCCTGCTGCCCTTGGCCAGCCGGGTCCTGCTGGCCCTGCTGGGGTTCATCTTCATCGCCGCGCTGGCGCTGGGCGGAGCCCTTCTGGTCGATGCCCGGGCAAAACGCCTGGACGAATTGCAGAGCCGGGTCGAGCGCATTGCCGACCTGATGGCGGCCGGGCTGGCGCGGCCGCTGTTCGACTACGATTTCGAACTTGTCGCCAGCCAGATCGGGGCGCTGGAGGCCGACCCAGACATCTCGGCGGTGCTGGTGGTCGATTCCGAGGACGTGCGGGTGGCCGGCTTCCAGGCCGATCGGACCGCCCTGGCGGACCCGAGCATCATCGCCGAGCGCACCATCATCCATCGCGGTGGCGGCGACGAGGTCCAGGTCGGGCGCATCATGGTGGCGGCGGTGTCCACCAAGGTCGAGGCGGAGACCCGCCGCAGCATCATCGCCGGCTCCGTGCTCCTGGCCGTCGTCTTCAGCCTGCTGACGGTGGTCATCGCCATCACCTTCCGCAGCCTGACCCGGCCGCTGTCGGCCATCACCGGCACCATGCTGCGCCTGGCCCGCGGCGAGGCCATCGCGGAAATCCCGGGGCTTCACCGTCGCGACGAGATCGGCGACATGGCCCGTGCCCTGTCGGTTTTCCACGACAACGCCGAGCAGGTCCGCCGGCTGGAGACGGAGAAGGCCGCCGAGCGGGCGGTGCGCGACAGCGAGGAGCGCCTGCGCGCCATCATCGAGGCCATGCCGGTGATGATCGCCATCGTGCACCGGCCCGACAACGCTCTGGCCTATGCCAACCTGCTGCTGCGCGAGACCGTCTTCGCCGACCCGGTGGGCTGCGCCTTCACCGCGCTGGTGGCCGAAAACGAGGCCGATGCCGGCGCCTTCCTGGCGGCGGCGGCGGCGGGCCATGTCCGCGACCACGAGATGCTGTTCCGCCGCGGCGACGGCACCACCTTCTGGGGCATGGTGTCGGCCTCGGCGGTGTCACTCGATCGCCAGGACGTGCTGCTGGTCGGCATCAGCGACGTCACCGAGCGCCACCGCGCCCAGGAAATGCTGGTGGCCGCCAAGGACGAGGCGGAATCGGCCACCCGCATGAAGTCGGAATTCCTGGCCACCATGAGCCACGAGATCCGCACGCCCATGAACGGCATCGTCGGCATGACCGACCTGCTGCTCGACACCCATCTGGACGGCGAGCAGCGGCGCATGTGCGACACCATCCGCGCCTCGGCCGATTCGCTGCTCACCATCATCAACGACATCCTCGACTATTCGAAGATGGAGGCGGGCCACCTGGACATCCACCCCGCTCCGTTCGGCCTCGAATCCCTGGTCGAGGGCGCGGTGGACATCGTCGGGCCGCGCCTGCGCGGCAAGGACGTCGATCTCATCTACCGGGTGGCTCCCGAGGCCGACCGGGTGTTCGTCGGCGATTCCGTGCGCATCCGCCAGATCCTGCTCAACCTGCTGGGCAACGCGGTGAAGTTCACCGAGCTGGGCGCCGTGACGCTGACCGCCGGGATGGAGGACGGCCAACTGGTGGTGACGGTCGAGGACACCGGCATCGGCATCTCGCCCGACGCCCAGGCCCGCCTGTTCCAGAAGTTCAGCCAGGCCGATTCCTCGACCTCGCGCCGCTTCGGCGGCACCGGCCTGGGCCTGGCCATCTCGCGCCACCTGGTCGAGGCCATGGGCGGCGAGATCGGCTTCTCCAGCCGCGAGGGCGAAGGCAGCGCGTTCTGGTTCCGCCTGAAGCTGGCCGCCACCGACGACGTGGTGCCGCCGCCGCCCGCCCTCCTGACCGGCCGCCGCGTGCTGGTGGTCCATGACGATCCCCGGGTGGCCGAGTGGCTGGCCGACGGTCTGGCCCGCTTCGGCGCCGCCACCGCCACCGCCCTTTCCGCCACCACGGCGCTGGAGGCGCTGCGCGGCGCCGCCAAGGGCGAGGGGGTGTTCACCGCCCTGGTCGCCGATCAGGGGTTGCAGCTGGTCAGCGGCCTCGATCTGGTGGTGATGGCCAAGGCCGACCCGACCTTGCGCGACGTCCGCGCGGTGCTGCTGGAAGGGACCTCGGAGGCCTGGGCCAAGGAGGCGCTGGCCCGCCTGCCGGGGGTGGATACGGTGCCCAAGCCGGTGCACCCGCGCGAGCTCGCCCGCCGCCTCGCCGGCCGCATGGAGGGCGCGTCGGCGCGCCCGGCCAAGGCCGACGAGGAGATTGCACCGGTGCGCCCGCTGACCATCCTGCTGGTCGAGGACAATCCGGTGAACCAGGAGGTGGCGGTGGGCATCCTGACCGCGCTGGGGCATCGCACCGACGTCGCCGGCGACGCCGCCGACGGCGTCGCCATGGCCTGCCGCGGCGGCTACGACATCGTGCTGATGGACGTTCAGCTGCCGGACATGGACGGCTACGAGGCGACCTCGCTGATCCGCTCGCTGCCGGGCGCGGTGGCGAAGGTGCCGATCATCGCCATGACCGCCAACGCCATGGAGGGCGACCGCGAGCGCTGCCTGTCGGCAGGCATGGACGATTACCTGGCCAAGCCGGTGCGCCGCCAGACCCTGGCCGCCGCCCTGGCCCGCTGGGCTCCGGCCGAGGCCGAGGCGTGAGCGCCGGAGGGACGGCGGCCCCGTTTCTGCCCATGTCGCCGGCCGAGATGGCGGCGCTGGGGTGGGACGCCTGCGACGTGGTGCTGGTCACCGGCGACGCCTATGTGGACCATCCCAGCTTCGGCATGGCGGTCATCGGCCGGGTGCTGGAGGCCGAGGGTTTCCGCGTCGGCATCATCGCCCAGCCCGACTGGACCTCCGCCGCCGCCTTCGCCGCCCTGGGCCGCCCGCGCCTGTTCTTCGGGGTCACCGGCGGCAACATGGATTCCATGGTCAACCGCTACACCTCGGAGCGGCGCATCCGCTCGGACGATTCCTACACCCCCGGCGGCGAGGGCGGACGGCGGCCGGACCGGGCGCTGCTGGTCTACGCCCAGCGCTGCCGCGAGGCGTTCAAGGACGTTCCGGTGGTCCTCGGCGGCATCGAGGCATCCTTGCGCCGCATCGCCCATTACGATTACTGGTCGGACAAGGTGCGCCGCTCGGTGCTGCCCGATGCCAAGGCCGATCTGCTGGTCTACGGCAACGCCGAGCGGGCGGTGGTGGAGATCGCGCGGCGCGCCGCCGCCGGCCAGGCCCCGAAGGCCATGGCCGACATCCGCGGCACCGCCCTGATGCTGCCGCGCCTGCCCGAGCACTGGGACGAGGTCGATCTGTCCGCCGTGGACGAGTCCTCGCCGGGCCACCGCCCGCGTGCCGCCCGCCAGGTGGTGCGGCTGCCGTCCTACGAGCAGGTGGCGGCCGATCCGGTGCTCTACGCCCAGGCCAGCCGGGTGCTGCACCAGGAGAGCAATCCCGGCAACGCCCGCCCGCTGGTGCAGCGCCACGGCGACCGCGAGCTGTGGCTGAACCCGCCGCCCGAGCCGCTGACCACCCCCGAACTGGACGCCGTCTACGAGCTGCCCTATGCCCGCGCCCCGCATCCCAGCTATGGCGAGGCCCGCATCCCGGCCTGGGAGATGATCCGCTTCTCCATCTCGATCATGCGCGGCTGCTTCGGCGGCTGTTCCTTCTGCTCCATCACCGAGCACGAGGGGCGGGTGATCCAGAGCCGCTCGGAGGCCTCGATCCTGCGCGAGATCGAGGCGGTGCGCGACCGCACCAAGGGCTTCACCGGCACCATCTCCGACCTCGGCGGTCCCACCGCCAACATGTGGCGGCTGAACTGCCGCGAGCCCGAGGTGCAGCGGGTGTGCCGCCGCCCCTCCTGCGTCTATCCCGACATCTGCAAGACCCTGGAGACCGACCACGGCCCGCTGGTCGCCCTCTACCGCAAGGCCCGGGCGGTGCCGGGGGTCAAGCGGGTGGCCATCGGCTCGGGGGTGCGCTACGACCTGGCGGTGCGCTCGCCCGACTACGTGCGCGAGCTGGTCAGCCACCATGTCGGCGGCTATCTGAAAATCGCCCCCGAGCATACCGAACCGGGGCCGCTGTCGCACATGCTCAAGCCCGGCATCGCCAGCTTCGAGCGCTTCCGCGCCATGTTCGACGCGGCGGCGGCGGCGGCCGGCAAGCAGCTCTACCTGATCCCCTATTTCATCGCCGCCCATCCCGGCACCAGCGATCAGGACATGCTGAACCTGGCGCTGTGGCTGAAGCGCAACGGCTTCAAGCCGGACCAGGTGCAGACCTTCCTGCCGTCGCCCATGTCGCTGGCCACCGCCATGTATCATTCCGGCCTCGACCCGGTCCGCCCGGTGCGCCGCGCCGGACCCCGGGTGGAGGTGCCCAAGGGCGAGCGCCGGCGCCGCCTGCACAAGGCCTTCCTGCGCTGGCACGACCCCGAGAACTGGCCCATCCTGCGCGAGGCGCTGAAACGCATGGGGCGCGCCGACCTGATCGGCCCGGGCAAGCACCAGTTGGTCCCGGCGGGAGGAATGCGGCGCGGCTGAAACCCGCAACACCCACGGTCGCCCGGCATCATTCGGGCCTCACCCTGAGGAGGCCGCGCCAGCGGCCGTCTCGAAGGGCGAGGTCCGTCGCACCCCCGCCGTCGCAAATCCTTGGCCCGCCCCATCCTTCGAGACGAGTGCCGCGCGCTCTCCTCAGGATGAGGTTACCGATGGAGCCGATCCGTTCAATTCGTCCACCGCCAGCACCTCCTTCAGCGGCATCGCCAGCGCCTCGGTGGCGGCCCTGCGGGCATCGCCGATCAGGGTCTCGGCCTTGGGCCGCCAGCGGGCGGTGGTGGCGACGGCGTCGTCGAGGGCCAGGTCCAGGTCCAGCGCCGCCGCCAGATCGTGCAGGGTGACCGAGTCCAGGTCCCGGGCCAGCAGGTGGCTCTTGCCCGAGGTGGGGGCGACGAATCCGGTGGTGGTGAGGCGGCGCAGCACCGCCTGGAGGTCGCGCTCGGGCACCGCGCAGGCGGCCAGCAGGTCGCGCCGGCCCAGGCCCGGGCGCCCGTCCCTGGCCGCCGCCAGCAGCAGCGCCAGCACCTCCAGCGCCAGGGTCAGCCGCCGCGCCCCCGACGCCCGGGTCCCGGCCTCGTGATAGCCCGCCCGCCATTCCGGCAGGGCGGCGGTGACCTCGGCCCCCATCAGCACCACCGCCCAGGACAGGAACATCCACAACAGGAAGATCGGCACCACCGCGACGGCGCCGTACAGGCTGGCATAGGCGCCCGAACTGGTGACGTAGACGGTGAAGCCCCAGCGCAGCACCGCGAACAGCACCCCCGCCACCACCGCGCCGGCCAGCGCGTCCTTGATGCGCACCTGGCGGTTGGGGATCGCGGCGAACAGCACGGTGAAGGCGGCGATGGCCAGCACGGTGGGCAGCGGCGTCGCCAGCAGGGCGGAGGTGGAGCTTCCAATCTGCAGCTTGGCCATGGCGGTGAAATAGCCATGCAGCGACAGCGAGGCGCCGATCAGCAGCGGCCCCAGGGTCAGCACCGTCCAGTAGACCAGCAGCTTGGACATCACCGACCGCGCCCGCGCCACCCGGAAGACGGCGTTGAAGGCGCCCTCGATGGTGACCAGCAGCATGATGGCGGTGAAGGCCAGGCCGACGATGCCGGCCGCCGTCAGCTTGCCGGCATTGGCGATGAAGCGGGCCACCTGGGTCTGCACCGCCTCGCCCACCGCCGGCACGAAATTGGCGAACACCCAACTGGTCAGCTGGCCGCGGATGCCGTCGAAGACCGGGAAGGCGGCCAGCATGGCCAGCGCGATGGCCATCAGGGGCACCAGCGACAGCAGCGAGGTATAGGACAGCGAGGCCGCCATGCGCGAGGCGCCGTCGGACTTGTACCGCCGCGCCACGTAGCGCATCAGGCCGCCCAGCCGCCGCGCCCTGGCCCGCAACACCGCCCCGTGATTCATCGCCCCCTCCTGTAACAATCCGGCGTCACCGCCTTTGCCCCGTGCGCCACATCGTGTAGGATGCCGCCCGCCCGCGATGCGGCCAAGAGTGTTCATACTTCCGGAGAGCAACGCATGACAGCCCCCACCCCCCTGATGGCCGGCAAGAAGGGCCTGATCATGGGCGTCGCCAACGACCGCTCCATCGCCTGGGGCATCGCCAAGGCGGTGCGCGCCCAGGGCGCCGAGCTGGCCTTCACCTACCAGGGCGAGGCGCTGGAGAAGCGGGTGCGGCCGCTGGCCGCCGAGGCCGGCTCCAGCATCGTGCTGCCCTGCGACGTCTCGGACGAGGCCTCGACCGAAAAGGTGTTCGACGTGCTGCGCGAGACCTGGGGCAAGTTGGACTTCGTGGTCCACGCCATCGGCTATTCCGACAAGGAACAGCTGCGCGGCCGCTACGCCGACACCACCCTGGACAATTTCCTGAAGACCATGCACATCTCGGTCTTCTCCTTCACCCAGGTGGCGAAGCTGGCCTCGGCCATGATGCCCGACGGCGGCTCGCTGCTGACCCTCACCTATCTGGGCGCCGAGCGGGTGATGCCCCACTACAACGTCATGGGCGTCGCCAAGGCGGCGCTGGAGGCCAGCGTGCGCTATCTGGCGGTGGACCTGGGCGGCCAGGGCATCCGCGTCAACGCCATGTCGGCGGGGCCGATGAAGACCCTGGCGGCCTCGGGCATCGGCGACTTCCGCTACATCCTCAAGTGGAACGAGTACAACAGCCCGCTGAAGCGCAACACCAGCCTGGACGACGTCGGCGGCTCCGGCCTCTATCTGCTGTCGGATCTCTCCTCGGGCGTCACCGGCGAGTGCCACCATGTGGATTCCGGCTACCATGTGGTCGGCATGAAGGCGGTGGACGCCCCCGACATCACCGTCGCCAAGGACTGACGCCGGTGTCCGGCAACGGCTTCGGGCAGCTGTTCCGCTTCACCACCTTCGGCGAGAGCCACGGGCCGGCCATCGGCTGCGTCATCGACGGGGTGCCGCCGCGGCTGCCGCTGTCGGAAGCCGACATCCAGCCCTTCCTCGACCGGCGCAAGCCCGGGCAGAACCGCTTCGTCACCCAGCGCCGCGAGGCCGACGAGGTGCGCATCCTGTCGGGGGTGTTCGAGGGCCGCACCACCGGCACGCCCATCGGCCTGCTGATCGAGAACGCCGACCAGCGCTCGAAGGATTACGGCGACATCCAAAACACCTACCGGCCCGGCCACGCCGACTGGGTCTACGAGCAGAAATACGGCATCCGCGACCATCGCGGCGGCGGGCGGTCCTCGGCGCGCGAGACCGCCATGCGGGTGGCGGCCGGTGCCGTCGCCCGGGTGGTGCTCAATCACCTTGTCCCCGGCGGCGTGGTGATCCGCGGCGCCATGGTGCAGATGGGTCCCAACGCCATCGACCCGGCCATGTGGGACTGGGACCAGACCCTCGCCAATCCGTTCTGGTGCCCCGATGCCGGCTCGGTGCCGCGGTGGGAGGCGTTCCTCGACGGCGTGCGCAAGGCCGGCTCGTCGACGGGGGGCATCGTCGAGGTGGTGGCCGCCGGCGTGCCGCCGGGGCTGGGGGCGCCGGTCTACGACAAGCTGGACGCCGATCTGGCCAAGGCGATGATGGGCATCAACGCGGTCAAGGGCGTCGAGATCGGCGCCGGCTTCCTCGCCGCCCAGCTCTCGGGCGAGGACAACGCCGACGAGATGCGCATGGGCGAGGGCGGGCATGTGCGGTTCCTGTCCAACAATGCCGGCGGCATCCTGGGTGGGCTGTCCACCGGGCAGGACATCGTGGTGCGCCTGGCGGTCAAGCCCACCAGCTCGATTCTGATCCCGCGCAAGAGCGTCGATCGCGCCGGCAACGACGTCGAGGTGGCGACCAAGGGCCGCCACGACCCCTGCGTCGCCATCCGCGCCGTCCCGGTGGCCGAGGCGATGATGGCGGTGACCCTGGCCGACCACCTGCTGCGCCACCGCGGGCAGTGCGGCTGACTTTAGCCCCTCCCCCGCGAGGGGGGAGGGCGTCCAGCTTTTCTCCCCTCCCCTTGATGGGGAGGGGTTGGGGGTGGGGTGAGTTCCGCGACAATGCCGACGCGGTTCGCCCCCCACCCCGACCCTCCCCCGCGTGCGAAGCACGCATTGTTAGAGGGCGGGCTTCGCCCGCAAGGGGGGGGGGAGTCATTCACTCCTTGCCGTAGCGCCGGTATTCCTTGCCGTCCCAGCGCAGCAGCTGGGTGCCGGTATCGACGGTGAGCCAGCCCCTCGCGCTTTCCTCGGTGGCGAACACCGTGTCCTCGTCGCCCCAGCCCCAGCCGACCGCCAGCCAGCCCCTGGCGGTCCAGGTGGCGAGCACGAAGGGCTGGCCCTGCTCGGCCTCCCATTCCGGCTTGGCGATCATCACCGCCAGCTCGGCGCGGCCGTCGCCGTTGAGGTCGAGGCGCCCGACCCGCAGCGCCGAGCGGTCGAAGGCATTGGCGTCGGCGGTCTCGAAATAGGGCCGCCAGTGCACCCGCACCAGCGCCAGGATGTCGTTGTGGGTTCCCGGCGGCAGCGGCAGCAGCGGCAGTTGGGCGATCTGGCGCGGCGCGTCGGCGGCCGCCGCCGGAAGGGCGATGGACAACAGCAGGGCGGCCAGAAGTCGGGCAAGTGGAGGCATGGTCCCACCGGTAGCGCGAGGCGGCGGAGCATAGGCAGCGGGCGGGCGGGCGTCAACTCCCGGCAAATTGTGCGTGGCCGGCCGATCATGCTATGATTGGCCGGAACATCCGAACGCAGGTCGTTCGCCATGGCGGATGAGATCACCCTTTCGGCGCTGGCCCGGACCAACCTGACGGCGCTGCAGCAGACCGCCACCTCGGTGGCGGCGCGGCAGCGCGCGCTCGCCACCGGCAAGCGGGTGAACCAGGCGCTGGACGGGCCGGTGGCCTATTTCTCCAGCACCTCGCTGGTCGCCAAGGCCAGCGATCTGGCCTCGGCGCGCGACCAGGTCAACCAGGGCGTCTCGGCCATCAATGCCGCCGTGGCCGGCGCGGCCGGCATCGACAAGCTGCTGGACCGGATCAAGGGCGTGGCGGTGTCGGCGCTGGCCAATTCCGACCCCACCGCCCGCGGCGAGGCGGCGGCGCAGATCAACGCCCTGCGCCAGCAGATCGACCTGCTGGCCGCCGACACCAGCTACAACGGCGTCAACCTGCTGTCGGCCAACGGCTCGACCCTTTCGGTGCCGTACCAGGGCAGCGGCACCGCCGGGCTGACGGTGGCGCCCCAGGATCTCGGCTCCACCGGGCTGGGGGTGGCAGCGGCGGCGACCAACGGCACCGGAATTACCGACGCCAACGAGGCGGTGGCCGCCAACGCGCTGAACACCCTGATCGCCGAGGTCGATTCGGCTAAGGCGCAGGTGGCGTCGGTGCAGGCGTCGTTGGGGAGCAACATCTCGATCCTGACGGCGCGGGCGGAGTACAACGAGGACCTGTCGTCCGTCGCCCTCGAGGGCGCCGCCACCATCAGCACCGCCGACGTCAACCAGGAGGCGGTGGGGCTGATCGCCCTGCAGACCCGCCAGCAACTCGCCACCACCGCGCACGCCATCTCGCAACGCGGTGAAGGCTCGGTGCTGGCGCTGTTCTGACGTGCCCCGCCGGCCGGTCTCGCCCTACCTCGCCTATGACCGCAGCCAGCGTTCGGCGTTGCCGCCGCGCCAGGCCGAGGCGCTGGCCTTCACCCGGGTCGCCAACGCGTTGGAGGAATGCTGCCGCGAACCGGTGGATCGCCGCCGCCTGGAAGCGGTGCTCAGGCGCAACCAGACCCTGTGGACGGTGGTGGAGGGCGAAATCGCGCTGACCGACAACCGCCTGCCCGAGGCGCTGAAGGCCAACCTGGCCAGGCTGGCCCGCAGCGTCGAGCACCTGACCCTGCGCGCCATGGCCAGCGGCGCCCCGGCCGACCTCCGCCCGCTCATCGACATCGACCGCCAGGTGGCGGCGGGGCTGATGGAATAGGGCAACTCGGGCGGCCCAACGAAAAAAGGGCCGGCATGGGCCGGCCCTTTCGTCGTGGCGGTGGGGGAGGCGCTATTCCAGTTCGATGGAATAGTTCTCGATCACCGTGTTGGCCAGCAGCTGGCGGCACATCTGCTCGACAACCTCGCGGGCCTTCGCCTTGTCGGGCTCGGCGATGTCCAGCTCGATGAACTTGCCCTGGCGCACGTCGCGCACGCCGTCGAAGCCGAGCGAACCCAAAGCGTGCTGCACCGCCTTGCCCTGGGGGTCGAGGACGCCGGTCTTGAGGGTGATATGAACCTTGGCCTTCACGTCGTCTCTCCCGTCTACTGCATGGTGGCGGGACCCTTCAGGTCCCGCGGGCCGCCCTCGGGCAGGATGCCGAGGCGGCGGGCCACTTCCTGGTAGGCTTCCTCGACATTGCCGAGATCGCGGCGGAAGCGGTCCTTGTCCATCTTCTCGCCGGTCTTGAGGTCCCACAGGCGGCAATTGTCGGGGCTGATCTCGTCGGCCAGCACGATCTGCATGTCGTCGCCGTTGTAGAGGCGGCCGAATTCCAGCTTGAAATCGACCACCCGGATGCCGATGCCGAGGAACAGGCCGGACAGGAAGTCGTTGACCCGCAGCGACAGGCTCATGATCTCGTCCAGGTCCTGGGTGGTGGCCCAGCCGAAGGCGGTGATGTGCTCTTCCGACACCATGGGGTCGCCCAGGGCGTCGGACTTGAAGTAGTACTCGACGATGGAGCGCGGCAGCGGCGTGCCTTCCGACAGGCCGAAGCGCTGGGCCAGCGAGCCGGCCGAGATGTTGCGCACCACCACTTCCAGCGGGATGATCTCGACCTCGCGCACCAGCTGCTCGCGCATGTTGAGGCGGCGCACGAAATGGGTCGGGATGCCGATCTCGCCCAGCTTCAGCATCAGGTATTCGCTGATCCGGTTGTTCAGCACGCCCTTGCCGGTGATGGTGCCCTTCTTCTTGTTGTTGAAGGCCGTGGCGTCGTCCTTGAAGTACTGGACAAGGGTGCCGGGCTCTGGGCCCTCGAACAGGACCTTGGCCTTGCCCTCGTAAATCTGTCTGCGTCTGGCCATGGGGAAACATCCGGATGGGGCGCGCGCATCCCGCGCGCCGGGAGAGAAGTGTCGGTTCATATAGCAGGGACGGGCCGGCCATACAATTGGGGTGACGGGGGAAGGCATATCCCCCGTCCTATTCGCCCGCCCCGATTGTGGGGAAGAGCATCACGCCGCGGCGCGGCGGCCGCGCTCGCGGTCGGCGATGAAGCGCGCCAGGGCGGCGGCGTCCACCGCCGATTCGTCGAACCGCAGGCGGGCGCGGTTGTCGGCCATCTCCACCACGTGGAAGGGCACGGCGACCGCCAGGCCATCCACGTGCAGCCGGCCGTTGGGTGCCACCTCCTCGTCGTCGGACAGCTCGAGCTGGCCGCCGCACAGCGAGATGTCGACCATGCGGGCGGCGATGGTGTCGTTGCCGGCATTGATGCTGGCCCCGGCATCGAGCGGGATGCGCGGGTTGCGGCGGCGGTTGACCTCGGGCGTGGCAGTGCGCACGGCGGCGTTGAGCACCCGGCGCAGGCCGGCGACCTCGTGCGCCATGGATTCGAGCAGGCTGTTGACCTCGGTGGCGCGCTGGCCGGTCGATGCGGCTTCCTCGGCCACCGAGGCGATGCGCTCCGAGACCTCGCGGGCGGCGTCGCTGGTCTCGACCACGTTGCGCACGATCTCCTGGGTCGCCGCCTCCTGCTCCTGCACCGCCGCGGCGATGGAGCTGGACACCGCCGATACCTCGGTGAACGAGCGCAGCATCTCGTCGATCTCGGCCGCCACCTGGTTGCCGACGTGGCGCAGCTGCTGGATCTGGCGGGTGATCTCCTCGGTGGACTTCCCGGTCTGCTCGGCCAGGTGCTTGACCTCCTCGGCAACCACGGCGAAGCCGCGGCCGGCCACGCCGGCGCGCTGCGCCTCGATGGTGGCGTTGAGCGCCAGCATGTGGGTGCGCCGCGCGATGTCGGCGATCAACTCGGCGACATCGCCGATGCGGGACATGGCCTGGGTCAGTTCGTCGACGGTGGCGCCGGTGCGGCTGCCCATGCCGACCACCGTCTCGACCATGTGGGTGGACGAATCCACCCGCGAGGCGATCTCGCGGATCGAGGCCGACAGTTCCTCGGCGGCGCCGGCTACCGTCTGGGCATTGGCCAGCGCCTGCTCGGCGGCGCCGGCGACGGTGCGCGAATACTCGCCGACACTGACCGCCGAGGTGGCCATGGCGGCGGCGGTGGCGGCGATGCGCTGGCCCTCGGCGCCCACCTTCTCGACCGCCGCGGCGGTCTCGATCTCGACCGAATCGGCCATGGCCAGCAGGGCCGCCAGGCGGTGCTTCTCGGCCTCGGCGGCCATGCGCTCGCGCTCGGCCGCCATGGTGACGACCTCGGCGGCGTGGCGGCGGAACACCACCAGCGCGCTGGCGATGGGGCCAAGCTCGTCTTTGCGTTCGGGCGATACCCGAAGCGGCACGTGGTGGCGCTCGGCCATGGTGTCGTCGACGTCCCTGCGCAGGGCGGTCAGGCTGCGGCTGACATGCCAGCCGATGGCGCCGGCGATGGCCAGGGCGCTCAGGGCGGCAAGGGTGGTGGCGAGGATCATGGTGGTGCGCAGGGCGTCGTTGGCCGAGCGCACGTCGGAGACCCGGCCCAGCAATTCGCCCATCTCGGCCCAGGTCAGGTCGTTGATCTGGACGTTCAGTTCCTCGAGGCGGTCGTAGAGGATGGTCGCCAGCTCGTCGAAATTCACCATGCGGGGATTGCCGGCGGCGCGGCCGCCGGCATTGTAGGCCTCGACCATGGCCTTGCCGGCGCGCAGATAGGGCGGGAACACGCCCTCGATGCGTTCCAGCAGGTTGAAGGCCTCCTCCAGCTTCATCTGCTCGGCCAGGCTCTTGGCGGTGTCGATGTGGTTGACGAAGCTCTTGGCCCGTTCCTCGGCCTCGGCCACCGCATCGGCGTCGCCGGTGGCGGCGGCGTCGGACAGGAACTGTTGGACCTGGATGATGTCGTCGCGGACGTCGCGCAGGGCGATCAGCAGCGGGATGCTGTAATTGGCCACGTGGTCGGCCCGGCTGGAGACGTCGGCAAGCGGCTCCGCCTGGCGCTGGATGGACAGGACGGTCAGTGCCGCCAGGGCCAGGATGACAGCGATGCTTCCTGCAAACCCGCCAAGAATGAGACCGCGCAGCGACATGGGTCTCTCCCTCCGAAACCGAATTGACCGGCGCATCGTAGGGGCAAAGGGGGAAGCTGCCAATCCCGTTCGGTGGCCCTATTGCAATGCAACGGGGGCATGGCTGGCCCGGTCCGGCCGGGCGGCCGCGAACAGCCATGTTGGGGCGGAATCGGGGCCGGGGGCGGGCAGGGCGATCAGCGACGACGACACCGTTCCGAAGCCGTCGGCACGGGTGAAGCACATGGCCGCCTTCTCCTCGCCGCCATCGCTTGCGGCCGGCCCGCCATCGGCCATCAGCGCCGCCCATTCGGCCCAGTCCGCCGCCGCCGGATCGGGCACCCGCGCGGCGGCGAAGCGCGGCAGGTAGGCCGCCACCCGGGCGCTGGCCGGATCGTCCAGATCCAGCGCGGTCAGCATGTGCAGGCCCGCGGGGACCGGAGCCGCGGTCACCCGGGCGCCGCCATCGGCGCGGATCCAGAAGGCGTCGCGGTTGTCGGCGATCACCAGGTTGAACGGCCGGTACGCGCGCCCGTCCAGCCCGGACAGCGCCGCCGCGGCATCGGCGGCGTCGGCGTGGTCGAGCGCCTCGAGCACCAGTTCCCCGCGCGAGCGCTTGCCGGCGGCCGGACCCAGCGTGCCGACGCGGTTGAGGATGGCGGCCGCCATGCCATGATCGTTCAGCCCCAGCCACGACCCGCCGGCCAGCACATCGCGCCCGGCCACCACCTCGGCGCGGTCCGGCCAGTGGCGTCCGGGGGGCAGCCACGGGCGCCCGGCCATCTCGTCGCGGTTGGCGGCGATCAGCACCGGCCAGGCATGGCCGGGGCGACGCAGGATGAGGAAGGTGCACATGCAAGAAATCCGTTTCGGCGATGGCTCCGGGCGGCTATAACACCATCGCCGCATTGGCGGGCCGGTTCAACGACAACCACTTTGCATCAGTGGAACTAAAGGTGAGGAAGGGTGCCATGACGATCTTCGACGACCGCGAGAAAGCGTTCGAGGCGAAGTACCGGATGGACCAGGAAACCCAGTTCAAGATCAACGTGCGGCGCGACAAGCTGCTGGGCCTGTGGGCTGCCGAGAAACTGGGTCTCGAGGGCGACGCTGCCAAGGCCTATGCGCTGTCGGTTGTGGACGCCGAATTCACCGAGCCCGACCACGACGCCAGCCACAAGGTTGTGCGCGACTTCGCCGCCCAGGGCGTGGCGGTGGACGAAAAGACCGTCCAGCGCGAATTGCAGCTCCTTCACGAAGTGGCGCGCGAGCAGATCGTCGCCGAATACCGGAAATAGGCGGGGCGGGCACAGCCGAGCGGCGTGACGCGCATGGCCATCTTGACCAAACTGCGTCTCAATGTTAAACGTCCTAAGGACGTTTAACATTGAGACGCAGGCGAAGGCAGCCGCTGAAGGCCATTGAGTGGCGTGCTTGACATCAATGTCACCCGTGGTGTAACCGTCCTTAGGACGGTTACACCACGGGTGACACGAACGGCATGGCGGAGCGGCTTTTCCCGGCGGCGTATGGACGATCGGAGCACCTGACGCGGGCCGGCGAGGCGTTGGCGGATCGGCTGCGCGCGTCCGGCCTTCCCGTCGTCACGCCGTATGGCCTGCTGCTCGAGATGCGCCGCGTCTATGCCTCCGGGCAGCGGCTGTATCTGCGCTCCGACGCCCCCGATCCCGATTCCTACAACCGTCTGCGCCGCAATCTTCTTGATGCGCGGGTACTTGGTCCCGACGTCAATTACGGGCATCGCGCCTATCGGCTGCTGGATCTGGCTGACCCACCGGCCGATGAGGTCTGCTGCCTTGTCGATCCGTTGGTTTGCGTCTCGCATCTCTCGGCCTTGCAGCGCTATGGCCTGACTGACCGCCGGCCGCAGGCGCTGCTGCTGTCACGGCCGGCGGCGGCCATCGCGCGGCCGTTGCTGGCCGAGCGTATGCGTCTGGATGCTTCGGAGCCCCTGCCGCCGCAGGCCTTCGCCATGCCGCTGCCGCTGGTCAGCCACCCCAAGGTGGTGCGCCGCCGCAAGCTGCACCTGTCGCAGCCGTCCCATCCGGTGGAATCGGTCGCTCTGCGCGGTTGTCATGCCCGCATCACCACCATCGGCCAGACCTTCGCCGATACCCTGGCGGAGCCCGATCTGTGCGGCGGCATGGCCCATGTGCTGGAGATTTGGGGGCAGCATGCCGCCATCTATCTCGACGAGATCATCTCGGCCGTCGACCGCCATCCGCTGGCGATCGTCAAGGTCAGGGCCGGCTACGTGATCGAGGACCTCCTGGGCATTGCCGACCCGAGGGTGGACACCTGGGCGAAACTAGCCCAGCGCGGCGGCTCGCGCCTGCTCGATCCCTCGAAGCCCTACGCGCCCAGCTACTCCGCCCGCTGGATGATTTCGACCAATGTCTGAGACCCGGGACATCGACATCGCCGGCTGGGTCGGGAGGGCGGAGCCTGATCCCGTCCTGTTCCTGGAACGACAGGCGGCGGAGATCATTCTGAACGCCATCGCCTTGGCGCCGGAGCTTCAGGAGTCCATGCTGCTGAAGGGGGGAACCCTCATGGGGATGGCCTTCGACAGCCCGCGGCAGACCGCCGACATGGATTTCAGCGTGACCTTCGCAGCCGCGGACGACGTCGCCGGCCGGCTGCGGAACAGCTTCGACCGAACCCTGCCGCGTGCCGCCGCGCGCCTGGGCTATGCCGACCTGGTGCTGAAGGTCCAGTCGGTGAAATACAGGCCGCGCAAGGACGGCTTCGCCGCCATGCAGGCGCCGGCCCTGCAGATGAGGATCGGCTACGCCCGCCGGGGATCGCCGCAGGAGGCGCATCTGCAGCGGGGGCAGTGCGCGGATGCGGTCCAAGTCGATATCAGCTTCAACGAGCCGGTCTTTTCCGCGCAGGTGCTCAGGCTGGTCCCTGATGGTACCACCGTCATGGCCTACTCGCTGATCGACATGATCGCCGAGAAGATGCGCGCCCTTTTGCAGCAGGAAGTGCGCAACGGCGGGCGCCGCGACCGGGGGCGGCGCCAGGACGTCTACGACATTGCCCTGCTGGTCGAGGCGCTGCCCGAGGATGCATCCCTGCGCGCCGGCATCCTCGAAGCGCTGCGCCGGAAATGCCGGGCGCGGTCCATCGAACCGACGCCCGCCTCGATGTCGGCCCAGGAGGTGAAGGAGCGAGCGCGGCGGGAATGGGCCTCGCTCGCCCTGGAAATCGGCGAGCTTCCCGATTTCGACGACCGCTTCCGAATCGTCGAGGCCTTCTACCGGTCGCTTCCGTGGAAGGAATCCTAGGCCCGCCCGAACACCCGCTTGAAGATGGTATCGACGTGCTTGGTGTGGTAGCCGAGGTCGAACATCTCGTCGATCTGGGCGGCGGACAGGGCCTTCGACACTTCGGGATCGGCCTTCAGCAAAGCGAGGAACATGCCCTTGGTCTCGCGGCCCTGGCCGGCGGCGTCCCACACCTGCATGGCGTTGCGCTGGACCAGGCGGTAGGCGTCCTCGCGGCTGGTGCCGGCCTGGGTCAGCGCCAGCAGGATGCGCTGCGAGAAGATCAGGCCGCCCAGCTGGTTGAGGTTGCGCTCGACCACGTCGGGATAGACCACCAGCCTGGCCACCACGTTGGTCAGGCGGGCGAGGGCGAAGTCCAGGGTGATGGTGGCGTCGGGGCCGATATAGCGCTCCACCGAGGAATGCGAGATGTCGCGCTCGTGCCACAGCGCCACGTTCTCGTAGGCCGGCACGGCGTAGCCGCGCACCATGCGGGCGAGGCCGGTCAGGTTCTCGGTCAGCACCGGGTTGCGCTTGTGCGGCATGGCCGAGCTGCCCTTCTGCCCGGGCGAGAAGTATTCCTCGGCCTCGCGCACCTCGGTCCGCTGCATGTGGCGGATCTCCACCGCCACCCGCTCGATGGAGCTGGCGATGGTGCCCAGCGTGGCGAAGAACTGGGCGTGGCGGTCGCGCGGGATGACCTGGGTCGAGACCGGCTCGGGGGTCAGGCCCAGCTTGGCGGCGACGTGCTCCTCGACCCGGGGGTCGATGTTGGCGAAGGTGCCGACGGCGCCCGAGATGGCGCAGGTGGCGATGTCGGCGCGGGCCGCCAGCAGGCGCATCCTGGCGCGCTGGAACTCGGCGTGGAAGCCGGCGAATTTCAGGCCGATGGTCACCGGCTCGGCATGGATGCCGTGGCTGCGGCCCATGCAGACCAGGTCCTTGAACTCGAAGGCGCGGGTTTCCAGCGCCGCCAGCAGGCCGTCGATGTCGGCCAGCAGGATGTCGGCGGCCTGGGTCATCTGCACGGCGAGGCAGGTGTCGAGCACGTCCGACGAGGTCATGCCCTGGTGGATGAAGCGGGCCGGCTCGCCCACATGCTCGGCCAGCTCGGTCAGGAAGGCGATGACGTCGTGCCGGGTCTCGGCCTCGATGGCGTCGATGCGGGCGATGCGCTCGGGCGTGTAGGGCAGGTCGCCCTTGGCCCACACCGCCGCCGCCGCGTCCTTCGGGATCACCCCCAGCTCCGCCAGCGCGTCGCAGGCATGGGCCTCGATCTCGAACCAGACGCGGAACTTGTTGGCGGCGTCCCAGATGGCGGTCATCTGGGGACGGGAATAGCGGGCGATGGACATGGCTCGGCCTTCGGGCGGGTGAGGGGCGGGGATCAGAGCGGCCGGGTGCGGCCGTAATGGATGAAGTCGGTCCAGGTGCGCTCGATGCGCTGCATGGTGCCGACCGTCGCCGCCAGGGCCTGGGCCACCTCGTCGCCGGCGCCCAGGGCGGCGGCCAGATCGTTCTGCAGGCGGCGCACGTCGGTGCACAGGGCGAGGCCCTTGTCGGTCAGCCGCAGGCGCACCGAGCGGCGGTCGTGGGGCGAGCGCTCCTGCGTCAGGTAGCCGTACTCGGTCAGCGCCTTGATGTTGTAGGACACGTTGGAGCCCTGGTAGTAGCCGCGGTCCTTGAGGTCGCGGATCACCACCTCGTTCTCGCCGATATTGTAGAGCAGCAGGGCCTGGACCGCGTTGATGTCCTCGATGCCGAGCTTGCGCAGCTCGGTCCGCAGCACATCGAGGAAGTGGCGGTGAAGACGCTCCACCAGTCGGATGATGTCGAAGTAGGGCTGGGTCATGGGCGGCGATTATATGACCCGGGTCGGTGCGCAACAACAAGGAATTTCATTGGTATTCCAAGCCGGTCGGCATTGCCGGGATTGTCTGGACCGGGGCGGGGACTGTATTGTGCCAGAATAACGCCAACGCCAGCAGGCGGGAGTACGGATGTCCGAGGAAGATCAGGTGCCGGCCCGCCGCGCCCTTGTCATCACCGTCTTCAACCAGAAGGGCGGCGTCGCCAAGACCACCACCAGCGTCAATCTGGCGGTGGCGATGGCGGCCATGGGACGCAACGTCGTGCTGGTCGATCTGGACAGCCAGAGCAACGCCACCACCAATGTCGGCGTGGCGCCGCAGCAGCCCACCGGCGCCTACCACCTGATCACCGCCCGCGCCCCCTTCGACGAGTGCCTGAAGCCGACGCCCTACGACAATCTGCGCATGGTTCCCGGCTCGGACGAGCTGGCCTGGGCCGATATCGAGCTGGCCACCCACGACGACTGCCAGGCGGCCATGGTGCGGGCCTTCGCCAAGGTCCCCGACGGCGTCGAGGTGATCGTCGTCGATTGTCCGCCGGCCCCCGGCATCGTCTCGGTCAACGCCCTGGTCGCCGCCGACATGGTGGTGATGCCGGTCAGCCCCAACCCCCATTCCCTGGACGGCCTGCACAAGGCCTGGTTCAACGTCAACCGGGTGCGCACCCGCTTCAACCACGACCTGCACACCATCAACATCCTGCTGACCATGACCGAGGAGGGCGACCTGACCCGCCGCCTGGCCGAGGACATCGTCGCCGAATTCGGCGCCCGGGTGATGCCGGTGATGGTGCCGCGCGACCACGTGGTCATCGACGCCGCCGCCCGCGACACCCCGGTGACGGTGTTCGCACCGCATTCGCCGCCGGCCCGGGCCTATGTCCGTCTGGCCGAACTGCTGCTCAACCGCGCCGCCCACGTCGCCGCCGCCGGCGAGGACGACGAGGCCGAACGGAGCCACCGGGTGGCGGCCTCGGCCCTGCTCGACGTATGGCGGGCCGAGAGCGGCGATCGCCACCGCGACAACGAGATGCCGGCCGCCCCGCCGCCCGGCGACCCGCCGCTGCCCGGCTGGTCCGATCTGCATGCCGGTTTCGACGAAGTGGCGGGCCCCGGCCTGGGCTGGAAGGCGGCGGTGGGCATGATGCTGATCCTGCTGGGCGGCGTGCTGGGCTACGTCCTGGCCCTGGCCATCAACGTCTGGCCGATGGCGCCGATGCCGGTCTGACCGTCAGGCGAGGCCGAGGAAGGTCAGCATCGCCCGGTCGACACCGTCCAGACGTCGCCCCGCTTCATGGGGCGCCGAGGTCCGAAACCGCGTCGATGAACGCCTGATCCTCGGCGGCCAAGGCGCTGGCCGCCACCGCCGCCGACTGGCGGTGGGCCTCCTGGCGGAAGGCCGCCGAGCGGGTGTCGGGCACCCAGACCTGGACCGGGCGCAACCCCTTGGCGCGCATGCGTTCGCGGTATGCGCGCATCTTCGAGCGGGAGCGGTCGCCGTTCAGTGCCGGCATGGGTCACCTCGCCAGGGATCGGTTACATGTAACCATACCAGACGGCACCGACGCCGGTCTAGTCAAACAGCCCCTGCGCCGTCGGCGAGGTGTCGTCGGCGGTCGCCTCGAGCGGCGCGTCGGTGGGCGCCAGGACCGCGCCGAGGTCGGCGATTGGGGTCGCCGGGTCGAGCCAGAGCGCTTCCTTGTCCGGGGGCAGCGCCACCGGCATTCGGCTGTGGATGTGGGCGAGGTCGGGGCGGGCGGCGCAGGTGACGATGGTGAAACGGCCGTTGTCCACCAGCCCGGCCAGGGCGAAGGGGCCATGGTCGGCGGGGCGGATGCGCATGCGGGTCTTGGCCTTGGCGCCGGGTCGCGGCATCCACTCGAACCAGCACGAGGCCGGCACCAGCACCCGGTGCCCGAGCAGGCGGCGGAAGGTCGGGCGCTCGGCCAGGGTCTCGGCGCGGGCGTTGATCAGCGGGCGCTTGTCCCACTCCACCGCCAGGCCCCAGGCCAGCAGCCAGGTCCGCCCGCCGGCGGCGATGACCAGGGCGCGGTCGGTGGGGCGCACCTCGGCCTGATTGGGCAGCGGCGGCGGCTCGACCAGCCCGAAGCGGGCGGCGACCTCGCGGGCGGAATGATTCAGCTCGAACCGCGAACACATGGGATCAGCCCTCCCGCCGCCCGACGATTAGGAATTCCTTGTTGCCCTCGGGCCCGGTGATCGGGCTTTCGCACAGGCCGAGAACCGACCAGCCCGGCAGGTCGGCCAGCCAGGCGGCGATGCGGTCGCACACCTCGGCGTGCAGCTCGGGCTCGCGCACCACCCCGCCCTTGCCGACCCGGCCCTTGCCGACCTCGAATTGCGGCTTGATCAGCGCCACCAGCAGCGCCCCCGGGCGGGTCAGCGCCAGCGCCGCCGGCAGCACCGTCTCCAGCCCGATGAAGCTGGCGTCGCACACCACCATGGCGGCCGGCTCGGGGATCTGCTCGGGCGTCAGGTGGCGGGCGTTGGTGCGTTCCAGCACCACCACCCGCGGATCGGTGCGCAGCTTCCACGCCAGCTGGCCGTGGCCGACATCGACGGCGTAGACCCTGGCCGCGCCCCGGCTCAGCAGCACGTCGGTGAAGCCGCCGGTCGAGGCGCCGACGTCGATGGCCACCATGCCGGCCGGGTCGATGGCGAAGCGGTCCAGCGCCTCGACCAGCTTCAGGCCGCCGCGCGATACCCAGGGATGGGTCTGGCCCTTCAGCTCGACCGCGGCATCGGCCGCCACCTGGGCGCCGGGCTTGTCGACCCGCCGGCCGCCGGCCAGGACCAGGCCGGCCATGACCAGCGCCTGGGCGCGGGCGCGGCTTTCGGCCAGGCCGCGATCCACCAGCAGCTGGTCGATGCGCATGCGGGTTCCCATCGGTCTACGGCTCCCTGCGAAAAACGGCTATGGAAATTGCCTCGGCGTTCATTGAGAATAAATGAAACATCATCCGACGACCGTCAGAAGAAAGAAAATGGCCACCCTGCTCTACACGCACCCGGCCTGCCTGCAGCACGACACCGGCGAATACCACCCCGAATGCGCCGAACGCCTGAGCACGATCCTGGCGGCGCTGGAGGGCGAGGAATTCATGGCCCTGCTGCGCGAGGAGGCGCCGCTGGCATCGCGCGAGCAGCTGCTGCGCGCCCACACCGCCCACCACCTGGACCATGTCCTCGATGCCGTGCCCCCGTCGGGCGAGCACCATCACATCGACCCCGACACGGTGATGTCGGCGCAATCGGGCGAAGCGGCGCTGCGGGCCGCCGGGGCGGTGGTGGCCGCCGTCGATGCGGTGGCCGCCGGCCAGGCCCGCAACGCTTTCTGTGCCGTCCGTCCGCCCGGCCACCATGCCGAGCGCGACGCCGCCATGGGCTTCTGCCTGTTCAACAACGCCGCCATCGGCGCCCTGCACGCCCGCGACGCGCACGGCTTCCAGCGGGTGGCGGTGATCGACTTCGACGTCCATCACGGCAACGGCTCGCAGCACATCCTGTGGGACGAACCCGGCACCTTCTACGGATCGACCCACCAGGAGCATGCCTACCCCAACACCGGCCTGGCCGAGGAGACCGGCGGCAAGGGCCGCATGGTCAACGTGCCGCTGCCGGCGGGCTCCGGCTCGGACGAGTTCCGCCAGGTGTTCGACGACATCATCGTGCACCGGCTCAAGGAGTTCGCCCCCGATTTCATCATCATCTCGGCCGGGTTCGACGCCCATGCCGCCGATCCCCTTGCCCATCTGCGGCTCAAGACCTCGGACTTCAAGTGGGCCACCGAAAGGCTCCTCGACGTCGCCGCGGCGAGCGCCGGCAACCGGGTGGTGTCGGTGCTGGAGGGCGGCTACGACCTGCCCGCCCTGGCCGCCTCGGTGCGCGAGCACGTGCGCGCCCTGTTGGGGCATTGACCAACTAAACCCGTCGTTCCCGCGCAGGCGGGAACCCAGGAGTCGCGGACGGGCTGGCGGTGCACCCCCTGGGTCCCCGCCTGCGCGGGGACGACGGGGTGGTGGATGTCAGCGTCTCATCATCCGGTGGGGGTGGTTTCGCGCCGCGGCGATTGCCACGTTGTGAGGACGGGAGAGTCCGATGACTGCCTTCGACTACGATCTGGTGGTGCTGGGCGCCGGTTCCGGCGGGGTGCGGGCGTCGCGTCTGGCGGCCAAGGCCGGGGCGCGGGTGGCGGTGGTGGAATCGTCGCGGGTCGGCGGCACCTGCGTCATGCGCGGCTGCGTGCCCAAGAAGCTGCTGGTGATGGGCTCGCGCTTCGCCGAGGACATCGCCGACGCCGCCGGCTTCGGCTGGGACATCGGCGCCGTGTCGTTCGACTGGGCACGCCTGGTGGCGGCCAAGAACGCCGAACTGAACCGCCTGGAATCGGTGTATCTGCGCATGCTGCGCGACAGCGGCGTCGATCTGGTCGAGGGGCGGGGGGGTCTGGCCGGGCCGCATGCGGTGGCGGTGGCGGGGCGCACCCTCTCGGCCGAACGCGTCCTGATCGCCACCGGCGGCCGGCCGTGGCTGCCGCAGGTGCCGGGCATCGAGCACGCCATCACCTCCAACGAGGCCCTCGACCTGATGCAGCTGCCGGCCCGTATGGTCATCGTCGGCGGCGGCTACATCGCGGTGGAATTCGCCGGCATCTTCGCCGCCCTGGGGGTCAAGGTGACCCAGATCCTGCGCGGCGACACCCTGCTGCGCGGCTTCGACCAGGACGTTCGGGCGGCGCTGACCACCGAGATGGCGGGCAAGGGCGTCGAGGTGCGCTGCGAGACGGTGGTGCGCTCCATTGAGAGGGCCGGCAAGGCCTATTCCCTGCGCCTGTCGGGCGACGAGACCATCGAGACCGACCTGGTCCTCTACGCCACCGGGCGGCGCCCCAACACCGAGGGCCTGGGGCTGGAGGAGGCCGGCATCGGCCTCGACGACCACGGCGCGGTGAAGGTGGACCAATGGTCGCGCACCGCCTTGGACTCGGTCTACGCCATCGGCGACGTCACCGACCGCCTGAACCTGACGCCGGTGGCGCTGGCCGAGGCCAACGCCCTGGTCGCCACCCTGTTCGAGGACCGCCCGACCAGCGTGGATTACGACAACATCCCCACCGCCGTGTTCTCCAACCCGCCGGTGGGCACGGTGGGCCTGTCCGAGGCGGCGGCGCGGCGGCGCTGCGGCGACATCCACGTCTACCTCTCGCGCTTCAAGCCCATGCGCAACACCCTGGCCGGGCGGGATGAACGCACCCTGATGAAGCTGGTGGTGGACGCGGCCTCCGATCGTGTGGTCGGGCTGCACGTGGTCGGCCCCGACGCTCCCGAAATGGTCCAGGGCTTCGCCGTGGCGATGAAGTGCGGCGCCACCAAGGCCCAGTTCGACGCCACCATCGGCATCCACCCCACCGCCGCCGAGGAACTGGTCACCCTGCGCGACCGGCGCCCCGATCCCTGTCCGGAGGACGAGCAATGAGGGTGGCGGCAGGGCTGGACTGGCGCGAGGACGGCGACGGCTGGACCGCCGAGGACCGCACCGGCACCTTCCGCCTGGTGGAAGTCGGCCCCGGCCAGTGGATGGATTTCTGGTGGCGGCGGGAAGAGGGATGCGGCTGCGGCGCGCCGGCCCGCGGCGGCCGCGACTGGCCCGATTTCGAGAGTGCGGCGGCGGCCATCGTCGCGCTGGCCCATGCCGAATTCGAGGCGGCGTGATGCTCGACTACGATTTCCCGCTGTGGCGGCCGCCCAGCGAAGGCGACAACCTGATCATCCAGGCCACCATCGGCTGCCGCTTCAACGGCTGCACCTTCTGTTCCATGTACAAGGGCAAGCGCTACCGCGCCCGCGGCCTGGACGAGGTGTTCGCCGACATCGACCTGGCGGCGGCGCGGTGGCCCGACGCCCACCGGGTGTTCCTGGCCGACGGCGACGCCTACACCCTGCCCACCGAGACCCTGGACGCCATCTGCCGGCGCCTGGCCGAGCGCCTGCCCGACCTGCAGCGGGTCTCGGCCTATGCCACGCCGTTCAACCTGCTGGCCAAGCCGGCCGAGGAGATCCGGCACCTCAGGACGCTGAAGCTGTCGCTGGTCTATCTCGGGATCGAGACCGGCTCGGACATGCTGCTGAAGCGCATCGGCAAGGGCAGCGCCAAAATCATGGAGAACGGGCTGGCCCGCGCCGCCGAGGCCGGGCTCAAGGTCTCGGCCACGGTGATCACCGGCCTGGGCGGCAAGCGCTTCTGGCAGGAGCACATCGACGCCACCGCCGACATGGTCAACCGGGTGCCGCCGACATATCTCTCGACCCTGCAGCTGGGCCTGGACGAGGACGTGGCCCAGGGCTTCGTCGAGCGCTTCGAGGGCACCTTCGAGCGCCAGGACGATCACGGTGTGTTGCTGGAGCTGAAACGGCTGGTGGAACGCCTCGATCCGCCCGCCCCGGTGATCTTCCGCTCCAACCATGCCAGCAACGCCCTGCCGCTGGCCGGCACCCTGCCCAAGGACAAGGACAAGGTTCTGGCCCAGATCGATGCGGCGCTGGCCGGGGACCGGGGGCTGCGGCCCCAGTGGGCGCGGGGGTTGTGAGATGGGCTCCCTCCCCATGGAAGGGGAGGGGGGCGGCTCACACGTCCGGCCGCGTCTCGCAGATGCCGGCCTCGGCTTCCTTGGCCTCGATCTCGCGCATCCGCTTCTTCTGCCCGAAATAACCGTAGGCGCCGACCAGGCCGGCCAGCAGGACGAAGCCGACCAGCATGTACCACTTGTTCTCGCCCAGCCATTCCTCGAGCGCGCGGCCCAGCCAGTAGCCGCCCCAGGCGAAGGTGTGGGCCCAGACCATGGCGGCGATGAAGTTCAGCGCGGCATAGCGCAGCCGCGGCACGCCCGATATGCCGATGACGAAGGGGGCGACGTTGCGGATGCCGTAGATGAAGCGGAACGACAGGATGAACAGGGTGGGGTGGGTCTTCACCAGGTGGAAGGCCCAGTCGATCTTCTTGCCCAGGGTCGGCCAGCGCGCCAGCAGCGGCGTGCCGTAGCGGCGTCCGATATAGTAGTAGAGCTGGTCGCCGAGGAAGCTGCCGCAGAAGGCGAACAGCGCCAGCATCTCCACCGAGATGTTGTACTTGCCCTCCGAGGCGATGGCGCCGGTGACGATCACCACCGTCTCGCCTTCGACGAAGGTCCAGGCGAGGATCAGCGGGTAGAGCAGGAACCCGTAATCCGTAAGGATGGTCTGAAGCAGATCGTCCAAGGGAACCTGTCCGGTCGCGGTGGGCCAAGTGGGCGGGCGAAGTATGGGCGGGCGTCAGGCGATGGATAGCACGGCTCCGCGCCGCCGTCGACCGCGACCGGCGGACCTGCCTACGAGTTGCGCGGACGGATGCGGGTGACGTGGCCCATCTTGCGCCCCGAGCGCGCCTCGGCCTTGCCATAGAGGTGCAGCTTGGCGTCCGGATCGGCCAGAATCGCGGCCCAGTCGTTGACGTCGTCGCCGATCAGATTCCTCATCACCGCGTCGGAATGGCGCGCCGGGCTGCCCAGGGGCAGGCCGCAGACGGCGCGCACGAATTGCTCGAACTGGTCGGTGACGCAGGCATCGATGGTCCAGTGTCCGGAATTGTGCGGCCGCGGCGCCATTTCGTTGGCCAGGATGGCGCCGTCCTTGGTGACGAACAGCTCGACCGCCAGCAGGCCGACCAGATCCAGCGCCTCCGCCGCGCGGCGCGCCACCTCCAGCGCCGCCCGGGCGGTGGCGTCGGAGATGGGGGCGGGGATGGTGGTGGTGTCGAGGATGTGGTTGGCGTGCACGTTCCACGCCGGGTCGAAGGCGGCCATGGCGCCGTCCAGGCCGCGCGCCACGATTACCGAAATCTCGCCGGCGAAGTCGATGAAGCCCTCAAGGACTCCGACCGCATTGCCCATATAGGACCACGCCTGGTCGAGGTCGGTGGACTCGGTGATCTTGACCTGGCCCTTGCCGTCATAGCCCAGCCGGGTGGTCTTCAGGATCGACGGACGGCCGATGCGGGCCACCGCCTCGCGCAGCTGCTCCGGCCCGGCGATTTCGGCCCAGGGGGCGGTGGCGATGCCGATGGAATTGAAGAAGCGCTTCTCGTGGATGCGGTCCTGCGCCACCTCGAGCACCCGCCACGAGGGGCGCACCGGCACCAGCGACGACAGCAGCCGCACCGAATCGGCGGGGATGTTCTCGAACTCGAAGGTGACCACGTCGACCGAGCGGGCGAAGGCCTCCAGCGCGGCGAGATCGGTGTAGTCGGCGACGGTGGCGGCGGCCGAGACCTGCTGCGCCGGGCTGTCGGCCTCGGGGCAGAAGACGTGGACGCGGTAGCCCAGCCGCGCCGCCGCCAGGGCCGCCATGCGCCCGAGCTGGCCGCCGCCGATGATGCCGATGGTCCCGCCGGGAGCGAGGGGCGCGGTCATGTCCGGGGCCTAGACGATCAGGTCGGGATGGTCGGGATCGACCGGCTTCTCCGCCACCGAGGCGGTCTGCGTCTCGCGCCAGGCTTCCAGCCGCCCGGCCAGGGCCTCGTCGCCCAAAGCCAGGATCGAGGCCGCCAGCAGGCCGGCATTGGTGGCCCCGGCCTTGCCGATGGCCAGGGTGCCCACCGGCACGCCGCCCGGCATCTGGACGATGGAATACAGGGAATCGATGCCCTTCATGGTGCGGCTTTCCACCGGCACGCCCAGCACCGGCAGGGTGGTCATGGCCGCCGCCATGCCCGGCAGGTGGGCGGCGCCGCCGGCCCCGGCGACGATGACCTTGAGCCCGCGCGCCCGGGCGCCGGTGGCATAGTCGTAAAGTCGCTTCGGCGTGCGGTGGGCCGAGACCACCCGGGTCTCGTAGGCGACGCCCAGTTCGGCCAGCACCGACGCGGCGTGGCGCATGGTCTCCCAATCGGACTGGCTGCCCATGATGATGCCGACCAGCGGAATCTTCTTCGTCATCGTCGTCGGTCCCTGGAACGGGAAAGGGCGGATTATAGGAATCGCGGGCGCGCGTGCAAGCGTCATGCTAGACTGTGCGCTGTCCACCGGGTCCGGGGCCATGGGCGACGAGTATCGCACCGAGCGCGTTCAGCGCAGTCAGATGATCAACGAATTCGCGCTCGAGCACGACAATGCGCGGCGCCACCTGCCGCCCCACGCCTATCAGGCGCCGGCCCGGCCGCAGCACCGCTCCGCCGCCGACATCGCCTCGGTGCTGGGCCTGCCCGCCGAGCTGGTGACGGCCGAGCTGCTGGAGGCCCTGGTGCCGGTGCTGGTCGAACTGGACCGCCTGCGCCTGCTGTCCGAGCAGGCCGAGCGCCGCTTCGCCTGGCTGGAGCGCCAGTCCGACCGCCATTCGGTGGTCCCCTGCCTGACCCGGCGCGCCTTCATGCGCGAACTCGAATCCTTCCTGCTGGCCGGCGGCGACGCCCACGGCACGCTGGCCCTGGTGCAGGTGGCCGGGATCGAGGCGGTGCGCCAGATCTACGGCCTGGCCGCCGGCGACGGCGCGCTGCGCCACGTCTGCGCCAACATCCTGGGCGCGCTCAGGGCCTCCGATCTGGTCGGCTGCCTGGGCGGCAGCGACTTCGCGGTGCTGCTGCCCGGCACCGACCTCGCCCAGGCCGGGGCCAAGCTGGGCGAGATCACCGCCCGCCTGGCCGACCCACCCTATACCTGGCTGGGCCAGCGCATCCCGCTCACGCCCGGGACCGGTCTTTACCAGCTGCGCCGCGGCGAAGGCGCCGAACAGGCGCTGGCCGCCGCCGATCGCAGGCGCCGGGGGCTGGAGTAGGGGTGGGTAGGTCCGGACTCACCCGCTCGCAATTATCGCATCTGCACACTGCCCATTGCCACCCCCAACGGGTGGTTCAACTGCCACCCATGTAATTTTCCCCTCCACCCCACCCGGGTGTTTCGGGTGGGGGCGGGTTCGGGCATTCTCGCCGCATTCGAACCGGGCGCTTCCGTGGGGAGGTCGATGGTTCGGCGGCAACAGGCCCAACCAACACCGACGAGATAGGGGAACGATCCCATGGACCAGTCCAGTCGCTATGCCAATCTGAACCTCAAGGAAGAAGACCTCATCGCGGGCGGCAAGCACATCCTGTGCGCCTACGTGATGAAGCCGAAGGCGGGCTACGAGGCGGTCTCCACCGCCGCCCACTTCGCCGCCGAGTCTTCGACCGGCACCAATGTCGAGGTCTGCACCACCGACGACTTCACCCGCGGCGTCGACGCGCTGGTCTACGAGGTCAAGGACATCGGCAACGGCGAATATCTGATGAAGATCGCCTATCCGAACGAGCTGTTCGATCGCAACGTCATCGACGGCCGCGCCATGATCGTGTCGTTCCTGACGCTGACCATCGGCAACAACCAGGGCATGGGCGACGTCGAGTACGCCAAGATGTGGGACTTCTACGTCCCGCGCGAGCTGCTGACGCTGTTCGACGGCCCGGCCATGAACATCGAGGACATGTGGCGCGTGCTCGGCCGCCCGCAGGTCAACGGCGGCATGGTGGTCGGCACCATCATCAAGCCGAAGCTGGGCCTGCGTCCCAAGCCCTTCGCCGATGCCTGCCTGCAGTTCTGGCTGGGCGGCGACTTCATCAAGAACGACGAGCCCCAGGGCAACCAGGTGTTCGCCCCGCTGAAGGAGACCATCACCCTGGTCGCCGAGGCCATGGAGAAGGCCCAGCAGGAGACCGGCGAGGCCAAGATCTTCTCGGCCAACATCACCGCCGACGATCCCTTCGAGATGATCCGCCGCGGCGAGCTGATCCTCGAGATCTTCGGCAAGAACGCCAGCCATGTCGCCTTCCTGGTCGACGGCTACGTCGGCGGCCCGACCGCCATCACCACCTGCCGCCGCTACTTCCCCAACCAGTTCCTGCACTACCACCGTGCCGGCCACGGTGCGGTCACCTCCAAGCAGTCCAAGCGCGGCTACTCGGTGATGACCCACATGAAGATGTCCCGCCTGCAGGGCGCCTCGGGCATCCACACCGGCACCATGGGCTACGGCAAGATGGAAGGCGACAAGGACGAGAAGATCGTCGCCTACATGCTGGAGCGCGACGTCGCCGACGGCCACTACTTCCGCCAGGAATGGCACGGCATGAAGTCCACCACCCCGATCATCTCGGGCGGCATGAATGCGCTGCGCCTGCCCGGCTTCTTCGACAATCTGGGCCATTCCAACGTGATCCAGACCTCGGGCGGCGGCGCCTTCGGCCACAAGGACGGCGGCACCGTCGGTGCGAAGTCGCTCCGCCTGGCGCACGAGGCCTGGCAGCGCGGCATCAACCTGATCGACTTCGCCCAGGAGCATCCCGAGCTGAAGGGCGCCTTCGAAAGCTTCCCGGCCGACGCCGACAAGCTCTATCCCGGCTGGCGCGAGAAGCTGAAGGCCCGCTGAGTCCACGCTCGGCAGGCCCAATAAAGAAACGGGGTAACGGGGGAGCGGGCACAAGTCCGCCCCCCGCCCTCCAGCATAAGGAGAGGAAGGCCGTGTCCAGGAAGCATCCGATCATCGCCGTCACCGGTTCGTCCGGCGCGGGCACCAGCACCGTCAAGGAAGCGTTCGAGCACATGTTCCGGCGCGAGGGCATCAACCCCGCCGTGATCGAGGGCGACAGCTTCCACCGCTTCAACCGCGTCGACATGAAGAAGGCGATGGCGGAAGCCGAGAAGACCGGCAACAGCCATTTCAGCCATTTCGGCGCCGACGCCAACCTGTTCGGCGAGATCGAGCAGCTGTTCCGCCAGTACGGCGAGACCGGCCGCGGTCGCCGCCGCTTCTACATCCACAATGACGAGGAAGCCCAGCGCTTCTCGCATTACGGCGTCAAGTCGGGCGAGTTCACCCCGTGGGAAGACCTCGAGGGCAATTCCGACCTGCTGTTCTACGAGGGCCTGCACGGCTGCGTCGCCACGCCCGAGCACAACATCGCCCAGCACGCCGACCTCAAGATCGGCGTGGTGCCGGTCATCAACCTGGAATGGATCCAGAAGATCCACCGCGACACCAAGGCCCGCGGCTATTCCGAGGAAGCGGTGATGGACACCATCCTGCGGCGCATGCACGACTACGTGCATTACATCATCCCGCAGTTCAAGAGCACCGACATCAACTTCCAGCGCGTGCCGATCGTCGATACCTCGGACCCGATCATCGCCCGCGACATCCCGACCCCGGACGAAAGCCTGGTGGTCATCCGTTTCCGCAAGCCCGACCGTTTCCGCGTCGACTTCCCGTTCCTGCTCCAGATGATCAAGGATTCGTGGATGAGCCGGCGCAACACCATCGTGGTTCCTGGCGGCAAGATGGGCCTTGCCATGGAACTCATCCTTACCCCGATCCTTCGCCGGATCATGGAGGACCGCAGGTCCCTCATGGGATGACGAAGGAGCCACACTGGCCGGCGCCCCCCTCGGGGTCGCCGGCCTCTTTTTTTTTGTGTGGCAGGGATTGGCGGGGAATCGGGCTGCCAATTGCACGTCCTGCGCGGACTTGATCCAGTTGCTGTCCGGTTTAATCTTCGGCGAGGAACGGAATGCCGCGGAAACCTTCAGAAACCGTGGCCCCGTGCCGAAATTGACTCGATCTCGTCCCCCCTCACTCGTCATCGCCGGGCCACCGGGTCGGGCATTTGGCCAGCCCGGCGGTAAACTTCACGACCCGGCGATCCACGTGGGTCAGTCAAAAAACATTTCGAAACAGTGAGTTAGGCCGCGCCACGTAGATGCCCGGGTCAAGCCCTGGCATGACGATAAGGGGTGGAGCGAGGTGAACCGGACAGCCGTGGGTCGAGCCCGGCCATGACGCTAACGGGGCGACCCCGCAAACCCGCGAAGAGCCCTTCTCTTGGGCTCGCCAGACCTTCCTCCCGCAAGCGGGCGGGACGGCGCTCCGTCAACCGGTGACGGCCCCCTTATTGGTCAGCCGAAGAGGCCGAGCAATGTGGTCGGCTGCGTCGCCTTCGTGCCGCGGTTCCGAGATCCTCTGGCGGCGAGCGCATCGACCACCTTGGCGAGGTCGGCCGCATTCTTCTCCGCTTCAGACAATTGGGCGCTTTTGGTCGTCGTGGTCGTGGACGCCAATTTGGCGAGAGCGTCGGCGCCGGCCGATGCTGTGGCCTCCTTCGTCCGCTCGGCCAGCGCGGCGCTCTGGGCCGCCGAACTGCTCTTGGTCGATTCGATGGCGGAGCGCAACTGGGCTTGCTTCGCCCTCAGGTCCTCGACCGCGCGGGTGTCGCCCCGCCCCGACGCCGCCTTGATCTGGCTGGTCAGCTGCTGGTCCGCCTTGGACAGGATGTCCTGGGTCTTCTTTCCCGCCGCGGCGACGGCGCCCTGGAGCGCCGCCGATCCCGTCGCCGCAGAGGTGGTGCTGGCACTCTTGGCCTGCTGCGCCGAGAAGGCCTGCAACCCTGCCCGGGCGGTGGTCAGGTCATCGACCTTCCTGGTGTCACCCTTGGCCTTGGCCGCCTCGATATTGGCGGCCAGCCGGGCATCGGCCTGTGCGATGGCTTCCTTGCTGGAGGCGGCCGTCTTCGCCAGGGTCCGGTTGAAGGCGTCGTCGGCGGTGACCTGCTTGACCGAATTATTCTTGCTGTCGGTGGTGTCCGACTTGGTGGTCAGGCTCTTGCGCGTCTTCGCCACCGAATCGGCGGATGCCTGCGCCAGAATCGATCCGACCGGGCCTAAGCTCACAGGCATCGTCTCCCCCCCCCTGTTCCCAGGATTTTCGCTGCGTGACGGCGTTAACCCGCGGTTGATCGTGCCTGAAAACTGCCACGATGATAAGGGGTAATTCGCCGTCAGGCGATCTCGGCGCGGTTGGCGGTCACCGTCACCCGGCCCTCGGCCAGCAGCCTCAGCGCTTCCGGATAAGCCTGGTGCTCCTGCTCCAGCACCCGGGCGGCCAGGGTGTCGGGGGTGTCGCCGAGCAGCACCGGCACCGCCTTCTGCACCAGGATGGGGCCGTCGTCCAGGTCGGGGGTGACCAGATGGACGGTGCAGCCGTGCAGCTTGACCCCGGCCTCGATGGCCCGTTGGTGGGTGTGCAGGCCCTTGAAGCTGGGCAGCAGCGAGGGGTGGATGTTGAGCATCCGGCCCGCCCACGCGCGGGTGAACTCGGGCGTCAGCAGGCGCATGAAGCCGGCCAGGCAGACGATCTCCACCGCCGCCGCCCGCAGCGCGGCATCCAGGGCGGCATCGAAGGCGGCGCGGTCGGGATAGGATTTGTGCGGGATGGTCAGGGTGGCCACGCCGGCCTTCTCCGCCCGCTCCAGCGCATAGGCGCCGGCCACGTTGCTGATCACCAGCACGATCTCGGCCGGGAAGGCGGGATCGGCGCAGGCATCGAGCAGCGCCTGCAGGTTGGAGCCGCGTCCCGAGACCAGGATTCCGACCTTGCGGCGGACCCTCATGCCCAGGCCCCGGTGCCCTTCACCTGGCTTTGCGCCTCGTCGCCGACGCGGGCGCGCAGGGTGCCGATGGTGGTGACGGTCTCGCCGCCCTCGGCCAGGATGCGGGCGGCCTCGGCCGCCTTGTCGGCGGCCACCACGACAACCATGCCGATGCCGCAATTGAAGGTGCGGGCCATCTCGTGCGCGGCGACGCCGCCCTCGGCGGCCAGCCACTTGAAGACCGGCGGCAGGGTCCAGGTGCCGGCATCGATGTCGGCGACCACGCCCTCGGGCAGCACCCGCGGCACGTTCTCGATCAGGCCGCCGCCGGTGATGTGGGCCATGGCCTTGATGGTGCCGGCGCGGATGGCGGCCAGGGTGGATTTGACGTAGATGCGGGTGGGTTCCAGCAGCGCCTCGCCCAGCGCCTTGCCGGGCGCGAAGGGAGCGGGGGCGTCGTAGGACAGGCCGCCCCTGCCGACGATGCGCCGGACCAGGGAATAGCCGTTGGAATGGACACCCGACGAGGCCAGGCCCAGCAGCACGTCGCCGGGGCCGATGTCGGCGGCCGGCAGCAGGGTGCCGCGCTCGGCCGCGCCCACCGAGAAGCCGGCGAGGTCGTAATCGCCATGGGCGTACATGCCCGGCATCTCGGCGGTCTCGCCGCCGATCAGGGCGCAGCCGGCCTGGCGGCAGCCCTCGGCGATGCCGGCGACGATGTCGCGCCCGGCCTTGACGTCGAGCTTGCCGGTGGCGAAGTAGTCGAGGAAGAACAGCGGCTCGGCACCCTGGACCACCAGGTCGTTGACGCACATGGCCACCAGGTCGATGCCGACGGTGTCGTGCTTGCCGGCCTCGATGGCCACCTTCAGCTTGGTGCCGACGCCATCGGTGGTGGCGACCAGGATGGGGTCCTTGAAGCCGGCCGCCCGGGGGTCGAACAGGGCGCCGAAGCCGCCCAGGCCGGCGCTGGTGCCGGACCGCACGGTGGATTTGGCGAGCGGCTTGATGGCCTCGACCAGGGCCTCGCCGGCGTCGATATCGACGCCCGCGTCGCGGTAGGTCAGGCCGGGCTTTTCGTCGGGGGCGGGAATGGTCTTCCTCGTCGGCTGGCGTGTGATATGGTACCGCCCGTTCCTGGGCGCGCCGAAGATACTCCAACCCGGACGGTTTTCAATGCCTTCTCTCCGCCTTTCCCGAGCCGTCGCAGCCCTGGCGCTGGTGGTGCTGGCCTGCCTCGGGGCCGGGCCGGCGCGGGCCGACGCCTTCACGGTGAGCGGCATCGAGGTGGACGTCTCGGCGTCCGGGACCCAGGCGGCCAAGGACCAGGCCATCGCCGAGGCTCAGCGCCAGGGCTTCCGCATGCTGCTGGACCGCCTCATCCAGCCGGCCGACCAGGCCCGGCTGCCCAAGGCCGAGGCCGCCGAATACGTGCGCGATTTCACGGTGGACCGCGAACGCTCCACCTCCACCCGCTACCTCGCCACCCTGACCGTGCGCTACAACCCGGCGGCGGTGAAGCGCCTGCTGCAGGGCGCCGGCATCGCCTATGCCGAGCCGCGGGTCCGCCCGGTGGTGGTGGTGCCGGTGCTGAAGAATGCGGCCGGGCGCCTTGTGCTGTGGGACGAGCCCAATCCGTGGCGCGCCGCCTGGGCGGCTTCGGGCTCGGGCGGGCTGGTGCCGCTGGTGGTGCCGCCGGGCGACATCGGCGACGTCCAGGCCATCACCGCCGAGCAGGCTCTGGCCGCCGACCTTCGCGCCATGCAGGGCTTGGGGGCGCGCTGGCGCACCCCCGACGTGCTGGTGGCCGCCGCCGCTCTGGCTCCGGGCGGCAAGGTGATGGAGGTGGTGCTGCATGCGGGGCCGACGGCGCCCAAGCCGTTCGATTCCCTGGCCTACAAGCTGGCCGAGGGCGAGACGGTGGAGGCCCTGATGGCGCGCGCCGCCCGCGACATCGCACGCGCCATTGACACCGTCTACAAGCAACCCAACCTGCTGGAATTCGACCGTGCCGGTACGCTGTCGACGCTGGTGCCGCTGCAGGGGCTGCCCGACTGGCTGACGGTGCGCGAACGCCTGGCCCGGGTGTCGCAGGTGCGCCGCTGGGAACTGGTGTCGCTGTCCAAGGCCGAGGCGGCCATCGTGCTGCACACCGTCGGCGACGCCGAGCAGGTCCGCGCCGCCCTGGGCCGCGCCGGGCTGGCGCTGGACTGGGGCGAAGGCCTGTGGGTCATGCGCCCCGTAGGGCCTGCACACTGACCGGGGAGGCGGGGATGGTCCGGCACGTGCCCAACGCGCTGACCGTCCTCCGGCTGCTGGCGGTGCCCGTGCTGGTCTGGCTGATCGCCACCGGGCGGATGTCCGCCGCCTTCTGGCTGTTCCTGGCCGCCGGCCTGACCGACGCGGTGGACGGCGCCGTGGCGCGGCTGTGCAACGCCCGCACCGCCCTGGGCGCCTGGCTCGACCCCCTGGCCGACAAGGCCTTGCTGGTCGCCGCCTTCGTCGTGCTGTGGGCGGGCGGGTATCTGCCGCTGTGGCTGGTGGTGCTGGTGGTCTTGCGCGATGTGCTGATCGTGCTTTATGCCGTAGTCTACGTGCTGGCGGGGGCGTTCTCGGCGGCGCCGCTGTTCATCTCGAAGATCAACACGGCGGCGCAGATCGCCCTGGCCGCCCTGGTGCTGGCCGAGGCGGGGCCGGGCTGGGCGACGGCGACGGCGGTCGAGGCCTTCGTCACCGTGGTCGCCGTCACCACCACGGCGTCGGGCGCGGCGTATCTGATGGCGGTGGGCCGCAAGGTGCCCGCCCGCGACACTTGACTACCCGGGGGAGACCAAGGGGATGACTTCGGCGCTACGCATCCGCTTCTGGCTGATCGGCATGGGTGTCAGCCTGGTGCTGCTTTACGTGCTGAGGGGGGTGCTGCTGCCCTTCGTCGCCGGCATGGCCATCGCCTATTTCCTCGATCCGCTGGCCGACCGGCTGGAGCGGGCGGGAGTTTCGCGCATCCTGGCGACCTCCATCATCACCCTGGCCTTCTTCACCACTTTGGTGGTGGTGCTGCTGGTGCTGGCGCCGGTCATCGAGGACCAGGTGGTGGCCTTCGCCCAGAAGGTGCCGGGCTACATCGAGTCCATCAACCAGTGGCTCGACCCGCTGATCCGCGAGGCCCAGCGCAGGCTCAGCCCGCGCGACATCGAGAAGCTGCGCTCGTCGGCCGGGGAATATGCCGGAACCGTCGCCGGCTGGGGCGTCGGCCTGCTCAAGGGGCTGGTGAGCGGCAGCCTGGCGGTGGTCGAGATCCTGTCGCTGGTGTTCATCACCCCCATCGTCACCTTCTACCTGCTGCGCGACTGGGACACCATCACCGCCAAGGTCGAGGGCTGGCTGCCGCGCCGGCATGCCGCCACCGTGCGCGAGCAGTTCGCCGAAATCGACCGCACCCTGTCCGGCTTCGTCCGCGGTCAGGCCACGGTGTGCCTGGCACTGGGCACCTTCTACGGGGTCGGGCTGTCGCTGGTCGGGCTGGATCTCGGCCTGGTGATCGGCGGGCTGTCGGGGCTGTTCTCGTTCGTGCCCTATCTCGGCACCATCTCGGGCTTCGTCGCCGGGGTCGGTCTGGCTTTCGCCCAGACCCAGGACTGGCAGCTGCCGGCCATCGTCGCCGGCGTCTTCATCGTCGGCCAGATGATCGAGGGCAACGTGCTGACGCCCAAGCTGGTGGGCGACCGGGTCGGGCTGCATCCGGTGTGGGTGATGTTCGCCCTGCTGGCCGGCGGCGGCCTGTTCGGCTTCGTCGGCATCCTGCTGGCGGTGCCGGTGGCGGCGGTGATCGGGGTGCTGGTCCGCTTCGCCCTGTCGCGCTACCTGGCCAGTCCGCTTTACACCGGCAATGACGGATCATGACCGGTTCGAACGGGCAGCTCGCCTTCGACCTCGGGCACCGGCCGGCCTTCGGCCGCGCCGATTTCCTGCGGGCGGCCAGCAACGCCGAGGCGGTGGCCTGGCTGGAACGCTGGCCCGACTGGCCGGCCCATGCCCTGGCCCTGCACGGCCCGGCCGGCTGCGGCAAGACCCACCTGCTGGCCGCCTTCGCCGAGTCGGCGGAAGCGGTGGCCCGCGTCGATGCCTGCGGGCTGTCGGCCGAGGCGGTGCCGGGACTGGTGGAGAGCGCCCGGGTGGTGGTGGTTGATCGCCTCGACGCCCTCGCCGACGAGGCGGCGCTGTTCCACCTGTGGAACCTGACCAAGGAAACCGGCCGCTTCCTGCTGCTGGCCGGGCGCCAGGCGCCGGCGCGGCGGCCGGTGCGCCTGCCCGACCTCGCCAGCCGGCTGGCCGCCACCCAGGCGATCGGCATCGGCGCCCCCGACGATTCCCTGCTGGCCGCCGTCCTGGTCAAGCTGTTCGCCGATCGCCAGCTGAAGGTCGGCGCGGAGGTGGTCACCTTCCTGCTGGGCCGCATCGAGCGCTCGTTCGCCGCCATCGGCGCGGTGGTCGATGCCCTCGACCGCGCCTCCCTGAGCGAACGCCGCGCCGTCACCGTGCCGCTGGCGCGGGCGGTGCTGGAGCGCGAATTCGGGGACCTGCCGCCCCCTTGAGCCGTCAATCCTCCTCGGCGCCCAGGTCCTTGTCGAGGTCGCGCGGGCGGATGAACGCCGCCAGGCGGAAGTCGCCCTGGTCGATCCCGCTCCAGCGGGCGATGCCGGTTTCCAGCACCGCCAGGGTGCAGGTGGGGTACTTGGTGCGCAGCCGCTCCAGGGCCGCCGCCTCGCCGCCGCCGGCGAGAAAGGCGCCCAGGCGTTCCATGCCGGGATTGTGCCCGATCACCATCACCGAGGCGATGCCGTCCTCGACCCGGCGCAGCCGCGCACTCAGGTCCTGCAGGCTGGCCTCGTAGAGTCCCTGTTCGAAGCTGACCGGCGCCCCGGCCAGGGCGGCGCCCAGCAGGTCGTAGGTGGCGCGCGTGCGCGCCGCCGCCGAGCACAGCACCAGGGCCGGGCAGATGCGCCGCTCGGTCAGGTACTGGGCCATGCGCTGCGCGGCGCGCCGGCCGCGGCCGTTGAGCGGGCGGTCGAAATCGTCGGCGGCGGGATCGTCCCAGCTCGATTTGGCGTGGCGGAGCAGATAGAGGGTTCGCATCGATCGGGTCCCGCAGCCATGACACGGACGAGCGGAGGATATATAAAGGGTTCAGTGTACGCCACCCCGAGCCGGCGGGAGTAACAAAAGTGACAAATACGCAACCGATCGAGGTGCCGTCCATCGACATCGAGTCGAAGGACCGCTTCATCAATCGCGAGCTGTCCTGGCTGGCCTTCAACCTGCGTGTCATCGAGGAGGCGTTCAACACGCACCATCCTCTGCTGGAGCGGGTGCGCTTCCTGTCCATCTCGTCCTCGAACCTGGACGAGTTCTACATGGTGCGCGTCGCCGGCCTGAAGGGGCAGGTGGATGCCGGCGTCATGACCACTTCCCAGGACGGGCTGACCCCGGCGCAGCAGCTGGCCGCCATCAACGTCGAGGCGGGCAACCTGCTGAAGGCGCAGAAGACCTGCTGGAGCCAGTTGAAGCAGGAACTGCGCGAGGCCGGCATCACCGTGGTCGAGAACGACGAGCTGACCCGCTCCGACGTGCGCTGGCTGGAAACCCGGTTCATGGAGCACGTCTTCCCGGTGCTCACGCCGCTGGCCATCGACCCGGCGCACCCCTTTCCCTTCATCCCCAATGCCGGCATCGCCCTGGTGCTGCACCTGTTCCGCCTCGACGACGGCGAGGTGCTGCGCGCCCTGGTGCCGCTGCCGCACCAGATCGACCGCTTCATCCGCCTGCCGGGCGAGGCGATCCGCTTCATCCGCCTGGAAAACCTGGTGCTTTTGTTCCTGCCCATGCTGTTCCCCGGCTTCCGCATGGAAGGCTACGGCATGTTCCGGGTCATCCGCGATTCCGAGATGGACATCGACGAGGAGGCCGAGGACCTGGTGCGGGTGTTCGAGACCGCGCTGAAGCGCCGCCGCCGCGGCGAGGTCATCCGGCTGACCTTCAGCTCCGGCATCTCGGACGATCTGCGCCGTCTGGTCATCAACGAGATGGAGGTGGCCGAGGCCGACGTCTACGAATTCGACGAGATGATCGGGCTGGTGGACACCAAGCAGATCATCACCGACGAGCGTCCCGACCTGCTGTTCACCCCCTACAACGCCCGTTTCCCCGAGCGCATCCGCGATTTCGGCGGCGATTGCTTCGGCGCCATCCGCAAGAAGGACATCGTCGTCCACCACCCGTTCGAAAGCTTCGACGTGGTGGTGCAGTTCCTGCGCCAGGCGGCGCGCGATCCCAACGTGGTGGCGATCAAGCAGACCCTGTACCGCACCTCCAAGGACAGCCCCATCGTCAAGGCCCTGGCCGAGGCGGCCGAGGCCGGCAAGTCGGTGACCTGCATGGTCGAGCTGAAGGCGCGCTTCGACGAGGAGGCCAACATCCGCTGGGCCCGCGACCTCGAGGCGGCCGGGGCCAACGTGGTGTTCGGCTTCATGGAACTGAAGACCCACGCCAAGATCAGCCTGGTGGTGCGGCGCGAGGCCGGCGGGCTGATGTCCTACGTCCATTTCGGCACCGGCAACTACCACCCCATCACCGCCAAGGTCTACACCGACCTGTCGTACTTCACCTGCGACCCGGCGCTGACCCTGGATGCCTCGCGGGCCTTCAACTACATGACCGGCTACGTGGTGCCCGAGAAGATGGACAAGCTGGCCATTGCGCCGCTGCATCTGCGCAAGAAGATCCTGGCGCTGATCGATGCCGAGATCGCCAGCGCCGCGGCCGGCAAGCCCGCCGCCATCTGGGCCAAGATGAATTCGCTGGTCGATCCGGCCTTGATCGACGCGCTCTATCGGGCCAGTGCGGCCGGGGTTCAGATCGATCTGGTGATCCGCGGCATCTGCTGCCTGCGGCCGGGCATTCCGGGGCTGTCCGACAACATCCGGGTGCGCTCCATCGTCGGCCGCTTCCTCGAGCATTCCCGCGTCATCGTCTTCGCCAACGGCTCGCGCATGCCGTCGCGGCAGGCCAAGGTGTTCATCTCCTCGGCCGACTGGATGCAGCGCAACATGGACCTGCGGGTCGAGAGCTTCGTGCCCATCGAGAACCCGACCGTGCACCGCCAGATCCTCGAGCAGATCATGGTCGCCAATTTGAAGGATACCGCCCAGAGCTGGGTGCTCGGCCCCGACGGGGTCTACCGGCGGGTGTCGCCGGACGGTTCGGGCTTCTCGTCGCATACCTACTTCATGACCAATCCCAGCCTGTCGGGCCGGGGCAGCGCGCTCGAAAAGGGACGCCGGCCCAGGCTCGTCCTCGACGCCGAGAAGTGAGGCGAGGATGAAGATCAAGCGGCGCCAGGAACCGGTCGGCATCGTCGATATCGGCTCCAACTCCATCCGGCTGTGCGTCTATGACGGCGCCAGCCGCGTGCCGGTGCCGCTGTTCAACGAGAAGGCGGTGTGCGCCCTGGGCGAGGGCATGGGGGCGACCGGCCGGCTCAACCCCGCCGGAATCGAGATGGCGCTGGCGGCGGTCGGGCGCTTCGTGGCGCTGTCGCGGGCCATGGATTGCGAGCGCCTCGACATCCTGGCCACCGCGGCGGTGCGCGACGCCGCCGACGGGCCGGACTTCGTGGCCGAACTGCAGCGTCGCCACAACGTCCAGGTCAAGGTGCTGTCGGGCGGGCAGGAGGCCAAGCTGGCCGCCACCGGGGTGCTGTGCGGCACCCCCGACGCCGACGGCATCGTCGCCGATCTGGGCGGCGGCTCGCTGGAACTGGTGACGGTGCAGGACGGCCAGTTCGGCCAGCACGTCACCCTGCCGCTGGGCGTGCTGCGCATGGCCGAGGCGGCCGGCGAGGACCGCGGTCGGGCCGCCGAGCTCATCGACGCCCACCTGGCCGGGGTCCCCTGGCTGAAGCAGGGGCGCGGCCGCACCCTCTACGCCGTCGGCGGCGCCTGGCGCGCCATCGCCCGCGTCTGCATCGCCCAGATCCATCACCCCCTGACCGTGCTCGACAATTTCGCCCTCGACCCGCGCGAGGCGCAGCACATCATCGAGCTGGTGTCGACCCAGAGCCGGCGCTCCATCGCCATGGTGCCGGGGGTGTCGAAGAAGCGGGTGGCCAACCTGCCGCTGGCGGCGCTGCTGCTGGACAAGGTGATCCGCGCCACCCAGCCGCAGCGTCTGGCGTTCTCCATCTACGGCATGCGCGAGGGCCAGTTCTACCGCCGCCTGCCCGACCGCCTGCGGACCCAGGACCCGCTGCTGTGGGTGTGCCGCCAGCTGTCGCTGACCAATGCCCGCTTCCCCGAGCACGGCGACGAGCTGATGGCGTGGATGGCGCCGCTGTTCCCCGGCGAGACCCGCCACGACGCCCGCCTGCGCCACGCCGCCTGCCTGGTCTCGGACAGCTTCTGGAACGAGCACCCCGACTACCGCGCCATCCAGTCCTTCCTGCGCATCATGCGGCTGCCGTTCATGGGCGTGCCGCACCGGGACCGCGCCGCCATCGCCTTCACCGTCTTCAATCGCTACCAGGGCGACGAGGACCATCCCCAGGCGCAGATGGCCATCCAGCTGCTCGACGACGCCGACCTCAAGCGCTGCCGGGTGGCGGGGACGGCCCTGCGGCTGGCCCACACCCTGACCGGCGGCGCCCCCAACCTGCTGCGCGAGACCCGCCTGATCGCCGACCACAACGACCTCGTCCTCGAGGTCCCGGCCGCCAACCCCGCCTTCGCCCTGGAAAACGACCGCACCTTCGACCGCCTGGCCAAGGCGCTGGAATGCGACAATCTGGTTTTCCGGCGGGTCTGAGACCGGCCAACCTTTGATATGACTCGTTGGCCGGTATCCAGCGCCCATTGCGGGCGCGGCCAAGCGGGCGGATGCCCGCGCCCGGCGAGGGGCAAAACAAAGATACCAGCCGGTCAATTCATTGGCCGGCTGGTATGACACCCATACCCCCTCCGCACCTCCACTTCCGAACCCCTGGTCCGACCGCCTGCGCCGTGCCACCTCTCCCGATGACCCCAGGGCAGGTCGGGAGGAACGGGCCATGGCGTTTCGGATAGGGACCAACCGTTCGGATGCGCTGAGCGGCGGCGGCGGTGACGACCGGCTGTTCGGGCTGGGCGGCGACGATCTGCTGTCGGGCGGGCGCGGCGAGGACCTGTTGCAGGGCGGCAACGGCCGCGACCTGCTGCTGGGCGGCACCGGCGACGACCGCCTGTTCGGCGGCAACGGCAACGATTACCTGGACGGCGGCGCGGGCGACGACAGTCTCGACGGCGGCAGCGGCGCTGACCGGCTGCTCGGCGGTGACGGGCGCGACCAGCTGACCGGGGGCGGCGGCGACGATGTGCTCGACGGCCAGGCCGGCGATGATCGGCTCGATGGCGGCAATGGCCGCGACGATCTCGATGGCGGGCGCGGCGACGACGTTCTCGACGGCGGCCGTGACGGCGACCGCCTGGAAGGCGGCGGTGGCAACGACCGCCTGGACGGTGGCCAGGGAAACGACCGGCTGTTCGGCGATGACGGCAACGACCGCCTGGAGGGCGGCGCCGGCAACGACCGCCTGGAGGGCGGCGCCGGCGACGACACCCTCGACGGCGGCACCGGCAACGACCGCCTCGACGGCGGCTTCGGCGATGACGAGCTGACCGGCGGCGGCGGCAACGACACCCTGTGGGGCGGCGAGGGCGAGGACGAGATGACCGGCGGCGCCGGCCGCGACACCTTCTTCTACAACGACCGCTTCGAGTTCGGCGATACCGTGCGCGGCTTCGATTCCGGCACCGACCTGCTGGTGTTCAGTCGCAACGAGACCTGGCCCGACGACCGGCCGCCGGCCGGGCCGCTGGACGACGACAACTTCGCCGTCGGCGACGAGCCGGAAGACGACGACGATTACTTCGTCTGGGACCCGGGCAGCCGCACCCTGTCCTTCGACCCCGACGGCGACGGCCCGCTGTTCACCCTGGAGGTGGCGCGGTTCCTGGGCGGCGACGCCCCCGACGCCTCCGACATCTTCCTGATCTGAAGGAGTCTCGCCATGGCCACGCTACCGCCTTCCGGTCTGGTCGGCGCCCCCTCGGGCGGCGGCACTTCGGGTGGATTCGCCGCCGGTGCCGACAGCGCAATCAGCAGCCAGCCCTTCCCGCCCTCCTTCGAGGTGGTCGAGGTGGAAGGCTCCGCCGGCGACGATGTCGTCCTCGGCGACGAACGCAACGAGCATATCCAGGGCTTCCGCGGCGACGACCTGCTGTTCGGCGGGGCCGGCGACGACCAGCTCGACGGCGGCATCGGCGACGATACGCTGGAGGGCGGCCCCGGCTTCGACAGCTACGACGGCGGCCCCGGCACCGACACCCTGCGCTTCGGCGTCGCCGACGGCCCGGCCTTCGTCGATCTCTCGACCTCGACGGTGCAGCAGGGCGGCGTGTTCGAATTCGCCGACGAAGTGGAGAACGTCACCGGCTCGCCGTTCGGCGACACCTTGCTGGGCGACGATTACGACAACCGGATGGAGGGCGGCGGCGGCCTCGATCTGCTGGGCGGCGGGCTGGGCGACGACATTCTCGACGGCGGCGCCGATGGCGCCTACGCCACCTGGGCCGGCTCGGCGGGGGCGGTGACCGTGGACCTGGCCGCCGGCACCGCCGAGGAATGGGACGGCGGCGCCGACACCCTGATCGGCATCGTCGGTGCGGTCGGCACCGCCTTCGGCGACATCCTGCTGGGCGACGGCGAGGCCAACCGGCTGGAAGGCGGCGACGGCGCCGACCGCCTGGAGGGGCGCGGCGGCGACGACGTTCTGGCCGGCGGGGCGGGAGCCGACATCCTGGTGGGCGGCGGCGGCACCGACCTTGCCGACTATTCCGGAGCGATTCCGGTCCGCATCAGCCTGGCCGATGGCCAGGCCTTCGACGACCAGGGCACCGTCGATACCCTGAGCGGCATCGAGAACGTCACCGGCTCGCTGGCCGACGACGTGCTGGTCGGCAACGACGCCGCCAACCGCCTGCAGGGCGGGGTGGGCGCCGATTCGCTGCGCGGCCTGGGCGGCGCCGACACCTTCGTCTTCACCGACCGCCTCGATTTCGGCGACGTCATCCGCGACTTCGAAAGCGGGGTGGACGCCATCGAGATCGATCAGGCGGCGGCGGGCACCGGCACCATCGCCTTCGACGCCGCCACCGACCGCCTGACCCTGGACGACGTCCTGGTGGCCTTGGTCCGGGGCGACGCGGTGGCGACGTCGGATATCCATCTGGTGTGAGGCTTCGTCACCCCAGCCCCGTCCCCAGCGCCACCGGCCGGTGGTCGAGGCCGGCGGCGGCGAGGGCCTGGGCGAGGCCGGCCTGGGCGCGGCCCATGATGCCGTGCTGGGCGGCCAGCACCGGGATCTGGTCGGCCTCGCCGGCGAAGGAGCGGCGGCAGATGCCGGCATCGGCGGAGTTCATGGCGCGGCAGGGCAGCGGCCGGGCGGCGTGGACCAGGCATGTGCCGTCCCCGTCCAGCAGCGGGCAGGCCAGCCGGGCCCGCCACCAGCCGGCGACGTCGAGGCCGGTGGCCACCCGCCGCAGCGCGGCCGAACGCTGCCTCACCCCGGCCTGGACCGGCCCGGGCAGGGCGGCGACGGAATCGGCCACCAGCGCCAGCTCGGCCAGGGTCACCCCCACCGCCTGATGGCAGCACGGCGTGCAGCCGGGGCCGCATTGCAGTTCGGCCAGGCGGTCCTTCAGCGGTCCGGCGGCGCACTCGGCCAGCACCGATTCGGCGAGGGCGATGGCGGCGCGGGCGGCTTGGGCGGGATGGGCAGGGAGATGGGCGGCGGCGGCGGCGCGGGCCTTCGCCTCGACCTCGGAATAGGTCGGGGGCATCAGTCGAAGGCCAGGGCCAGCGCCTCGGTCAGGGCCATGGGCGCCGGCGGCATGCCGGCCGCCGCCAGGGCATGGGCGAGGCCGGCCTGGGCATGGGCATAGACGCCGCGCTGGAAGGCCACCAGCGGAATGCGGGCGCCGTCGGCGCCCTCGTACCAGCTGCGGCAGGCGCCGGCATCGGCCGACAGCACGGCGCGGCAGGGCAGCGGCCGATGGGAATGGACGGCGCACAGCGAATCGTCCAGCAGCGGGCAGGCGATGCGGGCGGCCTGCCATTCCTGCATGTCGCGGCCGCAGGCGGCGCGTTCGGCGGCGCGCTGGCGGGCGCGGATGCGGGCGCGGGCATCGGCCGGCAGGCGGTTGACCGCCTCCAGCAGCAATTCCTCCTCGGCGGCGGTGACGCCCACCACCTGATGGCAGCACCAGCCGCAGCCGGCGGCGCAGGCGGCGTCCCGGATGGCGGCGGACTCGGCCTCGGGCGCGGCGGCGGCGATGCGCTCGGCGACGTCGATGGCGGCCCGGGCGGCGGCGGCCAGGCCCTTGGACAGGGCCTCGGCGGCGGCGGCGCGGGCCTGCTCCTGGACATCGCCGAAGGTGAGCGGGGCGGTCATGGCTAATCCGCCTCGATGGCGGCGGCCGGCTCGGCCGGCGGCTCCACCGGCTCGATGGGGACCAGGCGCAGGCGACGGCCGTCGGTGCAGAAGCCGAGGCCGAGGCGGCCGTGCTTCAGCTTCAGCGCGTCCTCGCCGAACAGCTCGCGGCGCCAGCCGTGCAGGGCGGGAACGTCGGCATCGTCATCGGCGGCGATGGCCTCGATGTCGGCGACGTTGGCGACCAGCTTGCTGGCCACCCCGTGCTCGTCGCACTTCATCTTCAGCAGCACCTTCAGCAGCTCGACCACCGGCCCCAGGCCGCGCGGCACCTCGACCCGTTCGGGCGGCTTGGGGATCTGGTCCTCGGGCAGCGCCAGGCCGCGCTTGACCGCCTCCAGGATGGCCACGCCCATGCGGCCCTCCACCAGGCCCTTGCCAATGCCGCGGGTGCGGCCCAGCTCGGTGGTGTCGGCGGGGTGGTGGGCGGCGATTTCCATCAGCGTCTCGTCGCGCAGCATGCGCTGGCGCGGGATGTCGCGCTCGCGCGCCTCGCGTTCGCGCCAGGCGGCCAGTTCCTTCAGCACCGCCAGGAACTTCGGGCTCGACGAGCGCGGCTTGAGACGCCGCCAGGCGTTCTCGGGCTCGACCTGGTAGGTGGCGGGGGTGGTCAGCTCCGCCATCTCGGCGTCCAGCCAGGCGGCGCGGCCGTTCTTCTCCAGCTTGCGCACCAGCTTCTCGTAGGCGACGCGCAGATGGGTGACGTCGGCCAGGGCGTACTGGATCTGCTTCTCGGTCAGCGGCCTGAGCGCCCAGTCGGTGAAGCGCATGGACTTGTCGATGCGGGCCTTGGCCAGCTGGCTGGCCAGGGTCTCGTAGCTGACGGCGTCGCCGAAGCCGCACACCATGGCCGCCACCTGGGTGTCGAACAGCGGCGCCGGCACCGCGCCCGACAGGTGCAGGAAGATCTCGATGTCCTGGCGGGCGGCGTGGAAGACCTTCAGGACCTTCGGATTGGCCAGCAGCTCGAACAGCGGCGCCAGATCCATGCCGGGGGCCAGCGGGTCGATGGCCTTGGCCTCGTCGGGGCCGGCCACCTGGACCAGGCACAGCTGCGGGTAATACGTCTTCTCCCGCATGAATTCGGTATCGACGGTGATGTAGGGGGCGGTCGAGAGGCGGTCGCAGAGCTCCGCCAGCGCCCGGGAATCGGCGATCATTGGCATGGGGTGCAGTGATACAGCAACCACCCCGGGCGTACAAGGGCGGCAGGGCCAATGCCGCCCTTGACGGATTTTCGCGCGTGTGCCTTCTTCCCGCTTTCGGTTTCGACAGCGGAAAGTGACGCCCCATGCACGCCTATCGCACCCACACCTGCGGCCAGCTGCGCATCGAGGATGCCGGCATCACCGCCCGGCTGTCGGGCTGGGTGCACCGGAAGCGCGACCACGGCAACCTGCTGTTCGTCGATCTGCGCGACCATTACGGCCTGACCCAGTGCGTGGTCGATGTCTCCAGCCCGGTGTTCCAGACCCTGGAGAAGGCGCGGCCCGAAAGCGTCATCACCGTCACCGGCAAGGTGGTCGGGCGTTCCGCCGACACCGTCAACCCCCGCCTCGCCACCGGCGCCATCGAGGTGCAGGCGGCCGAGGTCGAGATCCAGTCCATCGCCGACGTGCTGCCCATGCAGGTGGCCGGCGACCAGGACTACCCCGAGGACATGCGCCTCAAGTACCGCTTCCTGGATCTGCGGCGCGAGGACGTGCACGCCAACATGATGCTGCGCGCCAAGGTCATCCAGTACCTGCGCCAGGCGATGATCGGCCAGGGCTTCACCGAGTTCCAGACGCCGATCCTGACCGCCTCGTCGCCCGAGGGTGCGCGCGACTATCTGGTGCCGTCGCGCCTGCATCCCGGCAAGTTCTACGCCCTGCCGCAGGCGCCGCAGCAGTTCAAGCAGCTCCTCATGGTGGCCGGCTTCGACCGCTATTTCCAGATCGCGCCGTGCTTCCGCGACGAGGCCGGCCGCGCCGATCGCTCCCCCGGCGAGTTCTACCAGCTCGATTTCGAGATGAGCTACGTCACACAGGACGACGTCTTCGCCGCCATCGAGCCGGTGCTGCAGGGGGTGTTCGAGGAATTCGGCAATGGCCGCAAGGTCACTCCGGCGCCGTTCCCGCGCATTCCCTATCAGGAGTCCATGCTGAAATACGGCTCGGACAAGCCGGACCTGCGCAACCCGATCCTCATCGCCGACGTCACCGAGGCCTTCCGCGGCTCCAATTTCGGCATCTTCGCCAAGGCCATCGAGGCCAAGGGCGCGGTGGTGCGGGCCATTCCGGCCCCCGGCGCGGCCGGCCAGCCGCGCTCGTGGTTCGACAAGCTGAACGAGTGGGCGCGCGAGGAAGGGGCCGGCGGCCTGGGCTACATCCAGTTCGCCGTGGACGGGCCGAAGGGACCCATCGCCAAGAACCTGGAGGCCGAGCGCATCGAGGCCATCCGCGCCGCCGCCGGCCTGAAGGACGGCGATGCCGTTTTCTTCGCCTGCGACAAGGCGCTGGAGGCGGCCAAGTTCGCCGGCAAGGTGCGCACCCGCCTCGGCACCGAGCTCGACCTGATCGAAAAGGACGTGTTCAAGTTCTGCTGGACGGTGGATTTCCCCATGTACGAGCTGAACGAGGAGACCGGCCAGGTCGATTTCAGCCACAATCCCTTCTCCATGCCCCAGGGCGGCATGGAGGCGCTGGAGAAAATGGACCCGCTGGAGATCAAGGCCTACCAGTACGACATCGTCTGCAACGGCGTCGAGCTGTCCTCGGGCGCCATCCGCAACCATCGCCCCGACATCATGATCAAGGCCTTCGGCATCGCCGGCTACGCCCCCGAAATGGTCGAGGAGAAGTTCGCCGGCATGCTCAACGCCTTCCGCTACGGCGCCCCGCCCCATGGCGGCTCGGCCCCGGGGGTGGACCGCATCGTCATGCTGCTGGCCGACCAGCCCAACATCCGCGAGGTCATCCTGTTCCCCATGAACCAGCAGGCCCAGGACCTGCTGATGGGGGCGCCGGCCGAGGTGGACGCCACCCGCCTGCGCGAGCTGCACATCAAGCTCGACCTGCCCAAGCCCAAGAAGGAGGGCTGAGTCTCCCCTCCCGCCCGGGGTAGGCCGGATGCCTCGCCCCGGCGCGGCAGCCGGCGGGCTAGACTCTCCTCTGGACCGCCGGAGGAGACGCAATGAAGAAGACCCTGTCCGCCTTGACCCTGTTCCTGGGCCTGTGCCTGGCCGGCTGCGCCGCACTGCCGGGCGGGGTGCCGACCCAGATCATCGGCGACGAGATGCCGGTGGCCGCGCTGGACGGCCTGGGCTGAGCGGGGGCGACTGGATTTAACGAACTATTAAATCAATTATTGCGCATTTCGCGTTCACCCCCTAGTGTGACAAGCGAAACGAGTCAGGGGGACCCATGCGGGTCGGTTTGGTAGCGGCAACGAAGCGGGCGGTCGGAATGGTCCGGCGCGCCGCGCTGTTCCGTGGTGCCGCTCGGCTGGCCGCGGCGCTGCTGCTGACCATGGGCCTGTCCGCTTGCGCCATTCCCCCCGCCATCTCGCTGGTCAGCCTGGCCGCCGACGGCGTCCTGCTCGCCGCCACCGGCAAGAGCAAGACCGACCATGGCCTGTCTCTGGCCACCGGCAAGGACTGCAACACCTTCCGCGCCATCGAGGGCGAGGACATCTGCCAGGACGAGGTGGTGGCCCAGATCGAGCCGCTGCCGACCGTGGTCGCCCGCGACCTGGACGGCCTGCGCAGCGCCGCTCCCGCCGCTGCCGGAACCGAGACCGCCATGGCCGCCGCCTTCCGCGCCGAGCCGGGCGGCCGCGCCGAGCCGCCGCTGCTGCTGGCCTCGGCGCCGCGTCCGATGAATGCCGCCGATCTGCACCTCGCCACCGCGCCCCGGCCGGCCCCCGCCGTGCAGGTCGCCGCCGCGCCCAAGGGCGTTGCGGGGGGCGCCGGTCCCAGGCAGCGGGTCGGGGCAACGCCCGGCCTGGTCAAGGTCGCCGCCGGCGATCTGGTTCGCTCCGGCGCCCTCAGGAAGGCGTCGCTGCGCAAGGCCGCCGCCAAGCGCGGGCCTGCGTTGGTCCGCGCCGGTGGCAAGGGCAAGGGCAAGGCGGCCCTCGCCGCCAAGGCGGCCACGAAGAAGCTGGCAGCGGCGAAGACGCGCAAGGCCGCGGCCGAACGCCGCAAGGCGTCGCGCCAGCCGGTGGCCGCAAAGGCCAAGCCGGAGCGGGTGTCGGCGCTCAAGCCGTTGCCGACCGCACCGCCGAAACTGGCGATGGCGGCACGGTAGGTCTGGCCGTTCTCTCCTGCTCCATTTACCTGGTTCTTCGCGGATCGGCGGGGAATCCCGATCATGGTGGACGTCCTCCCCGCGCAGGCGAGGACTCAGGAATGCACCGCCTTCCTGCCCGCGACTCCTGGGTTGGCGCCTGCGCGGGAACGACGGAGCGCGCTTCCCGACCTACGCCCCGCCAATCCGCGCTGAACCCCTTATCCCCATGTCACCAAACGCCATCCGGCACGGCGCGGCTATCGCTTACGAATGGCCGCGCCCCAGGGCGCCGTTCGGTTGTGGATCAGCGCGCGTCCACCGCAAGCGCCTCGAACAACGAGCGGCAACCGGGCCTGCCTGAACCAGCATCTGGCCGAGGAATGGACGCGCTTTCAGCGCCATGACCGGCCGTTTTCGCTGATTCTTCTCGACCTCGACCATTTCAAGCAGATCAACGACCGCCTCGGGCATCCGGTGTCAACCTTGCCGATCAGGCCCTTTATCAGGCCAAGAGCGCCGGTCGGGATTGCGCACGGGCCGCGGCCCAATCCTGACCCGGCCGGTGCCGGCGCTCAGTAGACGCCCTTGTCGTTCAAGAATCCCACGTATTTCCTGTCCTCCACGAGGATGTGCTTGACGATCCATCCGTGGAGGAACTCCAGCAGATCGTTCGCATCGACGGTGCCGGTTTCCACCACCTTGCCCGCCATGTCCCGCACCTGCTGAATCAATGCGTTATGCCGGGCCTGATGCTCGTTGTGGTGGGCGTAGCCGTAATGAGCGAGCAGCCCCTCCTCCTCCTGGAAATGGTACTGGGTGTAGTCCAGAAGAAATTCCAGCGCCTGCATCACTTCAGAGCGCCCCTGGCCGCTTTCTATGGAATCGAGCAGGGCATTGGCCGTGGCGAACAGCTTCTTGTGCTGGGTGTCTATTCTTTGGATGTTGACGCTGTATTCCGGCTGCCAGGTGAGCAATACCCGTCCGTGATCGCCGATCCCGGCCACAAGGCTGCTGCGACGCTGGAAGGCCTCGAACAGTTTCCAGCGAACGTTCGGGATGTTGCCCAGCAAGCGCGCCGGAACCATGTGCACCCGGGTGGCAGCGGCGGCCTTCAGCGTCGCGATGCCGGGAGAATTGAAGATGGCGTATTCCTCGCCGAAGAAGTCGCCCGGCCCCAGCTCCTCGATGACCGTATTGCCGATAGAGCGCAGGATCGCCCCGCTTTCGACCAGGCCGATCATGCGTTCGCGCGTGTCCAGGACGGTCCCCTCGGGATGCTGGCGCATGGCCATGCCGCCGGCGATGGCGTTCAGGGTGCCGGTCGAGACCACTCCGCCCAGCAACGGCTGCCGCGACAGGAACTCGCGCTGTTCCACCAGTTCCGAAATGGTCCCGAAAAGCTCGTGCTTGCGGACGAACGTCGCATAAAGCTCGCAAGGGATTTCCAGCACCTGCACGAAGCTCAACGCCCGGATGGTTTCGCCCGAGGACATCCCATGCAGTCCCGCGATCTCACCCAGCAGGGCTCCGGCCGAGAGCACGGCGCGGAAATCCGCGTCTTCGGCGAGAACCTCGACCTGCCCGGTCAAGAGAAGATGGATGTTTTCCGGAACCTTGCCCGCCTTCTGAAGAATGGCTTCCGGATTGAACGTCTGGACCGGCCCGTTGAGAAGCGCGCCGAGATCGTCGCCGCTGATGCCGGGCAGGTAGTCGTGCAGGAAATGGAAGGCCGAGCGCCCGAGGAAATCGCGGTGGCTGGCGATCAGCACGTCGGCGCTTCCGAACGACGCGCCCGAGCCGATCCGGCGCTGCTCGGTGTTCAACGGCAGCGCGGTATGGGCCAGAATGATCTTCCGCGAGGAATCGGCGGCGAAATCGGCGGCGTTGCCGTGGATCAGGCCGCCGCCGATATCCACCTTCTTGACGTCCGCCGGAACCAGATAGGCCTTGGCCACTTCGTCGAACATGGCCGGGCTGAGCCCCGGCTTGCCGGCGTCCTCGGTCACCATGCCCTTCAGGATGCCCAATCCGACGATGTCGGCGAAGTGGGCGTAGGTTCGGTAGCCGTCCGCCGCGATGGCCCGGAACTCGAAAATCGTCGTCTCGACCGGATGCGGCGAGAAGACCGGTCTGACGTCCAGACCGCCGACCCCGTTCCAGGCGCCCAGTTCAAGATCGACCACGTCGAAGAAGTCCTCGAAGTCGCTCTCCTCGATCGACAGCAGGGCCGACAGCTTCTTGGCCACCGTCGCGCGCACCATGGGCACGGCCAGGAACTTGATCTTGCGGTCGGCCTGCAGGAGGGTGGTCAGGCCCGCGAAATGGTCGTCGTGGGCATGGGTCTGGAAGACGCCCTCGACCTCGTTGATGCCGATGCCCAGCGCGCCGAGGGTGTTGCCGAGATTCGGCCCGGCGTCGATCAGGTAGATGCGCCCCTGGAACACCAGGACCGATCCCATGCTGGGCCGACGGATGTCCCAGCCGTCCCCTTCCCCCGAATGGACGACGGCGAAATAATCCCTGCGGAACTGGAAGGCCCCGAGGGGAAAGGGGCACTCGTATTCGGTTCCGGGCGGCAGGTTGAGATCGACGGTCACCGTCTCCCCGCCATGGGAGATCTCGAAGACGTTGACGTCCTTGCGCTGCAGGACGACGCCCCGGATATCCACGGGAGCATCGTCCAGGGCCACCCCGTCCAGCAGGGCGCTGGGATGCTGGATGCGTCCGAAGGCGAACCGAAGCTTCAGCCGCATCATCCAATCGGCGTCATCCGGGGCGACGCCCGCCTCGATCAGCTCCTCGCGGGAGATGAGGCCGTAATTACCGCGATAGATGTACTGCATCTGCGCCTGGACCTGGTCCTGACGGCCGACCAGGATGGGGCGCGCGCCCGTGTTGTTGGGGTGGTTGGGGAGCAGCATGCCCTGGCGATAGAACATCTGCAGGACCGGGAATTCCGCCAGGTTCGAGAACGCGCCGTTCTGGACCATCACGTCCGACAGCAGGATGGCGTTGGGGCCGGTCTCGCAGCGAACGCCGCCGATCTCGGTCGGACGGATCAGGCCACGGCGCATCATGTGCTTCACGACGTCCGCCGGACACCCGCACAGGAGCCGGAGATCCGCTTGAGGAACCTCCACCCAATGCACACCCTGGGTGATCTCGATGCGCAGAATGCCAGCCATCTTGTTCCTCCCCACCTTCGACGAACCCCATGTCACCAAACGCCATCCGGCACGGCGCGGCTATCGCTTGCGGATCAGCGCGCGTCCATGGCGATCGCCTCGAACAACGAGCGGCAGGCGACCGGGCTCGCCGCCAGAACCTCGAACACCGACGGGCCGCCGTCGGAATCCTTGAGGAAGGACGAGGCTTCGAGGCTGCGGACGCCCATGGTCCAGCCGGAGAACAATCGACGGGCAAGCTTCCCTTCGGCGGCCAGCGTCACCTCCCGATGGCGCGGATCGTCGCGGATCGTCTCGTACAGGTGTCGGATGTCCGCTTCTCCACCTTCCAGGTATTGCACGAAGGCGTCGTCGAAGTGGATGAGGTGGCCGGTGATCCCGTTCTGCTGGTTGAAGGTCCGCGCCTCCAGGATGATCGAGTCGAGAAGAGACGGTGTCACCGCCGTGGCGGGGCGGCTGACATAGATGATGAAGCAGAGGTTCCGGCCGTCGCGCTCCTTGGCGCGACGGGAATTGGCGGCCGCGACCAGCAATTCGTCGGCGGGCATGGGGCGGTGGAAGAAGAACCCTTGGATGCTGTCGCATCCGAGGGCGCGCAGCGCGTTCCTCTGGCTTTGCGTCTCCACCCCCTCGGCGACGAGGCCGAGCTTCAGCGATTTCGACATCCGGCACAGGGCCGAGACGATGACGCCGCAATCCGGATCGGTGTCGATGCCCTGGATGAATTCCTTGTCGATCTTGAGGATGTCGATACTCAACCGGAGCAACTGGGACAGCGACGAGTAGCCGGTGCCGAAATCGTCCACGGCGATGCGCATCCCCAATCCGGCCATCCTGTCGATGGTATCCCGGTTGGCGTTCGGGTCCGCCATCAGGGAGGTCTCGGTGATCTCCAGGACCAGGCGGCGGGGATCGGCACCAGTCTTGGCGATGATCGACGCGAACCGGTCCACCAGCGCCGGATCCTCGATCTGGCGTGCCGACATGTTGAACGACACGTAGGGGGCGTCGTCCCCCGCCTGCTCGCGCCAGCGGCGTTCGGTCCGGCAGGCCTCCTCGAACACCCAATAGCCGATGCCGATGATCGAACCGTTCATTTCGGCGACCGGGATGAAGGTGGCAGGAGAAATCTCGCCCTCCGCCATGCGCCATCTCAACAACAATTCGGCGCCGACCACCACCGAAGACCGGGTATCCACGATAGGCTGATACACGGCATGGAACTCGTTCATCTCAAGCGCCGCGCGCAGCCCCATGGAAATCGACAGGCGGCGCTGGGCCTCGTCGTGCAGGCCTTCGTTGAAGAAGCGCCATCCCGCGCGCCCGGATTCCTTGACCGAGTACATGGCGGTATCGGCGGCGCGCACCAGATCGTCGGCGGCGTGGGTGGAACCGTGCCCGGCGGCGATGCCGATGCTCGCCGTCACGAAAAGCTTGTCCGAGCCGTGGATGACCGGCTGCCGGGCGGTCTCCAGCACCCGCTCCGCCAGGGAAGACAGCATGGACGGCGCATCGACGTGCTCGCACAGGATCACGAATTCATCGCCGGCCAATCGGCCGACGGTGTCGCCGGGACGAACCACGTCGATGAAGCGCCGCGAGATCTCCTTGAGCAGATGGTCGCCCGCCTCGTGCCCGAACTTGTCGTTCACCGCCTTGAAACCGTCGAGATCGATGAACAGCAGGGCGATGTTGTCGCCGCGCTCCTTCGAGCGATGGAGAGCCTTTTCAAGGCGTTCGTGGATCAGGGCGCGGTTGGGAAGGCCGGTCAGGGCGTCATGGGTGGCGCGGCGGGTCAGTTCCGCCTCGGCCTCCTTCACCATGGTCAGGTCGCGCATGGTGGACACCAGCACCCAGGTGCCGTCGCTGTGGAACTTGGCGATGGACGCTTCCAGCGGGAAGAATGTGCCGTCCTTGCGATACCCGGTGATTTCCCCGCGCTGGCCCATCCGCCGCTCGGTCTCGGCGCTCGACAGGAAGCGTGCCATGTGCTCCTGGTGCATGGGCCGAACGTGGGGCGGCACCAGAAGATGGACCGACAGCCCCGTCAGCTCCCCCTCGGCATAGCCGAACATGTCGGACACGGCCCGGTTGGCGTCGGTGATGAAGCCGTCCTGGTCGGTGGCCAGGATGGCTATGTCGGCAAGCGCCAGAATCTGCTTGGCGGTTCCGATCCGGCGATAGGCCTCGGCGGCTTCGGATGCGAGACGGGCGGCCACCTGCGGATTGGATGGGGACTCGGTGAACCGCGGCGCCCCCGGCAAGGTCCGGTAACGCTCGGGGATCTGGGGCGCGAGGGGACCGAAGGCCTTGACGATCTCGAACGTGGCGTCCCTGCGGCATCGGGTCAGGTAGCAATTGACGGTGGCATGGTGGGAATGCGCGTCCATGCGCACCTCGCCTTGCGGGGCCGAAATGCTGACGGCCTCGAGCGCCGCGGCAAGCGCGGCGGGCGCGATGCTGCCGGCCCTGCGCGTCGCTTCGGCAAAGGCCTTGACGCAGACATAGGTGCCCTCGCCGAAATTGGTGAGGATGCCGTTGCCGTCCGGCCACAGCCCCGAAACACCCGGCAACCGGCGAAGCCTGGCGAGATAGGCGCGCGACTGGGGCGTCTCGACGGACATGAAATAGGTGTTGCTGGAATACAGGCCCTCGCGGGCCTCGGGGGACAGGCGGCCGGCGATGATCTCGTCGAAATGCCCCATGACCACCGCCATGCGGCCCTTGATGCCCATGTCCGCGAACCGGGACAGCAGGGTGATCTGGTCGGCGCCCGCGAAATAGGGGACGAAAACGTCGGCCCCGGAGCGGGCCACGCGTTCCAGCAGGGCCTCGATCTCCTCGGCCCGGACGCCGAGGGGCAGGTACTCCTCGCCCACGATTTCGCCGTTCAACGTCGCGAGGGACCGCTTGCAGGCATCGATGGACCCCCGCGGCCATTCATAATTGTTGCCCGCGAAGAACATCTTCAGGCCATAGCGCTCCGCCATGAACGGAATCATCTTGTCGATCTGCTGGTTCGGCAGGGCCGCGAAGTGGAAGAACCAGCGCGACGAGATGCTGCCTTCATAGAAGGAGAAGTTGAGGTAGGGAATGCCCAGGGGATCGGCCACCTTCGCCGCCACGTCGATGCGCGCATTCGAGAGCAGGTTGCCGATGATGGCCGTGCACTCGTGCTGTTCGACCAGGCGCCGCGCCGCCGGAACCGCCGTTTGCGGCAGGCTGCCGTCGTCCTCGATGACCAACTCCACGGGACGCCCGAGGATACCGCCGTCTTCGTTGATCTCGGCGCAGGCGATGGTCGCCGCCCAGACGATCTCCTGGCCGTACATATCGACCAGACCGGATAGCGGGGGCATCAAGCCAAGGCGGATGGGAGTACTCGTCATGTCCGATCACGGCGGTCCGGTCAAAAAGAAAACAATTCCAATCGGTTAGTTGTTTGCGAAGTGCAGGATATGAGGATGCAAATATCAAGTGCTTGATTTAACGTCATTTTCTCGAAAAGGGCGGGCGAGAGAACCTGGCGCAAAGTGTAGAGCCGACATTTCCCATTTGGGCGGCCCATCGGCCCCAGTTGACGCCAGAGTAGCCGGATTTCGGCCCAACCGGAAGCCGGAACGGCGCGATGGTGGCTGCTATCGCTGTACGGTCGCCACCTTGGCCACCTTCTCGCGGATGGAGGTCAGCGACCGGTTTTCCATCAGGGCCAGGGTGCGGAGTTGGACACGTTGTAGGCCAGAGGGTGAAGCTGGTTCCGCACCACGTCGGCCTTCAGGGTCCGGTAGGACAGTCGTCGGCACTGTGGGCACTGTAGGCGCTGCCGTCCTGTTCGCCGTGGGTCGGGCTGTCGGCCAGCACCTGCCTCCATCTCTAGGTCCAGCCGCTCAGAGATTGTGTACTTCATTGTTTTCTAAGAATGAATCCCCATCAGCCGTGACGAAATGGCTCGGGCATCTGGGACGTCCCGGCTTACCTACCGCATCCGGTTGACCGCTCCCGCCACCGCCATCAGCGCCGCCATGGTGACGTTGTCGTCGGTGGCGGCGCCGTGGACCACCGTTCCGTCAGGGCCGGCCACCGCCACGTAACAGGCGGCCTGGGCCTCGGAGCCGGAGCCGATGGCGTGCTCGTGGTAGTCCTTGACCGCCACCTTCAGCCCCATGTCCTTCTCCAGCGCGTGGACGAAGGCGTCGACCGGGCCGGCGCCCACGCCCTGCACCACCGTCTCGCGGCCCTCCACCGCCAGGGTGGCGGTCAGCGCCCGCTGGCCCTTGATGGACACCGGCACGGTGGAATAATCCACCACCTGGATGCGGCCGGGCTGCAGATAGGTGTCGCGGAACAGCTGGTACAATTCGGCCGAACCCAGCTCGCGACCCTGCGCGTCGGCCATGTGCTGCACCGCGCGGGCGAAATCGGCCTGCATGGGCTTGGGCAGTTCCAGGCCGTAATCGCGCTCCAGCAGGAAGGCGACGCCGCCCTTGCCCGACTGGCTGTTGATGCGGATCACCGCCTCGTAGGTACGGCCCACATCGGCCGGGTCGATGGGCAGGTAGGGCACCTCCCACTGGGCGCTGTTGGCCTTCTCGCGGGCCTTGAAGCCCTTGTTGATGGCGTCCTGGTGCGAGCCCGAGAAGGCGGTGTAGACCAGCGCCCCGGCATAGGGATGGCGGGGATGGACGTCGATGCCGGTGCAGTCCTCGGCGGTCCGGCGCACGGTGTCGATGTCGGACAGGTCCAGCCCGGGATCGATGCCTTGCGTGAACAGGTTCAGCGCCAGGGTGCAGATATCGACGTTGCCGGTGCGCTCGCCGTTGCCGAACAGGGTGCCTTCCACCCGGTCGGCGCCGGCCATCACCGCCAGCTCGGCCGCCGCCACGCCGGTGCCGCGGTCGTTGTGGGGATGGACCGAGACGATCAAATTGGCGCGATCCTTCACCGTGCGGCAGAACCACTCGATGACGTCGGCATAGGCGTTGGGGGTGCTCATCTCCACCGTGGCCGGCAGGTTGACGATCATCTCGCGCCCCGGGGCGGCGCCCCAGGCGGTGGCGACCGCCTCGACGATCTCGACGGCGAAGTCGGGCTCGGTGCCGGTGAAGCTTTCCGGGCTGTACTGGAAGCGCACCTCGCCCTCGGGGCGGGCCGCCGACAGCTCGCGCACCAGCCCGGTGCCGGCCAGGGCCAGCTCGACGCAGCCCTGGCGGTCGAAGCCGAACACCACCCGGCGCTGCACCTCCGAGGTCGAGTTGTACAGGTGCACGATGACCGACTTGGCCCCGGCGACGGCCTCGAAGCTGCGCCGGATCAGGTCCTCGCGCGACTGGGTCAGGATCTGGATGGTGACGTCGTCGGGGATGTGACCGCCCTCGATCAGGTGGCGGACGAAGTCGAAATCGGTCTGCGAGGCGGCGGGGAAGCCGACCTCGATCTCCTTGAAGCCCATGCCGACCAGGACGTTCCACAGCCGCATCTTCTTGGGCGTGTCCATGGGGTCGATCAGGGCCTGGTTGCCGTCGCGCAGATCGACGCTGCACCAGGCCGGCGGCCGGGTGATCACCGCGTCGGGCCAGGTGCGGTCCCGCAGGCGGATGGCGGGGTAGGGGCGGTACTTGCTGTGGGCGGCGGTCTTCATGGCCGTCATTCCTTGTCTGTCGTCGTCTGTCGCTGCTGGTGACGCGGTCCGGGTCCGGCCGCCGGGCGCCCGCGGGCGCGCTAGATCCGGCGGCCGCGCATAAGTCGCGGCGACGCGATGAAGGCGTTGGTGGTGACGAAGCGGTTGGAAGACATGGGACCCTCGAACGAACGGCTGCTGGATGCGGATACGCGAAACCCCGGCGTCGTCTACGACACCGGGCCGGTAAGGAGCAGCAGGGCGAAGGTCGAAGTGGTCATGCCACGGACTGTGCCAGAGCCGGGCGGGCCTCGTCAATCGCGACGATACGGCCTATCTTGCTGAGGGCGGAGCGAGGAGACCCGGCATGATCGACCTCTACACCTGGAGCACCCCCAACGGCCGCAAGGTCAGCATCATGCTGGAGGAATGCGGCCTGCCCTATCGGGTCCATCCCATCGACATCTCCAAGGGCGACCAGTTCGGCCCCGATTACGTCGCCATCAACCCCAATTCCAAGATCCCGGCCATCGTCGACCCCCAGGGGCCGGACGGGCGGCCGCTGGCCTTGTTCGAATCGGGAGCCATCCTGGTGTATCTGGCCGACAAGACCGGCCTGTTCATGCCGGCCGATGCGGTGGGCCGCTACCAGGTGCTGCAATGGCTGATGTTCCAGATGGGCGGCATCGGCCCGATGTTCGGCCAGACCCACCACTTCCGCCGGTTCGCCCCCGAACCGGTACCCTATGCGGTGGACCGCTACAGCAAGGAGACGCGCCGCCTCTACGGCGTTCTGGACAAGCGCCTGGCCGAGGTCGAATACGTCGCCGGCGCCTATTCCATCGCCGACATGGCCATCTACCCGTGGTGTCAGCGCTCGGACTGGCAGGGCGTCGATCTCGCCGCCGACTTCCCCAGCGTCAAACGCTGGCAGGATGCCGTCGCCGCCCGCCCGGCGGTGGCCCGCGGCATGGCCGTTCCGGCCTGAACCCGACCGGGTTCCCGCCTGAACCCAGCGCTTCGCGGTTGACGCTGGCAAGGCGCTCCGCTAGAAACGTCCGTCCAGCCACCGGCCGCGAGACGGCCGCACTTTCCCGCGCGGAGGGATGGGTGAGTGGCTTAAACCAACGGTTTGCTAAACCGTCGTAGGGGGTCAACCCCTACCGAGGGTTCGAATCCCTCTCCCTCCGCCACCTTTCTTTTTCAATGTGTTAGCGTTGATCCCGGTTGATCAGCGTTGACGCATGTTGAAATCCTCGTGGGGCATTAGTGGGGCAAGGGGGCGGGCCTGCCCCATCTTGGGGCTGCGCCGCTGGCCATCAGCGTTGAAATAACCCTATGCGCTGTCAAAGGCGGCCCGAGCCCGGCTCACCGCGGCAATGATCTGCTCACGGTCCAAGGTCTCGCGTTCGATCAACTGCGCAACGATACCTTCGACGCTCTTTGTGTTGGCGGCGACAAGGTCGCTGGCGACCGCGTAGGCTTCGGCCAGCATGGCCTCGACCGTCCTCGCGAGTACGGGGTCGGCACCGAGCATGCGGCCGACGGCATCGGCGGCCGGCATTCCCCGCCACAGCAGCGGGCGCTCCTCGCCCAAACCCAGCGCGGTTACGGCGCCGACGGCAAGCGCGGTCGCGCGTGCCAGGTCGGAAGTGGCGTCGCCGCCGGCACCGGCGGAAACGTTGCCCAGCAGCACTTCTTCCGCGGCGCGGCCGGCGAGCAGATGGGTCAGAAAGAGCTGAATGTCCTCACGGGTTTCGAGGCCCCCCTGTTCCAGATCGATCGTCACTCCGCCTCCTGTCCTCTCCGTCTGGCGGATGGTGGCACAGATCAACATCTCGGGCCTGTGCAGCGCCAGGACCAGGGCATGGCCGGCTTCATGGATGGCGCAGCGGCGGAGCTGAGCGGGCGGGACCGCGCGGGCGGAACCGCGGATTTCGCCGACGAGGTCCTCGACGGTCAGCCCGCGACGATCCGCACGGGCCCGGCGTCGCGCACCGCGGACCCACTTTTCGACATCCGCTCCGCTCCCACCGAGTGCGAGAGTGCTGACATCACCGAGATCGGCCTGTTCAAGGTCGCCGTCCAGATGATGCCGGAAGATGCCCTCAATCGAGGGCCTGTCCGGCAGGGGGATTGCGACCCGGCGCTCAAGGCGCCCTGACCGCACGATGGCCGGGTCGAGCCGTTCAGGGTGGTTGCAGGCGGCCACCACGATGACACCCTCGCGGCCGGTGATGCCGTCGAGCAACTCGAGGAAGCCATTGACCACCTGGACACTGTAATCCTTGTATTCCGACCGAAAGCTGGTCCGGTTGCCGAAGCCATCGACCTCATCGACGAACAGGATGGCCGGGGCGGCCGCCTTGGCGGCATCGAATGTCGCCCGCATCGATTTCAGCAGGTCGCCAAGGTGGCCGGCCGCCTGCCACTGGGCGAGCGAGGCGGAAACCAGGGGAATGCCGCACGATCCCGCCAGTGCCCGGGCAAAGGTGGTCTTGCCGGTCCCGGGCGGGCCGTACAGAAGGCAGCCCTTATCGAGCGCCGCCCACGGAATCCGCCCGGACCGGTATTCGTCGAGGTCCTTGGCCAGCATCATTCCCCAGGTCCTGGCTTCGTTCATGCCATGCAGATGATCAAGGGTCAGGCCGGGTACCGGTGTCCTGGCCTCCACCAGGCGGGTCAGCCGCGCCACGAACGAATCCGCGCCCTCACCCGGCCGGCGGGCCAGGCAGAGGTCAGGGATCATAACCCGCCGGGCGAAATCGCCGTCCAATTGGGCTGTCGGCGGCGCCCCGGCGATCTCGGCGACGATTGCGGCCAGCTGGCCGGCGTCGAGCGGGGGAACGGGAATGTGGAGGTCGGCGGCCCGCAGCAGATCCGATGGAAGGTCTCGCTGGGGGTCGGGGGAGACCCCCAATACCGAGCCTCCGGCCACCAGGGTGGCGGCCACCGCGCCGTCGTCGTCGGAGCGGCCCCCCTTCCTCCCCGTCACCCTGTGCAGGAACATCAGGCATCGCCGATCCGGCGCAGCGGTATTCCATCGATAGGTCGCGCTGTCGGAGGAGACGAAGTGAATCCCGCCAGTCTCGAATCGACGTTGCCAAGCCTCGGCGACAGGGCCAACCCATGTGCCATCGGGAACCTCGATCACCACCGCCAAGCCCAGGCCGGCGGGCGGCAGAGGCGGCAGCGGCTCGAGAGCGGCCGCCAGGACACAATCGGCGGCGACCTGGGCCGGGTTGCGAGGTGGCAGGGGCATATCCAGGGCCGGGGCCGGAATGTCGTCGTCCTCGATGGGGAGCCCGTCGAATTCGTCCTGGTCGAAGATGGGTTTGGCAGCGGTGTGGTTGGCGTTCATGGCGGAATCTCCGTGCGTCGGTGGGTGGACGCGCCGGCCTCGCCAGTGCGTCAGGATAAGGGGCTGTGGAACCGATGGGGGATCACAAGGCGAACTCCTGCGCTTGCCGTCGCAGAGACCAGCCGGCCGGATGGCGAAGGTCGATGCCGCGGAGGTCCGCCTCGGTTTCCATGTTGCTACGCCATTCCGACCAATTGGCGGCGAACCGGGCGGGCATGGCATCGTGGATCAGGGCGATGGCGCGCCGCCCATCCGGGCCGACCGGGGCGCCGTTCCGGAACCAGCGATACCCGGCGGATGGGTCCCGGCCCAGCGCCAGGGCAACCGCACGCAAGGTCACGTTGCCGCCCACCCGGCGCAGGCCGAGCAGGAAATCGCCGGCGGTCGGCGGATACAAAGTCGGGCTTTGCTCCGGATGCCGGCTCAGCCAGCGGACCAGGAGGGCGTGGCACGGCTCCGCCCACGACTCCGGCGCGAGCCGCGCCTGGAGAAACATCGCGCACCACTTGGCGGGGACGATCCCCAGCAGCCATGCCATGTCTGCGGCGGACAGTCCCAGCTGACTACGGAGAGCCTCGATGTCGCGGATGCGAACGGGCCGATGCAGGACAATCGTCATGAGCGCCTCCGTCAGGCCGCCAAGGTTGCGGCAGGGTGAGAATGCCCTTCGCTGCGGTCGCGGAGGTTCTGCCAGGCGATCTTGGCCTCCGCCACAGTGATGGCCGGCAGGGGTGGGTTCCCGGAACGGCGGAAGGTGTAGGCGCGAAGGAAGGGGACCCCAAGTCCGGCGAAGGGCAACACCGTGACCCAGCCCACCCCTTCCTCCAATTGAGCCAGGACGTGGCGGCCGTCGAGCACGCCGCATTCGAAGGCATGGCGGATTCCGTAGGGATTCCACGAAACCAGGTCCGCACGCAGCGACGGGCGGGCTCCGGTGATCAAGGATTCGGGCTCCAGCCGCGCCGTCGGGCAGGTGGCCAGCGCCAGGACCCTGGCGTGAACCTTGAGGTGGCGATGCTCCAGCGATTCGTACTGGCCCGGTTCATCGGCCAGGAGGATATCGAGAAGGGTCTCATCGAGAGCGGGACGCCATGCGACGGACACGTCATCGATCACGATGTCATCGGACTGGATGCGGTCGGCCAGCAGCTCGGCATCGCAGTACGCCCGCGGAGTGCCGCCGAGTTGCTGATGGAGGATGCGGGGAAGATGCCTGTGGGGCGCCCGCATCACGGTGGTGGCGGTGGGGAGGGTGTCTTGGAGTGGGTACATTGGGCGATCTCCGATAGCGTTGTGCTGGCCGACCACAATCGGCTAACATCAATATATTCTATCAGCTTCACCTCAACGTCAATAAAAAAGAATGAGGTTGTGCCAAATGCCTATAACACCGGCCCAGTCCCGCGCCGCTCGGGCGCTATTGGGTTTCTCTCAGCAAGAGTTGGCAGACCGCGCTAAGGTTGGGAAGCAGACCCTGGCCGATTTTGAGCGAGGTGCGAGGACCCCCTATCACCGAACTCTGCGTGATATCGAAGCGACCCTTGAAGATGCTGGCATAGAGTTCATCCCCGAGAACGGCGGCGGCGTCGGGGTCAGGTTCCGGGAGAGAAGGGTCGCCGATTGATCGACCTGGGTTCCGGAGGGCACCGGTTCCCCCCAGGTTCGACAACATGAATTCGGTCCCAATCCGCGCGCATATGACGCGTTTGGGTGTCGTATCGGAGCAAGACGACACCACATCGGCACAACATCGCCCCGTCTTTACCCCTGTACTCCCGTCCTCCAACTCTGACTGAGGACGCAGGCGTTCTGGAACGAGGCACGGTGGGGAGCCAATAACTTGGCGTGTCATAGAACGTTAGGCGGCTTTCACATGAAGCGGTCAAAAGGGCTTGTCCCTGCCACGCTCCCACGCCGGGTCCCGATCAGTGGCCAGGGCGTCGTCATTCAAGAAAACACCGCCAAAAAAATCGGGTCGTGCCGTCTTATGGTGACGATGATTACCGCGTATGATCGCGGTGGTTCTGGATCGGCGCCCCCAAGGGGAAGGCAGCATGGCATTTACCAGGCAAACGATCGGCCAGATGGCCTTGACGCTCCTGCTGGGAGCTGGCCTTCTCGCGCCCGCCCTGTCGGCGGCTCAAGATCCGAAACCTTCGATCGAGCTTGCCCGCGGACTGATCGACGCCGAACGGTTCGAGCAGGCGGTCGATGTCCTGAAGAGGCTGGACGGCTCCGTGCCGGAGGACCGGATCGCCCTGCTGATGGGCCGCATTTACCTGTCCCTAGGCAAGCCTGCCAAGGCTACTGAATTCTTCGAGCAGGTCTCTTTCGCCTCTCTGGACGATGGGGAGGCCCAGCTAGGGCTGGCCGAAGCGAACCTCGCCCTCGGCAAGCTGACCAAGGCCCGCTCCGAAGCGTCGATGGCCCTCAAGGCCGATCCCGACCTCGTGGCCGCCCACCTGGTGCTCGCCCGAGTGGACCAGCGACTGGGCAAGGCCGGCGAGGCCATGGCCCGTCTTCGTCGCCTGCAGCGGGACCGCCCCGATTCCGAGGATGTGGCGATCATCCTTGGCCGCTACGTCGCCCAGCAGGAAGGCCCGGCGGCTGCCGTAAGCGAGCTGGAGGGCTTCCTCGGTCGCTATCCGGCCTCCGCCATGGCCCACGACCATCTCGGCCAGTTCCTGTGGTCGGCCGGCAGGACGGCCGAGGCTGTCGAGGCGAGGACACTTGCTGCTCAACTCTATTCCGAACGCGGACAGACCGGGCGTGCCGATGCCATGGCCGCCTGGCTGAAGGCGGTCAATCCCGCCGGCAGACTCAAGGCCCAGCCCACCAAAGCACCCACGCCCGAGCTTGACGGAAGGGCGGAGCCCGACGCGCCCGCCCCCAAGCCGGATGCGGCCCCGAAGGCCAAGGAGCCGAAGCCCGAGCCTCCGCCGCCGCAGGCCCAGCCCCGTCCTCCCGTCGAGGCCGCCCCGCTTCCCCCACCGCCTGCCCGCAAGGTGGTGCAGGCCGCCGTCCTGCCCAGGCCGGAACCCCTGCCGTTTGAGCCAGGCACCCCGATCATGACCGGCAGCGGAATCGTGCTGGAGGGCGGGCGGCAGATCGTCACGAACCGGCACGTGATCGAGGGAACGCGGGAGATCGCCGTCCGCAACGGCACCGGGCACGTCCGCACTGCTCGGGTGGTCAAGGTCTCGCAGGAGGACGACCTCGCCCTGCTGGAGATGGACAGGCCGTTCCCGGACGGCGCCGCCCTGCCGCTGTCCGACATCGTGGAACCCGCCCCGGGGCGTGCGGCCATCGTCATGGGCTACCCGCTGATCGGCATCCTCGGCGACGAGCAGCCCGCCCTGACCGAAGGCATCGTCGCCAAGACGGCCGGCCTCGCCAACGACCCGACGATGTTCCAACTCACCGCAAAGCTGAACAAGGGCAACTCGGGCGGCCCCGTGTTCGACCGCCGCGGCCGCCTCATCGGCGTTGCCGTCGGCAAGATGGACACCGCCGAGATCATGAAGAAGTCCGGGACGCTCCCCGAGGACATGAACTTCGGCATCAAGGCAGGCCGGGTTGTCCGCTTCCTCGGCAAGCCGATTGCCTCCGAAAAGGCCGCCGCCCCCGAGATGAGCCTGGAGGACCTGTATCAGCAGATGCTTCCCCGTGCCGTCCTGATCGCGGCACGGAAGTGAGGAGTGCGATGAGGAAGGCCGCCGCCGCCCTGTGCCTGTTCCTGCTTCCCGCCACGGCCAATGCAGAGTGGGTGCGGGCCACCGGCACCTATCTGTTCCCGCCGATCATGCCCGAGGCGGAGGCTTGCCAGAACGCCGAGGAGCGGGCCCGTGCCGACGCCATCCGCCAGGTGACCGGCGAGACCTTCTCGGCGGAGGATACGCTCCGATGCACCGAGCAGGGGGACGTGGCCGAGTGCGCCCGCAACTCGGCCCTGTGGTCGACGGTGGACGGCTATATCAGGGACATCAGGGGACGGACGTCGCAGTCGGTGGCCAACGTCGCCGGCCACCGCGAATGCATCGTCTCCTTCGAGGCTGACGTCCAGGTGGCCAAAGGCCGCCCTGATCCCGGCTTCGACGTAGGTGTCGGCATCAACCAACCGGTCTTTCGCGACGGGGAGAAGCTGTCGGTCACGCTATCGCCTTCGCAGAAGATGGCGGTACAGGTCTTCCAGTGGCTGCCGTACCAGCGTGACGACGGCGGCGTCTCCCGCATCTTCCCCAACACCTTCGACCAGGTGAGCGTCATCGAGCGGACCGTCACCGTGCCGACCGAGGCCGGCTCCAAGCGGTACGACATGCAGGTGACTTTTCCCGATGGGATGCCGCCGGGCCGCAAGATGGTGGATGAATACCTCATCGTCATCGCCACCAAGAAGCCGATCCCGTTCCGCGACGCCTATTCGCTGGACGACTTCCGTCGCCTCCTCGCCGAGATCCCGCGCGACGAGAGCCGGATCGTCCGCAAGGCTTACAACATCGTTCGGGGCAACAGATGATTCTTTGGTCAAAAAATCGGGGCCTGCCGTCAAAAGGGGTAACCCGCCGCGGCGAATGAACGTCGCGGTGGGGATGCCAAGGGGGAACGGCGATGTCGGCAACGTGCAGGAAGATCGGAAGGTTGGCCCTGGCGGGCGTTCCCGCAGCCCTGCTTGCCGCCTGCGCCTCGCCGACCTTCGTCGACCGCGGGGCCGGGAAGGCAGAAAGGGCGTTGGACTTCAACGTGGTTTCCTTCGAGGTCAAGGACACGTATCGCTCATCGCCGCCTGACTGCATCGCGGTCCTGCCGCTGAAGGTCAGGACCCCCGCCGATCCGCAGGCCAAGCCCGAGGACGCCGCCAAGGTCCGGATGTCGCTCTACGCCCACCTGGCGACACAGTCGAAGCGGGGCATCCGTCCCGAACGGATCGACCGCGTCATGGCAGAGGTCGGCGCCGACCGCAAGGCCCTCGGCGAGCGCCTGAAGTGCTCTGCCGCCATCGAGGGCGAGGTCACCGAGTACGGCAACACCTTCCTCGGCATCTATTCGAGCGTGACCGTGGGTGCCGACCTGAAGCTGGTCCGCCTCGCCGATGGTGCCGTCCTCTGGGAAGGCCGCCATGTTGCCGCGAACAGGGACGGCAGCGTCCCCCTCGATCCTGTCGGCATCGCCATGGGCGTCTTCGGTGCCGTGGACAACATCCGCGACGAGCAGGTGCTAAGGGTCACCGACGATCTCGCCCGCCGGCTGGTTTCCACCATCCCCGACGACAAGGTGGCCGCCCTCGACGATCCCGCCGACGAACCGCCCGCCAAGGTCGCTGCGGCGAAGGGCGAGAGCCTGCCCGAAGGCGAGCGGCTTTTCCGCTCCGGCGACCATGCGGGAGCCTTGGCGGCAGCCGAGAAGGCTATTGCCGCCAATCCGGACGACCGTGACGCCTGGCTGCTCAAGGGCCTGGTGCTGATGCTGGACCGCGAGTACGAGAAGGCCGAACCGGCCATCCTGAAAGCTGCCGCCCTTGATCGCCGCGATGTTCGTTCCCTCAACGCCCTCGGTGTCCTCAACACCGAACGGGGCGCTCCCGACCGTGCCTTGGCGGCCTACCGGATGGCGATCGACGCGGACCGTGGCAATGGCTTCGCCTGGTACAACACCGCCGTTCTCCATTTCAACGCCGGGGAGCCGCAGGAGGCCGCCGACGCCTTCCACGGGGCGGCGCTGGCCTACCTGAAGGCCGGCGACTTCGCCAAGGTCGAGCGTGCCCTAGGCGATCTCCGCGAGCTTTCGGCCGCCGGCATCCCTGTCGGCCCCAAGGTCGAATCCATCCAGACAGCCCTTTCCGATCTCTCCAGGAGGAACCCATGATCCGCCAGATTCTCTTCGCCGCCCTCGGTGCGGTGGCCCTCGCGGCCTGTGCCTCGCCCGACCCGGGTTCCCCGGCTTGGACGGCCCAGCAGGCCGCCAAGAAGGAGGAGGCCCGTGCCGACGCCGTGAAGGCTTCGGTGTCGGAGATTCCGTCCTGGTACGCCGTGCCGCCTAACGACGAGTTCTCGATCTACGCCCCGGGCACCGCCACTTCGACCGATCTCCAGTTCGCCCTCGACAAGGCGGTCCTGGCGGCCAAGCGGTCGCTGGCCGACCGGGTGAACAGCAGGCTTTCCTCGAAGATGAAGGAGTTCATCTCGGAAAGCGGCGCCAGCGAGAATGCCCAGGTGCTGACCGAGAGCGAGCGGGTGACCAGCAACCTCATCACCGAGGTCAACCTCACCGGCTACGCGGTGACCGAACGGAAGATGATCCCGTCCGGCGGCCAGTATCGGGCCTATGTGCTGGTCCAGTATCCGCTGGGCAGCGCCAATCGACTGCTGGTAGAGCAGGTGAAGAAGAACGATCTGCTTCAGGGAAAGCTTCGCGCCTCCAAGGCGTTCCAGGAGCTGGAGAAGGACATTCGCGAGGCCCGCGGCGGCGGGAACTCGGCCAAGTCTGAAACGCCCAAGGCTGAATAAGTCGTAGCCAGAGAAGGTTATGCCATGCGGAAGCTCATGACCACAGGCTTGTTAGCCGCCGGTTTGCTGATCGGGCAGGTGTCTGCTTCGACCGCAGGCCCTTTCGAGGATGGGGTGCAGGCACACAACCGCGGTGACTTCGCTTTGGCATTAACCCTATTCCGCAGCGCCTCCGAAGTTGGACACGTCGATGCCCAGCTTTACCTCGCGGACATGTATGAATCGGGCCGGGGCGTCACGCAGGACTTCGCGGCGGCAATGCGTTGGTACCGCATCTCTGCCGACCAGGGAGATCACCGCGCACAACTAAACCTCGGGGTTATGTATGAGAGAGGCCGTGGCGTGCCCCAGGATTTAACGGAGGCCGTCCGATGGTACCGTAAGGCCGCTGCGGATAAAGGAGAGGTTGGCGCTGCCGCACAGAGCAACCTGGGAGACGTTTACGCGACGAAGCAGGATTGGCCAGAGGCTGCCAAATGGTACCGCATGGCGGCCGACCAGGGGCACGCCTGGGCACAGTTCAACCTTGGCCTCAGTTACCATAGAGGCCAGGGTGTCGCCCAAAATTATTCGGAGGCTGCCAAATGGTACCGCATGGCGGCCGACCAGGGGCACGCCAGGGCACAGTTCAACCTTGGCCTCAGTTACCACAGAGGCCAGGGTGTCGCTCAAAATTATTCGGAGGCGGTCAAATGGTGCCGCATGGCGGCCGACCAGGGGCACGCCACGGCCCAGTTCAACCTTGGCCTCAGTTACCATAGAGGCCAGGGTGTCGCCCAAAATTATTCGGAGGCGGCCAAATGGTACCGCATGGCGGCCGACCAGGGAGACGCCCACGCACAGTTCAATCTTGGTCTCATGTATTGGGAAGGCCTGGGTGTCCCGAAGGATTATGTTGCAGCATATAATTGGCTCATCCTCGCATCGACAGCGGAGAACGATGGTGCCGGAAAGCTCACGCAGGCACGCGACAAGCTTGCAAGTAAATTGTCCGGGGCCCAGATCGCTAGCGCACAGCAAATGGCACGCGAGTGGAGGCCAAAAGCAGAAGATTCTGGCATTACAGAGCCATCACAAGATAATGGGCACGCCGCTCCCGTCCCAGCCGAGCCGAGGGGCGGCCTGCTTGATGACATTCGCAATGCATACCCAGTCTACGGAGATCTTTCTGACAGCGAACTCGCAGAGGGCCTTTATCGAAGATTCTATGCGACGAAGATGTCGCGGGCTGACTTCGATAGAAAAGTCGGCCTTGCGCAGACGCGCGCCCCCGAGCCTTTTGTAACAAGAATACAAGTTCCCACCTCGCTCCGTACCGAAACCGCCTCCGTGGAAGTCACTGGCAAAGTGACACGGGGCGGACGCATTGTTTCGCTGACCGTCGACGGCAGTTCTGCGCCGTTCAAAGCAGATGGCAGGTTTTCCTTCAAGCGCGCCGTACCAATTGGCGAAACTGTTATCCGGCTCGTGGCGACCGATGAATGGGGTCAAACGGCCGCAGCCACCGTAACGGTCACCCGTACAACGCCCACGACGACCACAACATCGTTCGCGGCGCTCGACCCCGGGCGCGCCAAGGCCAAGCAGCGCGCCAATGCGGTCGCCCTGATCATCGGCGTCGACGGCTATCAAAGCATCCCCCGAGCCGAGTTCGCCGAAAACGATGCACGCCGCTTTTACGACTACGCCACCAACGCGCTAGCCCGTCCTA
>NZ_CACVCG010000113.1 GCF_902729435.1 Magnetospirillum sp. UT-4
TTTAGACCCTATGTTCGCCCCCTGAAACGGCTGGCGGTCCGTCCCACGGCATGTCCCAATCGAGGGTTGCGCCGGACTGGCCGGCGCCGAGCCTCAGACATGGGGGACGGACCTGATGAACGATATCATCTTCGTGGGTTTGGATGTCCATAAGGCGACGGTGGCGGTTGCCGTCGCCGAAGGGACTCGCGGCGGCGAGGTGCGCCAACTGGGAGCCATCCCGAACCGCGCCGATCAGATTGCCAAGCTGGTGGAAAAGCTTGCCAAGAACGGGCGGCGATTGAACTTCTGCTATGAGGCCGGCCCCTGCGGCTACGGCCTGCATCGGCAACTGACCGCGTTGGGCCACGATTGCATGGTGGTGGCGCCCTCGCTGATCCCGGTGAAGGCCGGCGACCGGGTGAAGACCGACCGCCGCGACGCGGTGATGCTGGCTAAACTGCACCGGGCCGGGGAGTTGACGGCGGTCTGGGTGCCGGACGGCGCCCATGAGGCAATGCGCGACCTGATCCGGGCACGGGCCACGGCGGTGCGGGTGCTCGGCAAGGCGCGCCAGCATCTTCAGGGCTTCCTGCTGCGGCATGGCCGCGTTTACGCCGGCAAGAAGGGCTGGACCTTGGCCTACCGGCGCTGGCTGACCACGGTGCGCTTCGACCACCCTGCCCAGCAGGTTGTGCTTCAGGACTATATCCACGCCGTCACCGATGCCGAGGCGCGGGTCGAGCGACTGACCCGTCAAATCGAGGACCTGGTGCCGCAGTGGTCGATGGCGCCGGTGGTCGAAGCTTTGCAGGCCATGCGTGGCGTCGCCTTTATCGTCGCCGTGACCTTGGCCGCCGAAGTCGGCGACTTCTCCCGCTTCGACAATCCGCGCCAGTTGATGGCCTATCTC
>NZ_CACVCG010000114.1 GCF_902729435.1 Magnetospirillum sp. UT-4
GGTCTGGTACCGTCGGAACATTCCAGCGGTACCACGGTGCGGCGCGGCGGCATCACCAAAGCCGGTAATGCCCTGGCCCGGCGGGCGCTGATCGAAGGCGCCTGGACCTACCGCATGCAGGCACGCGTAAGTCGCAAGTTGCACGACCGCATCGAGAACCTGCCCCAAGCCATCCGCGATATCGCCTGGAAGGCCCAGATCAGGCTGTGCGCCCGCTATCGCCGGCTGGCTGCGGCGGGCAAGGCCAAGGTGGTAGTGATCACCGCCATCGCCCGCGAGATGGTCGGCTTCCTTTGGGCCATTGCTCGGCAAGTGGAGGTTAAGCCGGCCGCCTGAACCGGCCGGCCGCCAGATCGGTGCCTATGGCTGGAGGCGGGGCGCGGTAGGGAACCCTCGTGCCTGTTATGAGCCAGCTCTTGCTGACGCTCGCCCTTTAGACCGAGGCAGCCCCAGGACGAAACCACGGTCATGCGGTATCCAACCCGCGTATGAGAGCTTGCTCAACCGTCGTCTTTAGGCCCCGCCTCCTGCCGTGGGCATCGCCGGAAATCAGCGTCTGGGCACAGCCAGGACGAAGTTGCTTGCCGGGAACCCTTGACTGCGAACATGAGAGC
>NZ_CACVCG010000115.1 GCF_902729435.1 Magnetospirillum sp. UT-4
GCATAGCACGGGGGCCGCGCTGGACGGAGCCCTTGCGATTCACTATATTCGCAGGAGCAGCATCCGGAGGCCGGAGCCCATGTTCACCGACAACACCCTGACGCCCAAGGAAGCCGTGCGGCTGTGCGCGCTGGGGACGGTGGCGCCCGCTGCCATGCCCTATTCCCAGCTGGCCGGGTCGGTGCGCCATTTCCTGTCGCGGGTGGCCGGGCCGCAGCTCGACCTGATGGGCACCTCCATCGAGCTGCTGCGCTACGAAGGACTGGTCGAGGCGGTCGACGGCAAGGGCATGGAGGACGATGCCGTGGTCGCCATCACCGCCGCCGGCCGGCGCGAGCTGCATGCCCTGCTGACCGCGCGGCTGCGCCCCGGCAGCGACCTGTCCAAGCTGATCGTCACCCTCAAGATGCGCTTCCTCGACCTGCTCGAGGTGAAGGAGCGCCAGGCCCAGGCCGACCTGCTGATCGATTCGGCCGAGGGCGAGCTGGCCCGCCTGACCGACCTGCGGGGCGGCTTCGCCGGCGACGGCGACGGCTGCCACCTGCTCGACTGGCTCGACCACGACATTGAACTGCTCGAGACCCGGCTGGCCTGGCTGGAAGACTTCCGCGCCCGGCTGTGAGCCCAGTCCGTGAGTGACGACGACCAGCCCCATTATCTCGGCCATCGCGAACGGCTGCGCGAGCGGTTCCTCGCCAGCCCCGACGCGTTGCAGGATTACGAGATCCTGGAACTGCTGCTGGCCACGGTGATCCCGCGCCGCGACGTCAAGCCCATCGCCAAGGCGCTGATCGCCCGCTTCGGCGACCTGGCCGAGGTCATCGCCGCCTCGCCCGCCCAGCTGCGGGAGGTGGACGGCATCAAGGACGCCGCCGCCACCGGCATCAAGGTGGTGCACGAGGCGGCACGGCGCATGCTCCGCCTGCAGGTGCTGGACCGGCCGGTGCTGTCGTCGTGGGACCAGTTGCTGGATTACTGCACCGGCGCCATGGCGCGCCTGCCCACCGAGCAGTTCCGCCTGCTGTTCCTGGACCGCAAGAACGTGCTGATCGCCGACGAACTGCAGCAGAAGGGGACCGTCGATCACACCCCGCTCTATCCGCGCGAGGTGGTCAAGCGGGCGCTGGACCTGCACGCCTCGGCGGTGATCATGGTGCACAACCACCCCAGCGGCGACCCGGCGCCGTCCAAGGCCGACATCGAAATGACCCGCCAGGTGCGCGAAGCCCTGAAGGCGGTGGGCATCATCCTGCACGACCACCTGGTGGTCGGCCGCAAGGGCCACACCAGCTTCAAGTCGATGGGGCTGATCTGACGGGGGGCGGCCCTCGTCGCCTCATTCGGGCCTCATCCTGAGGGGCCGCCGCAGGCGGCATC
>NZ_CACVCG010000116.1 GCF_902729435.1 Magnetospirillum sp. UT-4
GCCCAGTTTCATCAGGCGCAGGCGGATGGTGGCGAATTCGGCCTTGGCCAGGGTGTGGCTCTTGGGGATGGCGTCGCGGACGGTCAGCATCAGCCAGTAGGCGGCGGTGTGGAGGATCAGGCGCATCTGGTTGGCCAGCGGCGAGCGGCACGAGGTGCGGTCCGAGGCCAGTTGCGCCTTGTGCATCTTGATCAGGTTCTCGGCCTGGCCGCGCTCGCAATAGAGGGTGTCGTAGATGTATTCGGCCGAGCGACCGGTCAGGCTGGTGACGACGAAGCGGATGTCGAGCCCGAGCGTGGTGGCCTCGATGCGGGCGCAGGCGCGCCGCTCGGTGCTCCACGATTTGGCCCGGTAGCAGGTCTCGGCATAGCCGCGCAGGCAGGGATTTTGGTCCAACGCGCGGCGGGTGCGGATGTCGTCGGCGGCTTCCTCGACGGCGCGGGTCAGCACGGCATTGCCGGGCAGGCCGAAGACATAGTCCATGCCGTTGGCGTCGCACCAATCCATCACTTCGGGGCGAGCGTAATGGCCGTCGCCACGCAAGGTGATGCGGGTGGCGGGCCAGTGACGCCGAATGCGGCGCACCAGGCGGCGCAGGTGCCCGCGCACCTCCTTGCCGGTCGGTGTCTTGCCGGGGCGCAGAATCATCGCCACCGGCCGCGCGGTGGCGGTGTCGTAAATGTGGATCGGCAGGAAGCAGCGCTCGTCGTAATGGGCATTGAAGAGCGAAAGCTGCTGGTGGCCGTGCACCACGTCCAGCGTGTCGTCGATGTCGAGCGTCACCGCCTCGGGCGGGACCGGATAGCTGGCGCAGTATTGATCCACCATCACCGCCATCAGCCGCAGGATCTCGCGCAAGCCGGGCGCATTCTCCCAGCGGGACACGGTCGGCTGCGAGCACAGGTCGCGCCCGCTGTCGGGCAGACGGCCGCAGGCCAGCTTGAACGCGGGATCAAAGCGCAGCGTGTCCAGGTCGTCGGCGTCCTCCCAGCCGCAGGCGATGGCCAGGATGCGGGCGCGCAGGATGTCGGGAAGCCGGTGGATCACCCGCGACGGATCGCGCCCGTCGGCGATCACGGCCGCCAGCTTGTCGGCCAATCCCAGCCGCCGCTCTGCCTCGGCCAGCAGCACCACCCCGCCGTCCGAGGTGATGCGACCGCCATCGAAGGCCGCCGTCACTTTCTTGCGGCTGACGGCTGGCAACGCGAAGGGCAACATCGTATCGTCGGTCATGGCGGGCGTGGCAACCTCCGATCTGGCATTGGAACGGATTCGACACCCATTTCCTACGCCAAATCAGGATCTTACGCTACGCTCGCCAGCCCAAATCCATGCCGTGGCGAATAAGAC
>NZ_CACVCG010000117.1 GCF_902729435.1 Magnetospirillum sp. UT-4
GGGGAATCGAATGATGTGACGTCATAGGTTCCGGAGGGTTTGTGCGAGGAAAGTTTCATCCCAGGCGGCGATGAGGCGCTTGGATTTGAGGCTATCTTTCCCGGGGGCCTTTCTGAGGGCGTTGAGAGTGGCGCGCTTGACGGCGGTAAAGTTCGCCGGGGCATTTTTCTTGCGGATACGGCAGTCGTCGTCGCGGAAGTTCACATCGAGCACCCAATGCAGTGCGTTCTCGACGCCCCAATGGGCTCGGATGGCTGCGGCCAGCCTTTCGGCGTCGGCGGGAAGCGACGAGATGTAGAAACGCCGGTCGCGCTCGATGCCCTTGGTGGTTTCGCGAGTGGACAGAACCATGACGATGGAGGTCAGGCCCTTCCAATCGTGGCGCTCTTTGAGCCATCCGATATCGTCCGTGGCGAAGACCTCGCGGGTTTCGATGCGGCCATGGTCGGCATCGGTGGCGGATGTCCTGGAAACGGACATGTCCTTGAAGCCGCCCGTCGTCTGTTCATCGAACAGGAGTTCGACGTCCTCGCGCAAGCTTCCCTGGTTCCCCTTGAGCCCGAGCACATAGTCGGCCTTTTTGTCGATGATCGTCTCGGCGATCTTTCTTTGGCAGCCCATGGCGTCGATGGTGACGATCGCCCCCTTGAGAGCCAGCAGCCCGAGAAGTTCGGGAATGGCGGTGATCTCGTTGGACTTCTCGGCCACCGCCCGCGATCCCAGCACCAGCTTCTGGGCCGAACTCCAGGCCGAGACCATGTGGATCGCCCCCTTGCCTCCGGCCCGGTCAAAGGAACGGCGCAGGGTTTTGCCGTCCACGGCGACAACGCCCGTCAGCGAACCGCTCAACGCCTGCGCCCAGGAGATGAAGCAGGCCTGGAAGGCAACCGCGTCCAGGGCCCCGAAGATCAGGCCGAGTTGGTCGTGGCTCGGCGTGCCATTCTCGAAGGGCAGGAACCCGCGCAGAAAATCGAGTTTGCGCCGACCAAACAGCGCCACGCTGACCCAACCGTCGGCTCCGCACAAGACCGCGCACAACGTCAAAAGCAGAACCTCATCAAGAGGGTAGAGCACCTTGAGCGCCTGCCGAGGGTCGGGAAGACCCGAAAAATGGGCCAGAAAATCAAGCTTCCCCCCAATGCCTTCCGCTTCCTCTTCGATCATCGCAAACCATCCCGGCTTTCAAACCAATCCAGGATTCCTGCGAATCACAAATCGCCAGGCCGCGCCACCGAAATCTCAGTCGATTGCCCT
>NZ_CACVCG010000118.1 GCF_902729435.1 Magnetospirillum sp. UT-4
CACGGTCATCGCATTTGGCCGAGGATGGATCTCGCGAAGTCATTGGACCATCCTGATCGCTTTCGCTTGCGTCGGACGGAGATGCCGGGGCGGGCGCGGTTGAGGACGTTGAGGGCCAATTTGCGTAGGGTGGCGAGGTTCTCGGGGCCGTGATCCTTGCGGTTTCTGGCGCGATCCTCGTCGAAGACGACGTCGAGTACCCAGTGCAGTCCGTTTTCCACCGACCAGTGAGCACGAGCTGCGGCCAAATAGTCGGCCGCCTGCAGGGGGCGCGACGCAACATGGTAGTGGCGGGTGACGGTGGTCTTGCCGCGATGTTCGACGGTCGCCTCGATCATGCCCAGGCAGGCCATGTCCGGCAGCATAACCGGCTCGGTGCTGGCCGATTTCGGCCCGCGCAGCCAGTCCAGGTCGTGGCAGACCCAGGCTCGTCGGGTCTCGATCCGGCCATGGTCGGCGTCGGTGGTGGTGGTGTTCGCCAGCCCGGCCCGCAGGTCCGGGTCGGCGAAGTACTCCACCACCGACGCATGGAGCGCGGGATGGTTCCCCTTCAGCCGCAGCAGGTAGTCACCGCCGCGCTTGCGGATCGTTCGGGCGGTCTCTTCCTGGCAGTGGATGGCGTCGGCGGTCACCAGATGGCCCTTCAGGTCCAGACACTCCAGCAGGGCGCGGGCCGCCACGATCTCGCTGTCGCCCTCGGCCACCCGGTAGCTGCGCTGGCCCACCACCAGGCGCGCGGCCGACGCGAACGCCGTCACCACCGCCAGCGGATTGGTGCGCGCCGCGTCGTCGAAGGAACGCCGCAGCGTCTTGCCGTCGATGGCGATCACGCCTTCTCCCGCCGCACCCAGTTCATCAAGGAAGCGGCCGAAACACGCGGCAAACGCCGCCGGGTCGAGAAGCCGAAAGACGCGTGAGAAGGTATCGTGGCTCGGAACCCCATGCTCCAGCCGCAGGAACTCACGGAACAGATCCTCGCGGTCGACCGCAAAGTCGGCAAAGTCCGAGCAACTTTCCGCCCCGCACACCGTTGCCGTCAGGGCGATCGTCAGAATCTCCAGCAGGTCGTGCCGCGTCGCATTGCCGGTGCGCGGGTCCGGTAGCGCGTCGAATGCCTTGTCAAACCAGGACATCTGAGGGATCCATCCTTCGCCGATAGAGCCCCCTAATGAATCCTTTTCAGCGCCAGGCGCTACCCGCTTTTTTCAAATGCGATTCCCCT
>NZ_CACVCG010000119.1 GCF_902729435.1 Magnetospirillum sp. UT-4
AGAACAAGCTGCAAGAGGACCCCGATTGAGCATCCTGATGCTCTTTTCCGTCATGCCCGGGCTTGACCCGGGCATCTACCGTGGCGCCGCCTAATGCGTTATAATAAATTGATTTTTGGCGGACCCGCAGGGATGGCCGGGTCAAGCCCACGGCTGTCCGGTTTAATTTTCGGATTGCCTTCTGGAGCCCTTGGTGACGGCTGCGTCCAGGGTGACGCTGGCCGAAGTAGACAGGATTACCCTCGCCCGCTTGCGGGAGAGGGAGGGGCCCGTCGCGACAGCGACGGGAGGGAGAGGGTGCGCGCCGCGAGGTGCGCTTCGCGACAGCGAAAGCGCCGGTTTCTCCAGGTCTTGGGCGCGCCGACGCGCGCCGCCCTCACCCCGGCTCGCTGGCGCTCGCCCCCCTCTCCCGCAAGCGGGCGAGGGGGGCAATTGCCTGCCGAAATTTAAACCGGACAGCCGTGGGTCAAGCCCGGCCATGACGATACAGGGTGGCTTGCTAGAACTCGATCCCCGGCTGCGCCTTGATGCCGTCGCGGAAGGGGTGCTTGACCATGGTCATCTCGGTGACCAGATCGGCGGCCTCGATCAGCGGCGGCGGCGCGCTGCGGCCGGTCATCACCACGTGCTGGCCCTCGGGGCGGGCGGCGACGGCCGCCAGCACGGCGTCCAGCGCCAGATAATCGTAGCGCAGGGCGACGTTGATCTCGTCCAGGATGACCAGGCGATAGGCGGGATCGGCCAGCATGGCGGCGGCGGCCTCCCAGGCGCGGGTGGCGGCGGCGACGTCGCGGGCGCGGTCCTGGGTTTCCCAGGTGAAGCCCTCGCCCATGGCCTTGAACGTCACCAGCTCGCCGAAGCCCTCCAGCACGCGGCGCTCGGCGGTGTCCCAGGCGCCCTTGATGAACTGCACCACGCCGACCCGGAAGCCGTGGCCGACCGAGCGTAGCGCCATGCCGAAGGCGGCGGTGGACTTGCCCTTGCCCGGGCCGGTATGGACCATGAGCAGGCCCTTCGCCCCCTGCTTCCTGACCATCAGGCGGTCGCGCGCCGCCTTCTTCTTGGCCATCTTGTCCTTGTGGCGCTGGTCGGTGTCGTCGGTCATGGCAGCCAATCCTCGAATCCGGGACCCTGGATGCTGGCAGCGCTGCCGAGACCGTGCAAGCGGTTAGCCC
>NZ_CACVCG010000120.1 GCF_902729435.1 Magnetospirillum sp. UT-4
CCCCCATCAACAGCATGACCGGCGCCATGGGCGACCTGGCCGGCGGCAAGCTGGACGTCGACATCCCGGCCCTCGACCGCCATGACGAGATCGGCGCCATGGCCAAGGCGGTGCAGGTGTTCAAGCAGAACGCCATCGACAAGGTCCGCATGGAGGCCGAGGCCCGCGCCAAGGAGGAGGCCGAGCGGGAAGCCGAACTGGCCGCCCGCAAGCGCGAGGCCGCCATCGTCGCCGAGGTCGCCGAAGTGGCGTCGGCGGCGTCGAAGGGCGACCTCGACCGTCGCATCGACCTGGCCGGCAAGGACGGCTTCCTGCTCGATCTGTGCCAGGGCGTCAACAACCTGGTGCACCTGACCGGCATCGCGCTGAAGGACGTCGCCAGCGTGCTGTCGTCGGTGGCCGAGGGCGACCTCACCCAGCGCATCACCAACGAATACGGCGGCGTCTTCAACCAGCTGAAGGGCGACGTCAACAAGACCGCCGACAAGCTGTTCGAGATCGTCACCAACATCAACTCGGCGGCCGGGCAGATCGGCTCGGCGGCGTCCGAGGTGTCGGCCGGCTCGCAGGACCTGTCGGAACGCTCGGAGCAGCAGGCTTCGGCGCTGGAGGAGACCGCCGCGTCCATGGAGGAGCTGGCCGCCACGGTGCGCCAGAACGCCGCCAACGCGCAGCAGGCCAACCAGCTGGCGGCCGGGGCCCGCGAGGTGGCGGCCGGCGGCGGCCAGGTGGTGTCGGAAGCCATCACCGCCATGGGCCGCATCGAATCCTCGTCGCAGAAGATCGAGGACATCGTCGGCATGATCGACGAGATCGCCTTCCAGACCAACCTGCTGGCCCTCAATGCCGCGGTCGAGGCGGCCCGCGCCGGCGACGCCGGCAAGGGCTTCGCGGTGGTGGCGCAGGAGGTGCGCAACCTGGCCCAGCGTTCGGCCCAGGCGAGCAAGGAAATCAAGACCCTGATCGCCGAAAGCTCGACCCAGGTGCGCTCGGGCGCCGACCTGGTCAAGGGCGCCGGCAAGACCCTGGAGGACATCCTGGGCAGCGTGAAGCGGGTCGCCGACATCGTCGCCGAGATCGCGGCGGCGTCGAGCGAACAGGCCTCCGGCATCGACCAGGTCAACTCGGCGGTCACCCAGATGGACGAGATGACCCAGCAGAACGCCGCGCTGGT
>NZ_CACVCG010000121.1 GCF_902729435.1 Magnetospirillum sp. UT-4
GATTTCGAACGTCACGAATCGCAAGGGATTCCCAAGGGGCTGAAAATCTGATTCAAGATTCCTGCTGGAGCGAGGAGGCCAGCATGAATGGGACAGCCTCTATCGATGGATCTGCGTTCGCGTGTCTTGGCTGCGATTGACGAGGGCATGAGTTGCCGGTCGGCGGCGGCTCGGTTCGGAGTGGCGCCCTCGACGGCGATCCGGTGGCATGGGCAGCGCCGCGACACCGGCAGCTTTGCCCCCAAGCCTCAAGGTGGCGACATGCGGTCGCGCCGGATCGAGGCGCGGCGGGACGACATCCTGGGCATCTGGGACGCCCGCAAGGACATCACCCTGGATGAACTGCGCGATGCGTTGGCCGACATCGGCCTGACGGTGTCACGCGTTGGCCTTCACCGTTTTTTCGTTCGCCGCGGGATCACGCGGAAAAAAAGACCGGCCACGCGATCGAGCAAGACCGCCCCGACATCCTGATGGAGCGGCAGGACTGGTTCGACGGCCAGCCTGACCTGGATCCGGAACGCTTGGTTTTCATCGACGAGACCTGGACGGCCACCAACATGACCCGCACGCACGGACGCTGCCCCAGGGGCGAGCGCCTGCGGATGGGGTTCCCCCACGGACATCGCAAGACGACCACCCTGGTCGCCGGTCTGCGGATGACCGGCATGGTGGCGCCCATGGTCCTCGACGGGCCGATCAACGGCGAATGGTTCGAAGCCTACGTGCGCCAGGTTTTGGTGCCGACCCTGACGCCCGGTGACGTCGTCATCATGGACAATCTGTCCAGCCACAAACGTCCCGTGGTCCGCGAGGTGATCGAGGCCGCCGGGGCGAAGGTGTTGTTCCTCCCACCCTACAGCCCCGACTTCAACCCCATCGAAAAGGCCTTCGCCAAGCTCAAGGCACTGCTGCGAAGGGAGGCCGAGCGAACCGTCTCTGGCCTTTGGAGCCTCATCGGACGCCTCGTCGATCTGTTCCAGCCCGCCGAATGCGCCAACTACTTCAGATCATGCGGCTATGAGCCA
>NZ_CACVCG010000122.1 GCF_902729435.1 Magnetospirillum sp. UT-4
TCGAAGCAACCATGATCTTCAGGCGGCGTTTGGCTGCCAGAAGGCGCCGTCACGCATCATCGCGTTGAGGGTAACGACGAGCTTTCGCATGCAGGCGACGAGGGCGACCTTTTTGAGGGCCCCCCTGGCCAGGAGATGCTTGTAGTACTCTCGGAGGACCGGGTTGTGGCGAATGCCGGACATTGCGGCAAGGAAGAGCTTGGAGCGAATAGATGCCCTTCCGCCAGCGGTGATCCGTCTTCCGCGGCTTGATCCGCTGTCGCGATTGAACGGCGCCACGCCGACCAGGGCGGCGATGGCGCGACGGTCGATGTGCCCGAGCTCGGGCAATTCGGTTATCAGGCTTGCGGCGACCACGGGACCGATGCCTGGGACGGACAACAACAGTTCGTTGTGCGTCTTGAGCGTCGGATCGTTCTGGATGATCTCAGCCATCTTGCGCTCCAAGAGGGTGATTTTCGCCTTCAGCGCCGTGACCGTGCCGCAGAGCATCCGCACCATGGCCTTGTCGGTGAAGTGGTCGCCCTGGTTGGACAGCATCCTGGCCTGGTTCACCAGCGCGTCGCGCAAGGCCACATGCTCGGCAAGGCGTTCGACCGCCGCCGAGCGCTTCGGCAGGGGGCGGGTCGCGACGACCTCGGCGAAATGCGCCAAGACGGCGGCATCCAACGTGTCGGTCTTGGCCAACCGTCCGGTGGCACGAGCGAAGTCACGGACCTGGCGTGGATTGGCCACGCCGACCATCAGGCCGGACTCTCTCAGGAAATGGGCGACCTTACGCTCATAGCCGCCCGTGGCCTCCATCACCACTCGAGCGACCGAGTACCCCCCCAGCCACGCCCACAGATCCTTCCAACCTGCAGCGTCGTTGGCAAATCGCTGGCTTTTGCCAAGCGGGC